>JAHENF010000006.1 GCA_024643255.1 Ilumatobacteraceae bacterium
GCGCGCATCTGCGGCATCTGTCCCGTCGCCTACCAGATGAGCGCATGCCAGGCCCTCGAGGCGGCATGTGGTGTCGAGGTCGACGACGCCATCCGATCTCTGCGTCATCTCCTCTACTGCGGTGAGTGGATCGAGAGCCACGTGCTGCACATCCATCTGCTCCACGCCCCGGACTTCCTCGGGTACCCGAGCGGGCTGGCGATGGCGGTCGATCACCGTGACGAGGTCGAACGCGGACTGCGGCTCAAGAAGATCGGCAACCGCATCGTTGAGGTGGTGGGCGGCCGAGCCGTCCACCCGGTGAACGTCAAGGTGGGCGGCTTCCACAGCACGCCGCCGGCGGCGACGATGCGCGCGCTGGTACCCGATCTCCGTCAGGCGCTGGAGGACGCGATCGCGGTCGCCCACTGGGTGGGGTCGTTCCCGATGCCCGACCACGAACTCCCCGCCGGCACCGTCCTCGTCGCACTGCGGCACCCCACCGAGTACCCGATGCTGGGCGATCGGCTCATGAGTACGACCGGCCTCGACATCGGTCCGGACGAGTATCCCGACCACTTCGCCGAGGTGCAGGTCGAACACTCGACGGCGCTGCACGGCGCGATGCTCGCCGGCGGCGACTACCTCGTCGGTCCGCTCGCGCGCTTCGCACTGAACGCCGATCATCTCGCGCCGATCGCCGCATCGCTCGCCCGCGAGCTCGGGTTGTCGCCGCAGGAACGCAATCCGTTTCGCAGCATCGTCGTGCGCGCCGTCGAAACCATCCACGCCTGCGAGACCGCCCTCGCGATCGCAGAGGGTTACACGCCACCCGGTCGCGCGGCGGTCGCCGTCGAGCCGCGCGCCGCAACCGGGTACGGCTGGACCGAGGCGCCGCGTGGTCTGCTCTGGCACCGCTACGAAATCGACGACGATGGTCGCATCGCTGCGGCGCGGATCGTTCCGCCGACATCGCAGAACCAACCGGTCATCGAGCACGACCTGGCCCACCTCATCGGCCACTCCCTGGATCTCGACGACGACGATCTCGAAGCGATCTGCGAGCAGGCGGTGCGCAACTACGACCCGTGCATCTCGTGCGCCACGCACTTCCTCGACATGCGGGTCCATCGCTCGTGACGCCAGTCATCACGGTCATCGCGATCGGCAATCCCTACCGTCGTGACGACGGCGTCGGCGCAGCGGTGCTGGCCGCTCTCGGCCGGCAGCTCGGGCCGGAGCCGCGGGTGCGGCTCGCGGAACTGGACGGCGAACCGGTTCGCATGATGCAGGCGTGGGAGGGATCGTCCACGGTCTGGATCGTCGACGCCACGTCGTCGGATCGGCCGAGCGGATCGGTCCACGAGGTCGACGCACGCCGGCTCGGCGACGGGGAGTCGTCCTGGGGCGCCGTCGGTGGGGGTCACGCACTCGGCCTGCGCGAGGCGATCGAGTTCGCAGCGGCACTCGACCGGCTCCCGGCCGAGATCCGGGTGATCGGCATCGAGGGCGAGACGTTCGACCATGGCGACGGCCTCACCCCGGCGGTGGCTGACGCTGTGCCTGTGGCGGCCGATCGCCTCCTTGCGTCGATCCGCACGAGTCTCGCGACCACCGCCTGACCGTGTGACGGTCACTCCATGTAGAGGGTCTTGGTCGGGGTGATGCGCAGGACGACGCGCTGCTGCTCGTCGAGCATCGGCACGATCGCCGTCGGATCGGGCGGGGGATTGCCCGACAGCTCGCCGAAGATCAGCGCGGTCAACTCGGCCCGCAACGGATCGGCGTCGATCGCCTCGACCTCGCCGTAGACGACGAGATGGATACGCCCGTCGGGCACCGTCAGGCTGACCTTCGGCTGGCGGACGGCGTTCTTCCACTTCGCGGTGAAGGCCTTCGCCGACACGAGCAGGCGCAGGTCGTCGTCCACCGCGTACCCGATCATCGATTGTTGCGGCGATCCATCGCTGCGTCCGGTGGCGAGCACCGCCCACTTGTGGGATCGGAGGAAGTCGAGCGGTTGCGGTTCCCAGTTCATATCGAGGGCCTTTCGGGGCCGCCGGAATGAGACGCGGGGTTTGACCCCGCGTCCCCTTCTCGGAGGTGGGCGAGGAGCGCGTCGGTGGCGGCGATGAGTTCATCGCGATCGTGAGCGACTGCCGCGACGTACCGGTCGGGGCGGACGATCACCGCACCGCCCGGAGGAAGCGCCATCGGGATCGAGCCGGCCGGGAGTTCGACGGTCAGCGCGAGGTCGGCCCAGCGTTCGTCGAGGCCTGCCAGGACCGACGTGCCGTCGACGACGATGGCGAATCCCTTCCCGAGCAGTTCGTCGAGCGGCTGCCCGTCGACGCTCGGCTGGGGGAGTTGGCGGCCCACCGCCGGATGATCGCCGTGCAACATGCCGTCGCGCAGGATCGGGAATGGTCGGCTCCCGCCGTACGCCGCGTCGAGGCCCGTTGTCGCTGGGGCCCGCCCCGACAACTCGTCGATGAGACGCCCGGTGTCGACGGCGTGGGCCACGACGCCGGCCGCGTGGGGCCGTCGTTCATCGCCGTACGTGTCGAGGAATGTGTCGCCGGCGAGACCGTCGTCGACCAGGCGCAGCTTCCAGGCGAGGTTGGCGGCGTCGCGGATGCCCGAACACAGACCCTGACCGAGGAACGGTGGCATCTGGTGGGCGGCGTCGCCGGCGATGAAGATGCGGCCGGAACGCATCGAGTCGGCCACCGTCGCGTGGAACCGGTAGACGACCGCTCGGATCAGCTCGGCGTCGTCGGGCGTGATCCGTCCCTCGAGGAGCTGCCAGACGCGCTCCGGCTCGACCATCTCCTCACGGGTCTCGCCCGGTTGCAGCTGGAATTCCCAACGGCGGTAGTCGGAATGGCCGACGATGAACGTGGTCGGCCGCACCGGATCGCACACCTGTTGGACGACGCGGGGGAGCGATGCGACCTCGCGCCGCATCCTGACGTCGAGCACCAGCCAGTCCTGGTCGAAACCCTGGTCGACGAACTCGATGCCGAGCTGCTTGCGAATTCGGCTCGATGCGCCGTCGGCGGCGACCAGCCAGCGTCCACGGACCGTCCCGTCACTGGTGTGAACGGTCACGGTGTCGGACTCCGGCTCCACCGAGGTGACCTCGACGCCGAGCTGCAGTTCCACTCCGATGCGCTGTGCGGCGCGCCGCAGGAACGCCTCCAGCTCGGGCTGGTAGTAGGTGATGGTCGGGTGGAGGCCGAGCGGCCACGGCGCGTCGAGCGGCAGGTCGGCCCCGATGATCTGCTCACCGTCGGGTCGGACGAACTCCGCGCCGCGCAGCGGCGTCGTGATCGCGAGCAACTCCTCGAGCAGCCCGGCGTTCTGGAACACCCGTTGGATCTCGTCGTCCATCACGATCGCTCGCGGCAGGTCGTACACCTCGGGTGCTCGCTCGAGAATCCGCACGGAGAATCCTCGTTGTGCAAGCAGGAGCGCGGTCGTCACCCCGACCGGGCCGCCCCCGACCACGATCACGTCGACAGCGGTGTCGTTCATCGTGCGGTCTCTTCGTCGGCGCCGAGAAACATCGTGACGAGCGCAGTGGCGTGCGCCTCGATGAAGGAATCGGCGAGGGTGTCGTGGCCGAGGAGTCGAGCCTCGGGTGCGTTCACGTAGGCGAGCGATGCCGCTCCCACGAGCGAGTAGTACAGGACCGTCTCGTCGATGTCGGCAACGACGCCGTCGGCGCGCAGGCGGCGCCACTGTTCGGTGACGAGCTCGAAACGTGGACGGGTGTGGCGCTCGACGATCCACTGCAGCCGTTCGGAGTCGATCGTCGCCTCCTGCACCATGATCCGGTTGAGCTCCGGGAGCCCGGCTGCGGCTCGGACGAATGCGTGGATGTTCGCCGCGAATCCGGCGCGGCTGCCCCAACCCGGATCGGCGGCACCAAGGTGTTCGCGCACGGCGTCGTCGAGACGGCCGAAGAGATGGTCGACAGCGGACTTCCACAACTCCTCCTTGGAGTCGAAGTGGTAGTTGATCTGCGGTTGGTGCGTGCCGGCGGCGGTCGCGATGGCGCGGGTCGACGCGCCTTCGAAGCCATGTGCCGCGAACTCCTCGAGGGCGGCATCGAGCAGTGCGGTGCGGGTCGCGGTGGCACGGGCCTGGCGTCGCCGCGTCGTTGGTGGCGTCGCCGGTGGTGACGTCTCGATCGTGCTCATGGGTTGCCATTCTCTATCAGGTGATCTAATTTGTCCAGTCATGGGACTTCATCGCTTGACCTCGATCACCCTTGGTGTTCCGGACGTGGCCGCCTCCACGGCGTTCTTCCACGACTTCGGACTGACGGGCGACGGGTTGTTGTCGACTCGTGACGGCGGTGAACAGCTCGAACTCGTCGCGTCTGCCACGCGCTCGCTGGAGCGGCTCGGTGTCGGGACCGACGATCCCGACGACTTCGACCGAATCGCTGCGCGGGTCGGTCACAGCGGGCTCGGCGCGGTCGTCGAATCGAGCGATGGCCGACTCGTGCTCTCCGAGCCGGTCACCGGTCTGCTCGTCGAGGTCACCATGGCTGAGCCGTATGCCGTACTACCGACTCCTCACACCTTCAACCGTCCGGGGGTGAACGAGCGATTCGACGTTCCCGCCGAGAGCGTGCTCGCCGCCGACGGGGTTGCCCCGTCGAATCTGACCCACGTCGTCTACGGCACCCCGGATCAGCCGACGACCCTGCAGTTCTTCACCGACGTGCTCGGCTTCGAGATCAGCGACCAGGTGCCCGGGATCATCGCGTTCACGCGATGCGGTGAGGTCCATCACAATCTCGCGATCCAGGCTGCGCCGGTCGCTTTCCCGCACCACATCGCGTTCGAGGTCGACGACATCGACGACGTCGTGCGCGGTGGTCAGTCGATGGTCGACGCCGACCCCGAGCGCAACATGTGGGGCGTCGGCCGTCACGCCATCGGATCGAACTGGTTCTGGTACCTGCGCGATCCGAGCGGCACGTTCGTCGAGTACACCGCCGACATCGACCGGATCTCAGCGCAGGATCTCTACCGCCCGAAGGACTGGCAGGGCCACGAGTTCCTGTATTCGTTCGGTCCGCCCGTGCCCGCCGAGTTCCTCGAACCCTCCGATCTCGCCGACCTCATCGCCGCCAGCTGATCGGTGACGCGGTGCCAGGCACCGGCGTCACCAGTTCAGGCGGACCGCGCCAGGATCGATTCGAGGGAGCGGATCGTGCCGGCGAGGTGGCGGGTCAGTTCCTCGGCTGCACCGACGGCGTCGCCCCCGACGGCGAGATCTTTGAGGCGGCGGTGCGACTCGGCGAGGTTGTAGTCGGCCGGCCGGGCGAGCGCGCTGACCTTCATCATCAGTCCGGCCCGATCGGACAGCAGCGTCGACAGCCGCAGCATCCAGGCCGAGTCGCAGCACGACAGCAACTCGCGGTGGAAGGCTGCATGGTCGCTCGCCGTCGACAATCGGCTCCGGGTGAGCGCCTGCCACGCCGCCTCGACCCTCGCGGGGTAGCCGGCGTCGGCCGTCGCCACCGAGCGTTCGAGCGCCATCGGTTCGAGCACCTGGCGGAGCTCGTAGATCTCGACGGCCTCGGCGAGATCGACCGTTGCGACGCGAGCCGATCCGTGTGCCTGCATCTCGACGAGACCTTCCGCAGCGAGCCGTCCGAGCGCCTCGCGCAGCGGGGTCGCCGACAGCCCGAGCTCCTTGGCGAGTGTGGAGATCACCAGCGGATCACCGGGCTGGAGTCGTCCGCCGAGGATCGCCTCCCGCAACCGATGATCCGCCCACGCCGATCGTGTCATCGGAACGTCGGGCGGTGACGCACTGGTCGTCAGGGTGCTCGTCGACAGTTCACTCACGGCGCACATCCTCTCACATCTGACATTGACTCGTACATCATATATGATCCATGATGGTCCGATGGGATTCCGCCTCGCCAACATCGCCGGTCGAGCAGCGCTCGTCGCCGGCGACCACTACACCGATCTCGCCACGCACTCCTCGGGCCTGCTCGGGCCCGACCCGATGGAGGCGCTCGCCCGGCCCGACCTGCTCGCCGAGCTCTCGGCGGGCCTCGACGACTCGTCGGTCACGGGTCTGCTGGCGGACGTCGTCCTCGGCCCGCCGGTGCCGCGCCCGCAGAAGTCGTTCGCCATCGGCCTCAACTACCGGGCCCACGCCGTCGAGGGCGGGATGGAGGTGCCCAAGAGCCCGCTCGTGTTCACCAAGTTCCCGTCGTGCATCGTCGGGCCGACCGCCGACGTCGAACTCCGCAGCGACGGCTGTGACTACGAGGGCGAGCTGCTGGTGGTGATCGGCAAGGGTGGCAAGGACATCAGCATCGCCGACGCCTGGGACCACGTCGTCGGCCTCACCGTGAGCCAGGACATCTCCGATCGGCCCGCCCAGTTCGCGGCGAAGCCGCCGCACTTCGACCTCGGCAAGTCCTTCGACACGTTCGGGCCGACCGGACCCGTCCTCGTGTCCGTCGACGAGATCGCCGACCGCGACAACCTGCACATCGTGTGCGCCGTCAACGGCGAGGTACGCCAGGACGACACCACCGCGAACCTGATCTTCGACGTGCCGACGCTCGTCAGCTACCTCTCGCACATCACCACGCTCGTGACCGGCGACGTGATCTTCACCGGCACACCCGAGGGCATCGGCGCCGCCCAGGGCAAGTACCTCGCCGACGGCGACGTGATCACCACGACGATCGACGGCATCGGCACGATGACCAACCGCTGCGTCCGCGTGAGCGACTACGCCAAGGTCGGTGCGTGATGGCGCTCAACGGACTGCTCGACATCGAACTCAGCGTGCCCGCACCCACCGAGCTGGCCGCGTTCTGGGAGCGGCGCGGTCTGCGTCGCACCGACGACGGGGTGCTGGGCACCGCCGATCGTGAGGTCCAGCTGCGTATCGCCGAAGGGACGCACCGCCACCTGTCCGCACTGCACATGAGCTGCGAGACCGAGCAGGATCTCGCCGACATCGCCGGCCGCATCGGTGCGATGGGCGTGCGGTCGACGATCGGGGGGACCACGCTGCGCTGCATCGACCCGGTCTTCAAGCACCGTGTCGTGATCGACGTCGGCGCACCGCACCCGCTGTCGCCGGCGCAGGAGCGCGCCTACAACGGCCCGGGCGAACAGGTCCGGGCGAACACCCGCGCCGAAGCCGTCGTCGAAAGCGAACCGCGGCCACCGCGGCGTCTCGGCCACTTCGTGCTCGGCACACCACACCTCGCCGAGGCGAACGCGTTCTTCTTCGACGGGCTCGGCTTCAAGGTGTCCGACCAGATCCTCAACGGTGTCGCCACGTTCGGACGGATCGAGTCCGACCATCACAACTTGCTGCTCCAGCCGGCGTCGACCAGCTACCTCAACCACTACGCATTCGAGGTCGACGACGTCGACGCCATCGGCAAGGCGGGCACGGCAGTGGTCGCTGAACGCCCCGGTGCGAGCGTCGTCGGCGTCGGTCGCCACAATCTCGGCTCGAACATCTTCTGGTACCTCTCCGACCCCGCCGGGACGTTCTTCGAGTTCTACTCCGACATGGACCAGATCGTCGACGACGACGTGTGGGAACGCGACCACCTGCGCCGCGACTGGGAGGGATCCGACGGCCCGGCGGGGTTCTCGGTGTGGGGGCCCAAGGAACCGCCACCGGAGTTCTTCAACCCGCTCGATCTCGATGTGATCGGCGCCGCCCGCGAAGACCTCGGCTGGGACTGAGGCCGTGGACCTGGGGATCCGCGGCCGCCGTGCCATCCTGCTCGCCTCGAGTCGCGGACTCGGTCGGGCGTGCGCCGAGAGCATCGCCCGTGAAGGCGTGGACGTCGTCGTCAACGGCCGGACCGCAGACGACGTCGCCACCGCCGTCGAGGAACTGAGCGCCCGCTACGACGTCCAGGTGGAGGGTGTCGTCGGCGACTCCTCGACCGTCGAGGTCCACGACGCCCTTCTGGCAGCGTGTCCCGAACCCGACATCGTGCTGCTCAACGGCGAGGGTCCGTCTCCGATGCCGTTCGGTCGGATCGACGCGGCGGCGATGGAGGCCTCGTTGCAGCAGTCGTTGATCGGACCGCTGATGTTCGTGCAACGCGTGCTGCCGGGGATGTGCGACCGCGGGTTCGGCCGGATCGTTGCGGTGAGCTCGGCGATGGTCAAGTCGCCGAACCCCATGATGAGCCTGTCGCACGGACCGCGGCTCGGGCTCACCGGTGTGCTCAAGGGGCTCTCGAAGGACGTCGTGCGCCACGACGTGACGATCAACCAACTGCTCCCCGAACGTTTCGACACCGGTCGGCAGCAGCAGATGGCGAACCTGGTGATGAAGCTCAAGGGCATCACGTACGACGAGGCTCGCGCCGAGCAGGTGGCCTCGATCAAGGCCGGCCGACTCGGTCGGCCCGACGAGTTCGGCGATGCATTCGCGTTCCTCTGCGCAGCGCAGAGCGGGTACCTGAGCGGACAGAACCTGCAACTCGACGGCGGCAGCTATGAGGGTGTGTTCTGATGAGCGAGCATGTCGAGCGCGTCGACGTGGTGATCGTCGGCGCAGGCCCGACAGGGCTGACCGCCGCCCACCTCTGTGCCCGGCTCGGGCTGTCCGCGATCGTCCTCGAACGACGCAGCGGTCCCCAGCGATCGCCTGCGGCGCACGTCGTCAATGCCCGCACCTTCGAGATCTGGCGTCAGGCAGGTGTCGACATGGGGCCGGTGTTCGATCAGTGTCTGCCACCGCAGGAGGCGGGCGAGGTCCACTGGGTCACCAAGCTCGGCGGCGAGGTCGTGGGGTCGCTGCCGTTCGAACGGCAGGGCGACGAGATGCTGGCGGTCACGCCCACGCCGATGCGTAACCTCAGCCAGCACCGGCTCGAACCGCTGCTGCTGTCACCCGATCTCGATGTCCGTTACGACCACGCTTGGTCGTCGATGACCGAGCGGCCGGATGGGGTGAGCGTCGAGGTCGACGGGCCGCAGGGTCCCTACCGCGTCGACACCGGCTACGTGATCGCCGCCGACGGCGCCGCGAGTGCCGTCCGGCGTTCGCTCGGCATCGAGTTGACCGGGCCGCGGACCATCCAGTCGTTCGTGATGGTGCATCTGGGTGCGGATTTCCGATCGCTCGTCGGGGACGCGCCGGGCGTGCTGTACTTCCTGGTCGATCCCTTGGTCGGGGGCACGTTCGTGTGTCACGGGGTCGATCGGGAGTGGGTGTTCATGCACGGTTGGGATCCTGAGGCGGAGCCGATCGAAGCCTTCACGGAGGAGCGCTGCAGGGCCCTTGTGAGCGCAGCGCTGGCCGATCCGGCCGCCGAGTTCGAGGTGCTCGGGATCTCGACCTGGCACATGAGCGCACAGATCGCCGACACCTACCGCAGTGGCCGGACCTTCCTCGTCGGCGATGCGGCCCATCGGTTCCCGCCGACGGGAGGGCTCGGGCTGAACACGGGCGTGGCCGATGCTCACAACCTGGTGTGGAAGATCGCTGCGGTCGAGGTCGGCGCGGCCGATTTGTCGATCCTCGACACCTACGAGCTCGAGCGGCAGCCCGTCGCTCGCTTCAACTGCGACCAGTCGCTCGCCAACGCGTTCAAGCTGATCGAGGTACCGATCGCGTTCGGCTTCACCGACGATGCCGACGAGTCGGCGCGGATGCTCGGCGAGGTGCTTGCCGATCCGGTCCGGCGGGCCGAGGTCCAGACAGCGATCGCCGGCCAGGCGATCCACTTCGATCTGCTCGGGTTGCAACTCGGTCACGTCTACGAGGGCTCGCTCGTCGTCGCCGACGGCGCCGAGGCCGTCGTGCTCGACGAGCCGGCGCGTGACTATCTGCCGTCGACCCGTCCCGGCGGTCGCCTTCCGCACGGCTGGCTCGACGCCACGACGTCGACGCTCGACCTCGTCGATCCAGCGGTACCCACCGTGCTGGTGCGCGCCGGTACCGAGCCGGCGGCGCTGCCCGACTCGGTGATGGTGCGAACGATCGACGCCGGGGTCTGGGACGACACGTTCGGCATCGCGCCGGACCTGTGCCTGATCGTGCGGCCCGACCAACACGTCGCCGCGCGGTGCCCGGTGGTGGACGCCGTCGACGCCCTCAAGCTCCTGTTCCCGGCGACCGCGAGCGCGGTGCACCAGCCGACGATGGACAGTGAGGCTTTGCGATGAGTCTCGGCGCGACCCGTGCGCGCCGAGACTCACCGGCGGCGGATTGCACGCTGGTGCGATGAGTTGCGACGCGACCTGTGCGCGCTCAGACTCATCGGTGACGGACGACGCACTGAACCCCCGACCGGTGCGCTCGGCCCCGCTCCATGCAACGATCGGTGTCGGACACCGATCGTGACCCGAGGAGACGACATGACCGCCGAACGCCCGACCCAACCACGCATCGAACCGATCGATCTCGACGACGTCACCGACGACGAGTTGCGCACGACGCTCGCCGGCGCGCTCACGCTCGACGGTCGGCCCCTCAACATCTTCGGCGTCCTCGGCCATCACCCCAAGCTGCTCAAGCGGTTCAACCTGCTCGGCGGGTTCCTGCTCAACAAAGGGTTGATCCCCGACCGTGAACGCGAGATCGTGATCCTGCGGATCGGGTGGAACGCCCGCGCCGTCTACGAGTTCGGGCAGCACACCGTGATCGGCCGACGCTGCGGGTTGACCGCCGAGGAGATCACGGCGCTCACCGAGGCCCCCGGCGAGTATGGGTGGAGCGCCGACGATCGTGCGCTCGTCGCCATGGCCGACGACCTGTCGACCGACGACTGTGTGAGCGACGCGACATGGGTGGCGCTGTCGGCGCGCTGGTCGGACGCCGAACTCGTCGAGTTGCTCGTCGTCGCCGGCTTCTACCGGCTCGTGTCCGGGTTCTTGAACAGCGCCGGTGTGCAGCTCGACGACGGCGTGCCGGGCTTTCCGTCTACTTCGTGAGCTTGCGCAGCTGGAACGCCGAGAAGCAGATGAACAGCCCGAAGATGATCAGGTAGAGCCCGGAGATCCAGGCGACGACGGTGACCGTCGGCGCCGGCCAGACGACGACGATGACGCCCGCCGCGATCGACAGCAACCCACCGAGCGCCGCCACGCCGCGATGCTCGAGCTTGCTGTCGGCGATCGAGCCGATCAGTTCGATCGCGCCACCGATGATCCAGACGGCGCCGAGGATGGCCGCCAGCACGGCCACCGTTTGGAAGGGGTGGCGGAGCACGACGACACCGGCGACGATGCCGACGATGCCGACGAAGCCGGTGAACCCCGGTGAGATCGTGTCGTCGGCGAAGGCGGCGACCAGACGATAGATGCCGTAGATCAGGATCTGCAGCCCGATCAGGATCGAGATCACCGTCAGCGTCTCCTGCGGCCAGGAGATCACCACGATGCCGAGTCCGAACGTGATCAGCCCCATCACGAAGACGGCGGGCCACTCCTTGGCGAGCTGAAGGCCCAGTTGTGCGTTGTCGGATTCGATCGTGTTGCTCATGTTCGTCGCCCCCAGTGGTGGTGTTGGCAACCGAAGTTAGTCCGGTGCAATCCGGCGCAGGGTGACCATCGGCCGCTACGACGTCATGCCACCCAGGCCGACCAGCCCGCGGGCGAGTTCGATCTCGCCCATGTGGCGCAGGCCGTGCTGGTAGAGCCAGCACTCGAACCCGTCGAGCACGGTGATGCCCTGCGGCCCGGCGCACCGGGCGCTGTAGGTGCTGGCGATCATCGGCGGGTAGGGCTTGGCGATGAGCACGCGGGAGAAATCGGCCGGGTCCATCGATGCGAGGTGAGCCTCGGTTCGGTCGAACACCGTGCGCTGGTACTCCTTGTAGGCGTCGTAGTCGCCGATGCGCTGCGCGACCATCTCGTCGACCGTCTTGTGTTTGCCGTGGTCGGCGATCGTCAGCTGCACGCGCTCCTGCCATTCGTCGTTCCAGATCGGCGGCTCACCGGTGATCAGCATGAACGAGCCGTCGTGCACGTTGACGTAGTGGAACAGCGAGAACGCGATCGGCACGACACCGTCGCGCTCGAAGTGGTTGACGTGTTCGAGGTCCATCGTGTCGACGGCCTGGTAGTACAGCGAATGCATGGTGCGCATCCGCCGGTACAGCGAGTCCTGGGTCGGGTCGCCCAGAGCAGGCCCAGCGTTGAGGTCGAGATCGATGTCGGTCATGAACTTCCTTCGGTCCGCAACGAGATCCGGGGTCAGCCCCGGTCGCGTTCGAGGCGGGTGAGGCGGGCGGTGAAGCCGATGTACTGCCACATGAGGTCGTCGCCGTCGCGCCACCGCTTCACCTCGATGTGGACACCGACGGGACGCAGCACGTGGACGCCGTCCTCGAACGTGGCGATCACGCTGATCGGGGTGGCCTTGTCGAACTCGGCGACGTCGTTGACGCCGTTCGCCTCGGTGCCGTCGCAGCGCATGTCGTGGATGATCCCGCCGGCGGTGATCGTGACCCGGTCGCCGCACTGCTCGATGCGCTGCATGCTGCCGAGCATCCGGTGGTCGGGGAGGGTCGCGCCGTCGACGAGCACCTCGGCGACCTCCCACCACCCGCGCATGTCGGGTGCTCCGGCGACGATCGGTTCGGTGCATGCGGCGAGCACCGGTTCGGGGAACGTGTCGCCGTATCCGCCGGGCGGTGTCTTCGCGACCGGGATCGCATCGGCGTTCACGATGCCGAAGCAGGCTCGTGCAACTCGACCATGTTGCCCGACGGGTCGAAAAGGAACGTCTGACGCGCCGAGCCGACTCCGCTCGGATCGCGGACGTCGATGCCGCGCTCGCGCAACTCGGCGACGGCGACATCGAGGTCGGCGACCTGGATGGCGAAGTGCTGGCCACAGCTGTCCGGAACCTCACCCTCGATCAGATGGACCTGCTGCCCACCGATGTCGAGCCACGCCCCGCCGAAGGGAAAGTCGGGACGATCCGTCCGAGCGCTCAGCCCGAGCACACCGGTGTAGAACTCGAGGCCCTCGGCCGCGTCGCGCACGTTGATCGACACGTGATGAACCCCCAGCGGCTGCATCGTTCCAGTGTGGCAGATGAGACGCTGGGGTCTGACCCCGTGTCCTCGACTCGTCGTTCAGGCGCGGGCGGCGTCGAGCAGCATGCGGCGCTCGGCAGTCGCCAGCACCCGCCGAGCCGCGGTGACCGCGTCGGGATCGACCGAGATCGACGTGATGCCGAAGCGCACCAGGTGCTCGGCGAACGCCGGGTTCCGCGAGGGCGCTAGGCCGCACAGCGACGAGGTGATCCCGACGTGACGGCAGGCGGTGACGATCTGCTCGATCGCCCAGAGGACTGCAGCATCGCTCTCGTCGAACAGTTCGGCGAGCATCTCGGAGTCGCGGTCGACGCCCAGCATGAGCTGTGTCAGGTCGTTGCTGCCGATCGACACACCGGCGATGCCGAGCGCGGCGTAGTCGGGAATCCGGGCGATCACCGACGGGACCTCGGCCATCACCCAGGTGACCAGACCACGCTGACGTCCGAGCCGGCTCGCTTCGATGGCCTCCAAGCAGGCCTCCAGCTCCCACTTGGTCCGCACGAACGGGATCATCACCTGGAGATTCGGGAACTCCTCGCGCACACGCCCGAGCGTCTCCAACTCCAGCGCGAACGTCTCGGGATCCTTGATGTAGCGGTAGCAGCCCCGGTAGCCGATCATCGGGTTCTGCTCGACGGGCTCGAACCGTTCGCCTCCGGTCAGGCCTCGGAACTCGTTCGAGCGGAAGTCCATCGTCCGGTACACGACCGGTCGCGTCCCGAACGCGCCGGCGATCTGCCCGAGTTGTGCGGCCATCGCGCTGATGAATTCGTCACCGCGCCCGTCGGCGATCAGCGCCCGCGGATGGAAGCCGTCGAGGGCGTCGGCCACCATGAACTCACCGCGCAGCAATCCGACGCCGTCGACGTCGAGGGCGGCCACCTCGGCCGCCCGATCCGCCATCGCGAGGTTGACGTAGAGCTTGGTGGCGGTCACCTCCGACACGGTCGCCGCGGTGGGTTGCTGCGCTGCCCGATCGGTGATCACGGCAGGCAGATGACTCTCGCGATCGCCGGCGAACACCTGACCGGCCGCCGCGTCGACGGTCACGACGTCGCCGTTTCGCAGCGTCGTCGTCGCCGTGCGCGTTCCGACGATCGCGGGGAGACCGAGTTCTCGGCTCACGATCGCCGCGTGGCACGTGCTTCCACCGGCATCGGTGATCAATGCGGAGGCGCGGCGCATGGTTGCGACCCAGTCGGGCGACGTCATCTCGGCGACGAGGACGTCACCGTCGGCGAGCAGATGACCCTCCTTCGGTGTCGCGAGGATGCGCACGTGCCCGGACGCGTGACGGTCGCCGACTCCGAGGCCCTGCAGGATCGGTGTCTCCGCGGGCCCGACCGTCGAGGGCTCGAGCGTTGTCAGCGGTCGCGACTGGACGATGAACAGCCGGTCGCCGACGAATGCCCACTCGACGTCTTGCGGACTGCCGTAGTGCTGTTCGATCGCCAGACCGAGGTTCGCGACCTCGACGATCTCCTCGTCGGTCAGGACGCGCCGCCAGCCGGCGAGTTCGTCGAGTTCTTCGAGCACGTCACCGTCGGGACCGGTGGTGATCTGGACCGACTGACATCCGATCCGTACGTCACGCAGCGTCTGTGTCGCCCGATCGACGTGATACGTGTCCGGTTCGACCCGGCCCGACACCACGACCTCGCCGAGCCCGAACGCCGCCTCGATCACGACGTGACCGCGCTCGGCCGGATCGACGGTGAACATCACCCCGGATCGGTCCGATGCCACCATCTGCTCCACGACGACCGCGATCGCCGGCTCGTCGAACAGGCCTCGATCGACGCGGTATGCCGCAACGCGTTCGCCGAACAGCGATGCCCAGCAATCGGTGATCCGTGCCAGGACGTCGGCGCCGCGCACGTTGGTGAATGTCTCGTTCATCCCGGCGAACGACGTGTCGGTCGAGTCCTCGGCGGTCGCGGACGAACGCACCGCAACCCTGACGTCGGGCCCGAGAGCATCCAGGCGCCCCAGCACGTCGTCAGCGAGGGACGCCGGCAGAGTGCATGCGCTCACCGAGGCGCGCGCATGACGCGCCGCAGCGGCCAGGTCGTCTGGGCTCAGCTCGGCGGCCCGTCGCGCGTGCTCCGCCAGTTCGTGGCGCAGACCGGCATGCTCCATCGCGTCGAGGTAGGCCTCCGCGGTGACGACGAAGCCCGGCGGCACGGGGAACCCGGCGCTGATCATCTCGCCGAGGTTCGCCCCCTTGCCGCCGACGAGGCCCACGTCGCCCAGACCGACCTCCGAGAGGTCCACGATCCGACGTACTTCGGTCAACAGTGCCATGACGGCCTCCTCGAACGACGACGGGTCAGCGGCGACCCGTCTTCATCGTCGTTCGCGGATGTCGGGCGTGCCAGAGCCGAACGTCATGCCGCTCGGGCCCCAGGGATCAGAGTCCGTCGAGCTCGTAGATGTAACGGGCGGGCTCGTCGGCGGGGTCGATCTCCAGATCCTTGAGCAGCCCATGGCGCAGGTCGTAGGCCCATCCGTGGACATGATCGCCCATCGCCGACCCCCACCTGCGTTGCACGATCGAGGTCGAGCACAACCGGTAGACCTGCTCGCGCACATTCAGCTCGACGAGGCGTTGATGGCGCAGCTCCGGGTCGTCGATCGCTTCGAGTTCGTCGTGATAGATGCGGTACACGTCCTTGATCGTTCGCAGCCACTTGTCGATCAGGCCGTGGTACGAGCCGTCGACGGCGGCGGCCACGCCACCGCAGCCGTAGTGTCCGCACACGATCACGTGCTGGACCTCCAAGACCTCGACGGCGAACTGGAGTACCGACATCAGGTTCATGTCGGTGTGCACCACGAGGTTGGCGATGTTGCGGTGGATGAACATCTGTCCGCTGCGCATGCCGACCATCTCGTTGGCGTTCACCCGGCTGTCGGAGCACCCGATGAACAGGTACTCGGGTGACTGGCCTGCAGCGAGCCGTTCGAAGTGGTCCGGATCGAGGGAGAGTTCGGATTCGACCCATCGCCGGTTGTTCTCGAAGAGCTGTTCGTACGAGGGTGTGATCACGGCCGACAGCCTGCCAGACCAAGCGGGTGATCGTCCGACCCGTCAGGGTTCGGGCTGGGGCGGGGTGGTGATTCGTAGGATGGCGCCATGAGCGAACCGGTCGACGAGGGCACGTGGACGTTCCTGACCAATCACACCCATGTGTTGATCTGTCTCACCCGCGACCCGCGACTTCGCCTTCGTGACCTTGCCGACGAGGTGGGCATCACCGAGCGAGCCGTGCAGGGGATCGTGAAGGACCTCGAGCGAGCGGGCTGTCTGACCCGCCACCGCGAGGGCCGGCGAAACCGCTACGACATCGTGTTCGACCGGCCGATGCGCCACCGGGTCGAGCGCCATCACGTGGTCGGCGACCTGCTGAACGCGATGGTGCCTCCGCCCGTCGTCGACTGATCTACGCCGGTGGTGGCGGTGGCGGCGGTGTGGTCGGCGAGCCACCGGCCGGCGGCGGTGGAGGAGGAGGCATGGTGCCGGGCGGCGTGACGCTCGGTGGCGGTGGGGCCTGTGCGAACGCGGTCGGGGGCCCGGGCATCGGCGCACCGGATGGGGCGGGCTCGTCGACGGCCGGTGGCTGCCTGCGACTGCGGACCACGAAGAAGATGGCGACGGCCAGGGCGACCACGGCCAGCAGGACTCCGACGATGAGCCATGTGTTCGAACTCGATCCACCGCCGGGCGTCCATTCGGCGGTCAGCGCGGCATCGCCGTTGGTGACGAAGTCGGCGTCCGGCGTGATCTTCCAGGTTGCGGTCGATCCGTTGGTCGACGTCGCGTTGTTGTCACCGAGCGACCCGGGAGCCGACACGCTGAACTCGATCGAGAAGAGTTCGTCGAGGCTGACACCGAGTAGTGCGGTGATATCCGCGCTGTCGGCGCCACCGGACAGGTCGCTGACACCCTGGAGTGTCGCGGTGAACTTCGTGCCCGAGGCATCCTGCACGATGTTGATCGACGAGCCCTGGCCCGATGTGGTGAGTTCCTCGATCGGTACTCCTGACACCGTGCACTTGACCCCGACCTCCGAGCCCTCGTTGATCTCCTCGACCTTCACGTCGTAGTCGGCCAGCGAACCGCTGACATCGCCGCACGGGTCGTCGCCCTCGGTGAGCGTCTTCAGCAGCTCCTCACCACCGAGGCCGTCGAGCTGCGCCGTGTCCTGCCCGAGCAGACCGCCGAGTTCTTCGAGTTGTTTGGTGTCGACGACGGTCAGGATCGAGACGTCGGCCGTCCCGTCGTCGTTGATCGTGTAGGTCGACTCGAAACGGAAGCAGCCCGAAAGCAGCAGGACCGCGGCAATGAGTGCAGCGGCCGGCGTCGTTCGGCGAAGGTGTCGATCCATGCCATCGAACGGTAGTCGTCTCTCCCCTCAGCGTCAGGATCTATACCACCAGGGGTATTCTGGAGCGATACGGTCCACGTGGAGGAATCGATGATGAAGTTCACTCAGTACTACCTCGACTGCTTGTCACAGGCGTCCTATCTGATCGGCGACGAGACGACGGGGCGCGCGATCGTGGTCGACCCGCGGCGCGACATCGACGAGTACGTCCGCGATGCGACCGAGGCCGGTCTGGTGATCGAGCTCGTGATCGAGACGCACTTCCATGCGGACTTCCTGTCCGGACATCTCGAACTCGCCGAGGCGACCGGGGCCGAGATCGGGTACTCGTCAGTGGCGGAGACCGAATTTCCGTCGCGCAAGCTCGCGGACGGGGAGCGCATCTCGCTCGGCGACGTCCAGCTCGAGATCCGCCACACCCCGGGTCACACCCCCGAGTCGATCAGCGTCGTCGTCTGGGAACACGCCGACGATGCGGTTCCGTATGGCGTGCTGACCGGCGATGCCCTGTTCATCGGCGACGTCGGCCGACCCGACCTCCTCGCTTCACTCGGCTTCACCCGCGACGAACTCGCCGATCAGCTCTACGAGAGCTTGCACGGCAAACTGCTCACGCTGCCCGATGCGACTCGCGTGTATCCCGCGCACGGCGCCGGCTCGGCGTGCGGCAAGAACCTGTCGACGGAGACGTGGTCGACCATCGGCAACCAGCGCGTCGAGAACTACGCGTTGCTCGCTCCCGACAAGCAGACGTTCGTCGATCTCGTGACCGAGGGCCAGCCGCCGGCCCCGGCGTACTTCGTCTACGACGCCGTGCTGAACCGCAAGGATCGGCCCTTGCTCGACGAGACGGCACCGCTTCGTTCGCTCACGATCGACCAGGCCACGTCGCTCGTCGAGGCGGGCGCACTTCTGCTCGATGGCCGTACTCCCGAGGAGTTCGCACACGGACATCTCGTGGGGTCGATCAATGTCGGCCTCGAGGGGCGATACGCGGAATTTGCCGGCTCGGTCGTGCCGACCGACGCCGACATCGTGCTCGTCGTCGACCCGGGCTTCGAGCTCGAGGCGCGCAACCGCCTCGGTCGCATCGGCTTCGACCGCGTCGTCGGTTCGCTCGACGATCCTCTCGGGGTGATGGCCGACGCTCCGGAACGTACGCAGCGCGCATCGCGGCTGACGGTCAGCGAGTTCGAGCGACGCCGGGCGGAGATCGAGGGCGTGCAGATCGTCGACATCCGAAATCCGGGCGAGGTGGCGCTCGGTGGGATTGCCGGCGCCATCGCCATTCCGGTCGGTCAACTCCCTGGCCGCGTCGACGAGCTCGATGCTTCGGCTCCGACCGTCGTGTATTGCGCCGGCGGCTACCGATCGTCGGTCGCGGCGAGCCTGCTCCGACTCCGAGGGTTCGACGACGTCTCCGACCTCGTCGGCGGGTTCGGTGCCTGGGTCGAGATCACCCAGTCGGTCACCAACCGCTGAACCTGCTCCCTACGATCGGGGCATGTGGTCGTCCAAGGTGCGCGACGTCGCCCGGTCGTTGATCGGGCTCCTGACCGAGACGTACGGGGAGTGGCGGCGGCATCGAACCATCCGGCTCGGCGCCGGGCTGGCCTACTACGGGCTCTTCGCGTTCGTCCCTCTGCTCGCCGTGAGCTTGTCGTTGGCAGGCATCTTCTTCGCCAAAGAGGATGTGCAGACCTATCTTGCCGGCCAACTCGCGTCGATCGTCGGTGACGACTCTGCGGCCGTGAGTGGGGCGATCGCGGGTGTGCTCGACGGATTCGACTCGATGGTCGGGCTCGGGCTCGTCGGTGCCGCGTCGTTGGTGCTGACGGCGTCGCTGCTCGTCCTGGCGCTCCAGGACGCCTTCAACACGATCTGGGAGCGCCCGGTGCATGCTGGGATCCGCCAGACCATCGCCCGTCGGCTGCTGGCCTTCGTCGTCGTGCTCGCCTGTGGTGCGGTGCTCGTGGTGTCGTTCGCGTTGAACGCCGTGACGGCGTTGTTCGGCCAGATGGTGCCGGACGTCGCCGTGGTCGAATCGCTCGGCGAACTGATCGGAACGGCCGGCTCGTGGGCGCTGGGGATCGGCGTCGTGGCACTCCTCTTCCGCTACCTGACCGATGTGCGAGTCCCGTGGCGTGGAGCGCTCCCCGGTGCCGCGGTGACGGCGCTGCTCATCGCGGTCGGCACCGTCGCCATCGGGGCGTACCTTCGCCGTTACGCATCCTCGTCGCTGCTCGGTGCGACCGGCAGCGTGTTCCTGGTGCTGATCTGGATCTACTACGAGGCGCAGATCATCCTGGCCGGCGCGGAATTCACGCGGGTGTTGTCGGCGCGGGGCCTCGAGCCGATCTGGCCGGCGTCACTGGGTGACGACGGGAAGGCCGGAGGCCTGCCACCCGACGATGCCGCCGTCGATGTCGACGGCTGAGGCGAATCCGAGCTGCTGCATCATCGCGAGCGCTTGACCGCTGCGGTTGCCCGACCGGCAATAGACGAGGTACGGAACCCCGAGGTCGAGTCGGCTCAGCTGGTCGGCGAAGTCCGGATCGTAGAAGTCGACCAGCACGGCGCCGTCGAGGTGCCCCTCGGCGTACTCCTGGGGAGTGCGCACATCGAGCACGACGAGATCGGCCGGGGCTTGCGCGATCATCGTCGAGGCCTCCTGGGCGCTGATCGTGGCGAAGCTGCCGGTGGTCTCGACGGCGACCGAGGCCGGTGTCGAGGCAGCGGACGGCGTCGAACCGTCGTCGCTGCTGCACGACGTGAAGACTGCGAGGGATCCGGCGATGAGGACGAGGGCGATACGGCGCACGATGACAGGGTATCAGCGCACCGACATACCTCATGGGGTATCTCATGGGTCGCTCGTGGGTTGGCCGGGCTGTGACGTCCTGCTCTTGCCAGGCGTGGCCCGGTGGCGTTGAGTGGAGTCGTGCCATCGCAGCAGAGTCCATCGTCGCGTCGCGCCGACGACGCAGGGGTGATCGACGTCATCGATCTCGCCGACGGACGCCGCATGGTGGTGCGGTCCACGACGGTGGACGACGCCGAGCGAATCTGTGGGCTCTACGACGAACTCGACCGCGCCGACCGGCAGCGGCGGTTCTTCGGCTCGTTCACGCCGCGCATCGAGTGGTGCCGACGTTGGGCGGGAATCGGCGAGCGCGGTGGGTTCGGGGTCATCGTGCTGGTGAGCGACGCCGTCGTCGCAGAGGCCGGCTATGCGATGCGGGCCGACGGTGACGGCGACCTGGCCGTCACGGTGGCGGCACCCTGGCGCGGCTGGCTCGGCGCGTATCTGCTCGATGTGCTCGTACGCCACGCGTCATCCGTTGGACTGCGCAACCTGCAGGCCGAGATACTGCTCGAGAACGGGCCGATGTTGTCGCTGTTGTGTCGGCGCGACCCCGTGGCGCTCGGCCATGACAACGGCGTGGTGCGACTGAGCATCGGCACGAGCGGCACGACCGCTGACTGGCCGCCGGACGAGACCCGACCCCGGATTCTCATCGAGGTGGCCGGACGACGATGGTCGGGGGAAGCGGCGGCCGAACAGGCGGGGTTCGCCAACATGCTGTGCGCCGGTCCCGACCATCGCGGGCCACATGCCTGTCCGGTCCTGGAGGGCGGCACGTGTCCGCTCGCCGATGGGGCCGATGCCATCGTCGTCTTGCTCGACCCCGACGATGAACGGAGCCGTCAGCTGGTCGAGGCGCACCATCGTCGTTCGCCCGACACGCCGATTCTGGTACGACGCCGCAGCGACACCGAGCCGATACCGGAGGGTTGCCTCGAACTCGACGGCGACGCCGCTCGGGTCGTGGCGCAGTTGGTGGCGTTGGTCGGACAGCGTTGAGTCGTCGTCACCCGAAGAAGATCCGCAACGCCGACGCTTCGACGACGCTGTCGTCCTCGGGGCTGCGCGAGATGAGCACCAGCGCGCCACCGCCGGACCCCGGGCTCGTGAACTCGATCGTGTCGCTGAACGGGCCCGGCTCCGGACCGCCGCTGCCGGTGACGAAACCCTGGTAGATCGGCTCACCGTTGGCATCAGCGCGCAACTCGACGTCAACCGTGCCCTCGAAGGCGGAGGCCGTGCCGGAGATGGCGAGTGGACTCTCGACGATCGCGCCCTGCGCCGGTTCGTCGATCGTGAGGTTCTCGCCGGCGGCACCGAGCACCCACCAGGAGTCGTCGGCGGTGAGCTGGCGGACGAAGACGACCGTCATCGGGCCGACCGCTGCAGCTTTCACCTCGATCTCGCCGGAGCGGCTGTCGCCTGCCTGGAAGTCGCCGACGACCGGATCGGTGAATCCGAGGTAGTCGGTCGCGAAGCTCGTCGCCGCCTCCACCGGATCGGCGAAGCGCGTCGGACTGTCGACCCACGGCCAGATGGCCTGGCGTGTCGCGTCGGCCGGATCGGTGGTCGGGGGCTCGGTGGCGGGAACCTCCGTCGTGGTCGGTGCCTCGGTGGTCGGTGACACAGTCGTTGGTGCCTCGGTGGTCTCCACCGATGTCGTCGCCACGTCGGTGCTGTTCGCCGCAGTGGTCGCGGCCGAGTCGGAATCGTCGTCGCCACCGGTGACGAGCAGCAGCGCTCCGACCAACGCGGCGACGATCACCATGGCGCCGACGATCAGTGGCCAACGCTTCGAGCCGGCAGTCGTGTCGCCGTTCATCTCATTCGTCATGTCCTACCTCGCTCGTATCGATCGGTGAGTGCATCAGTCGATCCCATAACGCAGCAGTGCCGCAACGCCGTCGGCCACCCCGAGTTCATCGGCGATGACGATGGAGCCGCCCCGTGCCAGCGTGTCGCGGGCGACGGTATCGGCGCCGTCGACGAGGCGGGTGCGGTCGAGGAAGAGTGTCGCCACCCGTCCTTCGTCGGCTGCGGTCGCCGTCGACTCGTTGCCTTCCGTTCCGAGTGCATGTTGCCCGAGCGCTCGGCGGAGCTCGGCCACCGCCTCAGCGCTTCGGCGTTGCCGCTTGCGCAGCGACTCGTCGAGTGCGGCTCGTCGCAGGCGCTGGACGGCCCCTGGCTCGTGGCGGCCTCCCGCCTGGACGACGGACACGGTGAATCGGTGTGTGTCGAGGTGCCGCTCGACCGACGCGACCTCCCTGTCGTCGCCGGTCAGGACGATGAGTCGTGTGTCGCTCGTGGCGGCGTGTTCGATCGCCCGGGCGATGGCTGCCGCCGTCCGCTCGGCCGCCGCATCGAGCCGGCGCTCATGGCTGGCGTGATCGGTCTTGGTATGGCCTCGATCCTCGACAGGGTCTGCCGTGACCGATCCGGCGTCGGCGACCTCGATGTGGTCGATGAGGTAGACATCCGCCCCGGCGTGGTCGACGAGTGCTGCGACGACCGGCGTTCGGTCGGCGAGCTCGTCGACGGCAGCCAGCAGGGCAGGGATCTCGCCGACATGAGCCATCGGCACCACGTCGTAGTCGGTCAGCCAGCAATGGGCTGCCCCTGCGTCGTTTGCGGTGACCAGCACCATCTCGCCTCGGGGGTCGAGCGACTCGACCTCGTGATCGAGGTGCTCGAGGGCGGCCGTTCCGGCACCCAGATGCGCCAGTTCGGTGCGTCGGGCATGCCACCTCACCTTGCGGTCGTCGCCGTTCTGGCCAGGGGTCGAGCAGAGCATCACGACCGTCGCATGGGGACCATCGAGTCGATACCGCTCGGCGATCTCGTGCAGACCCGTCAGCTCGTCGCGGCCGGCAACATCGATTGTCTTCGCCATGCCATCAGTGTCTCCGAGGCGGGCGTCGAACCGACAGGGCCCAAGGTCAGGAGCCGTCAGCAGCGGTCAGCCGCGGTCACGCACTCAGGAACGCCCGCAGTGCATTGACGGTGGTCAGCCGGGGGTAGTCGCGCTCGGGGATCTCGCGACCGGACTCGGTGGCGAGTCGCGTCATGATCGCCAGATGGTCCATCGAGTCGAGCTGGAGTTCGGTCCAGAAGTCGACATCGAGATCGAGATCGGCGAGTTCCGGCTCCAATTCGGGGGCGACGTCGGCGATCGCGGTCAGGATCATGGCGACGGGATCGGGAAGTGTCTCGTCGGGATTCACAGGTCCTCCGGGTGCTCGAGGTGGTGGGCGATGGTGGCGAGGAAGCGGCTGCCGGCGGCGCCGTCCGTCGCCCGGTGGTCGGCGGCCAGCGTGACGGTGACGATCGGGCGGATCGTCACCAGGTCATCGATCACCCAGGGGCTGCGACGAGACCGCCCGAACCCGACGAGTGCAACCTGCGGTGGCGAGATCACCCCGTGGACGAGGTCGGCCCCGCTGTCGCCAAGATTGGTGATGGTGATCGTCGAACCCGTCATCCAGCTGGCGCGGAGGGTGCCGCTGCGGGCTCCGGCGACCAGTTCGTTGAGCGTCGACATGATCTGGTCGAGCGAGTGCTGGTCGGCGTCGGCGACGTGAGGTGTGACGAGTCCACCCGTGCGCAGCGAAATGGCCATCGCGACGTTGACCGAGTCCGCCGGCGCGAATTCGTCGTCGACCCACGAACCGTTGAAGTCGCGATGACGTGATGCGGCCAGCGCCACCGCACGGATGTAGCAGGCAGCGGGCAGCAGCCGTTCGGTGATCGGGCGGCTCGCGTTGCGCTCGGTGAGCCACGTGTCGAGTCGACCGACGTCGACATCTCGTGCGAGGTGGTAGTGGGGGATCTCCCTGTTGGCCTTGCTCATGCGCTCGGCGATGAGCGTGCGCATCGACGTCGGTGGGCGCCTGCGTTCGACGGTCGCGGCCGCCGGGACGCCGCGGACGTCCGCGGCGACGATGGCACCGCCGGGCCCCGTTCCCGCAAGGGCAACGAGATCGAGGCCGCGTTCGGCCGCCAGGCGGCGAGCAAGGGGCGACGCCGGCACACGGGAACGCACGGGCGTCGCGGCGGGTGGGGCAGCAGAGTGCGTGACCGGCGGGGTGGCAGGATGGGTCGCGGATCGGGCCGTGGGTTGGGCGGCCAGCTCGTCGACAGGTTCGCTGGTCGGTCGATCGACGGACTCACCGGTGGGACGCAGCCGGACGATCGGGGTGCCGACGGCGATCAGCTCCCCGATCGGGACGAGAAAGGCCTCGACGACACCGTCGTGCCAGATCTCGATGTCGATGTCGGACTTCTCGGTCTCGATGACCGCCATGAGGTCGCCTCGGTGCACCGTGTCACCGACGTCGACCCGCCACTCGAGCACGCGACCCTCGTCCATGTCGGCGCCGAGCGACGGCAGGAGGTAGTCGAACGCGGCGTCGACGTCGCCCGACGTGACGCTCATCGGTCGCCGACCAGGTCGTGAGCCGCGGCGACGATGTCCTCGATCTGGGGGATCGCGGCCGTCTCGAGATGCTTGGCGTACGGGATCGGCACCTCGGCGCTCGCGAGCCGTGCAATCGGAGCGTCGAGCGACCAGAAGCACCGCTCGGTGAGGCCGGCGGAGATCTCGGCACTGAGGCCGCCGGTCCGCCACCCTTCATCCACCACGAGTGCCCGGCTGGTCCGTGCGAGCGACGCCGCCATGGTGTCGAAGTCGAGCGGCCGCAGCGAACGCAGGTCGATCACCTCCGCCGACATGCCGGCGGCGGAAAGGAGATCGGCCGCGGCGAGCGCCTTCGAGACCATTCCGGCCGATGCGACGATCGTCAGGTCGCTTCCATGGCGACGCACGGCCGCTCGATCGATGTCGACCGGGCCGAGGACAGGGTCGACCGGACCGCTCTCGTTGTAGAGCGTCGCGTGTTCGAAGATGATCACCGGATTGGGGTCGGCGAGCGCTGTCGGCAACATCCATCGGGCATCCTCCGGCGTGGCGGGCGCCACGACCTTGAGGCCGGGGACGTGCGCGAACCAGCCCTCGAGACTGTGCGAGTGCTGCGCGGCGAGCTGACGACCGGCGCCGGTCGTCGTACGGATCACGAGCGGCACGTTGAGTTGACCGCCCGACATGTGCAGCAGCGTTGCGGCCGTGTTCACCACCTGGTCGAGTGCGAGCAGGCTGAAGTTGACCGTCATGATCTCGACGATCGGTCGCAGCCCTCCGAGAGCGGCACCGATCCCGGCGCCGACGAACCCCGACTCCGACAGCGGGGTGTTCCTCACCCGATCGCGACCGAACTCTTCGTACAGACCCTTCGTGACGGCATAGGTGCCGCCGTAGTCCGCGACATCCTCGCCCATGATGAACACCCGGTCGTCGGTGGCGAGCGCGTCGCGCAGCGCCTCGCGCATCGCCTCGCGATAGGTCATCGAGGGCACCACTTCGGCATCGATGCGTTCGTCGGTGTCGGCGTCGAGTGAGCTCATGGCCAGACCTCGTCATCGGTCGTCGTCTCAGGACTGCGCTCGATGTGCGGCGCAGGTTCGGCGTCGCGGGTGACGTGATCGAGCAGCGTGTCGATCGGTTCGATCGGCGCAGCCTCGGCAGCTGCGACGGCGGCCTCGGTCTCGGCGCGCGCTCGTTCCCACATCTCTTCGATGTCCGCGTCGGTGACGATCTGCTCGTCGACCAGGCGCCTGGCGAAGGTTGCGATGGGATCGCGGAGCTTCCAGTGTTCGACCTCAGCCGGGTCACGGTAGAGGTCGGGATCGAACATCGAATGGGCCCGGAAGCGGTAGGTCTGGAACTCGATGAACATCGGCCCGCCGTCGGCACGGACCGATGCCAGTGCCTTCGTCGTGGCGCGATGGACTTCGACGATGTCCATGCCGTCGACGCTCCACGCCGGAATCGCGTAGCTCGCCGCCTTCAGCGCGAGGTCGATCTGGGACTCGCTCGACCGCAGTGACGTCCCCATGGCGTACCGGTTGTTCTCACAGCAGAACAACACCGGCACGTTCCACAGCGCCGCGAGGTTCATCGCCTCGTGGAACTCGCCCTCGGCGACAGCGCCTTCGCCGAAGAAGCAGACGGTGACCGCTCCGGAGCGTCCGAGTACCTGGTCGGCGAGGCCGAGCCCGACTGCGACGGGCAGGTGGCCACCGACGATCGCGTTCCCGCCGAAGAACCGAGTCGCGGCGTCGAACAGGTGCATGGAGCCGCCGCGTCCGCCTGAGCACCCGGTCGCCTTGCCGAACATTTCGGACATGATCGACTCGGCCGAGACACCTCGAAGCAGGGCGTGGCCGTGCTCGCGGTACGTGGCGAGCACGGCGTCGTCCGGACGCAGGCAGCTCATCACGCCGGACGCGATCGCCTCCTCACCGATGTACAGGTGGAGGAACCCGCGGATCTTGGACTCGCCGTAGAGCTCGGCGCAGCGCTCCTCGAAGACCCGCACGCGGATCATGTCGCCGAGCAGCGACCGCCAGAGATCGTGGTCCGTCGCGAGGGGTGACGACGAGATGGTCATGGTCGCTCCGTTCGTTCGGGGGCGGACTCGAGCGCGGAGATGTCGCCCTCGTCCTCGCCGAGTTCGCGGGCCTTGAGCAATCGTCGCATGATCTTGCCGCTGCGGGTGTGCGGCAGCGCGTCGACGAACTCGATCTCCCTGGGAGCCACGGCCGCGCCGAGGCGTGCACGGGCGTGCCCGAGCAGCTCGCGTCGCAACTCCTCCGTCGGCTCGTGGTCGTGTGCGAGCACCACGAATGCCTTCACGATCGTTCCCGCCGTGGCGTCGGGCTTGCCGATCACGCCGGTCTCGATCACGGCGGGATGTTCGTCGAGTACCGATTCGACCTCGAACGGCCCGATGAGGTGTCCGGCCGTCTTGATGACGTCGTCGCCGCGTCCGACGAACCAGTAGTACCCGTCGCCATCGCGGCGCGCGAGGTCGCCGGATCGGTACCACCCGTCGACGAACGCCTTGCGATAGCGGTCGTCCTGATCGAGGTAGGCGCGGAACATCGATGGCCAACCGACACGGAGGGCCAGTTCCCCCGAGGTGTCCGGGTCGTCGATCTCGACCGGTGAGCCGTCGGCGTCGAGCACGAGTTCACCGTCGGCGGTCCGTGCGAGCAGCGTGGCCTCGATACCCGGCAACGGCCGCCCCATCGAACCGGCGCGAACCGGTTGCGACCGGTAGTTGGCGATCATGATGCCGCCGGTCTCCGTCTGCCACCAGGTGTCGAGCACGGGGACACCGAAGACTCGTTCACACCAGTGCACGGCGTCGGCATCGAGCGGTTCGCCGACGCTCGCGACGAGGCGCAGCGCGTCGAAGTCGAAGCCGGCAGCCAACTCGACCCCCGACCGTTGGAGCATCCGGATCGCTGTGGGAGCGGTGTAGAAGACGTCGACCCGATGGCGCTCGAGGATGCGGTACCAGCGTTCGGCGTCGAAGTCCGCCTCGTCGACGATGCTGGTCACGCCGTTCGTCAGGGGCGCGATGATCCCGTAGGACGTCCCGGTGACCCAGCCGGGGTCGGCAGTGCACCAGAAGACGTCGTCGGGGTGCAGGTCGAGGACGAGACGACCGGTCATGTGATGCGTGACGACAGCGCCGTGAACGTGCACCGCTCCTTTGGGCGTTCCTGTCGTGCCGCTCGTGAAGTGCAGCAGCGCCGGTGTCTCAGGTGCGGTGTATCCGATCTCGAAGGCCTCGCTGCCGTCGCTGAGAAATGACCCCAGGGAGACCACTCGCGGACCACCGGTTCGTCGATTCGTCGACCCAGCGGTCTGATCCTCGGTTGCCCCACAGATCAGGACCAGTTCCAGATCCGGGAGCTGGTCGATGATCTGCGCGACCTTGCGGCGGTAGAGCAGCGGTGTGGTCACGAGCACCCGGATCCGACCGAGCCGGAGACGTTGTGCGATCGGCTCGGGCCCGAACGCAGAGAACAGGGGAGTGAAGACGCCGTGCGCCTTGAGCGTGCCGAGCACGCTGACGTAGAGATCAGGGATCCGCCCGGTGAGCGACGCGACACCGGTCCCCGGCCCGAACCGATGCCGTCGAAGGGCCGACGCGAATCGATCCGTGCGCGACGCGAGCATCGCGTAGGTCAGATCGACCGGTTCGTCCACGCCGTCGGCCTGACGGCCGATCCATCTCAGCGCCACGTGGTCGCCCCGCCCGGCGCGCACATGACGATCGAGCGCAAGGTCGGCGATGTTGACGCCGCGTTCGGCATCGGGGGGTCCGCCGAGGTCGTCCCACGCCTGGGTCCAGTCGAACGCGCGGACCGCGACGTCGTAGTCGAGCAGCCAGGGTTCGGTGGTGGACCTGGTGTTCATGGCGAAAACTGCTCCAAGGCCTGCAACGCGTGCGTGGCATAGGTGGAGGCCGGGCCGCCGCCCATCAGCAAGGCGACCCCGAGGGCCTCGTGGACCTGGGCCGGTGTCGCGCCGGCGCGGAGAGCATCGTGCATGTGCAGTGCGATGCAGTCGTCACAGCGCTGGACGACGGCGATGGCGACGGCCATCAGTTCCTTGGTCGCCTGGGGCAGTGCGCCGTCTGCCATCGAAGAGCGGTGGAGATCGCTGAAACCCTTCATCTGGCCAGGAATCGCCGTCATCAGGTCGCGATAGCCCTGTCGGAGTTCGGATCGGTGGCCCGGGAAATCGTGCGCGGTCATGAGGTCATGGTCTGTCCGAGTGGCGCGTCGTGCCAGAGAACAAGGTCATTCCCGGCGCTCCGGCATGACTTTCGGCCCTGCCTCTCGTGCCGCGAACGTGGCTTGATCGGTGCAGTGGCCCGGGATCGAACACCGGAGGAGGAACGCGACGACATGCTGAAGACCGATGACGCCCCCGTGACACGCCCCGGCGCGCCCGCCGACGACCCTCGTCGATGGGTCGTCGGGATCGACGGGTCGCAGTGCGCGACCAACGCGTTGGGCTGGGCGATCGGTCACGCCCCGGGACGGGCGACGAGCGTCGAGCTGGTGACTGCGTGGCAGCCGCCATCGGTCGCGGCGTACCCGATGTCGAGCCCGTCCGTGGCGGTGTACGACGATTCCGAACTGGTCGCTGCTGCGGCCGACGACATCGAGGAACTCGCCGCGCGCAGCCGGGGCACGCTCGACATGCCGGTCGAGTCGTTCGTGGGCCGAGGCGGACCCGCCGAGGTGCTCCTCGCGGCGTCGGCCCAGGCGGGCCTGCTCGTGCTCGGCAGTCGGGGCCGCGGTGGCTTCGCGCGCTTGTTGCTCGGCTCGACGAGCACGCAATGCGCGACGCACGCCACCGTGCCGACCGTCGTGGTGCCGGGTGATTTCGAGCCGGTCACGACCCGTCGCATCCTCGTCGGCTTCGACGGGTCGCAGAACTCCCTCGTGGCCCTGCGCTGGGCCGTGCAGTTCGCGACTCCCGGATCGACGGTGGTCGCCGCCTGGGTCTGGGATGCCACGCCGCTGGCAGTGGGGTCGGACGCGTTCTTCTTCCCTGATGCCAGCGACCTGGCTGCGGAGCGCTTCAACCACCTGGTGCAGCCGGTCGAGTACGAGGCTGCGGCCGTCGAGGTGACGCTCGAGCGGGAGTTCATCAGAGGCACACCGCGCGCGTCTCTCGCCGCGCAGGCCGAAGATGTCGATCTCGTCGTGGTCGGCGCTCGTGGTCACGGCGCAGTGGGATCGGCACTACTCGGATCGGTCTCGACGTGGGTACTGCATCATGTGCACCGGCCGATCGCCGTGGTGCCGTTCGACGAGTCGTCGGCGGCACACACCGAGGAATCACCTCCGCCCGACGCCTTCCACGGATAGTCATCGCTCGATTGGTTCGACATCTGCGCCGATGCGAGCGACAATGGCGCGCATGATCCGTGTCTTCCTGCTCGACGACCACGAAGTCGTTCGTCGAGGTGTCGCCGCCACCCTCGAGGCCGAGGACGACATCACGGTGGTCGGTGAGGCCGGCGATGCCGACGAGGCACTCGCCGAGATCCGGCGCTGCTCGCCCGACGTCGCCGTGCTCGACGTCCGCCTCGGCGACGGCAACGGGATCGACGTGTGCCGCCAGATCTCCTCGGAATTCCCCGACGTCAAGTCGTTGATCCTCACGTCGTTCGACAGCGACAGGGCGCTGGTCGACGCGGGCCTCGCCGGCGCTGCCGGGTTCATCCTCAAACAGATCCGCAGCAACGAGCTCATCGAGGCGATCCGTGGTGTCGCCGACGGACGCCGGTACCTCGACGACGCCGAGGTCCGGCTCGCTCTTCGTCGTCTACGCGACAGCGAGGAGGGCCGTCTCGAGGATCTCACCCCGCAGGAGCGTCGGATCTTCGATCTGATCGGCGAGGGATACACCAACCGGCAGATCGCCCAGGACATGTACCTCGCCGAGAAGACCGTCAAGAACTACGTCTCGAACCTGCTCGCCAAGCTCGGCATGTCACGGCGCACCGAGGCGGCCGCGCTGTCGGCTCGTCTCGAGGAACGCCACCGCAACGATCTCTGAACCGCGCGGCCCGCACACGGTGATCAGACCGGCACGGATCAGACCGGCACGGTCCACACCAGCAACGTGCCGCTGGGGTCGTTGTGGCCGACGGTGCAGCTCCCGCCGAGCTCCGCGGCCCGCCACATCATGTTCGACAGCCCACCGGAGCGCTTCGGCTCGTTCGGCAGGCCGACGCCGTCGTCGGTGATCGACAGACTGAGCTGCTCGCCGACGTGCTCGATGTGCACGACGGTCGTCTGGGCGCGAGCGTGGCGGACCACGTTCGACAAACCCTCGGTGACGGTGGCGACCAGCTGGTCGGCGATGAAGTCCGGCAGATGGTCGATCTCGCCGACCAGCTGCAAGTCGGGCTCGAATCCGAGGTGTCGGGCGCGATCGTGAACCAGCTCGTTCAGCTGCGCCGACACGCTGCGATGATCGTTGGCCTGGCCGAGTCCGAAGATGGCCGAGCGAAGTTCGCGAATCGTGTCGTCGAGTTCGGTGATCGTGCTGGCGATGCGCTCGGCCACGACCGGTGGCTGCGCCGAGGACTGCACCGCCTGGAGGCTCATGCCGGCGGCGAAGAGCCGCTGGATCACCATGTCGTGGAGGTCGCGTGCAATCCGTTCGCGATCTTGGAGCATGGCCATCTCGGTCGCGAACGCCTGGCGATCGCTGACGTCACGAATCGTGGCGATCGTTCGCAGGTGGCCATCGATCTCGACAGGGCTCAGGCTGACCTCGACCGGGAAGAGTGCCCCACCTGCGTCCTGGGCGAACAGACGCGGACCGGTCCCCATCGGCCGGATGGTGGGGTGTTCGGCGTACTCGGCCCGACGACGCGGGTGCGCGTGTCGGAACTCCATCGGGACGAGGTCTTCGACCGACGATCCGATCAGGTCGTCGACCGTGCGACCGAACATCGACGCCGAAATCGGATTCGCAAGGAGGATCTCGCCGTCGTCGGCGACGAGGAGGACTCCGTCGGGACAAGAGTCGAAGAGTGCTCCGGCGAACTGGTCGTGGTCCATTCGCCATCGATGTTATTTGGTGTCTGCGGCGTTCCACCGTTCGGGTGGCAGGGTCACCGTGCGGTGAGGTGCGGGGGACGGAGCAACAGCACGGGGCATCGCGCGTGGCGCACGATCGCCGCGGCCGTGCTGCCGGTCACCAATCGATTCATTCCGGTTCGGCCGTGCGTCGATGCGATGATCATCGATGCGTGCAGCGATTCCGCGAAATCCGCGATCTCGTCGTGCACGTTGTGTCCGTGGAGGACCTCGAACTGCACCGGGTGTCCGGATTCGGCAGTCAGCCGACGAGCGAGACGCGCAGGGTATGCCGCCTCGTCGATGTCACCCGAGAGTGCGAGGTCGGGTTCGGCGACTTCGACGATCCAGGGCTCGGTCTGCAGCTCGATACCCCATGCCGCCGCCAATGGCAGCACCGACTCCGACGCCGTCGATCCGTCGACCGTCACGATGACCGGCCCGTCGAACCCTTGCACCTCGCAGTGCGGCCCCACGATCAGCACCGGACCGAAGACCAACTGGAGCAGTTCCTCGGCGACGCTGCCCAGCAGTGCGGCCGAGCGACCGCGGCCGTGTGACGCCATCACCACGGTGACCTCCGGATGGGCCTCGACCTCGGCGGCGATGCCCGCAGCGACACTCTCGGCAGCGACGATCACCTTGGTCCGGACGTCGACGCCGGAGGTGTCGTGCTCGCCCAGGCGTTCGGTGAGCCGTTGCTCGACGCCGGGAAGTTCGTCCGGAGCGACGACCACCTCGACGATGTCGACGTTGGTGGTGCACCGGCGCGCCAGAACCATGGCGACGTCCGCAGCGCGCCACGATGCATCGGATCCGTCGACGGGAACGATCAGGTGCTGGACCATGGGAACCTCCGGGGGACGTGAATCGTCACTGAGAACGATCGATCTGGAATCGGCGGCCGGTGATCGACGACGCCGAGATCCGGACGAAGTAGGGCTTGTGCGACAGGTGCCATGGACGCACGGACAAGTCGAACGAGTCGAACAGGTCGGTCCGGCGATTGATCAGTTCGGCGTGGCCGTGCAGTACGACGCTCCACGCGGCGCCATCGTCGGTCCCGTCGACCTCGAAGGCCACCTCCCCGGCCTCGACCGCCCCGGACAACTTGGATCCGAGCGCGGTTCGGAACACGATCGATCCCTGGTCGACCTGATGGTTGATCGGGAAGATGTCCACCCCTCCATTGCGTGTCGGCACGGCCAGCCGACCGACCTCTTCGTTGCGGACCAGATTCCAGCACTCGGATTCGATCAGGTGCTCCATCGGTTCGAGTTCGAATCCCATCCGACACCTCCCTTCGACCGACGCTGTGGCGACGGGTTCCCCTCGCGTACTCCATGGTGGTCGCGTGGCCTGCGACGGGCAAGGGCCCTACGTCACAGCACTTCGGCACTGGTGACCGTCTGGTGCGTCGGCGATACTCGAGGCATGAGCGCACGTTGGATCGTTGGGGTCGATGGGTCGGATGCGTCGGTCGACGCGCTCCGTTGGGCCGTTGCACACGCACCGGAACGCGGTGCCGAGGTGACGGCGGTCTCGGCCTTCCACGTGCCGGCGGTGATGTCGTTGATGACCGCGAAACGCGGATTCGGCGTCGACGAACTCGGTCTCGAGGCCACTGCCGGCCATGACCTCGACGTCGCCATCGCCGCGGTCGGACGCGACGTCGCGGTCACGCCGGCGGTCATCGAGGGGCAGGCCTCCCACGTACTCGTCGACGCGGCTGCCGACGCTGACACACTCGTGGTCGGCCAACGGGGAAGCGGTGAGCATCGACAGCACTGGCTCGGCTCGGTGAGTCGCTACTGCGCGACGCACTGTGCCCGGCCGGTCGTGGTCGTTCCGCCCGGATGGACATCGGACCCAACGTCGCGAATCGTCGTCGGTTTCGACGGCAGCGACCACGCTGGCGCCGCCCTGCGATGGGCGCTCGAGTTCGCGAACGCCGAGACGACCGTGCAGGTGGTCGCCGCGATGGAGGTCGCCCCGTGGCTCGGCGAGCGGGCGACACGCGAGAGGTTCCCGGCCGAGGTCGCCGAACACGAACGGGCACTCACCGAGGCCATCGACGCGATCGACAGTGAGGGACGCACCGAACGAGCGTTGCTGCTCGACGGACCCCGCCAAGCGCTCGTCGACGCGGCTCGGTCGGCGGACCTCCTCGTCGTCGGGACGAGGGGTCGTGGCCTGATCGCCACGGAATTCCTCGGCTCGGTGAGCACGTCGTTGCTCCAAGATGCGGTGATCCCGATGGTCGTCGTCCCTCACCGCAGCTGAGCATCGCACGCATGGCTGACATCAGGATCTTCTCCGCCAAGCCCTACGACCGCGCTGGGTTCGACGCGGCCAATCGAGTGCACGACCTCGTCTTCCTCGATGCTCGTCTCGATGCGTCGACCGTCGACCTCGCGACCGGGGCAGATGCGGTCTGCGTCTTCGTCAACGACGACGTGTCGACACCTGTCCTCGAGGAGTTGCATCGGCGCGGCGTGCGCTGCGTCGCGCTTCGGTGCGCGGGCTACAACAACGTCGATCTCGGTGCCGCCGAGCGACTCGGTCTCGCCGTTGTCCACGTGCCCGCCTACTCGCCGAATGCGGTTGCCGAACACACCCTGGCGCTGATCTTGGCCCTCAACCGGCGGATCCACCGCGCCTACAACCGCGTCCGCGACGGCAACTTCTCGCTCGACGGTCTGGTCGGATTCGATCTCGCCGGCAAGACCGCGGGGGTCGTCGGCACCGGTCGGATCGGGGTCATCGTCGCGCGGCTGCTCTGGCACCTGCGTTGTCGCGTCGTCGCCGTCGATCTCGTCGCCGATCCGCACCTGCTGGAGCTCGGTGTCGAGTACGTCGACTTCGAACAGTTGCTCGCGGAGAGCGACCTGATCACACTCAACTGTCCGCTGACCAACGAGACGCATCATCTGATCGACGCGGGTGCGATCGGCCGAATGCGGCGATCGCCGATGCTCGTCAACACCGGCCGCGGCGCACTGATCGACACGCAGGCGGCGATCGACGGGCTCAAGTCGGGCGCGATCGGCTCACTGGCGCTCGACGTCTACGAGGAGGAGGCCGACCTGTTCTTCGAGGACCGCAGCGACGAGATCCTCGATGACGACGTGTTCGCGCGGCTGCTCACCTTCCCGAATGTCCTGATCACGGCTCATCAGGCCTTCCTCACGCGGGAGGCGCTGTCTGCGATCGCGACAACGACGTTGGACAACGTCTCGTCGGTGTTCTCGGACGGGCCGGTGAGCAATCGGGTACGCGCCTGACCGGCGCACCTCAGTCGGCGTGAAGCTTCGGAGCACCGGGGTGGAACGGAGCGTCCGGAGCAGGGTGGGCGGCGAGGCCCTCGGCATCGTCGTCGTCCTGGTCGGCGGACCATCCGATCGAATCGTCCGGAGTGGCGGTGTCGACGATGTGATAGCGACGACCGGTGACGACGGTGGGTTCGATGCGCACGAAGTTCGGCTTGTCCCAGGCAAGCCACGGAAACAGCGGGAGATCTTCAGCATCGAAGACCTCCTGCATCCGCTCGATGGCTCGGGCCTGGCCCTTCACGACGACGCTCCAGGCGGTGCGATCACCGGGCACGTAGCCATCGATCTCGAACGCGACGAACCGATTGAGGACCGCGCCGGCGAGCTTGGTCCCCGCAGCGCTGCGGAACACGATGCCGCCGCGGTCGGCGAGAAAGTTGATGGGAAAGATGTCCGGCTGTCCGGCGATGTCGACCGCGAGCCGCCCGACGTCCGCCTGGTCGAGGAGGTCCCAACACTCCGACTCGCTCAGGATTTCGGTTGCTTGCTGTCGATCGTCCATGCAACCATCGAACACCATCGGGCACCCCGGGTGAAGGGCCGAATGTCAGATCGGCGGGCTCAGCGGCGACCCCTTTCGTGACGTCACGGCAGACGCACGCGCTCGAACTGCGTCGGCACGACCGCGGTGATGCCGCTGTCGATGAGTCGTGCGGCGAGTGCCTCGCTCGAGTCGGGTTCCCCGTGGACGACGAACACCGTTTGCGGTCGTTCGGGGAGTGCGGCGATCCAGGCGGCGAGCCCGTCGGCGTCGGCGTGGACCGACATCGAACGCAGCGTCAGGATGTCCGCGCGCGCCGAGACGTACCGGCCCAGCATCTTGACCGTGCGGGCGCCGTCGGACAGCGATCGGCCACGGGTTCCGCTCGCCTGGTAGCCGCACAGCACCACCGAGTTGCGGTGATCGGGCAACAGCCGCGCCAGATGATGCAGGACGCGGCCACCCGATGCCATGCCCGACGCGGAGATGATGATCGCCGGGGCGGTGAGTTCGTTGAGCGACTTGGAGTCCTCGACCGTCGGACACTCGTGCAGGCCGCCACCGGGGTCGAAGTCGACATCCGGGTTTGCCGAGCGATAGATGTCGAGGACGCGCAACGCCATCGGACTGTCGACGTACACCGGCAGCGTCGGGATCCGGCCGGCGCTCATCAGGTCGCGCAGCACGGTGAGCAACACTTCCGTGCGGTCGACGGCGAACGCTGGGATCAGGACGATGCCGCCTCGTCGGGCGGTGCGGGTCACGAGATCGGCGAGCGCGGCGACCTCGTCCTGAGGTGCCGGGTGCAGCGAATCGCCGTAGGTCGATTCGACGAGCACGGTCGTTGCGGCGGGCGGTGTGAACGGGCCGGGTACGAGCGGATGGTCGCCGCGGCCGAGGTCGCCGCTCACCAACAGCGTGGTGGTGGTGCCGCCGTTCTCGGGGCTGTCGGTGATCGTGAGATGCACGCTCGACGAGCCGAGAATGTGGCCGGCCGGTGTGAACCTCGCGGTGAAGCCGTCGGCGACGTCGATCGGCGCGTCGAAGGCCACGGGGCGGAACAGGGGGAGGGTGGCGTCGGCATCGTCGGAGGTGTAGAGCGCCAGGGCGGGGTGGTGCTTGGAGAAGCCGCGCTCGTTGGCGAATCGCGCTTGTTCCTCCTGGAGGTGGGCGGAGTCTGGGAGGAGGATCGCGCAGAGTTTGCACGTGTCGTGCGTCGCGAAGATCGGCCCGCGATAGCCGTCTCGCACCAGTCCCGGCAGCCAGCCGCTGTGGTCGATGTGCGCGTGCGTGACGACCACAGCGTCGATCGTGCTCGGATCGACCGGGAAGGGAGCCCAGTTCGCCATGCGGTCCCGTTTGGCGCCCTGGAACAACCCGGCGTCGACGAGGACGGTCGACCGATCCGTTCGGACGAGGAAGCGGCTGCCCGTGACGGTGCGGGTCGCTCCCAGGAACTCGAGGGTGATCATTCCACCGACTCTAGGATCGATGGTGCGGCCGGTCGGGTCGCGGGAGTGTGAGAGGGAGACGATCATGTCGACGACGATCGGCAACGAAGACGGTGACACGGCGGGCCGCGCCTCGGCGGAGCGACGCGGGCCGGTGGTCGTCGGCATCGACGGATCCACCAACGCTCAGCGGGCGCTCGCGGTCGCGGCCGATCTCGCCCGCGCGGTCGACGCCGATCTCGCCGTGTTCCACGCGTTGGGCTTGATGACGGTGATCGAGGGGCGTCACGTGCCGTCCGAGGGTCATCGCGACGACATCGAACGGCTGCTGCGCAACGAATGGTGCAGCGCGCTGCAGGGGGATCGAACACTCCGCTGGCGAGCGGAGATCGTGTACGGAAGTCCCGCGGAAGTACTGCTCAGTCTCGCTCGTGACCTCGACGCGTCATTCGTCGTCGTCGGTTCGCGCGGTGTCGGTGACGAACAGGCGCTCGGCAGCACGAGCCATCACGTCGTGCACCACAGCGACCGTCCCGTCGTCGTCGTTCCGCCCGCCAGCCGCTGACCCATCACATGGCGTCACACGGTGCCGGGTCAGATGTGACGGTCAGGCCGCGGACCTCTCGAGAATGTGGATGCCGCAGGCCGAGCCGAGGCCGATCACGTGGGCGAGACCGACCTTGGCGCCCTCGATCTGACGGTCGCCCGCCTCGCCGCGCAGATGGTGGCAGACCTCCCAGATGTTGGCGATCCCGGTCGCCGAGATCGGGTGGCCCTTCGACTGCAGGCCGCCTGACACGTTGACCGGCAGTGAGCCGTCGCGCCACGGCGCGCCGGAGTTGAAGAAGTCGACGGCGCCACCCTCCTCGCACAATCCGAGATTGTCATAGTGGACCAACTCGGCCGTCGCGAAGCAGTCGTGGAGTTCGACGAGGTCGAGATCCTCGGGGCCGATGCCGGCCTGCTCGTAGGCGGTCTTCGCGGCGTTGCGGGTGAGCGTGTTGACGTCGGGGAGGACCTGGCATGCCTCCTGCCACGGATCGGACGTCAGCACCGATGCCGACACCTTGACCGCGCGTCGCTGCTGTTCGAGCGACAGCGTCTTGAGCTTCTCGCCGCTCACGACCACCGCTGCAGCGGCACCGTCGCAGTTGGCCGAACACATCGGCCGGGTGTTCGGGTAGGCGATCATCATGTCGCCCATGATCTCCTCGAGCGTGAAGCGCTTCGAGTAGGCGGCCAAGGGGTTGAGGGTGGAATGGGCGTGGTTCTTCTCGGAAATCTTCGCGAAGAGCTCGAAGTCGGCACCGCCGTACTTGTGGCCGTACTCCATACCGACCTGGGCGAATACGCCCGGCATCGTGTCGGTGCCGATGCGGCCATCGGTCGAGGTGACCGCGCCGAAGCGGCCCTGCGGCTCCCACTCGTTGCCGTCCTTCTTGGCGCGACCGCCGCCTCCGAGGAGTCCGACGCCGGCCAGCTTCTCGACGCCGACCGCGAGGCCCATGTCGGATTCGCCGGCCTTGATCGACATGATCGCGGTGCGCAGCGCGGTCGCACCGGTGGCGCAGGCATTCGACACGTTGTAGACGGCGATGCCGGTCTGGCCGACCTGCTTCTGGATCTGCTGGCCGATCCCGCCGGAGCCCATCAGGTTGCCGGCGGCCATGACTCCCATGTCGGCCATCGTGACCCCACCGTCGGCGAGCGCGGCCATCACGGCTTCGGACGCGAGGTCGACGACGTCGCGGTCGGTGTGCTTGCCGAACTTGGTCATGTTGATCCCGAGGATCCAGATCTCGTCCATTTTCCCTGTCGTTTCTCTGTCTCGGCCTCACGGCCGGTCGGTGGTTGGTTGGTTGCGGTCGGCCTCGTCCGCCTCGTCGCTGGCGCTTCCCTCGGCGGCGTGCTCAGTTCGAGTGATCGGTGATTGTGCTCGGTGGTCGTGTCGGAGGGTCAGATCGGTTCGAAGGCGAAGCCGATCGCTTCGGTGCCGTGGTCGTCGGTGCCGAGCGAATAGGTGGTCAGCTGCACGTTCATGCCGGTGTGCACATGATCGGCATCGGGCTCGACGTTGCGCAGATTGGCGCGCACGCTCGTGCCGTCGCAGTCGATCACGCCGGACACGAATGGCACTTCGACGCCCGGGGCCGCGAACGCGACGATCGTGAACGTGCGCAGTTCACCGCTGGTGGCGATCTTCACGCGCCGGAAGTCGGTGCCGAAACATGCCGCGCAGGCGTTGCGGCGGTCGAAGAATCGCGCGCCGCAACCGGTGCATTCGTTGGCCGCCAGATGTGGTTCGCCGTCATCGAGCACGAGGTAGTCGACGAGCGGCACACGCGTCGGCGCAGAGGTGTCAGCCATGCCCGCGAACGTATCGACCGAGCGCAACGCCCGACGACCCGAACCGTCACACGGTGCCGGGTCAAACGTGACGTTTCGTCAGTCGGCGCCCATCGTCACGAGCCAAGCGGGGAGGCGGGTCGGGCGCCCCTGGGTGGTGACGCATCCGTGCACCGTCACCCCGGTCGCGCGGACCTGCGCGACTCCGTCGGGACCGGCGACCGTGATGAGGTAGGCCATCTGGAACGTCGCACGTGTCACCTCGGCGAGGTGGAGGTGCACCGTCATCAGGTCGTCGAACTCCAGCGGCTTGCGGTACTGCACGAACGACTCCAGCACCGGGGACTCGAGGCCCGCCTCGCGCCACTCGGTGAACGGGTGTCCGATCTCGCGGAGATACGCGACCCTGGTCTCCTCGAAGTAGTGCAGGTAATTGCTGTGGTGCACGATGCCCATCGCATCGGTCTCGACGAATCGCACCCGGATGTCGTGTGTGAAGTCGTAGTCGGTCGGCGACGTCGAGGGGTCGGCGGAGAGACGCACGAGGCGACACTACAAGTGTGCGCCGGCCCTACAGTCGTGCCGTGACCCCAGCAGTCGTGACCCTCGAGGCCGCAGGGATCGACTTCACGATCCACGAGTACGAACGCGGTGACGATCTTCGCGACTTCGGGCGCGAGGCCGCCGAAGCACTCGGTCTCGATCACGACCAGGTCTTCAAGACCCTCGTGGTCGTCGCCGACGACGAGCTGATCGTCGCCGTCGTCCCGGTGAGCTGTCAGCTGTCGATGAAGCGCATCGCCGCCGCGGTCGGAGCGAAGAAGGCCGTGATGTGCGATCCGGCACGCGCCGAACGGTCGTCGGGGTACATCGTGGGCGGGATCAGCCCGATCGGCCAGCGCAAGACGTTGAGGACGGTCATCGACGAGTCCGCCGATCTGTTCGACGTCGTGTACGTCAGCGGAGGGAAGCGGGGGATGGACATCGGCCTCGCGCCGGCCGACCTCGCTCTCGTCCTGGACGCGGTCGTGGCGCCAATCACCGCGTGAACCGTCACTGGGCAGGGTGACGCATGAGCGCCTCGATGCGCGCCACACGGGTCCGCGCCGGCGGATGCGATGCTCGAAGGCGCGCCCGCCAACCGATCGGTCGACCGCCCGATCCGCCGGCGAGCACCTGCCGCAGTGCACTTGCCAATTCGCGTCCGAAGCCCATGCGAACCGCCCGTCGGTCGGCCTCGAACTCGGAGGAGTGCCCGACGAGATTGGCGAGCGCGTCGCTCCCACGCAACGCGGCGGTGAAGATCCACGACAACCCGTTCACGATCGCCGCCACGACGTTGCCGAGTGCCGAGATGAGTGGCGACCGACGGCCGAAGCTGCCGGCCGCCGCGTGCGCGACGTTCTCGAGGAAGAACCCGATGCGCGCCAGCAGGACGACCGGAGCCGACAACCAGTGCCCGATCGTGATCGCCACGGTGTGCAACCCGAGGTGATGGCTCAGTTCGTGAGCGAGCACGCCCTGCAGTTGTCGCTGGGAGAGTTCGTCGATCGCGTACGAAGTGACCACCACGAGGTGGCCACCACACGCGAAGGCGTTGAGTTCCTCCGACGGGAGCACGCGCACGACGAACCGGCTCGCCGGGAGGTCGTTGGCCTGGGCAATCTGCGCCCACAGCGGCTCGATCACCGCCGCTTCCTCGAGTGTCGCTCGGCGTGCGCCGAGGAGGGGAGTGAGCACGAAGACCTGAATGGGACGCACGAAGAGGCCGATTCCGGCCACCAGGAAGCCGACGACGAACCACCAGTACCGCACCGGTGTGGCCCAGCCGATCGGCAACCAGATCAGAAAGAGTGCGAGCAGGCTGAACGGCACCATGGCGACCACGGGCGTGAAGGCCCAGATCGCACCCCGATCGACGCGTCGGGCGCCGCTGTGTCGTCGCATAGCGTTGGTCAGAATACGCACCGTGGTCGACGCTCCCTCCCGGTCTGAACTTGCTCAAGATCGCCCGAAGGCCTCGTACCGGCACCATTTTCCGGGTTACTGTCGCTGACGTCACACGAGCACGAGCTCGGGCGCATGGGCGAATGAGGACGACTGGTGCACAAAACCTCGACGACAGAGCTGGCGATCGAGCAGCAGCGGGTCCGCTCGCTGCTCGACGAGTCCGCGTCGTGCCGGGCCGTCGACACCGATCAGGCCCGCCAGCTCGCACTCGATGCACGGGTCATCGCCCGGGCGCATGACCTGCGCGAGGCCGAGGCCGAGGCGCTCTACCAGCTCGCCTCGATCGCCCACCAACGTGGGCGCACCGAGTATGCGTTCGCGCTTGCTTCCGAAGCGGTCGAGCTCGCCGAACCGCACTCGATCAGCCTGACGCTCGCCTGGTCGCTCCACCTGATCGGCGTCGTCTACTACCAGGCCAGCAATTACGCGGGGGCGCTCGACCACTGTCTGCGAGCGCTCCAGGTGTACCGGGCGACCGAGCATGCCGTCGACGAGGGCCGGATCCTGCACTCGATCGCGGCGATCTATCAGTCGATGGCCGACTACGACCGGGCGATCAGCACCTACGAGAACGCCCTGGCGGTCAACGAGGCGTTGGGACGACCGGATGTCGATGCCATGGTCCTGGGCAATCTCGCTCGCATCCGGGGACGCCGCGGTGAGCACCTCGAGGCGATCGGTCTCGGGCGCCGAGCGGTCGAGTTGGCTCGCGTCCACGCCCCACACCTCGTCGGCAGTCTGCTCGCCGACCTCGCGGAAGCGCACGTCGGACTGTCGGATCACGACGGTGCGGCCGCGTGTTTCGTCGAGGCTCGCCAGGACTGGGCCACCCGGGGGGTCGATGGGGCGCAGCTCACCCCGACCGAACAACTCGGCATCATGGTGTCGGAGGGGCGTGTCGCGCTTCGTAGCGGCCAGGCCGACGAGGCGATCGCCTCGCTGCTCGCCGCGCTCGATCTGGCGGATCGGACCGACAACCGAGAGCTCGAGCTCGAGGTGCACGATCTCCTGGCGGTGGCGTACAAGCACGCCGATCGCCACGCCGAGGCGCTCGAGCACCGCGAACGTCACTTCGCGCTCCACCGTGAGATCTTCACCGATGCCGCCGACCTGCGCCTGCGGACCGTTCAGGTCGCGCACGACAACGAGGCCGCGCGCCAGCTCGCCGAGATCACACGACTCAAGACCACGGGCCTGATCGCCGACTACGCAGCCGGCCACGCCGATGTCGACGCCTACCACCTCGAAGCGTTCGAGCGGGTGGCGGCGCTGGCGGAGTTCCGGGGAGGGAACACGACCAAGCACACGAGCGCGGTCGGTGATCTCGCTGCCGAGATCGGCCATGCGATCGGTCAGCAACCCGAATGGTGCGAGCGGTTGCGACTCGCGGCTCGTCTGCACGACATCGGCAAGGTCGCCGTGTCCGACACGGTGCTGCTCAAGCCCGGTCCACTCACGGTCGAGGAGTACCACGAGGTCAAACAGCACACCGTGCTCGGGCGCCGACTCCTGTCGGGCGTGTCGACCGAGCTGTTCTCGATGGCTGCCGAAGCCGCATGGTCGCACCACGAATGGTGGGACGGATCGGGGTATCCGAACGGACTCAGCGGTCTGGCGATCCCGTTGTCGGGCCGCATCGTCGCCATCGCCGACGTGTTCGACTCGCTGGCGACCCGTCGGGTGTACAAGCGCGGCTGGAATCTTGCCGAAGCCGTCCGTTTCGTGATGTCGGGGTCAGGGTCGCAGTTCGAGCCAGATCTGGTCGGTGCGTTCGTCAAGGTGATGATCGCCCGCCATCCCGAACTGGCCGATCAGCTGGCCTGACTCGACCGGTCGTCAGGAGAGCGCGCTGGCGACCCAGCGACGAACGAACGCGGCGAGGTCGTCGACGGTGACGTCGTCGCCCAACCGACCGTTGCGGTACGAGTTGGAGAACGACGACACCGTTCCGAGGACGCCGACGGCGACGAGACTCGACGGTGCGTCGGCGATGTGCCCGGCCCGCTGGCCCTCCTCGACCAGACGTCGAACGTCGTCGAGGTAGACGCCCGCCCCCTCGTCGAGCACGTCGGCGACGTCGGGGTCGGTGCGTTCCACGTCGAGCAGCGCGAAGTACGCAGCATGGTCCGCCATGAATCGCACGCTGGCCTCGGCGCCGTTGGCGATCCGGGTCACGGCGTCGGCGTCCGGGTCGAGGACGGCACCCTGAGCGCGGCGCAGACGTAGTCGCATGGTGCGGACCAGTTCGGCGAACAGTGCCCCCTTCGTCGGGAAGTACCAGTAGAACAGCCCCTTGGCGACACCGGCGGCGGTACAGATGTCGGCGATTCGAGTGGCTGCGTACCCGCGGTCGGCGAACAGTTCTGCGGCGGCATCGAGCAGCTGCTGCTTGCGCTCGAGACCGTGTTCGGTGTGCTGGCGTTCGTCGTTCGGCGCGTCGATGGAGTCGGCGCTGGCGTTCGTCACGCCGACAGTCCAACCGATCTTGACCCGCGGGTCAAGACGAGGCGAGCGGGCCGGGTTACCATCGGCGGCGATGGCCGGCACCCGCGACGAGCGCATCTCGCTGCGCACGCGCAACGACAAGTGGCAGAAGGTGCCGTTGCGCATCGAGATGTCCGAGTGCATCAACTGCGACGCGTGCCTGCGTCACTGCCCGCCACACTTCGGGGCGATCTTCAACCACGGCGCCGATGTGATCATCATTCCCGAGCTGTGCAGCGGGTGCGACAAGTGCCTGCCTGCATGTCCCGTCGACTGCATCTACCCCGACCCCGAGTGGCAGTCGACCGCCGTCCCCGCCGACTGGTGGGACGAACCGCTGAGCCCCGAGGACCCCTACCGCTGACCCCTCGCGAGGTGCTGGCACATCGTGGACGGATTCGAACATCGGCGCGGCTGGGTTCCGGATCGGCGACGGAGCGAGTAGAAACGGGGTCGATGACGACACCACCAGTCCTTCCAGGCGCCGAACCGCTCTCGCATGTCGGCACGACCGATGTCGGCGTCCTCGTGCTGCACGGGTTCACCGGGAACCCATCCTCGATGCGCGGGCTCGCCGAGGCGATGGTCGCGCTCGGCCACCACGTCGAGATGCCACGCCTTCCGGGGCACGGCACCACCATCGAGGACATGCTCGACACCGCGTGGGCCGACTGGATCGGCGAGGTGGGCGCGGCACACTCCCGACTCGAAGGCAGGGCCGACCGCATCGTCGTGATGGGACTGAGCATGGGTGGCAGCCTGACGCTGTGGTCGGGTCTCAACCTGCCCGACGTCGCAGGCCTGGTCTGTGTGAACCCGGCGACGATGGGTCAACCGGCCGAGGTGATCGACATGCTGAGTGAGATGGTGGCCGACGGGACCGAGATCGCACCGGCGATCGGCGGCGACATCGCCGACCCCGACGCCGTCGAGATCGCGTACGACGGCGTGCCACTGCGCGCCATGTTGTCGCTGATGAACGACGGGCTGATCCCGATGTCCGATCGTTACGGCGAGCTGACGATGCCGCTGCTGCTGATCACGTCGCGCCAGGACCACGTCGTCGATCCGGCCAACAGCGAGCAACTCGCGGCCGGCTATGGCGGCGAGGTCGAGCACGTGTGGCTCGAACGCAGCTATCACGTCGCCACGCAGGACTACGACGCGGACGAGATCAACCGCAGAGCGGGCGAGTTCGTCGCCCGCGTCACGGCGGGCTGACCGTCCCGATCATGCTCGCCAGCATTCCCAGCCCGTCGATCAACTCGATCGACATCGGTCCACTCAGCCTGAACCTGTACGGGCTCATGATCGCGCTCGGCGTGATCGCTGCCGTCTGGCTGTTCGGCAAGCGGCTCGAGGAACGCGAGATCGGCACCAAGGACGACGCCAGCGCGATCGCGATCTGGGCGGTCGCCGCCGGGGTGATCGGCGCCCGGCTCTACCACGTCGTCACCGACTACGACCGGTTCCGGAACAACTGGGGCGAGATCCCGGCGATCTGGAACGGCGGGCTCGGCATCCCGGGGGGACTGCTCTTCGGCATTCCGGTGGGGTTGTACTTCGCCAAGAAGCGGGGAATCCCGCTCGCGGCGGGCGCCACCTGCGCCGCGCCGGCGATCCCGCTCGCGCAGGCGATCGGTCGCTGGGGCAACTACTTCAACCAGGAACTGTACGGCCGACCGACCACGCTGCCGTGGGGGCTGGAGATCGATGCCGCCCACCTCCAGGACGGTTACGCCGTGGGCACGCTGTTCCACCCGACGTTCCTCTACGAGTCGCTGTGGAGCCTCGGGCTCTGCCTCGTACTGCTCTGGATCGACAAGCGATTCCGTCCCGCTCCGGGCCAGCTGTTCGTGATGTACGTCATGGGGTACGGGATCGGGCGCTTCTGGGTCGAGGGCATGCGCATCGACGCCGCGCATCGCATCGGCGGGCTGCGCCTCAATGAATGGGTAGCGCTCGCCGCCGTGGTGATCGGCGGCATCGTGCTCGCGTGGATGCGACGTCACCCGATCGCCGAACCCGTCATCGTCCACCCGCTCGGAACACCCGACGACGATCACGACGACCGGTCGCTCGTCCCCGATGTCGTCGACGCCGAGGCACCCACCGTCGACGACGACTCCGAACCCGAATCCTGAGGGCTCGCAGCCGTTGAGGGGACGGATGGTCGCGCATGCTCAACTGTGCGGGTGTCTGACCTCGTCCACCTGACCGGCCGAACATTCGACGTCGTCGTCGACGTCGCGTCCGGAACACCGACCATCGTCCACTGGGGCGCGCCGCTCGGCACCGACGCCGACCTCGCGAACATGGCCGGCGCGATCGGGCGGCCACCTGTGACCGGTGCCCTCGGCGTCGTGGCTCCGATCAGCCTGATTCCGCTGCACGCCGACGGGTTCCCAGGGCGCCCCGGTCTGGAGGGTCGCCGCGGTGGCGGTCGGGCGTGGGCGCCGCGATTCGGCCCGGTGTCACACCGCCTCGACGGACGATCGTTGATCGTCGAGTCGCGCGACGATCGTGCCGAGCTGACCCTCGTGACGACGATCACCGTCGACGACGTACTGGCCGTGCGGGTCGAGTTGACCAACACGGCGTCGCGTCGCTACTCGCTCGATGCGCTCAGGGTCACGCTGCCGGTGCCGTCAGAGGCCGACGAGTTGCTGCGCTTCGAGGGTCGCTGGGCCCGCGAGTTGCAGCCGACCCGTTCACCGTGGACCCACGGCGCGGTGCTGTCCGAGAATCGTCGCGGGCGAACGTCGCACGAACACCCACCACTGGTCTTCGTCGGTACGAACGGCTTCGGCGAGTGGGCCGGGGAGGTGTGGGGGATGCACGTCGCCTGGAGCGGAAACCACACGATGTTGGCGGAACGTCTCGCCGACGGGCGTCGGTATGTCCAGGGCGGCGAGCTGCTGCATCCGGGCGAGGTCGTGCTCGAGCCGGGCGAGACGTACGCGACTCCCTCGTTCGTCGGCGTGTACTCCGACCACGGGCTCACCCCGGCGAGCTGGGGCTTCCATCGCGCGGTGCGTTCGAGCCCGGTGCACCCCACGACGCCGCGACCGGTGCTCCTCAACACGTGGGAGGCGGTCTACTTCGACCACGACGGCGATCGACTGCGCGAGCTGGCCGATGTGGCCGCCGCCGTCGGTGTCGAACGGTTCGTGCTCGACGACGGCTGGTTCGGTTCGCGACGCGACGACACCTCCGGGCTCGGCGATTGGTGGGTGTCGCCCGAGGTGTACCCGAACGGCTTGACGCCGCTGATCGACCACGTCACCGGGTTGGGCATGGAGTTCGGGATCTGGGTCGAGCCGGAGATGGTGAATCCGGACAGCGATCTGATGCGGGCGCATCCCGCATGGGCGCTGACCACCGAGGGATACGAACCCGTGCTCGGTCGCCACCAACTCGTGCTCGACCTGGCCAATCCGGCCGCCTACGCCCACGTGTTCGAGCTGCTCGACGCGCTGTTGCGCGATCACGACATCTCCTACGTCAAGTGGGACATGAACCGCGACCACGTGCAGGGTTCGGGTGCCTCCGGCGCCGCCGGCACCCACGACCAGACCGTGGCGCTCTACTCGATGCTCGACGAGCTCCGCGTTCGTCATCCGTTGGTCGAGTTCGAATCGTGTGCGAGCGGGGGTGGGCGCATCGACCTCGAGATCCTCCGGCGCACCGAACGGGTGTGGACGAGCGACTGCAACGATGCGCTCGAACGTCAGACCATCCAGCGCGGCGCGTCGATGCTGCTGCCACCAGAGGTGATGGGCGCCCACATCGGCCCGAGCCGCGCCCACACCACCGGGCGAGTGCACTCCTTCGCGTTTCGGGCCGCGACGGCACTGTTCGGCCATCTCGGCGTCGAGTGGGACGTCACCAAGCTCGACGAGCGAGACCGGGAGCAGCTGGCCGCAACGATCGCGCTGCACAAGCAGCACCGGCCGCTCCTGCACGGTGGCGACACCGTTCGATTCGACACCGAGCCGACGTACTGCGCGCACGGCGTCTATGCGCCCGATCGGTCGGAGGCCCTGGTGTCGTTCGCCCAACTGACCACCGGCGCCAGCCTGACGCCGCCCGTGCTGCGCCTCCCCGACCTCGATCCCGCCACTCGCTACCGCGTCGTCCACGTGCCGCTCCCAGGCGAGCGCTGGGGGGCCGTTCCGGGGCAGCCGGAGTGGCTCGCCGGCGGGATCACGCTCACCGGCCGGCAGCTCGCCGCGCACGGCATCAGGCCACCGGTCCTGCCTCCCGAGTCGGCCGTGCTGTTCCATCTTCTCGCCGATCGAGAGCGCGCGTCGATCAGAGGTGCGTGAGCGCCTCGCGCGAGCACGATGTCAGCCGCCGTCCTCGGGGCCGCGGTGGATCGGCGTGGCGACACCGCGGAAGCGCACGGGGCGCTCGGCGACCTCCTCGGCATAGTGGGCTCCCCAGCCGGCGATGCGCGCGACTGCGAAGATCGGCGTGTTCGGCTCCAGGCCGGCGACCCACGTGAGCGCTCCGAGTGCGAGGTCGACGTTCGGTTGGCGCGGCATCACCCGGCCGACCTCGGCGACGACCGCGTCGACCATCGCCGCACCGTCGGGGTCGAGCCGCCGAACACGATCGAGGAGCACGGGATACCTCGGATCGACACCGCGGTAGACCTTGTGGCCGAATCCGGGAACCTGTCGGCGCTCCGAACGGAACCGGGCGATCACCACTGCCGCTCCGTCGTCGGCGCACGCTTCGAGGAATCGGTGCGCCTCGGCGGAGGCAGCGCCGTGCAGGGCCCCTTCCAGACATGCCAGGCCCGCGGCGAATGCGAGGTACGGCGTGGTTCGCACCGACGCGGCGATGCGCACCGCGAGCGTGCTCGTGGCGAGTTCGTGGTCGGCGAGCAGCACCAGTGCGGCGTCGACGGCCGCGACCAGTTCCTCCGATGGACGCCGACGCCACGCGGCCGTCAGCCGCAGGGCGTAGGAGCCGGTTCTCCGTTCGGAACCAAGCGCGACCGGCGCGGCGAGCAGCAGTCGCTTCGCCGAAGCGGCCGGGGAGTCGTCTGGGCGGCGGGCGGCCATCACGTGCGCCGAGACAGTGAGCCGCCCGATCGACGACAGATCGAGTGAGGTGACCGTGTCGATCGCCGCGCGGTCGGTGGGTTCGTCCGGCGGCCAGACCGTTCCCGATGGAACGACCCCACCCGACCACAACAGGTCGGCGACATCCTCGAACGAGTGCTCCGTGACGAGGGCCGACACCTCGTGACCGCGGTAACGCAACGACGACTCGTCGATCGTGGTGACCGCCGACGACACCTGGACGTCGATGGTGGCTCGGGGGCCCGACGGCGAGCGGCGGCTTCGCTCCGCAAGTCGGATCACCTCGTCGCGGGAGAAGAGTGATGTGCGACCGTCTGCGCCAGTCGTTCGGCCGAGGCGACCCCGACTCACGTAGGCATACAGCGTCGCCTTCGAGACGTTGAGCAGCGCGGCGGCCTCGGTGGATCGGATGAGCGTGCTCATCGGGTCCATGATGGGCGTCGGTGTTGACGATGTCAACGTTGATGAAATCAATGTTGATTTGATGCGTTGACCATCGGACACTCATCTCATGACACAACAACTCATCGACGTCCCCGCCGGGCTCAACGGCGTGATTGCCGCCGACACTGCGATCGGTGCGGTCGACGGTGACCGCGGCTTCTTCCACTACGGCGCCCACGACGCGACCACGCTGGCGCGCACCCGCTCGTTCGAGGAGGTGTGGTTCCTCGTGCGCGAAGGCCGGCTCCCGAACGACGACGAGGCACGAGCATTTCGCTCACTGGTCGCATCGCTGCGCGCGATCCCCGTGGACCTGCTGCCCGTGATCGACGTGATGGCACGGCAGGAGGCCTCGATGTTGGCGAAGCTGCGTGCGGTGTTGTCCGTCGCGGCGCACGTCCTCGGATTCGACCCGGTGATCGACGTCGACGACGCCGCCCGGCGGGAACAGACCCTGCATCTGGCAGCGTTGGTGCCGTCGATCCTCGCCGCCCTGTCTCGCCTTGCCCGCGATGAGGCCCCCGTCGAGCCCGATCCGACGCTCGCGCACGCCGCCGCGTACCTGCATCAGACGACGGGTGTCGTGCCGACGCCGGTCGCCGCCAGGGCCGTCGAGCAGTACATGATCCTGACGATCGACCATGGGTTCAATGCGTCGACGTTCACCGCCCGGGTGGTCGCGTCGACGGGTGCCGATCCGGCCGACGCCGTGTGCGCCGCGCTCGGAGCGCTGGCCGGGCCGCTGCACGGCGGGGCACCCAGCCGGGCACTCGATGCCCTCGACGAGATCGGGTCCGTCGATCGGGCCGCCGACTGGGTGCGCGGTGAAATGGCGGCCGGTCGACGGATCATGGGGTTCGGGCATGCGGTCTACCGCGCCCCGGACCCGCGATCGGCACTGCTGCGGGAGGTCGCCGAACGGCTCGGTGGTGACCTCGTCGAGTTCGCGATCGCCGTCGAAGCCGAGATCCTGGTCACTCTCGCCGAACTCAAGCCCGGCCGGCCGCTCCCGAGCAACGTCGAGTTCTATGCGGGCGTGGTGATGGAGACCGCCGGCCTGCCGCGCTCGATGTTCACACCGACGTTCGCCGTCAGCCGCACGGTGGGCTGGTGCGCCCACATCGTCGAACAGGCGGCTGCCGCGAAGCTCATCCGCCCGTCCTCGCGCTACATCGGCCCAGCCCCCACACCCGCGTGGGAGGGCCGGTAGCCTCGTAGGTCGTGTCCGACCGCATCACCCCCGAGGCAGTCGCGAAGGTGGCCAAGCTCGCTCGGCTGTCGCTCAGCGACGACGAATTGCTGCATGCGACGCATCAGCTGAGCGACATGCTGGATCACTTCGCCGACATCGACGCTCTCGATCTCGACGGCGTCACGCCCATGACCCACCCAACGCCCATCGCCAATGTGATGCGCGAGGACATCGAGATGGACTGCCTCGACCGTGACGAAGTGCTTGCCGCGGCACCCGCCGCAGAAGACGGGCGCTTCCGGGTGCCACCGATCATCGGCCTGGACGACTGATGACCGATCTGACCGACTCGTTTCCGACAACGGCCATCGACATCGCCTGGAACGTCCGCAACAACATCGTCCGAGCGACCGAGGTCGTCGAACGGCATCTTGCGGAGATCGAGCGCCGCGAAGACGACATCCACGCGTTCAATCTCGTGCTGGCAGACGAGGCGCGTGAGCGAGCCGCCGAGATCGACGATGCGGTCTCCGTCGGACGCGACGTCGGCCCCCTCGCCGGGGTGCCGATCGCGCTCAAGGACAACATGTGCACGCGAGGCATCCCGACGACGTGCTCGTCGAAGATCCTCGACGGTTGGCGGCCGCCGTACGACGCGACGGTCGTCACCAAACTCCGCGAAGCGGGTGCGATCGTCATCGGCAAGACCAACCTCGACGAGTTCGCGATGGGATCGAGCACCGAGAACTCGGCGTTCGGTCCGACTCGCAATCCGCATGACACCACCCGGGTCCCCGGAGGTTCGAGCGGCGGGTCGGCGGCCGCGGTGGCCGCGGGATTCGCGGCGCTGAGCCTCGGCTCCGACACTGGCGGATCGATTCGTCAACCGGCCGCGCTGTGTGGCGTGGTCGGGGTCAAGCCGACCTATGGCGCCGTCAGTCGATACGGGCTGATCGCGTTCGCCTCGAGCCTCGACCAGATCGGGCCCTTCTCCACGACGGTCGCCGACGCGTCGCTGCTGCTCGAGTCGATCTCGGGGCACGATCCGCTCGACTCGACCTCGATCCGCCAGGGGTCACTCGACATCACTCGCCAGCTCGACTTCGGCGTCGCAGGGCTTCGCGTCGGTCGGATCACGGACCTGCCGGAGGGCGCGAGCTCCGACGTCGTCGAACGACTCGAGCAGGCATTCGATGCACTGCGCGACGCAGGGGCCGAGATCGTCGACGTCGAGGTGCCGGCCTTCACGTACGGCCTCACCGCCTACTATCTGATCGCACCTGCCGAGGCGTCGAGCAACCTCGCCCGCTACGACGGCGTCCGCTTCGGCAATCGCGTCGAGGCCCCCGACACCAATGCGATGTACACCGCGACGCGCACCGACGGTTTCGGAGCCGAGGTCAAGCGGCGGATCATGCTCGGCACCTATGCACTGTCGGCGGGGTACTACGACGCCTACTACGGACGGGCGCTGAAGGTCCGCCAACGCATCGCCGACGACTTTGCGAGGGCGTACGAGCGAGCCGATGTGCTGCTGACGCCGGCATCGCCGACGGTCGCCTTCCACCTCGGGGACAAGACATCGGACCCGATGTCGATGTATCTCTGCGACACCTACACGATTCCGTCGAACCTCACCGGCGAGCCGGCGATGAGCGTGCCGTTCGGGACAGGCGACGACGGTCTGCCGGTCGGTGTGCAGGTTCTGGCGCCCGCCCTCCAGGAGGCGATGATGTTCCGTACTGCCGCAGTCCTCGAACAGCGGGTGCCTCGATGAGCGACGCCATCACTTCCGAGTGGACCTTCCGCGGGTACGAGATGGTCGTGGGTCTCGAGGTCCACGTCGAACTCGCCACCCGCACGAAGCTGTTCTCGGCGTCGCCCAACCGCTTCGGCGACGAGCCGAACACCAACATCGACCCGGTGACCCTCGGTCTGCCCGGGGCGCTCCCCGTGCTCAACCGTCAGGCGGTCGAACTCGCAATGCGCCTCGGCCTGGCCGTCAACTGCACCGTGCAGCGCTCGACCTTCGCCCGCAAGAACTACTTCTACCCCGACATGCCGAAGGCGTATCAGATCAGCCAATACGACGAGCCGATCTGCATCGACGGCTGGCTCGACCTGCCCGATGGGTTCCGTGTCGGCATCGAACGCGCCCATCTCGAGGAGGACACCGGCAAGTCGACGCATGTCGGCGGGACAGGCGGGCGCATCCACGGGAGCGAGCATTCGTTGATCGACTTCAACCGCGCCGGTGTGCCGCTGGTCGAGATCGTCAGCCGTCCCGACATCCGAACCCCGGAGCAGGCCAAGGCCTACGTCAGCGAGTTGCGCGCGATCCTCGTCGCCGTCGGTGCGTCCGACGCGAAGATGGAGGAGGGCTCGATGCGCGTCGACGCGAACGTGAGCGTCCGCCTGCCGGGTGCCGAGTTCGGCACGCGATGCGAGATCAAGAACGTCAACTCGGTGCGCTCGGTCGGTCGGGCGATCGAGTACGAAGCGCAACGTCAGGTCGGCATGCTCGAAGCCGGCGAGTCGATCCGCCAGGAGACGCGACACTGGGACGAGACCGACGGCCGGACGCACACGTTGCGCTCGAAGGAGGACGCCGACGACTACCGGTACTTCCAGGAACCCGACCTCGTCGTCGTCGATCCCGATCCCGAGTGGATCGAACGAGTTCGCTTCTCGCTGCCGGTGCTGCCGGCGGCGCGTCGGGTGTTGCTCGCCGCGGCGACCGGACAGCGTCCCGACGCCGAAGCCATCCTCGTCGTGACCGACCGTGACCAGGACGCCTACGTGCTCGCCGTTGCCGCGGCGGGTGGTGATGCGAGCCGCGCGCTCGTGCACGTCAAGGAGGCCTTTGCCGACGAAGGTGCCCGCCCATCGGTGCCCGCCGCCGCGCTCGCGACGCTCACCCGGATGGAGATCGACGGAGAACTGACCGCCACCCAGGCCAAGCAGGTACTCGCGGAGTTGGCCGCCGGAGGTGGCGGCGACGCGCGCGCGATCGCGGCGGCGAAGGGGTTCGAGGCGATGGATGCCTCCGAACTCGAAACGATGGTCGACGCGGCGATCGCCGCGCAGCCCGAGGCCTGGGCCAAGTACTGCAGCGGTGAGGGCAAGGCACTCGGCGCGCTCGTCGGCGCAGTGATGAAGGAGTCGCGGGGGCAGGCCGACGGCAAGGCCGTCACGGCGCTCCTCGAACGTCGCCGCGACGCCTGATTCCGTCACGTTTGACCGGCACCGTGTGACGCGGTGTGACGGAAGTCAACCTTTGGCCCTGACCATGGCGTCAGGTCATGAGTCAGAATCTTGTGGGATGGGGCAGCGCTGGAGACTGAAGGGGCGTGTCGCGGTCGTGACCGGAGGCGGCCGCGGGATCGGTGAAGGAATCGCGCGCAGTCTCGCCGAGGCGGGCGCGGCGGTCGTGCTCGGCGCGCGCAGCTGGAACGAAGTCGACGCCGTTGCGACCTCCATCCGTGACGCCGGAGGACAGGCGCTGGCCGTCAAGACCGACGTGACCGACCTGTTCGCGCTCGGTTCGCTGGCAACGGCGGCCGTCGAGGAGTTCGGCCATCTCGACGTGTGGGTGAACAACGCAGGTGGAACGACGGTGTCGAAGTCGTTGACCGAGCTCACGCGTCGCGAGTGGGACGAGTGTCTCGCGCTCAACTTCACGGCGGTGTGGGACGGAGCGATGGCGGCGGTCGAGCAGATGCGTTGGGGCAGCATCATCAACATCTCCTCGATGGCGGCGTTCGGTCCGGTGCGCGGTGCCGGCCACTACTCCGCATGCAAAGCAGCAGTGAATTCGTTGACGCAGTCGATGGCGCACGAGCTGGCACCCGACATCCGTGTCAACGGCATCGCACCGGGGCCGGTGCCGACGTCGCACCTCTTCGACAACATGGAAGCGAAGGACTATCCGCTCGACGCGCTCAGCGAGCGGATTCCGCTCGGCCTCGGCACGCCTCGCGACATCGGTGACGCCGTCGTCTACCTCTCGTCGGACGCCGCACGGTGGGTCACCGGGCAGACGCTGATGGTCTCGGGCGGGCTCACGCTGTTCTGACTCGTCGCTGTCGCTCTCGCATTGCGACACTCGCCCGATGGACTTCGAGATCCCCGCCGACATCCAAGACACGCTCGATCAGATCGACGCCTTCATCGACGCGGAGATCAGGCCGCTCGAATTGCAGGACGACAACATCCGGTTCTTCGACCATCGCCGCGAATGGGCGCGCACCGACTTCGACAACGACGGTGTGCCCCGAGCCGACTGGGAGGCGTTGCTGCGCGAGATGCGGCGGCGCGCCGACGAGGCCGGGTGGCTGCGCCTCGCGCTGCCGGCCGAGTTCGGCGGCCAGGACGCGAGCAACCTCAAGATGGCGATCATCCGCGAGCATCTCGCCGCGAAGGGGCTCGGTCTGCACAACGACCTCCAGAACGAGTCGTCGATCGTGGGCAACTTTCCGACGGTGCTGATGATGCGGGACTTCGGCACCGAGCAGCAGAAGATCGACTGGATGCCCGGCTTCCTCGACGGGACGCGCCGCCTCGCGTTCGGCCTCACCGAACCGAACCACGGCAGCGATGCGACCTACATGGAGACCACCGCCGTCCGCGACGGTGACGAATGGATCATCAGCGGCATGAAGCGTTGGAACTCGGGGCTCCATCACGCCACCCACGACATCATCTTCGCCCGCACGTCCGGCGAGCCGGGGAGCCCGAAGGGCATCAGTGCGTTTCTGGTGCCGACCGATGCGCCCGGGTTCCAGGTCGAGTTCTTCTGGTGGACGTTCAACATGCCCACCGACCATGCAGAAGTGAGCCTCACCGACGTTCGTGTCGGCGCCGATGCACTGTTCGGCGAGGTCGACCGGGGCCTGGAGCTGGCCCAGCACTTCGTGCACGAGAATCGCATCCGTCAGGCCGCCTCGTCGCTCGGGGCTGCGCAGTTCTGCATCAACGAGGCGGTCGCCTACGCCAACAGTCGCACCACATGGGGCAAGAAGCTGTCGGTCAACCAGGGCATCCAGTTCCCCCTCGTCGAGCTGCACACCGAAGCGGCCATGTTGCGCCAGCTCGTCAGGTACACCGCCACGATGCTCGACACGAAGCACCACATGGAGGTCACCCATCTCGTGGCGATGTGCAACTACCGCGCCAACCGTCTCGCGTGCGATGCCGCCGATCGGGCGATGCAGACCTGTGGTGGCGTCGGGTATTCCCGCCACATGCCGTTCGAGCACATCTACCGCCACCACCGCCGGTACCGCATCACCGAGGGATCCGAGGAGATCCAGATGCGCAAGGTCGGCCAGCACCTGTTCGGCTTCGGCCGCAGCTGAGCGCGCAGACGCGGCCGAGACGCCGCGTGGGTGATCAGACCCGTCGGCTCACGGTGCCGGGCGTTGCGCTCCGGTTGGATTCGTGTCCTCGTGGGCGGCGATGTCGTCGTCGAGTTGCTTGAGCAGCGACGGCGCTGCCAATCCGATCACGTCACCCTCGGTCGGGAGCGGATCGTTGCGGCACAGGAATGACATGCGCCCCTCGGCGACGCGGACCATCGGAATGAAGAGATCGGCCTCGACTGCCGCTGTCACGATGTTGCTGCTCCGCGCGCCGCGGACCCGCCAGCCCTGGCGGGAGTGTTCGTCGAGGGTCGAGTAGGTCAGCCCCTCGATGCCGATGATCCGCCCGAGGTGCTCCTCGGGCACCGCCGAATCACCGGCGCGGCGCTTCTCCGGGGCCAGCTGGAAGACCTCTCGGCGGCCGAAGACGCGGGCAAATCGGGCCGTCGCCAACGCGTTGGCCTCGTCGTTCGAGGTGAACGCGAGGAGCCGACCGATGCCGCGCAGATCGAGGGCGTGGCTCGCCTCCTCCGACAGCACGCTCATGCGCCGTGCCGGGAGACCCGCAGCGATGGCTCTGGTCACGTTGTACGGATCGGTGTCGACCAGCAGCGTCTTGATGTTGCGCTTGTCGAGCTCGGTGCCGAGTCCACGCCCCACGGCGTGCGAGCCCGCGATGAGGACGCCGTTCGCCTGCGCTTCGGCGAGCCCGAGCCAGCGGGCGGCCGGGCCGGCGAAGAATCCGTAGACGACGATCGTGCCGATGATCACCAGGAACACGATCGGCACGATCTTCGAGGCGTCGGGGACGTTCTCCTCCTCGAGTCGGATCGCGAAGATCGCCGAGACCGCGGCAGCCACGATTCCGCGCGGTGCCATCGTCATGAGGAACATCCGCTCGCGCCAGTTCAACGACGTACGAACGGTCGCGACCAGCACCGAAAGCGGTCGCGCGACCAACACCAACACCGCGACGAAACCGATCGCCGGGACGAGCACGTCCTTGAGCGCGTCGGCCTGGATGCGCGCTGCCAGGAGGATGAACAGCACCGAGATCAGGAGCGTCCGGAGGCTCTCGTTGAACTCGAGGACCTGACGGATGGTCGAACTCTCATGGCGGGCGAGGTAGATGCCGAGCACCGTGACGGCGAGCAGCCCGGCCTCCTCCTGCACCTGGTTCGCGGCGACGAACGACGCCACGACGAATGCGAACGTGACCGGGACCGCCAGCTGGTCGGGGATCAGGAACCGGCGCAGTGCCGTGTCGAGCGCCAGCGCGGCGGCCAAACCGAGGCCGGCACCGGCGACGATCGTGAGCAGGAGCACGCCGATCAACCTCGTGACGGCCTCGTCGGGCGCGTCGGTGACCACGATCTCGAACGCGAGCAGCGCGCCGGTGGCCCCGATCGGGTCGATCAGCACACCCTCTGCACGAAGAATCGGTCCCGTCGTGCCGGTCGGTCGAACGAAACGCAGCAGCGGCCCGACGACGGTGGGTCCGGTCACGACCAGTACGGCGCCGAGCACCAGCGCCGCCTCGTTCGAGATCCCGAAGATCTCGCGGGCGCTGAACCAGGCGACGAGGAACGTCACCACGGCGCCGAAGGTGATCAACCGTCGAACGACGGTGCCGGTTGATCGCAGCTCGCGAGGCGGGAGGTCGAGGCCGCCTTCGAAGAGGATGACGGCGACCGCCAGCGACACCAACGGAAAGAGGGTTCCGCCGAGGAGCTCGTCGGGATCGACGATGCCCGTCACGGGACCGAGGAGCAGGCCAGCGAGCAGCAGCGCGATGATCGAGGGGATCTGTGTGCGCCAGGCCAGCCACTGAGCGAGCATGCCCGCGCCGAGAATCAGTGCCAGGGCTGGTCCGACCGCAGTGTCGCCGGCAGCGAGGATTGCCGTCATGGTCGGCCGATGGTCTGGTCGACGGGGTGCATCCGAGGCGATGGTAGTGCGCAGCGGCCGCACGCCGAAGACCCCGAGCGGCAAGTCGGGTACCTTGCCGACATGGGTGCACGCATCGAACGGATCACGTTTCCCGGAAGCCAAGGTGCACAACTCGCGGCTCGATTGGACCTCCCGGCAGGCCCACCGCGTGCGTTTGCGTTGTTTGCTCACTGCTTCACGTGTGGCAAGGACATCCACGCGGCGTCCCGGATCGCCAACGCGCTCACCGATGTGGGATACGGCGTGTTGCGCTTCGACTTCACCGGGCTGGGCATGAGCGAGGGCGAATTCGCCAACACCAACTTCACGTCGAACACCGACGACCTCGTCGCCGCTGCCGACTGGCTGCGTGACAACCATCGAGCCCCGCAAGTGCTCATCGGTCACTCGCTCGGCGGTGCTGCGGTCCTGGCGATCGCCGAGTTGATTCCCGAGGCGCGGGCGATTGCGACCATCGGCGCGCCGTCGAGCCCCGAACACGTCACCGGGGTGTTCTCGTCGTCGCTCGACGAGATCGAGTCGACAGGGGCGGCCGAGGTGCAGCTCGCAGGCCGGACGTTCACGATTCGCCGGCAGTTCGTCGACGATCTCCGCAATCACGTGGTCACCGAGCGGGTCGCCACGATGAAGAAGGCGTTGCTCGTGCTGCATTCACCGATCGACAACACGGTGGGCATCGACAACGCTGCGGAGATCTTCCTCGCCGCCCGGCATCCGAAGAACTTCGTGTCGCTCGACGGCGCCGACCACTTGCTGTCGGTGTTCCCGGATGCGGCGTTCGCGGCATCGATGATCGGAGCGTTCGCCAATCGGTACATCGTCGACGAGAGTGGCGCGCTCGATGCTCCCCGCGCCACCGCACCGGTGGTGGTCGCCGAGACGAGCCAGGGGGCCTTCCTCAACCACGTCGTCGTGGGGAGCCATCGCCTGCTCGCCGACGAGCCCGAATCGGTTGGGGGATACGACGCCGGTCCGTCACCGTACGACTTCCTCGGCATCGCCCTCGGCGCCTGCACGTCGATGACGTTGCGCATGTATGCCGACCGCAAGCAACTCCCGCTCGATCAGGTGACCGTGGAGGTCAGCCACGGGAAAGTGCACGCCGACGACTGCGACGAGTGCGCCGCCAACGAGCATCTGGACGGTCGCAGCGGAATGATCGACCGGTTCGAACGCGTGCTCCACATCGCCGGCGACGACCTCACGGACGCCGACCTGGCCAAGCTGCTCGAGATCGCCGACAAGTGCCCGGTGCACCGCACGCTCGGGTCGGCGAGCGCCGTCGTCACCCGCCTCGCCGATCACGTCCACGACTGAATCTCATCGTCCGCCGCGATCACCCCGCTGCGATGAGGTTTCAGATCACCTGTCGGGCAGGAAACTCATCGTCCGCCGCGATCACCCCGCTGCGATGAGGTTCACGGCCACCTGTTGCGCCGGAAGCTCATCGCTGGGCGGGGGCGGTGTTCGCGTCGGCGCCGAGCGGGTCGACGCGATCGAGTGACCCCTCACGATGTCGCACCAGTGCGGCGTTCAGTTCGGCGCTCATGATCGTGACGATCGCCAGCAGGCTGAGCCAGGTGACCAGGCCCAGCACGACGGCGAACTGGCCGTAGGTGTCACTTGCGTTCTTCGTGATCCGCATCACGATGTCGGTGCCGAAGCGTTGGATCAGGGTGTAGGCGATCCCGGCGGTGACCGCACCGGGCCAGATGTCGCGCCAGGTCGGCTCGGCCGCGGTGAGGAAGCGGAGCATCGCCGCCAGCATCGAGATGTTGATCGCCACCGTCGCGACCGCGAGCACGATGCGCCCGGCGAGCGGAAGATCGGCCGCCTTGACGATCGTGCTGATCGTGAGGCTGGCGATCTGAGCCGCGCCGATGAACACCAGTCCGAGCACGGCCTTGCCGCGCTGCTTCGGCATGGCGTCGCGGTGGTCGACGTCGATCTCCCAGACGTCGTCGAACGCCCCCTGCATCGCGACGAAGGCCTTCGTGGCGCTCCACAGGGCGGTCGCGAGGCCGGCGATCAAGACCCACACGCTCCCGCTGAGTGACGCCGGGTCGTTCTGGAGTTGCTGACCCAGCACCGGGATGTCGGCGAGGGCACCGTTGATGATCCGTTCCTGCAATTCCTGGTTGTCCTTCAGGACGAGCCCCAGGATGGTGGTTGCCGCCAGCATCAACGGGAAGATCGACAGGAAGCCGAAGAACGCCAGCACCGACGCGTTGCGTCCGGAGATGTGTCGGCGCCATCCGTCGAGTGTGTCGACGGCCACCTCGATCGCCGGATGTTTCGCGCGTAGGTCCAGCATCCGCTCGCTCGTCGTCCACGCCATGGCCTACATCCTTCCCGAACCGTCGAGATTCCAGTCGATCGGTTCGCGTCCGGCCGCCACGAGTGCCGCATTCGCCCGGCTGAACGGCTTGCTCCCGAAGAAGCCGTTGTGCGCCGACAGTGGTGACGGATGCGCCGACTCGATCACGATATGCCTCGAATCGATCAGCTCCCGTTTACGCCGGGCGGAGTTGCCCCACAGGATGAACACCACCGGCTCGGGCTTGGCGCCCACGATGCCGATGACGTGGTCGGTGAACGTCTCCCAACCGTGTTTCTGGTGCGATGCGGCCTCGCCGGCGCGGACGGTGAGTGTCGTGTTGAGCAACAACACGCCGTTGCGTGCCCACGCCTCGAGGTTGCCGTGATCGGGAATCGTCAGACCGAGATCGTCGTGCAGCTCCTTGTGCACGTTGACGAGCGACGGCGGGACGCGGACTCCCGGGCGCACGGAGAAGCACAGCCCATGCGCCTGCTGCGGCCCGTGATAGGGATCCTGGCCGAGGATGACAGCGCGCGTGTCGGCGTACGACGTCAGGTGCAGCGCGGCAAACACGTCGTCGGGCGGCGGGTACACGGTGTGCGTGCGTCGCTCGTCGGCGACGAACGCTTGGAGTTCGTTCCAGTACGGCTGGTCGAACTGATCGCGCAACAGCGGATTCCAGTCGGTCTTCGGCATCGACTCAATTGCCTAGCATGAAGGTTGTGTTCGATCATCTCGAACGAGCTCGGCTCGCAACGCTGCCCACGGCCCTCGAAGCGGGCCCGAACCTCGGTGGAGGAACTCGGCTGTGGGTGAAACGTGACGACCTGACCGGGCTCGGTGGCGGCGGGAACAAGGCGCGCAAGCTCGAGTTCCTCTGCGGCGACGCGCTCGCCGCAGGCGCCGGGGCGCTGGTCACGGTCGGTGCGGCACAGTCGAACCACTGTCGGATGACCGCGGCCGCCGGCGCTCGCCTCGGCCTCGAGGTGCACCTGGTGCTGTCCGGCGACCGTCTCGAGACCATCGCGGGGAATCAGTTGTTGTCGATGCTCTTCGGCGCCCAGCTGCATTTCACGGGCGCCGAGGAGAGCCATTGGGGTGAGTTGGAGATGGCGCGCGAAGCGTTGACGGAGCAGCTCGACGTCGAGGGTCTCGCGCCGTATGCGATCCCCATCGGCGGCAGCACGGCGGTCGGAGCGCTGGGCTATGCCGCGGCGTTCATCGAGATGCTCGACCAGTTCGATGCCGCCGGCATCGTCCCGAGTCACATCGTGTTCACCTCGTCGAGCGGCGGCACGCATGCCGGTCTGCTCGCCGGCCGGGCCGCAGCGGCGCACGGCGGTCGCCGGGTTCCGGACGTGGTCGCGATCGGGGTGGCCAAAGGGGTCAACATCGGCCGTCCGGACATCGCCGAACTCGCCAATCACACGCTGACCCTGATGGGGTCGACGGCGATCGTCGCGCACGAGGACGTCGAGGTCGACACCCGCTGGATGGGCGACGACTACGCCGTGCCCACGCCGGCCGCCGACGCCGCGATCCACTGGGCGGCTCGCACCGGAGGCTGGTTGCTCGACCGGACGTACTCGGGCAAGGGGTGCGCGGGCCTGCTCGGCCTCGCTGCGGAGGGCCGATTCGGCACCGACGTCGTCTTCATCCACACGGGCGGGTGGCCGGCGCTCTTCGCTCCCGGTGGAGTTCCGCCAGAGCCCGCCGGAGGCGCCCGGTAACGTTGCGACGATGAGCGATCAGATCCTCGACGTCGACCTGCTGGCATTCGAACGCTCCACCGGTCTGGCGCGCCGCGCCGTCGTCGACGGGGTGCGGCGCAGCCTCGAGACCGGCTTCGTGTACACGAGCCACGATCTCTCCGAGGATCTGCTCGACACCACCTACGCCATGTTGAAGACCTTCTTCGAGTTGGCGCCCGAGGAGAAGCAGCGATTCGTGGCACCCGGCGCCAACGGCCAGACCGGGTACACCGGGCTGCTCGTCGAGACCGCGGCGTCGAGCGACAAGCCCGATTGGAAGGAGATGCTGAACTGGTCGGCACCGATCGCCGCCGGGCATCCGCTCAAGCGGAAGTTCTCCACTGCGTACCCCGACCAACTCCTGCCCGAGGCCGCCGTGCCCGGCATCACCGAGGTGCTGTACCGGTTTCACGAGTCGATTGCCGACCTACAGCGTCGCTTCCTCCGCGTGATCGCCGAGGGCATCGGGTGTCACGAGACGTTCTTCGACGACATGGTCGCCGAGGGTCCGACGTTGACCCGAGCGATTCGTTACCCAGCGATGTCCGACCTGGGCGAGGACGGCCACGTCTGGGCGGCAGAACACGGCGACATCAACCTGATCACGGCGCTGCCACGGGCGACGGCGCCGGGTCTGCAGGTGAAGGTCGGCGACGATTGGGTCGATGCGACGCCGCCAGACGATGCGGTCATCATCAACACCGGGATCATGCTCGAGCGGCTCACCAACGGCGTGATTCCGATCGGCTGGCATCGAGTAGTCGCAGCGCCGGGCTACGAGGGCGAGCGCTACAGCGTCGTGCAGTTCTGCCACCCACGCCCATGGACCGTCCTGGCTCCGGTGCCGTCGTGCTGCACCGATGAGCACCCGCAGCGTTTCGCCGCGATGAGCGCGGCGGATGCACTCGATGAGGTGCTCTACGAGATCAACCTCGTGGAAACCGCTCGACGCGTCTGAGCGGTCACGGGCGAAGCAGCGGAGATCGCGGCACGTCTCCGTCGCGACGCTGTGCGAGTTCGATCCAGATCGGGGTGGCGAGGTCGAGCGGTGTCGACCACGACGCCGGGACCTCGGGCGACCCGCCGGCCCCTGGCCCGTACGGCAGCTCCGGCGCCCACCCGCAGCCCTCGCTGGGGTAGATCATCGCCGCCCACCCTGCGGCCGTCACCTGGCCGTCCGAGGTGATGATCCACTGAGAATCGATGTCGCGGTTGTCGTCGGTGGTCTCGATCGTCACCGCGTCGTGCGTCTCACCGGTCGGCGGGCTGGCCCATGGACCGATGCCAACCGAGCACACCTGTCGGAACAGGGCATCGATCACGGGGCCGTAGGCGTCGACCGGGGTTCCGTCGAGGTCTTCGATGGTCAACCGGATGTGCGGGGCGACCGCATCGGTCGCGATCTGCACGGTGGCGTCGGTCGGGACGTCGGAACGCACGCCGATCGGAAGCGGGCTGGAGTCGCCCATGAAACCGAGGATCTGTCCGGCGCGCACGCTCGCGCCGACGCGCGCCAGTGGTGTGAGGCGAAGGTGGGCAGGGGCCGCGCCGTCGTCGGTACCCGGTGAGTCGTCGTTGAATCCGGCGAGGACGTAGCTCCTGCCGGTGTCGTCCGTCACCGTGACCGAGATCGTGCTGCCCAAGTCGTCGTGGACGTCGGTGACGACTCCGTCGGTCACCGACAGCACGGGCTGCAGCTTCACGCCGAAGATGATCCCCGGTGCCTCCTCGGCGCAGAGTCCTGCGGCCTCGATCTCCTGCTTCGTCGCACCGGCGCCGGCGCCGGCATCCGGCGCGACGTCTTCGGCGTCACCGCAGTCGGGTGCCGCCAGACGAGTCGGGCCGATCACCGGGAAGGCGATGGTCGCCTTGCGTTCGACGGCCGGCGTCTCGGGATCGACCGCCTGGGGGGCGGGGAGTTCAGGGGGCAGGCCGAGGCGGGCGAGCGCCTCGGCGAACGTCAGCTGACGAGGGATCGGCTGGCCGGAGAGAAATGCCCAGACACCCAGCCAACGCTGCTGATACTCGCGCACGGTCAGGACGTTGCCCGCCGATGGCACGGGAACGATGTCCATGAGTTCGAACTCGCGCGATGCGCGCGGGAAGTACCACATCACCGGAATCATCGACACGTCGTTGTTCCACTGTGCGAGGAACCGGTCGACGTCGAGCGCCGCTCGTTCGTCCTGGACCTCGGGGGGCGCGAGATAGGCGTGCGAGTACCCGCCGAACCCGTCCCACGTCGAGGCGATGAACTGGTACGCCCCCGACGCACCGCCCTTGTTCGGCGGTGCGTTGTAGTTGCCGCGTGATTCGACGTAGCGGATCGTCGCGAGGATGTTGGCGATCTGGCTGGGGAGCGCGGTCACGTTGCGCGGAGCAGGCGCCGGAGGTGCCGTGATCGGCGGTGGGGTCGTGACGGGTGCGGTGGTCGGGATGGTGGTCGGGGCGGTGGTCGTCGGAGGCTTCGGCGGCACCGTCGTGGATGGAGGCATCGAGGTGGTGGTCGTGGTGGTCGTGGTCGTCGTGGTCGTCGGATCCACCTGTTCATCGAGCGCGCGCGCCGGGTGAGCGCTCATCGAAACGAGTGCGACGAGTGCAACCGCGAACGTGAATCGACGCGCGTCCACCTCAGGCCTCGGAGTCATCGGATCGTTGAGGTCAGGTTCATGGCGGGCGGTCGATCATCTGGCGGTGTCGTGTGTCGGCACCGAGGAGTCGCACTGGTGTATCGGCACCTGGAGCCGCAAAGTGGACCCATTTCTCGGTGCACCGACAGAAGGTAGCCGTCGAGTGTCGTCGCCGCAGTCCAGCTACGGTTCGCTCCGCCATGTCCGATGTCACAGCAACCGCCACGGTGGCGGCCGCCACGGCGACGCGCCCCACCGATGCCATCCTGGCGGTCGATGTCGGCGCGGCTGGGTTCCAGGCGGGCCTCGTGACGGCTCGCGGCGTGCTGATCGACCGACGGTGGACGCCGATCGAAGCCGATGTCGGGCCCGAGTCGAACTACACGGCGCTCGCCGGCGTCGTCACCGATCTCGTCGCCCAGGTGCCCGCTCGTCATCACGCTCGAGTCGTGGGTGTCGGTGTCAGCAGTGGCGGTCGCGTCACGCGCGGTCTCGATCTCGTGACACCGATCAGCGTCGCGTCGTGGCGCGACTTCCCGTTGCGCAGTCGGCTCGAGGAACTGACCGGTCTCGCCGTCCACGGCGATCTCGATGCGAAGGCACTCGCGCTCGCCGAGGGCTGGCTGGGTGCGGCGCAAGGACATCCGAACTTCCTGGCGATCACCGTGTCCGGCGGGATCTCCGGTGCGATCGTGCTCGACGGTGATCTCCTCGACGGTGAATCGGGTCATGCCGGGCAGATCGGTCACGTGATCGTCGAGCCGGGCGGACGTCGATGTCACTGCGGGACGCAGGGATGTCTGGACGCCGAGGCGTCCGGCGAAGCGATCGATGCGATCACGGGCCGTCCGGCGAGTCAGCCGTCGTTCCAGATCATGCAGCGCGCCGGTGAAGTGGTCGGTCGCGCGGCCGCCTCGATGTGCAACGCGTTCGATCTGTCGCTCGTCGTCGTCGGCGGCAGTGTCGCACTCGGATTCGGCTCGACGTTCTTCCATGCGGCCCAGGTCGCGCTCGACGAAGGTGCTCGGGTCCCGTACAGCCGAGGGGCTCGGATCACTCCGACGCGCCTCGGTGAGCAGGGGCCGTTGATCGGTGCGGGTGCTGTCGGTTGGCGCGGCGTTCGTCGCGCGGCGCGCCAATCGAAGTGAGGTTCACCCCCCGAGGAATCGGTAGAGACGTTCGGCCGGGCCCAGGCCGTAGCGGTGTTGCCAAGCGTCGGCCGCAATGATTCCCGCCGTCCAGAAGCCGAGGGCGAACAGCAGCGACGAGGCGATGCCCGCCGGCTCGATCCACCCGAGCCAGTCGACGACCAGGTTGAAGACCAGGACGTGCGCGATGTACAGCGACAGTGTCATCCGGCCGGCACGGCGCAGTGGATCGGTGGCGACCGGGTGGTGCACGGCGAGCCAGTCGATCATGCCGTAGGCGACGAGCGCGCTGCCCAGCGCACTCGCGGTGTAGACGACCCCGCGGTCGATCGGGTTGACCGAGAGCGCGACGAACTGGAATGCCGTGGTCGAGTTCGACGACGCCAGCCAGGACGTCGTGACCAGCGTGATCCCTGCGACGAGCGCGACGGGCCGCCACCAGCTCGTGTGGAGCACGCGTCCGAGCGCGATGCCGGCACAGAGGAACGCGAGCCAGGGCAGGAGCGGGTGAGTGCCGTTGACGAAAAGACCGAAGACGTGGTCGCGCCACGAGCCCTCGTCGGGTTCGGTGAGCCACGTGGTGCTGAAGCCGTCGCGGGCCCGCGTGAATCGCCAGACACGGATCGCCGAACCGCCGATCGCCGCGCCTGCACCGAGCAGCAGCAGCCAGCGGCTTCGCCAGGTGAACACGATCGCCGCGACGACGAACATCGCGCCGTAGTACGGGATGATCGTGCCGGGCCAGATCTCATCGAGCAGCAGACCGCCGACGTAGAGCACCAGGCCGCGGCGCGCCAGGCGTAGACGAAGCGTGCGGATCTGGCGTTTCGTCGCCGTCGACTCCTCGGCGGTCGCGGCGGTGTGACGCGCCTCGACACTGCTCGTCGTCATCAGCGCCACTCCCACCCCGGCGACGAGCACGAACGTGGCCGCGAACCGCGTCGACAATGGGCCGTCCCAGGGATCGAACAACATCTCGGCCCACCCTGTGCGCAACGAGGAGTCGGCGCGCAGGATCAGATATCCGTGGTAGTTCATCACCACCACGCCGATCAGCGCCGCTGCTCGGACGACGTCGGGACCCGGAAGGCGTGGTGTCGACCTGGTGGCTGGTGCCATCGGGGTCGACGCTGTCATCGCCAGACGTACTCGTCGACGAGGGTGGTGGTCAGGGGGCGCTGGAGGTCGACACGGTCGCCGACGTCTGGCACCGGGTCGCCCTCGGTGACGAACGCCATCGACGTGTGCATGTGCGGCGCTTCGAGGAGTTCGAGCCGGCGACGCTGGAAATGGAACGGGCTGCGGCCATCGGCGAGAGGCGCCACCCCGTTGGCAGTGCCGGCCCCGATCATCACGAGGTGGCCTGCCGCGCTGGCCGGCAACTGGCGGTAGCCGGCGGGCTGCCCCTGAGCGATGGGTCGTACGTCGAGCACGTCGGCGTCGAGATGCAGGAACGACTTGTCGCCGTGCCACAGCCAGGTGCCGAGTCGAAGCCGGAACGAGTGCGTGGTCGGCAGTGCCGCGTACGCCGTGGGGTCGAGATGACTCACCCACACGGGAGTCAGCGGGTCGATCCGGTCGAGGAGACGGATGATCTCGCGTCGATGATCGTCCGCGCTCCCGGCGAGCGGTGGGTGGATGCTGGCGCCGACGACGTCGAGTCCGGCGCGTTGCGCCTCGTCGAACAGTTCAGGTCCCCGGCCGTACCGCTGCATCGACGACGCCATCTTGACGATGACGCGGCCTGACCATCCACGCAGGGCATCGACGTGTGCGCTGTTGCCAACCGTGAGGATCGGCGCGGTCGACGGCGGCGCGACCAGTGTCGGAGTCAGGACCACCGCGTGCAGCCCGTCGGGGAGATCGGCGAGTTCGTGGACCGTCCCGACCGCCACCGTGTCGGTGAACTCGGCCGCCAGGCGAGCGAGCGCAACTCGACCGAAGCCGTAGCCATTGCCCTTGATCACGGGGACCAATCCGTCGACGGCGTTGACGACGCCGGCCACGTGGCTGCGCCACAGCGTGGTGCGAACGGCCAGTCGAATCGTCACCACGACGACGGTAGTGGCCACGGGTGGTTCAGCTCATGCGATCCAGCTATACCCGACTGTGTTGATCGGATTTGTCGGCGATATGGTCGGCGACGTGAATCTGCGTCAACTCTTCCGGTTTCCCGACCCGGTCAACGAGACATCGGCCCGACTCGTCGCGACCGGCGTCGTCGTCATGGCGGTCGCCTTCCTGACGTTGCGCGAGGGCTGGATCCTGGTGCCCCTGACCTACGGATTCCTGGCGCGGGTGGCCTCCGGACCCACCCTGTCGCCGCTGGGCCAGTTCGTCACCAGAATTGCCACCCCTCGCGTCGAGGCACGTCGTGTTGGCACGTCCCACTCCCGTCACGTCCCCGGGCCACCGAAGCGGTTCGCTCAGGCGATCGGTCTCGGATTCACCGCGCTTGCTTCGATCGCGTGGTTGGTCGATGCGGCGCCGGTGTCGTACGCACTGGTCGCGATGCTCACGGTGGCCGCGACACTCGAGGCCGTGTTTGCGATCTGTCTCGGGTGCATCGCCTACAGCGCCATCTGGGGATGCGCCGACTGCAACGACATCAGCGCTCGGCTGCGTCAGGCGCTCGTCGAAGCTCGCCAGGAGGTCGACGACAGCTCCGACGTCACCGAGGCTGCCGCCCCGGCCATGCGCTGAGGCGAGGAATGATCGGGGACCAGGTGCGATGGCGCCACATCCCGGTCCACACCCCCCACCCGTAGGCGACATCGGTGGGTGTTGCACGGACGTCCGTCAGGACCATGGCGGCACCGATCCATCGCAGGCGCCGTGACACGAGAGCACCGACCGCGATGATCGGCCACCAGGCGCGTCGTCCGGCGGTGGCGATCTGTCGACCGGCCAGCAGGTGACCGCGGAGCGCAAGGCCGAACGAGTCGACCGCCGGGACGTCGTGGAGCTTGCGGCCGAGCGCCAGCGAACTCCCGAGCGCGGCGGTGATGCCGGCGAACGGATGGCCGCCCACGATCGCGCTCCACGCGAACGCCGTCCATCCGTTGAACCGAACCGGCGACAGGGCTCCTGGATGTCGAAGCGCGAGCGGGGCCGCAGACGTGCCGTAGCCCGCGTGTTGACGAAGCCGTGAGGTCCACGTGTCCCGGGGCTCGTGCCAGACCGCGCTCGTCGGTTCGTAACGGCACCGCCAACCTGCCTCGTCGAGACGCCAGACGAAGTCGACGTCCTCGCCGAATCGGAGGGTCGGGTCGAACCCGCCGATGGCATCGAACGCGGAGGTTCTCACGACGAGCGCCGCGCCGGGCACGTAGCTCACGCGGGTTCCCGCGCGGATGCGCGCCGGCTCGCCACCGAGATCGAGTGGCGATCCGACTTCGCCGGTGACCCGCGGCGCACAGAGTCCGACCAGCGGGTCATCGAAGTGTGCGAGGAGTGTGTCGAGCCACCCGGCGGGTGCATCGACATCGGCGTCGACGAACGCGATGAGTTCGGTGGAGACGAACGGTCGAGCAGCGTTTCGTGCTGCCGCAGGACCACTGGTGGTCGCCATGCGGTGGCTGGCCCCCGGCAGCGGGGGGATCGAGCCGTCGTCGATCGTGATGCGACCGTCGTCGATCGCCTCGCTCGCCGCTGATGTGCGCAGGTGCGGTGTCACGACGGTGACGTCGTCCACTCCGAAGCGGCTCGACCCGGACGGAACTGGGTGGATCGCGCCGGCGTCGAGCAGGCGGTCGACGAGCGAGGACGGCTCGACGTCGCTCCCTCGCTCCAGTCGATCGAGCACGGCCGCCCCTGCTCTGGTCGTACGGAACAGACGCAGCGGTGATCCAGCGAGAACCACCGCACGGTGGCGCTGCCACGACGAGTCGAGTCGGTAGCGCACCTGGGTCAGCTCGAGGTCGAGGCGGACGTCGCATCGATCGGCCGCCAGCGCTCGATCCGATGGACGAGATCGTCCACGAACGACGTGATGAATCGCTCTCCTTCGCGGCCCGATGCTCCATCCGGATCACCGAGCACGCCGTTGCTGCTGATCGCCCGAACGCCACGGGTGCGCAACTCGTCGATCGACGCGTCGGGCCCTGCGACCGCGAGCTCGAGGCGCACCAACCCGGGATCGATCGCCAACATCATCGACGTCTCGATACGGGCGGCGTGAAGGTCTGCTGGGCCTCCGTCACGGCGCCGTGGCCACGACGGCCACCATCCGAGCACGGTACGGCCCTCCCCGGTGAGCGTGTCGACCGCTGCGGTGACCGCCGTGTGGTTGCCGCCGTGGCCGTTCACGAGGACCACGCCGGCGGCCCAGTCCGCGCTGCGGACCAGCTCGACCACCACTGCCGTCGTCGTCGCCGTGCCGATGGACAGGGTGCCGGGGAAGTCGCCGTGCTCGCCCGACGCGCTGACGGAGATCGTCGGGCCGATCATCAGGCCGTCGGTGCGGTGGACGGCGCGTCCGGCGAGCTCTTCGGCGATCAACGTGTCGGTGGCGAGCGGGAGGTGCGGGCCGTGCTGTTCGGTCGAGCCGATCGGGATCAGCAGGATCGGCCCGAGTGTGCCGTCGCTGGAACGCCGACCGACGGTGGTGGCTCGATCGATCTCGTTCCAGGTGGCATCACCGAGGCGCATGAACCACCATCTTGCCGGAATCGATGCGTTCTCGTCGTGTGAGCGCCGACACCGGTGCTGCCGACAAGGGGTCTCGGCGCCGTAGCTTTCATGCCGTGGTTTCACGAGCGGTAGCGCCGCGATTCGGACTTGTCGCGTTCGTCGAGCGACGTAGCACCCGGCAGCGCCGGATCTTCTGGGTCGTCGTCGCACTGATCGGGACGTGGTTCGTGGCGCGCTGGGGGGCGAACGTCGTGCTCGATCGATGGTGGTACGACTCGGTGACGACCGCCGAGGTCTGGCGCACGCGGTTCGTGGCGCAACTCGTGTTGCTGGTCGGTGTCGGCCTGGTCACGTTGTCGATCCTCGGTGCCAGCGTCTGGTTCGTGTCGAAGATCGGCCGGTTGCAGGGCGAGCCGACGACCCGGGTCCTCAAGCGCTACCACGAGCGGATGGGTCCGGCCCACCGCTGGCTGATGGTGGCCATCGTCGTCTACTTCACGATGCACATCGCCGTCGCCGCGACCCAGTACTGGCAGTCGTGGCTCCTGTTCCGACATGGTGGCGATCTCGGTATCGATGTTCCGGTTGCCGGTGGGGATCTCGGCTACCACCTCTTCCGTCTCCCGTTCCTCACTGCCGCGACGACGTTCCTGCGCCAGCTCACGCTGTTCACCATCGGTGTGAGCATTTTCGGTCACGCGATGTCGGGGGCACTTCGGCGTCCGCGTGGGCCCGAGCCTTCGTCACGGCTCGCGATCGGTCATCTGGCGGTGCTGGCGGCGTTCTTCCTCGCGATGCAGGCGGTCCACGACGTCTTCGTCGCCCGACCCAGCATCGCCACCAACCGCGTCGGCGCATTCGACGGTCCCGGTTTCACCGAGCTGCACGTCACGAAGCCCGGTCTGTTGATCGCGGCATTGGTCACGCTCGCCGCAGGCTTTGCCGCTGTCTGGTGGGCGAAGTCCAACCGATGGCGCCCGTTCGCCATCACGCTGTCGATCGCCGCGGTCGTCCAGTTGCTCGTGGTCGTGGTCGCTCCAGCGGTCAGCGAGCGCTTCCTCGTCGCTCCGGCGGAGGCGCAACGTCAGCTCTGGTCGATCGACGAGAATCTGGTGGCGACGCAGACCGCGTACGAGATCGATGACATCGCGACCGAGACGATCGGCATCGACGAGTCGTCCACGGCGTCGGCGCCGCTCGACGCCGAGCAGGCGAGCGATGTCGATCGGGTGCAGCTCTTCGACACGGCCACGATGACGTCGGCGCTCCAGGTGCTCACCGGCAAGACCGGCACGCGGATCACCGACGTCGACGTCGATCGTTACGGCATCGATGATGTCACCGATCCGGTCTTCGTCGCCGCTCGCTCCGCCAGTCGCAACGACGTCCCGGAGAAGGGCTGGGTACAGGATCACCTCGTCTACACCCACGGCACCGGACTCGTGGCGGTGCCGGCCAATCGGGTCGACGCCGACGGCCGCCCCGACGTGACGGCATACCCGGACGCATTCGGGGCCGCGGACGTGCCGCTGTACTTCGGTGAATCGCTCGACAATTGGTACGCCCTGGTCGGCACGCAACGCGAACAACTCGACAATGCCGAGTTCACCGGTCAGGCCATCGACATGGGTTCGACGCTGCAACGCCTGGTTCTGGCGATGGCCGTCGGCGAGTCACAGCCATTGCTCACCAACGAACTCACCGACCAGACCCAGTTGCTGTACCGCCGCTCGATACGTGAGCGAGTGGGCTCACTGGCGCCGTTCCTCCAGCTCGACGGAGACCCGTATCCGGTCGTCACCGCCGGTCGCGTGACCTGGGTGATCGACGGATACACCACCTCGTCCAGTTTCCCGTACTCGCAGTTCACGAACGGGTCAGGACTGCCCTCCTCGAGTGGGCTCGCGGGTCGGAGCATCAACTACCTGCGCGGTTCGGTCAAGGCAACCGTCGACGCGGGGACCGGTGAGACGCACCTCTACCGCACCGACGATGGCACCGACCCCATCCTCGAGACCTGGAACGACGTCTTTCCCGGTCTGCTGGAGTCGGCCGACGCCCTTCCCGACGAGATCAGGGCTCACCTGCGGTATCCGGCGGATCAGTGGAACGTGCAGACCGGGCTGCTCGGCCGGTATCACGTCGACACCGCCGAGCAACTGTTCAACGGGACGAACCGATGGGCGGTCAGCGCTGGGGCAGCCACGACGGTGGGCGACACGACGGTGGCACCCGCCGCGCCGGTCGATCTGTTCAGCCAGTACGCCGACAGTCCGGACCGATTCGGTTCGATCCGTCCCTACGGTCCGGGTTCGGCGACGAACCCCACGTCGACTCGCGATGAACTCGCCGCGCTCGCGCTCGCCGATCACGAGCTCGGCGGGGCGGTTCACCTGCTCGTTCCCGATACCGACGTCACGGCACCGTTGCTGAGCCCGCAGGTTGCGCAGAGCGCCATCGACGCCGATCCGGAGCTGGCGCGAGCGATCACCCTGTTGAACGCGAATGGTTCGAAGGTGCAGTTCGGCCCCATGACGCCGGTTGTTCTCGATGACGGGCTGGTGTGGGTGCGACCGATCGTCGTCACGGGCACTGGGAGCTCGGCAGCACCGCGCCTCTACGGCGTCGCCGCGGTCTACAACGGCCTCGTCGCCGTGCAACCCACGACCGCCGAGGCCGTCGCCGACGTGCTCGACGCCGCGCAGCGCTAGGCCGTCTCAGCCCTCGGCCGAATAGGCGGCGACGACCTCGTTGATCGGGCCGTCCATGCGCACGATTCCCTTGTCGATCCAGATGCCACGCTTGCAGTGCGATTGCAGCTCCGCCATCGAGTGGCTCACGAGCAGCAGCGTGCCGGCGTCGGCGAGCATGTCGGAGATGCGGGCGGCCGACTTCGCCTTGAACCCCTTGTCGCCGACGGCGAGCGCTTCGTCGATCAGCAGGATGCGCGGCGTCATCGCAGTCGCGATGGCGAAATGGAGGCGGGCGCGCATTCCGGACGAGAACGTGCGCAGCGGTCGCTCGAGGGCGTCGCCCAACTCGGTGAACGCCGCGATCTCGTCGAATTGCTCCTCGATCGCGTCCGGGCTCATGCCGAGGGCGAGGCATCCGAGGCGAATGTTCCGATAGCCCGACGCGGCCGGGATCAGCGTCGCGCCGACGCCCATCAGTTTCGGCTCGGCGCTGACGAGGATTTCTCCGGCCACCGGTGCCAACAGCCCGGCGATCGCCGCGAGAAGCGTCGACTTCCCGGAGCCGTTCGAACCGAGCATTCCCACGGACTCGCCCTCGTACACGTCGAACGAGACGCCGTTCACCGCACGGACGACCCGCCGGCCGTCGCCGGCACGGGAGGCGAATCGGTCGCGGAGCGCGGCCCGGCGCTCGGCGAACAACTCGTATTCGATGTGGACGTCGGTGAGACGGAGCGCCAACGGTGTACGTGGCGACGCCACCGCGTCGTCACGATCGCCCATACTTCAACTCTCTGGCCCGGAAGAACCCGAAGCCGAACACCAGGGTCACGGTGACGAGCCCGAGCATCTCGAGCGTGTTCGTCACATTGATCGATTCGTCGAGAAACACCCAGCGGTACAGGTTGATGATCGACACCATGGGGTTGAGTGTCACGACACGGAGGAGCAACGGGCTCACGCCCTCCTTGTCGAGGAACGTCCCGATCGGGATCATCACCCCCGACACGTACATCAGCAAGCGGAACAGGAAGGGAATCAACTGCTGGACGTCGCGGAACGTGTCGTTCAGCCTCGCGGCAATGAACGCCAGCCCGAGATTCAATGCGGTGTGGACGACGATGATGATCGGCAGGACCAGCACCCTTCGGCTCAATCCCTGACCGGTCAACACCGCGACGACCGCGATGACCACGAGTTCGAATCCGAAGGTGAGCAGTCGACCGAAGACCGTCGAGATCGGCAGCAGCGCGCGCGGGAACCGCATCGAACGCATGAGGCCGACGTTGGCGGTCATCGTCGAGGCGCCGGCCACGACCGAACGGGTGGTGAGGCCGAACGTGAACACGCCGACCATCAGCCAGAGCACGTAGTTGTCGACGCCACGGTTGGCGTTGAGAAACACGCCGAAGACCAGGTAGTAGACCGCGACCGACAGCAGCGGGTTCGCCAGGTGCCACACGTTGCCGAGCAACGTGTCCTGATGCGTCGAGCGGACCTCCTCGAGCGGCATCGCCATCGCGAATGCTCGACGGTCCCACATCTGATCGAGGTAGTCGCGCGTGGGGATGTGCGCGTCAAGGGAGAAGAGCTCGGCAGCCTCGTTGAAGTCGGCGTCGTCGGGGGTCAGCAAGTTTTCGACCTCGACAAGTTACCGGAGGGGCCGCCACCGAAGCGGGGAGGTCAGTAGCCCCACTCGCGGAGTTGGTCGAGGATCCGTCCGGCCGCGGCGGGCGGATCGAGCGTGACCGTCTCGGCGTGACCGTCATCGCCTCCGATGTCGAGGATCTCGCGTACCCGCGTCAGAGGGCCGCCGGTCGGGGCGGGCAGCGTGCGGGCACGAGGACGGTACGGATGGACCTCGGCCTCGGCAGGTCGGCCGTGGGGCCCGGGAACCGCGGCGATCGCGATCGAACGCGAGGCGAGCGATGCCGCGAGTGGTGCGCGGCGAAGTCGGGCGACCGAGCCCTCGACCGACAGCACCGCCGGAAGCGACACGTCGAGGAGTTCGCGTCGCCCACCGTCGAGCCGGCGCACCACGCGCAGTGGCATCGTGGCCGCCGAAGCGAGATCGACGTCGATCAGCCCGAGGGCCTGTGCCGCGCCGAGCTCGGCAGCCAGGAACACGGGCACCGACCCGGTGCCGCGGTCGATCGAGTAGTCGCCGCACACCACGAGGTCGGCACCGTGGAGATGATCGGCCAGTGCCGCCGACACGGTGTGACCGTCGAGTTCGGCCGATGCGTCGATCCGACGTGCCGACGTGGCGCCCACGGCGAGTGCGGAGCGCAACACGTCGTCGGCATCCTTCGGTCCGAGACAGATGACCTCGACGTCGCAGTCATCGAAGGCGTCACGCAGCAGGAGTGCGATCTCGAGCGCGGCTTCGTCGGCGGCCGACACGCCCGCCCAGCGTTCGTCGACATCGTGGTCGCGGTCGAGCGACACCCACTTCCAGCACACGGCGATCCTCATACGACCTCCATCGAACGGCGTGCGCTCACGTCCGCTTGAAGACGACTCCATGGCCGCCCTCGGGGTAGGTCCAGGTAATGGCGCCTTCCTTGTTGCACAACAGGTAGCAGGTGCCGCACTCGAAGCACTGCTCGTAGTTGAACAGGATGCCGCCGTCACTCGTCGGGACGAACAGGTTCGCCGGGCAGGCGACGACGCACTCGCGTGTCGAACAATCGGCGCAGATCGCATCGTCGACGGTGATGTGGGCCCGCTCGTGGATGTCGAAGCGGGTCGTGGCGATCAGATCCTCGAACGACAGCTCTGGCCATCGTTCCCCGGTGGGCGCGCCGCTCATCCGAACGTCCTCAAACCGTCGAGCGTGTCCTTGGCGAGGTCGCGGATCCGGACACCGGCGCGCTTGCGTTCCTCGTTGAGAATGCGGCGCAAACCGGGCTTCGGCGACGGGTTGTCGACGCGGAACATGCGCTCCACGGTATTGGCGATCATCGCGGGGTACCGGTGTTGCACCCGATCGGACAGCACCAGCGCCGGAGCTCGATGCAGCTTGCGGTGGTCGCGCAGCACGAACGTGTCGTTCAGCCGGCGTTCGTAGCCGGCCAGCCCGCCGGCACTGGTGTCGCCGGCCTCGAGTGCCTCTGCGGCCGCTTCGCCTGCGTACATCCCGCTGGCCATCGCAAAGTTGACGCCTTCGAGCCAGATGCCGGCGGCGAGACACATCGCGGCGGCATCGCCGGCCACGAGCATCCCGTCGGCGGTCATTGTCGGCATCATCGACAATCCCGCTTCGGGAATCACGTGCGCGGAGTACTCCTTGATCTCGCCGCCCTCGACCAGTGGGGCGATCGCCGGGTGGGCCTTCAGGTTGGCGATGATCTGTTCCGGTCGGAGCTTCTGGGCGCCGAGCTTCGGCAGCTTGAGCACGACGCCGACCGAGAGGGTGTCGAGGTTGGTGTAGATGAATCCGCCGCCGTTCACGCCCGAGGTTCCGCCGAGGATCTCGATGTCGACGCCGTCGCGGCCGCGTACCGCGAAACGCTCGTCGATGACATCCTTGGGCAGGGCGATCGTCTCTTTGACCCCGAGGGTGTAGTTGGCGGCGTCGACCTCGCCGTACAGCCCGGCCTCCTTGGCGAGGAAGCTGTTCACGCCGTCGCACGCGATGACGACCCGGGCGTGCAGATCTCCGTCAGGTCGATCGGTGGTGACGCCCACGACCCGGCCGGACCCGTCGCGGAGCAGGCCGGTCGCGGTGGTGGAGCACACGAGCAGCGCGCCGTCGGCTTCGGCCTTGCCGGCGAGCCAGTGGTCCCAGTCGGGGCGGTACGCGGTGGCCCCGTTGTACGGAGGTGCACCCCAGTCGGTCGATCGGAAGTCGACGGTCACCGCCTGCGTGTCGGTGAGGACCATCGTCGACCGGCGGGTGACCCATCGCTGGATCGGTGCCTCGAGCCACCACTCGGGGTGGAGTTGATCGAGGATGCGCGGGTACACGACGCCGCCGTACATGTTCTTCGACCCGGGGAAGCTGCCACGTTCGAGCAGGATGACGGAGTACCCGTGTCGGGCGAGCACGGTCGCCGCGGCCGAGCCGGCGGGACCGGCGCCCACGACGATCGCGTCGACGGTCGTCTGCTCAGGCATCGGCGTCCTCACGTGCTCGGTCATCGGCTTCTTCGAGGAGCGCCAGCAGCTCCTCGAGCGTCTGGTTCGCGTCGGCGACGATGGCGAGATCCGACATCGCCATCATGGGGCAGTGCGGTTCGGTGTTCACGCTGATGATGTGGTCGGGATGTCCGAGACCGCTCGTGTGCTGGACGGCACCACTGATGCCGAACGCGAGGTACAGCACGGGATCGACGACCACTCCGGTGGTGCCGATCTGGCGGTTGTGGTGGACCCACGAACGATCGGTGATGACTCGCGTGGCGCCCATCACCCCGCCGATGGCGGCTGCGAAGCGATCGAGTTGGGCGAAGCGTTCGGCGGTGTCGAGCCCGGCACCCCCGCCCACGATCCGACGAGCTTCGGACAGGTCCATGGTCTGGACGTCGGGTGGGAGCACCTCGACGACGTGTGCGTCGTGGGTGGCGGTGGATGTCGCCACCAGGTCGATGCGTGCAACAGCGGTCTGACCGTCGTGGGTCACCGGGCCGCGGGCGCCTGGTTGCAGGGTCGCGACGAACGGTCCGATCGGGCGCTGCTCGTGCAGCTCGAGACCGCCCCTGCGGGCGACACGGACGCGGTGAGCCGAGACCTCGGTGGCGCCGGACATCAGTGGTCGGTCGAGCGCGAGGGCCAGCCGCGGGGCGAGATCGCGTCCGTCGGGGGAGTGGGGGAGCACCACGATGTCGGTGTCGACGTCCTGCTCGGCGAGTTGGCGGAGGATGGGCGTCAGTGCAGCGGTCCATCCTGCCGGAGCGAACGATCCGAGTTCGACGAGGAGTGCAGTTGCGGCGATCCCCTCGAGGACGACGTCGTCGGTCCCGCTGCCGGCGATCAGGGCGAAACCATGACATTCACTGATCGTCTCGGCAGCGCCGGCGGGGAGCACCCCGTCGCGTACCGGGATCAGCGCAATCATTGCTCCAGCGTACGGTCGGGCTCCTCGGCGTGCGCAATCACACCGCCTTGCGGGCTCGAGCCGCGATCGCGAATCCACCGGATGATCTCGATGATCGCCGTCAGGCCGAGCGCGGTTCCGAACGCGAACCAGAACGCCAGCGCATGGTCGTCCTGGAACGCCTGACCGAAGAGGTACCCGAGACCGGCCGCGTACGTGGCCCAGATGACCGCTGCGACGGCGACCCATGTCGCGAACCACCGCCGCGGCTGGTGCGTGATGCCCGACGACACCGTCAGGACGGTACGTCCACCCGGGATGAACCGCGCCGTGATCAGCAGCGGTCCGCCCCGTTTGCGTATCTGGCGGCCGGCCTGTTCGAGTCGATCGGCACGAGTGGGTTTGCGCGCCGCCCACGCGTTGACCCGTGGCTCGAAGCGATTGCCGATGGTGTACGCGAGGTTGTCACCCAGGAACGCTCCGAACGCGCCGGCGAGGATCACGAGCGCCAGTGTCTGGTTGCCGGCTCCCGCGGCGACACCACCGGCGATCACCGTCGTCTCGCCCGGCACGATCGGGATCACCGAGTCGAGGAGTGCAACGGCGAAGATGATCAGCAGGAACCACCAGTTCGCCGAGAACTCGTCGAGCCAGTCCGCCACGTCGGTGACGATGTTCGCGACGATCAGTGCCATGCCGGCCCGACGCTACCCAGGGCCCACCCCTCCACCCTCGGCCAGCGATGAGTCCCGGCGCGTACGGGTCGCGCTGGAACTCATCGCAGAGCGTGATCTGGCTCCAGCGATGAGTCTGGGCGCGTACGGGTCGCGCTGAAACTCATCGCAGGCGAGATCAGGCTGTCACGGTGACCCGGAGGCGGGCGTGTTCGACCACCGCCGATTGCGCGATCACGATCTCGTAGTCCCCGGCGTCGACGACCCAGGACCTGGTTGCGGTGTCCCAGTGATGGAATGCGTCGGGACCGAAGTGCAGCTCCAGGTTCGTGGTGGTGCCGGCCGTGACGACCGACTTCGACCACGCCTTGAGCTCCTTGGGCGGACGCTTGGCGCGAGCGGCGATCGGAGCCACGTACCCCTGGACGACGACGGTCGCATCGCGGGTGCCGGTCGCGCTCACGGGGACCGTCACGGTCAACGCGCCGTCGGTTCCGATGATCGTGGTCGACGCGGTGGGCTCGCCCCACTCGGCTTCGCCGTAGCTCAGACCGTGACCGAACGCGAAGCGCGGGGCGAGGTCACGGGCGTCGTACCCCCGGTACCCCATGAACAGGCCTTCGCCGTAGCGCTGGGTCCCGGCACCGGTGCTGTCGTGATCGGGCCGGTGGTGCACGTGGGCGGGGTGGTCGGCAAGTTGCTTGGGGATCGTCGTCGGCAGGCGTCCGCCGGGGTCGGCGAGTCCGAACAGGACATCGACGAGCCCCTCGGCCTGTTCCTGGCCGGCGAAGAACGAGGTGAGCACGGCGGGCGCCGCGTCCGGATCGTCGTCGGCGGCCCAGTCCATCGTGACGGGGGAGCCGGCGTTGACGATCACCGCTGTACGAGGGTTCGCCGCGACGACCCGTCGCACCAGTTCGTCCTGGCGGCCAGGAAGGTCCATCGTGGTGCGGTCGTGACCCTCGGTCTCCCATTCGTCGTTCGTTCCGACCACGACGACGGCGATGTCCGCCGCGGCGGCAGCTGCCACCGCACGGTCCATGAGATCGGCAGGCTCGGGTGAGCGCACGCCGAGACGAATCGCCGCGAATCCGTTGCCGGCGACCGTCGACCACTTGACGACGACCGGGACCGGTACGCCGGCCGTGCACTCGATGGTCTCGGTGACCTCGATGCTGCCGTAGCCGAAGAACTCCTCGCTGCGGGGGAGTTCCATGCTGGGGTCGTCGACGAGCGTGGCCGGACCGTCGCCAGCATCGACGGCGAGCGACACGGGTCCGGTGCTGACGATGCCGATCGTGTGTGGACCGTCGACATCGGGGACGAACGCTCCTTCGATGCGCGCCGAGAATCCACGGGGGTCGACACCGGGGGGTGTGGACCCGAAGAAGCGCACGAGTGACGTCGACGACGTCTCGTCGGCGACGACCTGGCCGTCCCAGTCGGTGCCGTTGACGTACGACACGCGCAGGCCGGGTTTCCCGTCGGGGCGCACGAGTTGGCCCTTGCGGACCACCGGGGTCAACCGATCGATGCGCACCCCGGGTTCGTAGGTGACGGACGCGTCCACTGCGGTGCCCGGCCCGAAACGCTCGGTGAGCGCGTCGAGCAGTGTGCGGTGACCGAACGGGGTCAGGCTCGCGGATCCGCCGCCCATGCAGCGATCGATGGAGGCGTTCGGTCCGATCACTGCGATCGAGCGGATGGTGGAGGCGTCGAACGGCAGCACCGACGACCCGTCGACTGCGTCGTTGCGCAGCAGGACGGTGCCGCCGATGGCGGCGCGCCGCGTGAGCGCGCGTTCGTCCGGATCGTCGACCGATGCTTCGGGGGCTTCGGCAGAACGCTCGTTGGCCCTCGTGCGGTTGGCGAGCACGAGGAGATCGCGCACCAGCCGGTCGACCTGGGCCTCGTCGACGTCGCCACGCTCGACGGCGGCGACGAGCTTGTCGCCATAGATCCGCACGGGTCCCGGCATCTCGAGGCTCAGCCCGGCGTTCGCCGCTGCGGCAGCGTCGTGCACCCCGTACCAGTCGGACACGACGAAGCCGTCGAATCCCCACTCGTCGCGAAGGATGTCGGTCAGCAGCCGGCGGTTGTGGGCGCAGAACTCGCCGTCGAGGCGGTTGTAGGCGCTCATGATCCCCCAGGCATCGGCCTCCTTGACCGTTCGTTCGAAGGGGCGCAGATACAGCTCGCGCAGGGTGCGTTCGTCGACGTCGACGTCGACGCTCATGCGTTCGATCTCGGTGTCGTTGGCGGCGAAGTGCTTGACGGTGACGGCGACGTCGTGGGACTGGACGCCGCGGACGTACGCCACGGCGAGCGTGCCGGTCAACTCCGGATCCTCGCTGTAGCACTCGAACGTCCGCCCGCCGATCGGGGTGCGGTGGAGGTTGACGGTGGGGCCGAGCACGATGTGTGCGCTCTTGCGCCGGGCCTCGGTGCCGATCAGCGCCCCGATCTCACCGACCAGGTCCGGATCCCATGTTGCCCCGAGCGTGATGCCGGCGGGCACCACGACGCCCGGGGTGCCCGAGCCGCCGTAGCCCTCGCCGCGCACGCCGTTGGGTCCGTCGGACATCTTCAGCTGTGGCACCCCTGCATCGTCGAACGCGTGCGTCCTCCAGGTCGAACGGCCCGCCACGAGCCGGCACTTGTCGTCGAGTGAGAGCGCGGCCAGGGCCGCATCGATGTCGATCACCCGCCGAGTCTGGCAGACGTCGCGATTGGGGTCAGACCCCAATCGCGCATCCTGAACTCTCAGACGGAGGAGCCGGCGCGTTCGCCTTCGACGATCGCAGCGTGGGCGCGGCGAGGGGCGACGCAGTCGCCGACGCGCTCGACGCTGACGCCGGCCGTCTTGAGATCGTTGTACAACCACTCGACGGGGTGTGCGTGCACCGCGAGCACGACCCAGTCGGGCGTGCGCGTGTAGTTGGTGCCCGTCGGATGGTGGAGGAGGTTCAGAGTGTGACCTTCCATGCCCATCGGCACGAGGTCGGTCGTCTGCACGATGCCCTTCTCGCCGGCGCGGATCCACCAGTTCTCCATGTCGAGCGTGATGCCGAGGTCCTGTCCGACCACCATGCCGGGCGTGATGATCTCCACGTTGCACCCGCGGTCGGCGAGCACCTCTGCAGTCGAGGTCGCATGGTGGAAACCGATCTCGTCGAAGACGACGACGTCACCGAACGGCTCGACCGAACCATCGAGCACCTGACGCACGTCGGCGACGTTGTCCGCGTCGTCGGGCACCCAGTACGGGCGGGCCGGCTCAGCACCGGTGGCGATGATCACGTGGTCCGGGCGCTGCTCCTCGACCAGGCCCGGCCACACCCCGACGCCGTACTCGAACTCGACACCCAGGCGTCGGCACTCGGTGAGCTGATTGCGAATCATGTCGCCGAACTCGGCCCGATTGGGCACCGACGCGGCGAGCCGCACCTGGCCGCCCGCGACCGCTTCCTTCTCGTACACCGTCACGTCGTGGCCGTTGCGGCGCGCGGCGATGGCGGCCTGCAACCCGGCCGGCCCGGCCCCGACGACCATCACCGACTTCGGTTTCGTCGTCAGCTTCACGGCGCCCACACCCTCGGACTCGCGGCCCGTTCGCGGGTTCTCGATGCAGCCGAGCCAGCGGTTGAGCCCCATACGGCCCACGCATTCCTGGTTGCACGACAGACACAGCCGCGTCTCGTCGGTCGACCCGGCGCGGGCCTTGGCGACGAAGTCGGCGTCGGCGATCTGCCCGCGCACCACGCCGACGAGATCGCAATGCCCCTCCGAGAGCGCCCGCTCGGCCTGCAGCGGATCCTTGAATCGACCCACGCCGACGACCGGCAGCTCGACGGCCTTGCGAATCGCCGACGGGATGAACATCGCGTAGCCCGGCGGGATGTGCATCGACGCCTCGATCATGAAGAGGCTCGCCGTGGCGACGCCGATCGAGGTGTTGATGTAGTCGACATGACCTGTGGCCTCGACGATCTCGGCGATGCGCACGGCGTCGTCGACGGTCGTGCCGTGCTCGATCAGTTCGTCGCCGCAGATGCGCACACCGAGCGCCATGCCGCGGCCGATCTCCTTGCGGACCGCCGCCACGATCTCGACCAGCAGCCGGGCCCGGTTCTCCAAGGAACCGCCGTAGTCGTCCGTGCGATGATTCGTGGCCGGGGAGAGGAACCCGCGGACGATCGAGCTGTGCGAACACTGGAGTTCGATGCCGTCGAAGCCGCCCTCGGCGCAGTGCTCGGCGACGAGTGCGTACCCGGCGATGATCTCGTCGATCTCGGCCTGGGTGATCGCCTTGGGCACCTCGCGAAACAGCGGGTCGGCCACCGGCGACGGACCCCACACCGGCAGGCGCGAGTACATCGACGACGCCTGGCCCCCGTTGTGGTTGATCTGGGCGAAGATCGGAACCCGATGACGGTGGACCGCGTCCGTGATCCTGCGGTAGCCGGGGATCACCTCACGGTGGAAGCCGTGGATCAGCTTCTCGTAGGGCCAGTCGGTCGGGTGGGTCGAGTGCTCCTCGGTGATGATCAGTCCGGTGCCGCCGGCTGCCCGCGCCGCGTAGTACGCCGCGTGTTGCTCGGTCGGCAGACCGTTGCGGGCGTAGTTCGTCAGGTGCGCGGAGAACACGATCCGGTTGCGCACCTCGACGGGGCCGAGCTGGAGGGGAGACCAGAGATAGCGGTAGGCCATGGCGCCGCCAACGGTAGCTGTCACGTTCTGGCGCTGCCGTGCCCGTCTAGATTTGGGCGATGTCCGACTCGCAGCTAGAACCGACGCGTCCTCCGGCCGTTGCGCCCGGCAACGTCGCGGTGATCACCGGCGGCGCGAGTGGCATCGGTCTCGCGGTCGCCGAAGCGTTGATCGCCGAGGGGATGAGCGTCGTGCTGGCCGACATCGACGCCCCCAAGCTGCGCGACGTCGAGGCCCGCCTCACCGAGGACGGCGCATCGGTCGCCACGATGATCTGCAACACCACGGCCGAACCCGAGGTGAACGCGCTCGTCGAATACGCGCTCGAACAGTTCGGTGCGGTCCATGTGATGTTCAACAACGCCGGGATCGGGGGCTTCGGCGATGCTTGGACCGACCCGATCGAGCTGTGGCATCGAGTCGTCGACGTCAACCTGTACGGAGTGGTGCACGGCATCCGGGCGGCCCTGCCGATCATGCAGCAGCAGGGCGTCGGCCACATCGTCAACACCGCATCGATGGCCGGTCTCGGCGTCGCACCGGGCCTCGCTCCCTACTTCGCCACCAAGCACGCCGTCGTCGGCCTGACCGAGAGCCTGTTCCTCGAACTCGAGGCGCTCGGTTCGCCGGTCGGTGCGAGCGTGTTGTGTCCCGGATTCGTCAAGACCGATCTGATGAACAAGGAGCCGGACTCGATCGACTCGCCGCTCGGCCCGATCATCGCCGAGTTCTTCCGCACCGGTGTCGAGACCGGCATTCCGGCGAGCGACGTCGCCGATCAGGTGACCGCGGCGATCAAGGCCGGTCAGTTCTGGATCCTCACCCACGAGGACATGCGCCAGGGCCCGGTCGAGCGCATGCAGCGCGCGGCTGCCGGTATCAACCCGACGTTGAACATCGGAAGCTGAACGTTCACGGCATGGGTACGTCAACGTCGTCCTTCGGTGTCGGAAAGCGCGAGTCGCACGACGCCACCGACTTCTATGCGCGCTTCGCCGCACCGGAGATCAGCGACGACGATGCGCTCGGGGCGCCGGACCGGCTCGACGTGATCCACGTCGGCGATGCCCGCGACATGACGCAGGTGCCCGACGCGTCGGTGGCGCTCGTGGTCACCTCACCGCCGTACTTCGCCGGCAAGGAATACGAAACCGCGCTCGGCGAGGGCCATGTGCCGGGTGACTACATCGACTACCTCACGATGCTGCGCGACGTACTCCGGGAATCCGTGCGCACGCTCGAGCCGGGTGGCCGCATCGCGGTCAACGTCGCAAACCTGGGCCGCCGTCCGTATCGCAGCCTCGCCGCCGACGTCACGACGATCCTCCAGGACGATCTCCGCCTCCTGCTGCGCGGTGAGGTCATCTGGCAGAAGCAGCGCGGCGCCAGCGGATCGTGTGCATGGGGTTCGTACCAGTCGCCGGCCAATCCCGTGCTGCGCGACACGACCGAGCGCGTGATCATCGCCAGCAAGGGTCGCTTCGATCGCGTCGGGCGCGGTTCGGCCGAACCGGGTGCCCCCGGCGTGGCGACGATCCCCGGTGACGAGTTCATGGAGGCCACACTCGACGTGTGGGAGATCCCTGCCGAGAGTGCCACCCGTGTCGGCCATCCGGCTCCGTTCCCCGTGGCGCTCGTCGAGCGTTGCATCCAGTTGTTCACCTACGACGGTGACGTGGTGCTCGACCCGTTCATGGGCTCGGGAACCACGGCGGTCGCGGCGGTCAACACCGGCCGCCACTACATCGGCTACGACACCGACGCCGGCTACGTGCGCCAGGCGCGTGAACGCATCGAGTCGATGGTGCCGGAGGCGCCTCGTGACCGACGCACGCTCAAGGAGATGGCGCGCACGCTGCTCGATGCCGCGGGCTACACCGACGTCGACGAGAACGCACGGGTCGCTCCCGGTGTCACCGTCAGTTTCCGCGCGACCGGTCCGTCGGGCACCGTCCGACTGTTCGAGCTCGGTGGAACGCACACCCCGGCGCGTCCTGGGCTCAGTCGTATCGATGCCGTGTGGCGCGTGATCGCCAAGGCGGCTGTCGTCGCAGAGGCGATGCCGGAGGCCGAGTTCGTCGTGCTCACGTCGGGCACGGTGCGCGGCGGTCCGCTCGCAGCGGTGGTGGGCGAGGGCCGTCCGATCAGTGCGGTCGTCGACGTGACGCGCGACGACGCCGTCGCCGGTCTCTGACCAGGCGGAGCCATCGGTGGGAAACGCCATGCACGATGAGGCCGTCGATCGGCGGGCGCTGAAGTCGGTCGGCGTGCAGTTCTTCGCCAACGGCGCCATCTACGCGACGATCATTCCCCGGCTTCCCGAGATCCGCGACCAGGTCGGGATCTCGATCGGAGCTCTCGGGCTCGTGCTGACGATGGCAAGCGTCGCGAGTCTGATCGGATCGGTCTTCGCCGGGCGTGTCACCGCATGGATCGGCAGCCGTCGGGTGATGATCTACGGCGCCACGATGTCGATCGCCTTCCTGCCGATCATCGGATTCGCGACCTCGGCGGTCGTGCTCGCCGGCGCGCTGTTCGGGTGGCTGTTCTTCGACATCTTCATCGACGTGGCGATGAACGTGCAGGGCTCGGCGTTGAGCGCGCGGCGGCACATGCCGGTGATGAACCGGCTGCACGGTCTGTGGAGCCTCGGCACGGTGTCCGGCGGCGTGTTGACCGTGGTGATGTTGCGGGCCGGTGTCAGCACCGAGGTCCAGCTGACGCTCGTCGCTCTGGTGCTGATCGGTGCGCTCCTCTTCGTCGCGCCCGGGTTGCTGCGTCGCGACGAGGCGCCGGAGCTCGACGTCGAGGTCGCGGCGATCGAGGGGCGGACCCACCTCGGCCGGGTGAACATCGCGTCCATGCTCCTCGCGATCGGCGCCGCGGCGGCGATGGCGATCGAGATCACGAATGGGGACTGGTCGTCGTTCCGGCTCGGCGAGGATCTCAGAGCGTCACCGGGCGTCGCCGGTCTGGCGTTCCTCGCCTTCACGGCGGGGATGACGATCGGCCGGCTGAGCGGCGACTGGGTGCAGGTGCGCGTCGGGCCGGTTCGCCTCATCCGGTTCGCGACCGTGGTGATGGCCGTCGGTGCGGTGTTGGCGATGCTCGTGTCGAGTGTGCCGGTGGCGGTGGTTGGGTTCCTGATCGGTGGCCTGGGGAACTCGGTGCTCTTCCCGCAGCTCTACGACCGGGCGGCCCGTGCGCCCGGTCCCCCTGGGTCGGGTTTCGCCTTCATGCTCGTCGGCCAGCGCGGGGCCGGCGTGGTGACGCCGTTCGTCGTCGGCGCGCTCGCGAACTCGTCGGCCCTCGGTGTGGGTCAGGCGATGGCGATCGTCGTGCTCCCGTCGATCCTCGCTGTGTTCCTCACCACCCTCGCCCGCCGCTGACAACCACCCAGCGATGAGGTTTCGGCGCACCTGTCGCTCCGCAATCTCATCGGTGGGTGTGCGATGAGGTTCTGGCGCACCTGTCGCTCCGCAATCTCATCGGTGGGTGTGTGATGAGGTTCTGGCGCACCTGTCGCTCCGCAATCTCATCGGTGGGAGTGTGATGAGGTTTCGGCGCACCTGTCGCTCCACAACCTCATCGCATCGGGGTCAGAGGGGGGTGGCGATGAGGTCGAACTGGGGGTGGCGCCAATCCTCGAGGACGCTCAGACCGTCGAGGAGGATCGCACGGGCGAGTTCGCCCTTGGCCGCCTTGGCGAAGTGACCGCCGGGCTTGCCGGTCGGATCGACGAGGGTCAGTGACACGCCCCCGAGACCGTCGAGATCGAGTGCTGCACGATGTTCCTGGGGGAGCAGATCGACCACGAACCGACGTCGTGCAGCCTGCTGCAGCTCGGCGGAGAGATCGGAACGCCACCACGTCGAGAGCTTGCCGAGCGGGCGGAGGTTGGCTCCCATCTTCAGGCGGTAGTCGGGGATCGGGTCGTCGGCGCGAACCAGTCCGAGCAAGCCGGACACCACGAGGATCTGCCTGCGCGCCGCCGGGGACAGCGTCGCCGGATCGAGGTGATCCCACACGACGCCGGTGTAGCGCTGCCATGCCGGCACCGTGCGCGCGCCGATCAGCGACCTGTTGGCCGACTGGGCGCGCAGCAGGTGTTCGCCCTTCACGCCGAGGAGCTTCTCGTCGCCACCGCCGGCAGAGGCGAGCGCTTCGACGACGTCGAGACGGCGTTGGCCGAGCCGCGAGCCGAACGTCCCGGCGTCGGGGGCCCAACCGGTACGCCGGTTGCTGCCGCCCTGTGCCTTGCCCTCCGACGGCGGCAGCAGCAGCATTGGAACATTGTTCGAAAAAGTTGCCCATTCGCTGGTCACCGCCCCACTCTGGCCTCTAGTGTCGGAAAACATGCGAGTCCACCTCGATGCAGAGAAGTGCCAGGGCCACAACCGTTGCTACGCGTTGGCGCCGGAGATCTTCGACGTCGACGACTATGGCCAGGCCATGTTGCTCGTCGAGGGCGACGTGCCCGCAGAGCTGCAGGACAAGGCACGCCTGGCGGCCGCGAACTGCCCCGAGTACGCGATCACGATCACGGAGAACGGCTGACCATGACCGACACCGTCGACCTGTCCTCGGCCGAACCGATCATGCGGATCGACGAGGCCACGGGCAACAAGATCTTCTCGTTCGAGCGCAACGGTGAGACCCTCGAGTTCATCATCGGCAGCAGCCCGGAAGGCACCGACGTCTGGCAGCGGGTGCCGTACGAGGCCGACGATTACGGGTCGGTGGCTGACTATCGCACGGACTTCGACCACGCCGACCCCGCCTACAACCCCAGCGCGCCCGAGGTGTGGAAGGAGCTGCGCGAGGGCGGGTGCCCGGTCGCCCACTCCGATCGATATGGCGGCATGTGGGTCCCGCTGACCAACGACACCGTCAACGAGATCGCGTACGACACCGACAACTTCACGAGTCGCTCGGTCGTGGTCAGCGTCGGCCGACCCGGCGACCGGGCATTGCCGGCTCCCATCGGCGGTGCCCCGCCGATCACCAGCGATCCACCGTTCCACAACATCGCCCGCCGGCTCCTCCTGCCGGCCTTCGCGCCGAAGATGATCGAACCGTGGGAGCCCGAGATCCAGCGGTTGTGCCAGAAGTTGCTCGACGAGATGGGTGACATCGCCCCCGGCGAGTCCGTCATCGACGCTGCGGTGCAGTACGCGCAGAACATCCCGGTGAACGTGATCGGTCGGATGCTCGGCTTCCCGGAGAAGGACGAGGAGTTGTTCCGCCAGTTCGTCCACGACGTGCTGGAGCGCATCGCCGAAGAGCCGGGAACGCGTGAGGGCACGGACGATCTCGGTCTGTACATCCAGCAGCAGATCGCGGAGCATCGTGAGAATCCTCGCGACGATCTCACGAGCTACCTGATGAATGTCGAACTCGATGGCAACAAGCTCGACGACGAGGTCGTCGCCGGCATGGTCATCCTGCTGCTCGTGGCCGGCATCGACACCACGTGGTCGGCCATCGGTTCGTCGCTGTGGCACCTCGCACAGCATCCCGAAGATCACCAACGCCTGCTGGACGACCCCGAGGTGATGACGTTCGCACTCGAGGAGTTCCTCCGTGCGTACGCGCCGGTCACGATGGCCCGCCTGGTCGCCAAGGACAATGACTTCCACGGCTGCCCGATGAAGAAGGACGACTGGGTGCTCCTGCCGTTCCCGGCCGCGAACCGTGATCCGAAGAAGTTCGAGGATCCCGACAGCTTCATCGTCGACCGTGAGGAGAACCGGCACGCAGCGTTCGGTCTCGGCATCCACCGGTGCCTGGGCTCGAACCTCGCTCGCCTGGAGCTCAAGGTCGCCATCGAGGAGTTCATCAAGCGCTTCCCGCGTTTCGAACTCGCCGGCGACGTCCGCTGGAGCGTCGGTCAGATCCGCGGCCCGCGCGAACTGCCGGTCCGCATCCTCGAAGTCGCCGAGTGAGCATCGCGATTGGGGTCTGACCCCAATCGCGATGATCGCATCCTCAGACGAACGTGGACGCGAGCGAGGCGGCCGCGCACGCGGACGCCAACGTCGCCACCGCGTACAGGCTGCCCCAACGCCAGCCGAGCGATCGCGCCTCGAGGGCGAACGACGAGAACGTCGTCAGTGCGCCACAGAATCCGACACCGAGGATTGTCAACGCGTCGGGTGGCAGGCTCGACGCGGCCAACGCACCCAGGACACCTGCTCCGATGGTGTTGACCCAGAGCAGGGCAATCCACGAACAAGCGTATTGCCCGACGGCGTGGCGTCCCAGTGCGCCGATCGACGCCGCGATCACGAAGAGCACCGGCGTCATCGACCGGGCGCCGATCGGGGCCTGACACCGGCGACCATCGTGGCCGCCACACCCGCCGTCAGGGTGACCGTGGCATAGGCGAGGGCGAGCGGCAGACGATCGGCGTCGGCGAGGTCGTTCAGCTCGACGGCCAGCGCCGAGAACGTCGTGAAACCGCCGAGCATGCCTGTGACGGTGAATGCCCATGCGGTCGTGTCGCGGACGACGCTTCGGGCCGCCAGCCCGATCAGGAAGGCGCCGACGAGATTCACGATCAGCGTCGCCCACGGCCACCCTGCTGCGCTGTCGTTCCAGCCGGCGGCGTGGACCCCGCGTGCCACCGCCCATCGACCGGACGCACCGATCGCGCCGCCGAGCGCGACTGCAACCAGTACCGGTGGCGCGAACGGAGTCGAACGATCGAAGACCTGCACACCGTGTTCGTACCAAACCGGAGCCCGTCGCCAGCGGATCCCGCGCGGTCGGTGATCACACCAGTTTCTCACCACCGACGACCAGACTGGCGACGTGACGGACAACGAGAGCATCCGGATCCTCGTCGCCGAGGACGATCGTGCGGTGCGTGAGTCGCTCGTTCGTGCCCTCCAGCTCGAGGGCTACACCGTGGCGTCGGCAAAGAACGGTGCCGAGGCGCTCGAGGCGGTCCGCGAGGCAGAACCCGACGTGGTGCTCCTCGATGTGTCGATGCCGATGGTCGACGGCCTCACGGTGTGCCGGGTCCTGCGGGCCGAACAGAATCAGGTGCCGGTGCTCATGCTGACCGCCCGGACGGAACCCAGCGACCGTGTCGCCGGCCTCGATGCCGGCGCCGATGACTACCTCGCGAAGCCCTACGATCTCGACGAACTGCTCGCTCGGGTGCGAGCGCTGCTGCGCCGGTCGGGCTACTCGTCCGATGGGTCCGACACGGTCGAGTCGGCGCTGGTGCTCGGCGATCTGCGACTGGACCCGTCCGGCCGGCGAGTGTTCCGCGCCGACCGGGAGATCCAACTGTCGAAGACCGAGTTCGACCTGCTGGCGCTCCTGGTCGCGAACCGGGGCATCGTGCTCGATCACTCGACGATCTACGACCGGATCTGGCACTACGACTTCGGTCCTGACTCGAAGAACCTCGCCGTGTACATCGGCTACCTGCGCCGCAAGACCGAAGCCGAGGGCGAACCCCGTGTCGTCCACACCGTTCGGGGCGTGGGCTACACCGCCCGGATCGACGGCTGATGAGCCTCCGGTGGAAGATCGCGCTGTCGTTGGCGACGGTGGCGTTGATCGCGACGTCGGCGGTGGGCTTGATCAGCTATCGGAGTACGAGCACGCGGCTCGTCAGCGAAGTCGATCGGTCGATCACCCAGGCGTCACAGCAGATGGTCGATCAGGCCCGAAACGATCGTGTGCGCATTCCGAACCGGGGTCTGCTCGAGGTGTACTGGGTCCGGGTTCTCGGTGCCGACGGCTCGATCATCGCCACGTCGTTCCCTGCCGAGGTGCCGGTCGACACGACGGCAGCAGAGGTCGTCGGGCAGCCGCAACAGATCGACCGCGAAACGATCACCTACGACGGCAATGCCGTTCGCGTCCACACGATCGGCCTGCCGAACGGAGCCGTGCAGATCGGGCGCTCGCTCGACGAGGTCGACAGCGTCCTCACCGATCTTCGCCGCCGCACGCTCCTGCTGGTGGTGCTCGTGTCGATGGCGGCCGCCCTCCTCGGCTGGTTGATCGCCGGCACGGTCGCTGCTCCCTTGAGGCGGTTGACGAAGGCCGCCGAAGACGTCGGGTCGTCCGGTCGCTTCGACGTGGAGGTTCCGGGAACGGGCACCGACGAGGTCGGACGCCTCGGCACGGCGTTCCGTTACATGCTCGGCGCGCTCGCCGTGTCGCGTGCCGAACAGCAGCGGCTGGTGCAGGACGCAGGACACGAACTCCGGACGCCGCTCACCAGCCTCAAGACGAACCTGTCCGTGTTGCGTCGACACCCGGAGATGACGCCCGAGATGCGCGACGGCCTGCTCGACGACCTCGACTCGGAGGTCACCGAGCTCACCGATCTGGTCAACGAGCTCGTTGCGGTTGCCTCGGGTGACCTCGAAGCCGAACCGAACGAACGCGTCGAGCTGCCCGTACTCGCCGGTGATGTCGCCGAGCGGGTGGGCCGTCGCCGCTCGCGCGACGTGGTGGTCGACGTGCGCTCGTCGGCGATCGTCGACGCGCCTCGCTCGGCGCTCGATCGGGCTGTCACCAACCTCGTCGACAACGCCTGCAAGTTCGATCAGACCGCCGGTCCGATCGAGGTCGTGGTCGAGGGCGGCACGTTGACCGTGCTTGATCGAGGCCCCGGTATTCCACCGGGCGAGGAGGAGCTGGTCTTCGACCGCTTCCACCGCTCCGAGGCGGCGCGCACGATGCCCGGATCGGGCCTCGGGTTGTCAATCGTTCGCGACGTGGTCACCCGGGCCGGGGGAACCGTGTCCGCAGGCCCGCGCGATGGCGGTGGCGCGGCGATCGGCTTCACACTGCCGGTGTCACCCGGTTGGCCCGCAGCGACGAACCAGACCGCGGAGTGACCGTCACCCCGTGAGGGCTATTCGACGCCCTTGCCCGCAGCGATCGCCTTGGCGGTGAACTCGTTGAACTTGGCGACGTCGAAACTCACGACGAGGTTGGCCTCGGTTTCGATGATGACGCGATGCGGTGAGTCGAGGAACTTCTCGAAGTTGCGAGCGCCGAGATCCTCGGGGCGGCTCTCCGTTCCCGAGAGCGCGGCGTAGAACCAGGTCTTCACTTCGTTCCAATCGTCGTCGTCGTGGGTGTGCACGATCGAGTCGCCCCGGTACGACGCGGTCATGCGGTCGCGGTTGATGACGACGCCCGACTGTGGTCGGACACGCAACGCCGGCACCCGGGCACGGCGCTCGGCGCACGTGGTCCAGAACTTGCCGTTGCGCCAGACATACGCGACGACCACGCCGACCGGGTACCCGGCCTTGTTGGTCCACGAGAAGATGCACTCGCCGCCGCGCTGCACGAACGCCTCGAGGACCTCCTCGCTGAGCTGCATCCCGGTGAGGTCTTCGTAGTCACTGATTGCGTCGTCGGCCATGGCGACGTTGTAGCACCGAGGGCTCCGAGATCTGGACACGGAGCGTTCGCACTACGGTCGCGGAGGTGAGCTTCGACATCGATCAGTTGGTCGCCGATTGTCTTGCGGCCGCGAGCGACGCACCCGGTCACGCCGGCCCAGCGGTCGACGACGTGCTCGCGCGTGTCATCAGCGAACCGTCCTCGATCGAAACGGTGCTCGGGCACCCGCGTGACCAGCCGACGTTCGCGACATGGTTCAACAGTGCCGAACTGACCGTGCTGCACGTGGTGTGGCCGCCGACCGTCGACCTGATCGCCCACGACCACACGATGTGGGCGACGATCGGACTGTACGGGGGGCGCGAGGACAATCGGCTCTTCCGGGAGTTGCCCGACGGGACGCTGGAGGAACGCCGGGCCAGGACCCTGTTCGGTGGCGACACGATCGTGCTCGGTGCCGACACCGTGCATGCCGTGGCGAATCCTTCTCGCGACTGGACCGGTGCCATCCACGTCTACGGCGGCGACTACTTCCGCGAGGGCCGACGGATGTGGGCCGATCCTGCCGGCGCCGGCGCACCGTTCGACGTGAGCGTCGTCACGGCCACGCTCGATCAGGCTGCCGCTCGGGCCCTCGATCATCCCCCCGTGGAGTGATCCGCGATCAGGTCGTTGATGGCGTGACGACCCATCGAGGCGCGGAACTCGGTGGGCGAGCAGCCGCGCACGGTCGTCGGCCCGACAGCGCAGGCCGTCGCTGATCGCCGCAGCCCGAACAGCGGTGCGAGTTCACCGAAGTACTGGCCGGCGACAACGCGGGCGATGACCTCGGGTACGGCGTCCTGGCGTTCCCTGGTCAGCTCGATCACGCCCTGTTCCACCACGTACACGAGATCGCCCGTCTCGCCTTGTCCGAAGAGGATCTCACCGTCGTTCATCGCCACGATGCGGCCGTCGACGACCTCCGGCGGCCGTGGACTGAGCTCGACGACCTGGTCGGCGAGCGGAAGGAGACGGTCGTCGTGCGTCGCGACGATGATCGTACGGCCCTCGCGCGCCAGCGCGCGCAGGAGTCGGATCACGCCTTCGACCTGGATGTAGTCGAGGTGGGCGGTGGGTTCGTCGGCCAGCAGCAGCGGCGGTTCGAGCGCGAGTGCCCGGGCGATGGCCACTCGCTGTTGCTGGCCGCCCGACAGGTCGCCGGGCCGGTGGTCGACCCGGTTGGTGAGGTCGACCTGGTCGAGGATCTGTCGTGCCCGATCGAGCGACGCGCGTCGCCCGCGCCCGGTCGCCAGGAGCGGTAATGCCACGTTCTCCGCGGCAGTGAGACTCGGGATCAGATTGAACGCCTGGAAGACGATGCCGACCTGGTGGCGGCGGTACTCCGTGAGCCCAGCGCCCGACAGCTCGGTGACGCTGGTGCCGTCGACGGTGATGGTGCCGGCGGCCGGTTGCAGGATCCCGGCGAGTGCCGACAACAGCGTCGTCTTGCCACAGCCGCTCGCGCCGAGCAACAGCACGAGCTCGCCATCGCCGGCCCGCACGTCGAGACCGTCGATCGGTCGCACGACATAGCCGCCGGAGGTGTATTCCACGACCAGATCACGGATCGACACGTCGGCCATCACGCACCTCCGAACGCCACAGCAGGATCGACCCGGACCGCCTTGCGCAGCCCGATGAACCCCGCCAACAATCCCACCACCACGGCGACGACGACGAGGGTCGCGTACGACGATGCCGGCGTCTCGATCTCCATCGGGAAGCGGGGTCCGAGGACGAAGGCCAAGACGGTTCCACCGATAGCGGCCAGCACGGCCAGCAGCAATGACGAGGCGGCCAGACCGAGTCGCAACGATCGGTTCGACACTCCGATGGCTTTCATGACGGCGAAGTCGCGGACTCGCTCGAGCGTCGAGAGGTACACCATCGAGGCGATGATCGCGGCAGCGATGATCCACAGCAGCACGTCGAGGATCGAGACGATCTGCAACGACTGGTCCATCCCGAGGTGCATGTCCTTCTCGACGTCGGCGCTGCTCATCGAGCGGAGGCCGTCGGGGAGCCGGCCGGGAGTTCCGGTGACCGCCACCGCTCCGATCAGCGGCTGCCCGCCGAGCAGTGCCCGCTGCACCTCACCGACGGGCAAGAGCACGGTCGGCGCGCCGAAACTGTACGCGAGGCCGTGGCCGACGCCGACGACGTCGAATGGCTGCCCGCCGACCGAGATCCTGTCACCAGTCCGATAACCGAGGATGTCCTCGACCACTGCTTCACCGGGCGCCGTCGGCATCCGGCCCGATGTCAGTGACGTCCTCTCGACGTTGCCTCCCTGATCGATACCGAGCACGTTGACCCACTTGCCGTCGATGGTGTCGCGGGCGGCGATCATCGCCTCGGCATGGGTCACGCCGGGGAGTGCGGAGACTTCCGCTGCCGTCGAAGCGGGCAGCAGGGTGCTCGCGGTGAACGGGCCTGATTCGCCGGGTGCCACGATCCAGACGTCGGCGTCGTAACGATCGACCAGCCGGGACACCTCATTGCCGATGTGGTGCATCAGCCCGTCGAGCACCAGCGTGAGGCTGAAGACCAGCGACGCCGAGATCACCGCGATCAGGAATCGTCGCTTCCTCCAGAGGAGGTCTCGCACGCTCACGAGCCACATGGCGAGTAGCGCTGCTCAGTTCGCGGCGATCTCTCGCCGGTGGCCGGCGCTGAGTCGGGTGAGTTCGTCCTCCGCGAGCTGGTCGGGCTTCACGACGGCCACGGTCACCTTCGTGAGCGCCCGCAGTGTCGAGGTCCGGACCCCGCCTTCGAGGGCTGCGCGCTCACCGAGAATCGCGCCCGGGCCGACCTCGGCGAGGGCCTCGCCGTCGACCTCGACGCTGACCACTCCGTTGAGGAGCAGGAACACGTCGTCGCCCGTCTCCCCCTGCTCGGTGAGCAGCCCGCCCTCCTTGACCTTGCGGATCGACGACTTGCCCCCGCCGCGCATGATGTGGCCTGCGAGTTCCCGTTCGAGCGCGGTTTCCACAGCGGTCACGAGGGCCGGTGAGTCCTCGTCGCCCCACGGCGTGTGCTTGCCGAACGAGTGGCGCCACCAGTCCTTGAAGTCGGCCATGCCGGCCTTGGCGGCGAGTTTGCCGTGTTCGTCGTACACCCAGTGGCGGGGGAAGGTGCTGGCCCCGACGAGCTCGAACTCCGTGAGCCCGTCGGCGTGGATCGTGAGCGCAACCGTCGTCCACACGGTCGGGGCCTCGAACTTCAGGAACGGTGGCTTGTTGACGCGCCGCGGGGCCGGTACCGCGGTGTGCCCGCCGACGGTCTGCACGAAACGCGCCGACGTCGGGGTGAACTCGACCGGTTGGCGAATGTCGTCGAATGCGACCGCCGCGAACGTCGTCTGCTTCGGGCCGACCGCAAGGGTGGTCGCGCCCATCAGGCACCCGCCGTCGTAGCCGGCGTCGACGATCCTGCCGTTCACGACCTCGATCCAGCCGATCAGGTGGTTGGCGAACCGGAACCGGTCGGCCGCTCGAAGGGCTTCGAGGTCGCCGAGTTCGTCCGGCGGTGGATCGTCGTAGTGGGTGAACCCTGTTCCGAATATCGCCTTGTTCAGGCCGGTCACCGCCTCGGACGGGATCCAGCTCAGGCTCGTGACGCTCGATTCGATGCGCATGATGCTCCTCTCGACGGAGGCCGTCGCGAATGGCGTGCCTTCCTGACTCGAAGGTAGGGATGCAGGTGGCGCCAGACGAGGTGACAGACCGGTGTCTCGATCGGGGTGCCAGCACCCCGGCCAGAGTGACGCCAGCGTCCTTGTCGACAGGACCGCATCGTGGTCAGATCATGGGGTGCAGACGTCGCTCGCGCTGGCCCGCGCCCAGCTCCGCCACGGTTGGCGGAACCTGATCGGGATCGTGCTGCTCGTCGCGCTGATCGGCGGTCTCGTGCTCGGCGGGTTGGCGGGTGCCCAGCGGACGCGCACGGCGGTCGATCGGATGATCGCGCAGAACGAGGCGAGCGACGTGCTCGTCAATCCGGACAACGGTGACGACTCGGCCCTCGACTTCGACCAGGTCGCCGCGCTCCCGATGGTGGCAGCGTTCTCGCGCGTCCACGGCGTCGCGCTTTTCGGGCAGGGTCCGTTCACCGCCGACAACCTGTTCAGCACACCGCTCGTCCTGGCGACCGACGGTCGCGTACTCGTCGACTTCGAACGCCCCGTGCTCGCGGCCGGTCGAGTGCCGGACCCCGACTCGACCGACGAGGTGTACGTCGATCGGACGTACGCGGACTCGGCCGGGTTGAGCGTCGGCGACACGATCCGCTTCACGAGCTTCCCGCCCGATGTCCTGATGGCTTTCGGCGCGGCGCTCGACCGCCAGGATCTCGATGGCGCGCTCGCTGCGCTCAACGCGCCGGGTGCCGGCTCGCCGCTGGAGGTCCGGGTCGCGGGCATCGGCAACCAGCTCGACGGCATCGTCGTCGACCAGGGCTTCGACCCGGCAGCCATCTGGATGGGGCCGGCGCTGTACGCACAGCTCGGCGAACCGAGTATGGGCTTCGGGGGAGCGGTGGTCCGGCTGCAGGACCCCGGTCAGGTGAACGACTTCAAGAACGCCGTCAACGCCATGGTGCCCGCCGACGAACTCATCGTCTACCAGACGCAGCAGGTGACGCGGGCGAAGGCGCTGCGAGCAACCGGGCCGGCTGCGACGGCGCTCGCCATCTTCGCCGCGATCACCGCGCTCCTGGGGACCGTGCTCGTGGGCCAGGCCTGGTCTCGACGGTTCCAGCTCGACGGCCGCGACACCCCGCCACTGGTCGCGCTCGGGACGACGACGCGTCAGCGGTTCGTCACCTCGATGATCCGGCTGACGATCGCCGTGGCCATCGGCCTGGTCCTGGCGGTCGTGGTGGCGGCGGTGCTCTCGCTGATCACACCGGTCGGGCCCGCCCGGCACGCCGAGCCCGATCCCGGGTTCCAGTTCTCGGCGAGGATCCTCGTCGGCGGTGCGCTCGTGCTGCTCGTCGCGTTCATCGCCGCCGGAACCTTGCCCGCCTGGCACGGTGCTCAGCGTCGTGACTCCGCCGGAGCCGTGCATGGGTCGAAGGTCGCCGGGTGGTTGGCGGCGAAGGGCGCATCGCCGCCCTTGTCGAACGGCGTGCGCTTCGGTCTCGAGCCCGGCGGGGGATCGACGGCGGTACCCACCAGGGCGACGATCATCGGCGCGATCACCGCGATCACGGTCGCTGCCGCGACGATCGTGTTCGCGTCGAGCCTCGACCGTGTCGTGCATGACGGCAGGTTCTACGGGTCGAACTTCGACGTCAGCATCAACCTGACCAACGAGCTCTCGTCGAACGCCGACGTGGTCGGTGGGGTGCTCGCAGCGGTCGCCGCCGATCCCGACGCCGAGCAGGTGAGCGAGATGCGGATCACCGAGATCACCGTCGACGGTCGGCCGGAGACCTCGCTCGCGTTCGCCGCATTCGGCGGGGCGCCCCCTGTCGAGCCGACCATCGCCGAAGGCCGGGCACCGAGCGCGATGGGTGAGATCGCCCTCGGGTCGACAACGATGCGCGAGCTGGGCACCCATGTGGGCGACACCGTCGAGATGGTCGTCGACGGCTCGACCAGCTCCGCCGAGGTGGTCGGGCGCGCCGTGCTCCCGGGCGTCGGCCTGTACGAGGGCGCAGACCGCACGTCGATCGGCGTCGGGGCGCTCGTCGCGCCGGAGGCGCTCGGCCCGCGCACGCTGGCGACCAAGGGGTTCGTCGTGGTGAAGCTGGTGCCCGGAGCCGACCCTTCGGCGTTCGCGACGCGGATGAACGATCCGCTCAGCGTGTACAGCCCTCCGTTCTTCCAGTTCGACAGCGTCCCGTCGGACGTGCAGGGACTTGTCGGCCTCCGGTCGTTGCCGGTCGTGCTGGCATCGCTGCTCGTGCTGGTCGTCGGCGTGACCGTGGCGAATGCGATGATCGTCGCCATACGACGACGACGACGCGACATCGCGATCCTCCAGGCGCTCGGTTCGACGCGGGCGAATGTCACGGCGACGGGCGTCTGGCAGGGAGTGACGGTGGCGGTGGCGAGTCTGCTCGTCGGGGTGCCGCTCGGCATCGTCGCCGGGCGGTGGCTGTGGACCCGTCTGGCCGACGGGTTCGGCACGCTCGCCGAACCCGTCGTGCCCCCGGTCGGGATCCTCGTGCTCGTCGCCGGGGTGCTCGTCCTGGCCGCGATCGCCGGGTTCGTTCCCGTCCGGCGCGGATTGCGGTTCCATCCGGCCGAGGTGTTGCGCAGTGAGTGAGGGCCGCACAGCGACGGTCGTCGGCGCCGGCCCGAACGGGCTCGTCGCCGCGATCACGCTCGCCCGGGCCGGGTGGGACGTCACCGTGTTCGAGGCGAACGCCCGTGCTGGTGGCGGCACCCGCACCGAAGAGCTGACGCTGCCCGGCGTGCTGCACGACGTGTGCTCGGCGATCCATCCGCTCGCCGTCGGGTCGCCGGCATTCCGGGCGATCGCCGAGAGCGACCTGCCACTGCGCGATCACGGCCTCGAATGGATCCAGTCGCCGGTTCCGCTCGCCCACCCGCTCGACGGCGGGCGCGCCGCGGTGCTCCATCGCTCGGTCGACGAGACCGCCGACGGGCTGGGCACGGACGCGAAGGCGTACCGGCGGCTGTTCGGGCCGTTCGTCGAGGCGGGGTTCGAGCTGACCGACGGACTGCTGTCGCCGCTGTCGATCCCGCCGAGGCACCCGATCACCCTGGCGCGCTACGGAGCCGTCGGTGTGCTCCCGGCGTACACGGTCGGTCGCCGAGGTTTCGACACCGACGAAGCGCAAGCCATGTTCGGCGGGCTCGCCGGCCACTCGATCCTCAGCCTGAAGGCGCCGGCGACGGCGGGCTACGGCCTGATGCTCGGCGTGCTCGCCCACCTCGTCGGCTGGCCGCTGGCGCGCGGCGGCTCGCAGCAGATCGCCGACGCGCTCGTCGCGGTGCTCGAGAAGCTGGGCGGACGAGTGGAATGCAACCGGCGCATCGAGTCGCTCGCCGAGCTGCCCGCGGCCGATGCGGTGCTGCTCGATCTCACCCCTCGGCAGGTGGTGGCGATCGCCGGCGACGCACTTCCCTCCCGCTACCGCCGGGCGCTGACCCGCTTCCGGTACGGGCCGGGGGTGTTCAAACTCGACTGGGCGCTCGACGGCCCGATCCCCTGGGCGAACGCCGACTGTGCCCGCGCCGCAACGGTCCACCTCGGCGGCACGCTCGACGAGATCACGGCGTCGGAGTCCGACGTGCAGGCCGGGCGCCATCCCCAGCGGCCGTATGTGCTCCTCGCCCAACAGAGCCTCTTCGATCCGAGCCGTGCCCCGGCGGGCGTGCAGGCCGTCTGGGCCTACTGCCACGTCCCGAACGGATCCACACTCGACATGACCGATCGGATCGAACGGCAGATCGAACGATTCGCGCCCGGATTCCGTGATCGGATCCTTGCCCGTCACGCGATGAACACCGAGGCGGTGGAGGCACATGACGCCAACTACATCGGTGGTGACATCAACGGTGGCGTCGCCGACCTGCGCCAGTTCGTTCGTCGCCCCACGTTCGGCCTGCATCCGTGGAAGACGCCGATCGACGGTGTGTACTTGTGTTCGAGTTCGACGCCACCCGGAGGGGGAGTGCACGGCATGTGCGGATGGCATGCCGCACGGGAAGTGATGAGGGAGTCGCGATGACCGATTCGACGACCGAGGAGACGACCGATCCGGTGACGGTGATGATCGTCGACGATCAGCCCCCGTTCCGCGCCGCCGCAAGGGCCGTGGTCGACCGGGTCGCCGGGTTCGAGTTGGTCGCCGAGGTTGCTTCGGGCGAGGAGGCCGTCGAGACGAGCGCCGACATCGCACCGCAGCTCGTGTTGATGGACATCAACATGGGAGAGCTCGACGGGATCGAGGCCACCCGCATCATCACCGCCACCGACCCGACCGTGAGGGTGATCCTCGTGTCGACCTACGCCCTCGATGATCTCCCGCCCGGCGCCCGCACCAGCGGCGCGATCGCCTACGTGAACAAGGACGAGCTGTCGCCCCGCGTCATCCGCCGCCTCTGGGAGTCCGGTGGCG
>JAHENF010000035.1:0-4915 GCA_024643255.1 Ilumatobacteraceae bacterium
ACTGCCGGCCGAAGTGGTCGACGCCGACGTGATCGAGGGCGCCGCGGTGTGCGATTGGGGCAGCCTGCTGATCGTGTCCCGCACATCGAAGCCCGACCCCTTCGCCTATGGCATCTCCCTCGGGCGGCACATGCGGGTCATCCTCGTCGACGTACTCCCCGGCCGTACGGTCGCGATGTTCATCGACGACGAAGCCCATCCCGGGTTCGCCGAACTCGAAGCCGTCGCCATGCCGATCGTCGAGTCCTTCGTGTTCTCGCCGACCACTCCATCGGATTGACCGCCCATACCCGTGACGTCATGCCCACCCGTCGGTCAGTTCCCTCCAGGCCGCAGGCGGGTATGGGTGGCGAGCCCGGAGGTGAGCGGCGTGACCGCACCGGACTCGGGGTCGATCAGCACCGCGGTGCGCTCGCCGTCCGCGTCCTGGGTGGCGACGACCGCTTGCCCGTCGGGCGTCCACGACGGCTGCCACAGCCGGACGTCATCGGGCACGGTGGTGATCGTCCTGCGGCCCGTTCCGTCCGGCAGGATCTCGAACAGGTCCCATGTGGTCGAGGGTTCCCCGGTTGCCGCGTACTGCAGGGTCTCGGTGCTGAACACGATCGTGTCGGTCGCGTGGTTCCAGTCCGGGTAGTAGGCGAATGATTCGAAGTCGACGAGCGGTGTCACCGCACCGCCGACGCTGGGCACGACGGCGATCGTCGATCCGGTCTCGTTGCCCGAGTCGTCGAAGCGGTCGATACCGAACACGAGGAAGTCCCCGTCGGGAGACCATCTTGGGACGTCGACGAGTTGACCGGCCTCCGACGTCGTCACGTCCGTCGTCGTTCCGGCGGCGAGGTCGAGCACGACGATCGACGATGCAGCGGGAGGACCGTCACCGGCCGGCGGCTCGTAGCGGGTGAAGGCGACTCGTTTGCCATCCGGCGACCACGCCGGGTTGTCGAGGTCGAAGCAGTCGCACGAGTACACCTCCTGCGACGGAGAGCCGTCGAGGCCCACCTGCCAGAGGGTGGATGGGCTCGCTTCCGCGACGAAGACCACCGACATCCCGTCGGGCGACCAGTCCGGATGCTTGTGGGAGCCGGGGACGTCGTCGCCGACCGGTTGGGGGTCGCTGCCGTCGGCAATGGCCACGAAGATGGCATCCCCGCCGCCACCGGACGCCTGGTAGACGAGCCCGGCCGCTGTGGAGTCAACTGTCGGCGAGGGATCCGATGACGGAGCCTGCGTGACAACGACATCTGTGGTGCTGGCAGTGACGTCCGTCGTGGTTACCGTTGTGACCGCCGACTCGGATTGCGCGCTATCGGACCCGCAGGCTGCCAGGATGACAGCGACGGCGACAGTGACGTTCACGAGATGGAATTGACGGACCGAGATGGGCATTGGTACCTCCAAGCGTCGTTCGGAATTGCTGACGTTGGAACACAGGCACAACGGGTCCGAAAGGTTTCAATCAGGCGGCAGATGTCCGAGCGGCCCCTGCCACTTCAAGGTCGTGCCACCGAAGTACGCCGCTCGATACACCTCGTCCGGCGCGCCGCCCGTCGGCACGATCTCGGTTCGCGCCAGCGGCAGTTGCAGTCGATCGCCGTCCAGCGACCACCGATGAACTGCGGTACCCGCAGGTTCAGCGACCGACAGCATCCGGACGTCGGTCGGGGTGACTCGCACGAGACCGCGGTCCATGCGGGCGCCGTCATCGGTGCCGAGCCAGTAGCGGCCATCGGCGATCCGTAGCTCCCATCTCACCGTGCGATCGACGAGGTGCTCGAGCGCAGATTCCACGTACCGGTCGTGACCGTGGGCGCGCATCCGGGCAGCGAGCGAGGAGGGATTGTCCACCTGCTCCGACACCCATCGTCCGTGGAGTCCGCACGCCCGATCGGCAAGGCGCCGTCGGCTTCGATGAACCCACACCTTGACGGTGGCCGTGGGTACTCCGGTTCGGCGGGAGATCTCGGCGACTTCGATGTCATCGAACTGACTGAGTACGAAGACGGCTGCGTGCTCCGGTTGGAGATACGTCAGCACCGCCTCGAGATCGACGGCGCGCTCGCGCTCGGCGAAGTCGTCGGTTGGCGTCACCGGCCGGAGCGTGACGGCCTTGCGGTCACGGCCGGCGCGGCGCCAGGCGAGCCGAACGGCCACCTTGCGCACCCACGCCACCGGCTGATCGAGGGTGGCGACATGGCTCCACCGCGCCATAGCGATCATCATGGCGTCGTGTGTCACGTCGAGCGCGTCGGGCCCGACGATGGGAGCCACCGCACGCTCGACCATCGCACACGACCGCTCGTAGAACTCCGCGAAGTCGTCACCTGGAACGTCCTCGACGGACACCCGCTTCGCCGAGGTCGTGGCCACTGGCCCAAGTCTCGCACTGGTCCAACACCAGTGCCAGCGATTGTCTACCCGGCAGGGTCAGGCGTTGCCGGAGACGTCGACGAGCAGCTTGCCTCGATGGCCGCCGGTCAGGAGCAGGTCGAGTGCGTGCGGGAATCGTTCGATGCCACGTTCGACGTGGTTGTGCTCCACGAGCGACCCCTCGGTCAGCCAGCCACGGATGTCGTCGCGTGCCTCCGCGAATCGGCCCGCGAAGTGCAGCACGGTGAAACCCTCCATGTTCGCGTGGCGTTCCGCGAGCTTGAGATAGTTGCGTGGCCCGGTCACGTTGTTCATGTCGCCGTACTGCGAGATGGCTCCACAGATCACGATGCGCGATCCCTCGTGGATCTGCAGCAACACCGAGTCGAGGATGTCGCCGCCGACGTTGTCGAAGAACACGTCGACGCCGTCGGGGGCGAGTTCGGCGAGGCGGGCATCGATGCTGCCGGCGCGGTAGTCGATCGACGCGTCGTAGCCGAGTTCGTCGACGAGGTAGCGACCCTTCTCTGGGCCTCCCGCGATGCCGATCACCCGCTTGGCGCCGAGCAGCCTCGCGATCTGGCCGGCGAAGGTGCCGACGGCGCCCGCGGCACCCGACACGACGACGGTGTCGGTTTCCGTGACTCGGCCGACGAACTTCATGCCGACGTACGCGGTCAGTCCGGTCGTGAGCCCCATCGCCCCGAGCTGCGTGGCCGGCCCGAAACGGGAGGTGTCGACCTTCTCGAGGAACGCGGTCGGGACCGTTGCCTGCGTCTGCGCGCCGAGGCCACCGGCGACGGCGTCACCGGGTTGGAATCGGTCGTCGCCGCTCTCGATCACGGTGCCCACCCCGAGCGCGCCGATCGTCGAGCCGATCGGCGCCGAGCCGTGAAGGCTGTCGTCGCGGTCGTCGAGCGTCGTGCGAATGAACGCGTCGATCGACAGCATGTCCACGGCGACCAGAACTTCGCCGGCACCGGGGGAGACGGCCGGCACCGACTCGAGTCCGAAGTTCTCGGGAGTCGGGTCTCCATCGGGCCGCGAGACCAGCACGACCCGGGTGTTGACGCCCAGGCTCGTCATCGGCGGCCGCCGCACAGGCCGAGCAGCGTGGCCGCAGCTCGGGGATCGCATGGAACGGATCGGTGGATGGTCATCGCCTGAAGTTACCGGGAGTAAATTCCGCGGACGAGTCGAACGAGCGGATCGTGCTGTACGACGCCGGCTCGTGGCCCCATCGAACACCTCGTGAACCATTGCGTCGCTCCGACGCGACGAACACAATGATGCTGGACGATCGGGGTTGCTGATGCAGGTGTGGATCGATCAGGACTGTTGCACCGGAGCCGGGTTGTGCGTCGACCGCTGCCCGGATCTCTTCGTCGTGCTCGAAGACGGCCTCGGCTACGTCTACGACGGCGGGGTCGTGGTCACCGACCCGGCACGAGCAAGCCACGTGCCGAGCCGCTACGAGGACGACGCGGTCGATGCCGCCGAGCACTGTCCCGGTGAGTGCATCTACCTCGAAGCCGAGCCTCTCACGCCACAACTCGACGACGCTGACATTCTCGACGCGGACGTCGTGGTCGATCCGATCTGAGAGTCAGCTGCGCATCGGACAACGATCACGGTTCTGCGCCGGTTCGCAAGCCTGGTGGGAACATGGGCGGACGTGTCGGCGTTGCAACGCCCGCTGGATCCTGCGGTCAGCAGGTGGATTCCAGCGTTCGAATGTCAGTGGCGACCAAGTGAGGAGATGGGCGATGAACGAGACGACCGAACGAGCGGTGCTTGCAGGTGGGTGCTTCTGGGGGATGCAGGATCTGATCCGCAAGCGGCCGGGGGTGATCTCGACGCGGGTCGGATACACAGGCGGCGACGTCGCAGACGCGACGTATCGAAATCACGGCTCGCATGCCGAGGCCATCGAGATCGTCTTCGACCCCGAGCAGGAGACCTTCCGCTCCCTGCTCGAGTTCTTCTTCCAGATTCACGATCCGACCACCAAGGACCGCCAGGGCAACGACCGTGGGGCGAGCTATCGATCGGCGATCTTCTACACCGACGAGACCCAGCGAGCGATCGCCGAGGACACCATCGCCGACGTCGACGCATCAGGATTGTGGCCGGGCAAGGTCGTCACCGAGGTTGCACCAGTCGGTCCGTTCTGGGAAGCGGAGCCCGAACACCAGGACTACCTCGAGCGGTATCCGGCCGGCTACACCTGTCACTTCGTTCGGCCGAACTGGAAGCTGCCACACCGCGAAGCAAACGTCTGAACCACCGGTTCCACCTGTCTCGCGGGCGGGCTTCGCGGACGGTGAGTCGGAGTCCCGACCTCGGCCAACCAGAGCCATGGCATGGAAGGGGCCAGGAGTTCGAGTTTCGTGGCTGCACGGAAAACCCCAGGCCACAGACCTGGGGTTTTGCCGTTTTCGGACGTCGAACTCATCTCGAGTTCAGTTCGCCAGGTCTCGCAGGACTTCCATCCGGTTGATCTCGGCCTTGGTGTAGCCGTCGAGGACCGGTGTGGTGTTCA
>JAHENF010000035.1:5015-30734 GCA_024643255.1 Ilumatobacteraceae bacterium
AGGACTTCCATCCGGTTGATCTCGGCCTTGGTGTAGCCGTCGAGGACCGGTGTGGTGTTCACGTCGTGGAGGACTTCCATCCGGTTGATCTCGGCCTTGGTGTAGCCGTCCACAGTCGGCGTGGTGGTGCCGTCAGTCCGCAGGACCATGCCCAATCCGATCGCTCCAGCCGCCACCAAGATGGCAACTGCGAGCCAGCGCATCCAGCGGATGCCCGATGCGGGGCGACGATCCTCCGTGGTGGTCGGGTGTGTCAAGCCGCTGATGTCATCAGGAACGGTGACGTCATCGGGGAGTTCCGGCAGGACCTCGTGTGTCTCGGGAAGGTGTGTGTCGACTTCCCGAGTGGGATGCCGTTCGAACAGCTTGTTCATCATCACTCTCTCCTTTCCTCTGACTCCTTTCTCCGACTCCATTGTCCGCCAGCAGCCTGGAGGCCGTTGTGCCGCGCGTCGGCAGAGAGCTGGCAGACCTCTGACAGAGGGCTTGCAGCCGCCATGGAGGACGCTGGAAGCGCGAGCCGCAATGCCATGCCGGATCGGTACGTGTCGCTCCCGGAGGCGATGAGCTGAGGATCGGAGCGCGGTGCTGCGCCGCGGCGATCAGCGTGTGGCGGGCTTCACACCGAAGCCGGCCAGCCACTGCTGCGCCGCGGGGATGTCGATGCGCTGCAGCCCGTCGATGTATCGGCAGTTCGACGTGTAGCCGTAGCTCGTGACGGTGACGATGTAGCCACCCTGGAATGCCGGTCCGCCGGAGTCACCGAAGCAGGTGCCACCCGTTCCTCTGTTGTCATTGCCGTTGCCGTTCACCTGCAGGATCTGGGGGGTCAACTTCTGGCCGGGCTCCTCGGCGTTGCGTCGGATGATCGGGTAGCTGAAGGGGGTCGGCGTCTGCGGCCCTCCGTCGGCCGTGCGGACCTCGGTGCCGTACCCGACCAGCGTGAACAGCGTGGAGTTGAGGCGTTCGGGTGTGAATTGGTCGAGGTAGCCGAGCGGAGCGAGCTGCGCCGGTGTGATGCCTCTGATCGCCTTGTCGAAGACAACGACGCCGTAGTCGTTCCAGTTCGCGGTGTCGGTGAAGTCCGAATAGTCGGGTGACGTGTATGCCGTGCCGTAGTAGGTCGTGATGCCGCTGGAGGCCCGCTCCTTGCCGACGTAGCCGACGGTCGGGTCCTTCGCCACCGGGAGCCCGCTCGGCGGTGCGAGCGCGATCGTGGTGTCGAAGCTGACCATCGTCTTGCCCAACGTGCCGTCGGTGCAATGAGCAGCCGTGACGACGACGGTCGGGGTGACGAGGGTGCCCGAACACCGGAATCGTCCCTCGGCGGTGTAGAAGAGCAGCATCCCGACGTTCGGGTGTGCCTCGCCGTCGACGTTTCCATCGGTGATCGCCGAGGCCGAACCGGCAAGAGCTGCGACACCGACGGCGACCGTCAATGCAACCGCGAGAACACGAGAACGAAGCATGGGTTGGGTCTCCTGACGCCGAGTTGGTGGCGGGACGGTAGCGGTGTACGCGTCGGCTGGTCAAGCGCAGCCGGCATGCTGAATGCTGCTCACACCTCGTCGGTGATGTTGCGTGCGAGCTCCTCGAGGCCGTCGCGGAGCTGGGCGAAGGTGGAGTGGCCGAGCCACCTCGCAATGGTGAGCTCCGCTTCGTGCGCTTCGTTGTTGATCGTCTTCTCGAGTTTGCGGCCCTTGGCGGTGAGTCGTACCACTCGGGCGCGACCGTCGTCGGGGTCGGCCACGCGGGTGAGGTACCCACGTTGTTCGAGATGGCCGAGCAGATCGTTGACGGACTGTCGGGTGATCTGGATCTGCTCGGCCAGCTCTGAGGGGCGCTGCCGGTCGAGGGTGGGGTAGCGGAACAGTGCGACGTGTGCCGGGTTCAGGTCGTCGTAGCCGGCGCTGAGCACTCCCGAGTAGATCTGCTCACGCACGAACTGCCAGCCGAGCCGCAGCAATCCGCCGAGATACGGGCCCTCATTGGGGATGTCACTTGACATGATCGTAAGTTTACCATACGATCATGTCGTAAGGTAAACTGATTATAACTTCGACGGAACGAGGAAACTCCATGAGTGCAGCAGTGATCGACGGTCCCCAGAACGAGGAGGCGCAGGCGTGGTGGTTCCTCGATCTTCTCGTCGTGGAGCACCGCTGCGCTCCGGGCATGGAGACGGTCGTGCTCGAGATGACCCTGCCCGTCGGGTCCTCGGCGCCACTCCACGTACACGACGACCTCGACGACACCTGGTACATCCTCGAGGGCCAGATGGTCGTGCGCTGTGGCGACGACGTGTCGGTGGTCGGCGCCGGGCACTGGGTGTCGATGCCCCGCGGGGTGCCGCACACCTTCAGGGTCGTCGGCGACACGGAGGCGCGCATCCTGCTCGTGCACGACAACGCCACCTTCCGTGATCTGATCCGCGACCTCGGTCGACCGGCCGGCGCACGCGTCGTGCCCACGCATCCGGTCTTCCCCTCGCCCGAGGAGCTCGCCCGGGTGGCGGCAAGCCACGACCTGACGCCGATCGGACCGCCGATGAGCACCGACGACGTCGACGGCATCCTCGCCGGTTCGCACTGATCAGGCGGGGTCGGGCCGGCCCGTCGAGATGGCGGCGTGCGATACCTTTCCGTCATGTCCGTCGGCACCAAGCGCTATCAGAACGTGGTCTCCGACAGCGCCCGTTGGGCGAAGTTCGAACACCGGCCGGGCGACATCGTCATCTCCACGCCGCCGAAGTGCGGCACGACGCTCACACAGATGATGTGCGCGTTGCTCATCTTCGACGGCCCTGAGTTCCCCGGACGCCTCGACGACCTGTCGCCCTGGTTGGACATGAACACGCGCAGCGACGACGAGGTGCTCGCCGAGGTCGACGCCCAGACCCACCGTCGATTCCTCAAGACGCACACGCCGCTCGACGGCGTCCCGCAATGGCCTGACGTCACGTACGTCGCGGTCGCCCGCGACCCCCGCGACGTGTTCGTGTCGTGGGAGCACCACGTGGCCAACATGGACGTCGAACGATTCCTCACCGCGGTCGACGGCGCCGTCGGCTTCGACACCGTCGCTCCCTTCGTGACCGAGACTCCGCCGACCGTCGAAGAGCGATTCGAGCGCTGGCTCGTGGTCGATGACTCGCAGTCGAGCATGTCGCTCGCGTCGGTTGCGGGTCATGTCGAGGTGTCGTGGGATCGACGAGACGAGGCCAATGTCGAGCTGCTCCACTTCGACGAGATCCGCAGCGATCGCGCCTCGACGATGAGTCGGCTCGCCCAGGCGTTCGGGCTCGACCTCACGCCCGAGAGGATCGCGGAACTCGCCGAGGCGGCGTCGCTCGACCGGATGCGCGCTCGCGCCGACGAACTCGCACCGAACACCAAGCAGATCTTCTCCGACCCCGCCCGATTCTTCCGATCCGGGACCGGTGGCGGGTGGCGCGAACTGATGACACCCGACAAGGAGCGGATCTACTGGGAGCGCATCGCGGAGCTCACCTCACCCGAGCTGAGCGACTGGCTCCACCGGAGCTGACGGCTACCGGCGGTTGGCGAAGTACTTCCGGTACGACTCGGCCGAGGCGAGCAGTTCCGGGTCGGCGGCGAACTTGGGCTGGAACTTCTCCCACGCCTCCTCACGCTTGTACGGGATGTACTCGCGCGGGAAGTACCCCTCGTGCGGGCGGTACTCCTTCAGGATTCGGCGAGCAACCGTCGACTTGTGCACCTCGTCTGCGCCATCGGCGAGTCCCATCGTCGGTGCCCCTGCATACATGTCCTGCAGCGGCGTCAGGTCGGTCGTGCCGAGCGAACCGTGGATGTGCAGTGCGTTGAACGAGATTTCGCGCAACACCTTGGCCATCGTGAACTTCACGGCCGCGATGTCGGTCCGGGCCTCCTGCGTCGACGTGTTGTCGATCTTCCACGCGGTCTCGAGGACGAACAGCCGCAGCATCCGCAGCTGCGCGTAACTCTCGGCGATCTTCTCCTGCACCATCTGGTGCTCGCCGATGATCTTGCCGTGCGACTCACGCGAGAGCGCCCGCTCGCACATCATGTCGAAGGCGAGCTTGCACTGGGCGATCGTTCGCATGGCGTGATGGATCCGCCCACCGCCGAGCCGGCGTTGGGCGAGCACCTTGGCTCCGTCCTCCGGCCCGAGCAGATGGTCGAGCGGCACCCGCACGTCGTGGTACTTGATGTAGTTGTGGTTGCGCGGCTCGGGCATGATCTCGACGCCTGGCGTCCTGCGCGGCACGACGAACATCCCGTTGGTGCACATCACGAACAGGATGTCGGCGACCCGGCCGGCGCTGGTGAACCACTTCTCGCCGGTGATCACCCATTCCTCGCCGTCGCGCACGGCGGTGGTCTTGAAGAGGTTGGGGTCGGACCCGCCCTGGGGCTCGGTCATCGAATAGGCCGAGAACATCTCCTGATTGAGCAGGGGAGTGAGCCAGCGTTCCTTCTGCTCCTCGGTGCCGTATGCGGCCAGCATCTCCATGTTGCCGGTGTCGGGCGCGGCGGCGCCGAACAGTTGTGGTGCCGCGGGATACCGACCCAGGATCTCGTTGAGCAGGCCGAGCTTGAGCTGGCCGAAGCCGGGTCCACCGAGTTCCTCGTCGAGGAAGATCGCCCACAGCCCCTGGTCCTTGACCTGCTGCTGGAGGTCACGGACCAGCGCCTTCACCTTCGGGTCCGGTGACCGAACCGCATAGGGGAACACGTAGTGCAGCGGCTCGACCTCTTCCTTGCAGAACTGCTCGACCCAGTCGAGCTTCTCCTGAAATTCCGGATCGGTTGAGAAATCCCACGCCATCTGTGTCTCCCTGTCGGTCTTGTCGTACTCCGATGCATGTTTGCCGGGAAACGCCCGATGATCCTCATCGAAGGGCAGATCGATGGCCAGCGCCATGGAGTGATCCGAGGGTGTCGGCGGTGCCGAGGCCGTACGGTGGACGGCGATGACGACACACGGACGAGCGATCCTGGCGGACCGGTACGTGAACAAGGGGACGGCCTTCTCGGAGGACGAGCGTCGACGTCTCGGTCTCGATGGATTGCTCCCGCCCGTGATCGAGGATCTCGAGACGCAGTTGCAGCGTGTCGAGGTCGAGTACACCTCGAAGGCCACCGATCTGGGGCGTCATGTGTTCCTCCGGGCGCTCCAGGATCGAAACTCGGTGCTGTTCTACGCGTTCCTCGAACGGCACCTCGCGGAGCTGTTGCCCATCGTGTACACGCCGACCGTCGGGTTGGCCTGCCAACAGTGGTCGCGCATCTATCGCCGCGAGCGTGGTCTGTTCCTGTCGTGGCCGCAGCGCGATCGCGTGGAGGAGCTGCTCGACAACGCGGTCGGTGGCCTCGAGGTCGACGTCGTCGTGGTGACCGACGGAGAACGGGTGCTCGGCCTCGGTGACCTCGGCATTGGCGGGATGGGCATTCCGGTGGGCAAGCTGGCGTTGTACACCGCCGGCGGCGGTCTCGATCCCGCCCGGACCCTGCCCGTGATGCTCGACGTCGGCACCGACAACGACGCGCTGCTGTCGGATCCGCTCTATCTCGGCTGGCGCCACCAGCGTGTCCGCGGCGACGAGTACGACGAGCTGGTCGACGCGTTCGTCGACGCGCTCCGCACGCGCTTCCCCGATGTGATGCTGCAGTGGGAGGACTTCGCTCAGCTCCATGCGAATCGCCTCCTGGCGCGCCATCGCGATCGCATCTGCTCGTTCAACGACGACATCCAGGGCACTGCGGCGGTGAGCGTCGCGGCGATCGTCGCCGGTCTCGGCACCGCCGGCACACCGGTCGGTGACCTGCGCCTCGTCGTGGTCGGGGCCGGCTCTGCCGGCACAGGCATCGCCAGCCAGGCCGTGCGGGCGATGGTGGCCGCCGGCGTCGAGGAGCACGATGCGGTGCGTCGATGCTGGCTCGTGGACCGTGACGGCCTGCTCCACGATCGGATGGAGGGTCTGGCGTCGTTCCAGCAACCGTTCGCCCGCCCGTGGGAGGAGATCGCCGATTGGGACGACGACGGTGATGGTGTCGTCGAATTGCTCGACGTGGTCAGCCGGGTCGGGCCACATGCACTCGTCGGAGTCACCGGGCAACCCGGAATCTTCACCGAGGCGATCATCCGGGCCCAGGCCACGCAGGTCGAGCGGCCGATCGTGCTCCCGCTGTCGAACCCGACACCGCGCGCCGAGGCCATCCCCGCCGACGTCCTCGCGTGGACCGATGGTGCTGCGCTGATCGGCACGGGCAGCCCGTTCCCGCCGGTCGAGGTCGGCGGCCGCTCGGTGCCGATCGCCCAGGTCAACAATGTGCACGTCTTCCCCGGCGTCGGCCTCGGCGTGGTCGCGGTCAAGGCGCAGACGGTGTCCGACGAGATGCTCACCGCGGCGGCCACCGCGATCGGGCGCCTCGCCGCGGAGAATCAGGATGGCGGCATCCTGCCGCCGGTCACCGAGAGTCGCCGGGTGGCGCGCCACGTCGCGTTCGCTGTGGCCAGGACCGCCGTCGACCAGGGCCACGCTCACTCGATGAACGACGACGAGATCGCGGCACGCATCGACCAGGTCAGCTGGTCACCGGTCTATCGAGCATTCGATCACCACAGCTGACTGTCGCCGCGGGCGTCATTCCACCTCGTCGTCGGTCGGTACGGACAGGTGCTGGTCGATCACATCGGCGACCGACCCCTCCGTCCCGGGGTCGAGTACATCGGGGAGCTCGGCTTCGTCGTCGATCGGATCCACGAAGCGCTCGCCATCGACGTCGACATCGTGAGTGGGCAGGAACTCGTCGTTGGTGTCCATGGCCCCACGATCGCGCCGCCCCGCGACACGCGCCAGGGGCGGAGGACTCCGGCCCGATCAGGCCGGCGGGACGTAGACGCCCTCGATCCGCACGGTCAGGTTGAACTGCGACCCGCCGATCGGAGTCGTGACCGCACCGATCCCGAGCCAGTCGAGCAGCTGGTTCTGGTTCTCCAGGCGCAGGCGCGCGCACCCCTTGCTCTGCGGATTCGTCGGAACGTTGTTCGCCCCGTGGATCGCCTGTCCGCCGTCGAAGTAGAGAGGCTTGTACATGTTGCCGTTGATCGGGTTGTCCTCCGGAACGGGGAACTCCGAGCTGTCGTGCCAGCCGTCGTTGTCGAACGCGGGGTCGTAGCGATACACCTTCGAACGGTCCTGCAGACGCGTCTCGTAGCCGGGTGACCCGGTCGAGGTCGGGAAGATGAACTGCAGTTGCTGGTTGCCGGCACCGACGAACATGATCTGACAGGTCTGGTCGATCAGGACCCAGCGTTCCTCCTCGATGGGTGCCGAGAACGGGATGTTGAGGTTCGGCGCGGCCATCATGGCCTGCTCTTCCTCGCTGCCTTCTGCCATGTCGAGCGTGCTCGCCGGGAGTCCGAGTCCGAGTCGGGCGGCGCACAGGCGCTGGCGGGTCACCGATCCCGAGACTCCGTCGACGGCCAATTCAGCGATACCGAACCCGGCGAACAGTTCGTTGAGCTTGGCCTGCTGGACCTTCACGTTGGCGCTCGTCGCCTCGGCGACGAGCGCTTGGTTCGGTTCGCGTGCCTCGCCGGTGCGGTCGTCGAGACCGTTGTCGACGCAGACGTCGAGGAGCTGGTTCGGCTGAATCGTGGTGCCGGCGAGGTCGTTCTCGGCGATGATCGTGTCGACCCGCACGGTGTCGTCGTCGAACCGGTCGGCGATCAGGCTCAGCGATTCGCCGGGCGCGACTTTCACGACGCACAGTGGGTCGTAGACGTCGAGTGCCGGCTCGGTCGTGGGCGGGGGAGGAGGCGCTGTCGTTTCGACGACCTCGGTGGTCGGCGTGGTATCGGAGGCAGCGCCGACGGCATCGCCGCCGGTCTGCGTGGACGCGCTGCACGAGGCGAGCACGACCACGGACGCCGCGATGAGCAGTGGTGTCACTCGTGCGGTCATCGGTTCGACGCTACCGACCGCGGCGGCGCGATCGATGGCACGCTTCGAGCGGTCACACGACGCGGACAGGGATCGAACGCGGGCCGCGAACCTGGCCGCCCGCCCACGTGACGAGTGCCGGATCGACGAGATCGAACTCGGGAATCCGACGCAACCATTCCTCGACGGCGACACGGAGCTCCATACGGGCGAGGTTCGAACCGGCACACCGGTGAATGCCGGCACCGAACGCCAGGTGGCGGTTCTGCTGGCGGTCGAGGATGACCTTGTCGGCGTCGGGAAACACCTCCGGATCGCGGTTGGCGCCCGGGAAGTTCATCAGGATGCGTTCGCCGGCCTTGATCGGACATCCGTTGTAGTCGGTGTCCTCGATGATGCGACGAGCCATCGTCACCGGCGCGTACGCGCGGAGGAACTCCTCGATGGCCGTCGGCATGAGGTCGGGTTCGGCGATCAGGCGACGTCGGTCGTCGGGATGGGCGGCCAGGTGCCACATGGTGGAGCCGATCGACGACCAGGTCGTGTCGATGCCGGCGATGAGGAGGAGGGCGCACATGCCCATCACGACGTCGCGGGTGATCGGTTCGCCGTCGTGCTCGGACTGCAGCAACTCGCTGATGAAGTCGTCCGTCGGGGTGGCTTCACGCTCGCCGATCGCCTCGTTGAGGTACTCGATGATGCCGACGATGCCGCGGCGACGCCGTTCGGGATCGTGGGCGAACTCCAGCACGTCACGCACCCACTCCGTGAACGTGCCGGCCATCGACTCCGGCACGCCCAGGATGTGGCCGATCACACGGACCGGAATCTGCTGGGCGTACTCCGATGCCGCGTCACCCTCTCCTCGAGCGAGCACGTCGTCGACCAGGCGGCTGCAGAGTTCGCGTGTGAACACCTCGTACTCGGCCACGCGGGCCGGGCTCATCGTCGGCAAGACGAGCCGGCGCGTCCACGTGTGCAGTGGCGGATCGGCGCTGATCGGCGGGACGCCGGAGGTGAGTACCGGGGCGGGAATGTGGCCTTCGGCACCTTCCTGGCCGACCGGGACCATGGGGACCACGCTGATGCCGTTGCCCGAGGGGAACTTCTCGATGTCGTGGGCGATCGCGTACACGTCGGCGTACCGAGTGGGGAGCCAGGAACCGCCCCACCGGTCGGTATGGGCCATCGGGCAGGCGTCGCGTAGCTCGTCCCAGATGCCGTACGGGTCGGCGACGTACTGCGGGTCGAAGATGTCGTAGTCGGTGGCCCAGTCGGTGACCGATTCGGTGATCGGCGCACCTGTCGATGTGTCGTTGCTCACGGGGGAACCTCCAACTCGGGCCTCACGGCCAGGACGAATTGGAACAGTGTTGCAGACAACGCCGGTGAGCGAGAAGCGGCGTCCGGAATTCCCTCGTCAGAAGACGACGGGCACCTGCCGCGGACCGCGGACTTGACCGCCCGCCCAGGTGACCTCGGCATTGTCGGCGAGCCGGAACGACGGAATCCGCTTGATCCACTCCTCGACGGCGACGCGCAGCTCCATGCGGGCCAGGTTCGAGCCGGCACATCGGTGGATGCCGGCGCCGAACGCCACGTGGCGGTTCTGGGCCCGATCGAGGATCACGTCGTCGGGGTGCTCGAACATCTCGGGGTCGCGATTGGCACCAGGGAAGTTCATCAGCACCTTGTCGCCCGCCTTCATCGGGCAACCGGCGACCTCGATGTCCTCGACGGTGATGCGCGCCATCGTGACGGGCGAATAGGCGCGGAGCAGTTCCTCGATGGCGAGTGGCATGATCTCCGGCTCGTCGAGGAGGCGCTGCGCGTCGTCGGGGTGCGTGGCGAGGTGCAGCATCGCCGAGCCGATGCTCGACCAGGTGGTGTCGACGCCGGCGATGATCGTCAGCGCCACGATCCCCATGACGATGAGATCGGCGACGGGCTCACCGTCGACCTCGGCGTGCAGGAGGTCGCTCATCAGGTCGTCGCCCGGATTGGCCCGGCGTTCTGCGAGCAGGCCGAGCAGGTATGCGATCAGGGCATCGCGTCCGCGAGCGACGCGAGCTTCGTCGTGTGCGAACTCGAGGACGTCTTGGACCCAGCCGGTGAACGTGTCGGCCATGTCCTCGGGTACACCGATGATCAGCGAGATGACACGCACCGGGATCTGACGGGCGTAGTCGCCGGCCGCATCGGCGGATCCGGACTCGATGAATCCGTCGATCAGTCGGTTGCAGAGCTCGCGGGTGTATGGCTCGTACTGCTCGACGCGCGTGTGCGAGAACCACGGCAACAGCAGCCGACGGGTCCAGGTGTGCACCGGCTGGTCGGCGTCGATCGGATGCAGCGGGATGTCGATCGGCGGTGGGGGCCGCTCCTCGTCGGTGAACGACAACACGCCGACGTCGATCGAGGAGAAGTGAGCGTGGTCCTGGGCGATCCGCTGCACGTCGCTGTACTTCGTGGGAAGCCACGACCCGCCCCAGCGGTCGCTGTGGGCGATCGGGCACTGCCCCCTCAGGTCGTCCCACACCGGATACGGGTCGGCCACGTAGTCCGGATCGAGGATGTCGTAGTCGGTCGTCCAGTCGGTGACGGGCTTCGAGTCCATGTGCGCTTCCCCCAGTTCTGTTGCGAGCTGCGTCCGACGTTAGTCGGACGCGCCCGGAGCGACCGAGGGGCGCGAAATCGGGCCCGTGAGGTGCATTCCCGTTGGCGGGGAAAGGCTCGGATCAGTCAGCGGAACCGGCGAACCGGTCTCGCTCCTGGATCCCTGTGTGGCACCTCGCCGGACCCGACAACATGGTCGCGCCGGGCCCGCGGAAATGCAATGGGACGTTCGTCCCGATCAGATGACGATGTTGACCATGCGGCCGGGCACGACGATGACCTTCCTGGGGGCCGCTCCGTCGAGCACCGCGACGATCTTCGAGTCGGCGAGCGCCGTTGCCTCGACCGTGGCGCTGTCGGCGTCGGTCGCGACCTCGATGTGTCCGCGAACCTTGCCGTTCACCTGGACCGGATACTCGATCATGTCATCGACGAGCAGCGCTGGGGCGGCTTCGGGGAACGACACATAGGTGATCGTCTCGGCGTGGCCGAGCAGGTGCCACAGCTCCTCGGCGATGTGTGGCACGAGCGGGGCGGCCATCAGCACCATCGGCTCGGCCACCTCGCGCGGTGTCGCGTCGAGTTTGGTGACGGCGTTGTTCAACTCGATCAGCTTGGCGATCGCGGTGTTGAACCGCAGGGCGTCCATCTCGGTTCGCACGACGTCGATGGTGCGGTGCAGCAACTTGCGGGTGTCGTCGTCGGCCGGCGTGTCGACGACGACGCACTCGCCGGTGGTCTCGTCGACGATGGTGCGCCACAGGCGTTGGAGGAAGCGGTACATCCCCACGACGTCGCGGGTCTCCCAGGGGCGCGAGGCGTCGAGCGGCCCGGTTGCCATCTCGTAGAGCCGCAGCGTGTCGGCGCCGTACTGCTCGTACATGTCGTCGGGCGACACGGCGTTCTTCAGGCTCTTGCCCATCTTGCCCCACTCGCGGGTGACAGGTCGGCCCTCGTAGGTGAAACCGGTCTTGTCATCGCCCTCGATCTTGGTCGCATCGACGTAGATCTCGCGTTCGTCCTTGTACGCCGCGGCCTGGACGTAGCCCTGGTTGAAGAGGCGGGCGTACGGCTCCTTCGAGCTCACGTGGCCGAGGTCGTAGAGCACCTTGTGCCAGAAGCGTGAGTACAGCAGGTGCAGCACGGCGTGCTCGACGCCGCCGACGTACAGGTCGACGCCGCCGGGATGGTCGGGTCGGATGTCGGTGCGTGGACCCATCCAGTACTTCTCGACGTCGCGGTCGACGAAGCGCTGCTCGTTGGTGGGGTCGAGATAGCGCATCTCGTACCAGCACGAGCCGGCCCACTGGGGCATCACGTTCGTGTCGCGGCGGTACACCTGGGGGCCGTCGCCGCGTTCGGGATACAGATCGAGTTCGACCTCGACCCAGTCGCCGAGCCGGTCGAGGGGGCTCTCGGGATTGGAGAACTCGTCGTCGGCGTCGAACGTGCGCGGCGAGAACGACTCGGTCTCGGGGAGCAGCACGGGGAGCATGTCGTCGGGCAGTGTGTGCGGGCGACCCTCGTGGTCGTAGACGACCGGGAAGGGCTCGCCCCAGTAGCGCTGGCGGCTGAACAGCCAGTCACGCAGCTTGTAGTTGATCGTGGCGGTGCCTGCGCCGTGAGCTTCGAGCCAGGCGTTCGTCCGCTCGATGCCCTCGGTCTTCGTGGCGACGCCGTTCAGGTCGAGTTCGCCGTTCGACGACTGCACGTACGGGGCGTCACCGATGAAGGCGGTGGACCACTGCGCTGTGTCGAGCGTCGGTTCGATGTCGGCGAACCACGAGGCGGGCGGCTCTTGGATCGCCACGATCGGCAGACCGAACTTGCGGGCGAACTCGAAGTCGCGCTGGTCGCCGCACGGCACGGCCATGATCGCTCCGGTGCCGTAGCCCATCAGGACGTAGTCGGCGATCCACACCGGGATCTGTTCGCCGTTGACCGGGTTGGTGGCGTTCGAGCCGGTGAACACGCCGGTCTTCTCGCGGGTCTCGTCCTGGCGCTCGAAATCCTTCTTCTTGCCGGCCTGGGCGCGGTAGGCGGCAACGGCCTCGGCCTGTTCGGGCACGGTCAACGTGTCGACGAAGGGGTGCTCGGGCGACAGCACCATGAACGAGGCGCCGAACAGTGTGTCGGGCCTGGTGGTGAACACGGTGATGTCGCCGGCGGGTGACGGGAAGTGGACCTCGGCGCCGTTGCTGCGACCGATCCAGTTGCGCTGCATCGTCTTGATGCCGTCGGTCCAGTCGAGCAGGTCGAGATCGTCGATCAGCCGGTCGGCGTACGTGGTGATACGCATCATCCACTGGCGCATGTTGCGCTTGAACACCGGGAAGTTGCCGCGGTCGCTGCGGCCGTCGGCGGTGACCTCCTCGTTCGCGACGACCGTGCCGAGCCCGGGGCACCAGTTGACCGGCGCCTCGCTCACATAGGCGAGCCGCTGGTCGTCGATGATGTCCGCCCGCTCACCGCTCGTGAGGTCGGCCCAGGCGCGTCCGTGGGGAGTCGATCGTGAGCCGGACTCGTACTCGGCGATGAGGTCGGCGATCGGGCGCGCCCGATCGAGTTCGGTGTCGTACCAGGCGTTGAACACTTGGCTGAAGATCCACTGCGTCCAGCGATAGAACTCGGGATCGGTGGTGGACACGCTGCGGCGCGGGTCGTGAGCGAGGCCCAGGCGACGCAACTGACGCCGGTAGGTGGCGACGTTCTCCGCCGTCGTGATCGCCGGGTGTTGGCCGTGCTCGACAGCGAACTGCTCGGCGGGCAGTCCGAAGGCGTCGAAGCCCATCGCATGCAGGACGTTGTGGCCGGTCATCCGCTTGAAGCGGGCGAAGACGTCGGTGCCGATGAAGCCGAGTGGGTGGCCGACGTGCAGCCCGGTCCCAGACGGGTACGGGAACATGTCGAGCACGAACAGCTTCTCGCCGCGTTCGGCTGCTGTCTCGGGATCGGCCAGCGGGCCGGCGGTGTTCGGCGTCTCGAAGGTCCGATGCTCGTCCCACCAGTTCTGCCAACGGAGCTCGAGATCCTGTGCGAGTTCCGCGGAGTAGCGGTGCGCAGGCGTCTCGGTGCTGGTCGTCGGGGGTGTCGTCGTGTCACTCATACCGGCGGACCAGCCTACGGGGTCGGCCTCGGTGCGCCCGGCCCGGTTCCCCCGATGAGTCCGGGCGCGGACAGGTCGCGTCGAGACTCATCGCTCGGGTGGGTTTCGTTCAGCGATGAGTTTGGACGCGGACGGGTCGCGTTGAGACTCATCGCTGGGGTGGGGCGACAGGCGGCGGTCAGAGGCGGCCGTGAGCGAGGGTGCCGGCGACGATCGTGGCGACGAGGTTGGCGTCGCCGTCGAGGATCGTCAAGTCGGCGCGGCTGCCGACGCGGAGTCGACCGCGGTCGGCCAACCCGAGCAGGTCGGCGGGGGTGCTCGTCACCGTGGCGAGCGCGTCGGCGAGGGTGCAGCCGGTGAACGCGATCAGGTTCCGCACCGCCTGATCGAGAGCGAGCGCGCTGCCGGCGAGCACGCCGTCGACCGTGCGCACCCCGGTTCCGTCATGGACGATCTCGAACCCCGCGAGGTGCATCCGGCCGTACGGCATGCCCAGCGCCGGCGACGCATCGGACACGAGCGAGGTGCGTTGCGGCCCGAGCGCATGCCAGGCCATGCGAACTGCGACCGGGTCGACATGAACGCCGTCGCAGATGATGCCGGCGACCAGCGTGTCGTCGGCGAGGACCGCGCCGATCGGCCCGGGCGAACGGTGATTGAACGGTGCCATCGCGTTGAAGAGATGGGTGGTGTAGGAGAGCCCGGCCGATCGAGCCGCGGCCAGGTCATCGGCCGCCATTGCGGTATGCCCACCCGACACGACGATGCCGCCCTGCGCGAGCCGTCCCACGGCATCGACGGCTCCGGGCAACTCGGGTGCGAGTGTCACCAGAGCGACAGCCCCGGACGTGATCCATTCGTCGACCTCACGGAGATCGAGCGGGGCCACGTGGGCAGGAACGTGCGCGCCGAGATGTCGCGGCGAGATCATCGGACCCTCGAAGTGCAGGCCGACAGCATCGGCACCGGAACCGGTCTCGCGACGGCGCAACTCCAGCACGGCCTCGATCGCCGCGCGTCGTCGCGCCGGCGGGCTGGTGACCACGGTGGGCAGGAACGACGTCACGCCGAATCGGGGGAGTGCCCGTGCCACTGCCTCGATACCGCCCGGTGCGGTCGTGACGTCGAGTCCGACTGCGCCATTGCACTGCAGGTCGATGAAGCCCGGCGAGATGATGAGATCGCGACAATCGATGACGTTGTCCGCCGGATCGCCCTCACCGCCGATGCCGACGATCGCTCCGCTCTCGACGGTGAGATCAGCTCGTTGGCGCCGACCGTCGAGCAGCAGGTCGGCGCCGGAGTACACCACACGAGACATCGCACGGAGCATGCCACAGGCCCCCGGCCGACTACAGCGCAGCGTACGTTTGGGTATGGCCCTCGAGATCGTCTGCCCGACCTGTGGGGCCGACGACCACGTCACGGGGGAGCCGCTCGACACCGGCGAGATACGTCTCACCTGTGCGGCCTGCAAGGTCGAATGGACGCGCGACCCGCGGCCCCGCTGCCCGAAGTGCGGCAGCGATGACCTCTACCACCGCCCGCAGGTGATCCTCGAGAAGTCGCGCGGCAGCCAGATGTCGATCCAGGGGATTCACGTCGAGTACGGCTGCCACGTCTGCGATCCGCCGGAGGTGAAGGTCCGCGGCGGGCGCTCGACGCACCTCCCCGATCGTCTCGAGGGCAGCCAGTAGCCCGAGCGGTCCACGACCTGCCAGGGCACATCGTCAACAGCGGGGCCGCCGACTAGCGTCGCGGGGATGAGCGACAACCACTCGCTGTCGACCATCGAGCGACTCGAATCTGCGGCGGACTCGGGCACCGGCGTGCACTTCGTCGGAGCATCGATGACCAACGACGACGGCCCGGTGCAGGTGAGCTGGCGGGAGATCCACGACGACGCACGAGCGGTCGGTGCCGCACTGCAGGCGCGAGGACTGGTGCCCGGCGACCATGTCGCCATCCTCGGGCCGACCAGCCGCGACCTGATGACGATCGTGCGCGGGTGCTGGATGGCGGGTCTGGCGTCGATGGTGTTGCCGTTGCCGATGCGCATGGGCTCGCTGGATGTCTTCATCGACTCGACCCGCGGCCGTATCCGTCACGGCGACGCGAAGCTGCTCCTGATCGACGATCTGCTCGCCGACTTCTACGTCCCGGCCGACGGTGACCCGGCGACCCTGCCGATGAAGGCGGTGCTGCCGGGCGCCCCCAATGTTCCGTCGGGCGACGCGCTGGAGATCCCGCCACACGACCCCGAACGTCTCGTGATCCTGCAGTACACGAGCGGATCGACGAGCGAGCCCAAGGGCGTGATGATCCCCGATCGCGTCCTCAGCGCGAACATCGACGCCTGTGCCGAAGCGGCTGAACTGACCGGCGACGACGTGATGGTGTCGTGGCTGCCGCTGTACCACGACATGGGTCTCGTCGGATTCCTCGCACTCCCGATGACCAAGGGTGTCGACCTCGTGCAGGCGGCACCGCAGGACTTCCTCGCACGCCCCGGCAACTGGATGCAATGGTTGTCGGACTACCGGGCCACGGCGACGGCGGGACCGAACTTCTCGTGGGTCCTCGCGACCCGGGCGCTCAAGCGCATGGAGGGCCTCGATCTGTCGCGACTCACCGTTGCGCTGTCGGGTGCCGAGCCCGTCGACCCGGCTGCGGTCGACGCGTTCGTCGGCGAGGCGGCTCGGTTCGGGTTCACCCAGGGCGGCATGTTCCCGGCGTTCGGGATGGCCGAGGTGGCAATCGGTGGAACGTTCCCGCCGCGGCGTCGGGGCCTCGTGACCGACACGGTCGACCGGATCGTGCTCGAGACGCAACGGGTGGCGAAGCCCGTGGAGATCCACGATCCGGACGAGCTCGGACTCACGGCGCGCAAGCTGCCGCTGCTCGGCAAGCCGGTCCCCGGCCTCGAGATGCGCGTCGTCGATCCGGAGACCTTCGAGGAGCTCCCGGAACGGCATGTCGGTGAGCTGCTCCTGCGTGGCACATCGGTGACGCCTGGCTACTACAAGCGGCCAGATGCGACGGCAGCGCTGTTCCACGAGGGATGGCTGTGCACGGGTGACCTCGCCTATGTCCTCGACGGGGAGTTGGTGCTGTGCGGCCGCATCAAAGACGTGATCATCGTCGGTGGACGCAACGTCTTCCCCGAAGACATCGAGCGGGCCGTCGGGCCACTCGACGGCGTCCGCGCCGGCAATGTGATCGCGTTCGGCATGGAGGGCTACAAGGGCAAGGAGAGTGTGGTGGTCGTCGCCGAGGTGCGTGTGAGCGACACCTCCGGCGGTCTCGACGACATCCGCGAACGGATCCACCATCGCACCCTGGAGGTGTGTGGTCTCCCGCCGCGTGACGTCATGCTCGTGACGCCCGGAACGCTCCCCAAGACGTCGAGCGGCAAGCTGCAACGGGCCAAGTGTCGCGACGAATACCTCAACGAGGAACTCGCGCTCGCCTGAGGTTACGCCGGTGCCAGGCACCGGCGTAACGTTCAGGTGATCAGGGGGGAGAGGGTCTCGCCGAGCAGGGCGACGCGGCCCTCGACATGGCCGTTGGCGGGCATGTTGATCGTGAAGCCGTCGATGCCCGGTACCAGCATCTCGGCGAACTTCTCGCCGACGGTGTCGGCATCTCCCCAGATGAAGTTGGACAGCCAGAATGCCTGGTCGTCGTCCGGCATCGCGGCCAGGTCGAGGCCACGCCGAGCGAAGTAGGCGACGAGATCGGCCTTGGCCTCGTCGGCGGTCGGCGCGATGCAGGCGGTCTTCTGCCACGACACGGTCAGCTCGGAACGATCGCGGCCGAGCACCTCACAGTGACCCGCCAGTGCGTCGAGTTTGCGTTGCACGTCGGCCGGCGGGCAGATGATGTTCGACTCGTCGGCGTACTGGGCGACCATGCGCAACGTCTTGCGTTCGCCGCCGCCACCGATCATCACGGGGATGTGGGAGATCGCCGCCGGCTCGTTCATCGCCTCGCGCGCCGTGTAGCGGGCGCCGTCGAGCGACGGGCGCTGACCGCGCAGCATCGGGATGATGATCTGGAGTGCCTCCTCCAGCTTCTCGAAGCGATCGGTGAACGTTCCGAACTCGATGCCGAACGAGTCGTGTTCGAGCTCGTACCAGCCGGCGCCGATCCCGAGCTGAGCCCGCCCGTTCGACACGATGTCGAGCGTCGTCACCGTCTTCGCGAGGACCGCCGGGTTCCGATAGGTGTTGCCGGTGACCAACGCGCTGAGCCGCACCGTCGAGGTCTCGCGGGCCAGCGCCGACAGCAGCGAGTAGCACTCGAGCATGTACTGGTCGGGGTCGCCCAGCATCGGGAGTTGGTAGAAGTGATCCATCACCAACACGGTGTCGAACCCCGACGAGTCGGCCTCCTTGGCCTGCGCGGCAACGACGTCGAAGAGTTCCGCCGGGCCGACCCCGGGATAGGTGAAGTTGGGGATCTGATAGCCGAGGCGGGTCATGGACGGATGAGAGCACCCGGCCCGGCTGCTGTCAAGCCGAGCGCGGCCGTCGAAGGTTCGGCTGATGGGGCGACTGTCCTGCGGCATCTCGTAAACTCGCCCCACCATGAGCCACGGCTGGGAGACCCGACAGCGGCGCACGCGCTCCGAGATCCTGCAGGCCGTCGGCGACATCATCGCCACCGACGGCGTCGACGGGCTGACGATGCGAAAGCTGGCCGAACGCGCGAACGTCGCCGTCGCCACGCTGTACAACCAGTTCACCGATCGCAGCGGCGTGCTCGTGGCGTTCGTGAGCAACGGCCTCGACGAGCTGGAGCTGTCGCTCGACGAGCAGCCGGCGTCCGACCCCGTCGACGGCACGCGTGTGCTGCTGAGCGCGCTCGACGACACCATCGGGTCGGCGGACCACGTCTGGCGCCCCGTGCTGGCGACGATCGGTGCGAGCCCGGGCTCGCAGCGCATGGGTGCCGTCGGTGACCGCATCATCGCCGCCATCGAGATCGACCTGGCGAAGGCCCGCGCCGCCGGGATGTTCTTCGTCGACTGCGACACCGACCGCCTGGCGCGTCACGTCTTCGTGCAGTGGATGCGAGGGCTCGAGCGGTGGGCGCACGGAACGATCGACTGGGCCACCCATCGGGCCAACGCGGAGCTCGGCCTCGAACTGGCGCTGGCGTCCGTGCTCGTCGAACCCCATCGCAGCGACGCATTGCGGCGTGCCGGAATCCTCGGCTGAACCATGGGGTCGAGCATGAGAGTGGTCGCCTCGGATCGACACCGTGGGCATGCCCCGCTCGCGGAGATCGAGTCGTCGGGCTTGCAGCCGCCCTTCGAACATCCAGGCCGGGCGGACGCGATCCACCGCGCACTCGCGGCCGACGATCACTTCTCGATCGTCGAGCCCACGACGTTCGACACGAACGCGATCGAGGCGGTCCACGATCCGGGGCTCGTGCGCTTCCTCGAGCGCGCGTGGGCCGACTACCAGGTGCGGCATCCCGGCACGCACGATGTCGTGCCGGACGTGTTCGCCATGCCGGGTCTCATGGACGGCATCGGACCATTTCCCGAGCGGGCCCTGGTCGACCACGAACTCGGCCGCTGGTGCTTCGAAACGACCACCCCGCTCACGGAGGGCACCTATGACGCCGCGCGCTCGGCCGTCGACATCGCGCTGACCGCGACCGATGCGGTGCTCGCCGGCGACCGCGTCGCCTACGGGCTGTGTCGCCCGCCGGGACACCATGCGCCGACCGGTCTCTACGGGGGGTACTGCTTCTTCAACAACGCGGCGATCGCCGCGCACCACATCGCCTCGACGACCGGCACGAAGGTGACGGTGCTCGACGTCGACTACCACCACGGCAACGGCACTCAACAGATCTTCTACCGACGCGACGACGTCCAGTACGTCTCGCTGCATGGAGATCCGGCCCGCGCCTACCCGTACGTCACCGGGTTCGCCGACGAGCAAGGGGCCGGTCGCGGTGCCGGCTCGAACTTCAACGCCCCGTTGGCGGCAGGCACCGACGACGACGAGTACCTGGCTGCGCTGGCCGGCGCCTGCGAGGTGATCTCCGCCTTCGCCCCGGGCGTGTTGATCGTGTCGCTCGGTGTCGACACGTTCCACGACGACCCGATCTCCGATCTGGCGATCACGTCGGACGGCTTTCGGCGACAGGGCGAACTGGTCTCCCGACTCGCGCTGCCGACGGTGGTGCTCCAGGAAGGCGGCTACGACGTCGACGCGCTCGGCGACAACGTCCGCCAGTTCCTGCTCGGTGCGACAACACGGGACTGACCCTTGTTGTCGCGAGGGTCAGTCGGCGACGAGCCAATCGACGCCGTCGGGCGTGTCGCGAACTTCGATGCCGGCCTTCGCCAGCTCGTCGCGGATGGCGTCGGACACGGCGAACGCCTTCTCCGTCCGTGCGACCACTCGTGCCGCGAGCGCGGCCTCGACGACCGGCCCGAGCACCTCGCGGACGTCGCGCACGCCATCGGTGGCCGCCGCGCCGAGACGGACGATCATCGACCGCAGTGCGGCTCGAGCCCGGTCGACGTCGTCGGACTGCAGCGTGTCGCGCGACCACTCGACGATTGCCGCTTCGAGCTCGAGAATCGCGGCCACGGCCGTGTCGGCGTCGCGGGCGTCGAGCGCCTCCGAGAACGCCGACTCGTGGGCCGCGGTGGCGGCGGCGAGCGAGTCGATCGCTGGAGCGCTGTCACCAGTCGATGCTCCCTGCCCCTTGCCGCTTTCACTTCGGCCAGGGGTCATACCGAGGTCTGACCCCGGTGCGCTGGAGTCGGAGAGATGGGGGGTGCGTGAACTGGCGGAGCTGACGGGGCCGGCGCGGAGGAGGTCGACGGCCACGGTGCGGCCCGCCTCGAGGCGCATCGACTCGCCGTTGCGGCGCAGTGTCACCGCGCCCTTGCCGACGATCTCCGCGGTGTCGGCGTCGAGGTCCATGATCACGCCTGTGTGCTCGTCGATGCCGAGCACGAACGCGCCGTCGGGGAGCTCGGGCTCGAGCATCGCCAGTCGTCGTTCGCCGAGGTAGCAGAAGTTCGTGTCGTGGTTGCCGCCCTCCTGGTTGTCGTAATGGGGGATGACCGCAACGTTCAGGCCGATCTCGCTGAGCACGTCGAGCCCCTCGACCCAGTACGGATCGACGCCCACCTTGTAGATCTCGTAGACCGGCACGGTCGCCACGCCGAGCGTGAGTGCAGCTGCCGACGAGAACACGACGGCCCCACCGGAGCGCAGCTTTTCGGCCAGTGCATCGGGAACCGGGGTGCCGCGCCACTGTTCGAGCGCGAATGTCGGGCTACCCGGTCCGGCGAAGACCCACTGTGCGTTGCGGACGCGCGACACGCCGCGCTCGATCGCGACCACGTCACCGGTGTCGGTGCGGCCGAGGCCGGCCACGACCACCTCGCGCCCCACGGCGTCGCGGAAGTACTCGGTTGCCTTGGCAGCGAGGATCGGCGCGTTCTCCTGGAACCCGAACGGCGTGTCGAGCAGCACCGCATCGACCTTCGGCCCGAGCCGCTCGAAGATCGCCCGGTGGGGACCCTTCATCGTCGGTGCGGTTTCGCCCGATCCCATGATCGCGAGGAGTCGAGGGGTCGTCACGGTGTGGCCTCCGGGTGGGGGAAGAAGTCGGCGTCGGTGACCGCCTGGTGCAGCAGGTCGCCCACCTCGGTCGGGTGCTGGGCGTGGACGTCATGATGGGCGGGGCTGAACCACACGGCTCGCCCGCGAGGGAGCGCATCGACCGCCGCATCGACCGCCTCGTGCTTCGAGTGCGTCCATGCGACATCGCCGGTGTCAGCGGCGATCAGCAGTGTCGGCACCTCGATCAGCGGGTACCGGCTCGACGGTTGGTGCTCCCACAATCCGCGCAGCACCATGAGGTGTCGATCGAAGGTGAGCCAGGGGGCGATCGTGCCGTCGGCGCGCACCTCGAAGTTGGCGAGCGTTCCCTGCCTGCCCTCCTCGGGCCAGTCCGCCGCCGAGGTCTGCAACCACGTGGTGATCTGATCGAGCGGCGTGCCGGCGAGGCGCGGGGGAGCGAGCGCAGTTGCGGCATCGTCCCAGTCGGGGAACCGTGTGCCGAGGTCGATGAAGCCCCCGTCGACGCAGACGATCGTGCTCACCGCGTCGGGATGTCGGTAGGCGAGTTCGAGCACGACGTTGCCGCCCCACGACTGTCCGGCCACGGCCGGCCGCTCGAAACCGAGTGCGTCGATCAGTGCGAGGAGATCATCGGCCACGGTGGCCATCTCGAACCCGGCGTCGGGCTTCGACGACCCGCCGTGCCCGCGCTGATCGATCGCCACGACCCGGTGGCCGAGCCCGGCGAGGTGCCGAGCGACGCCGTCCCACAGGCGGGCATTCGAGGCCAGGCCGTGCACGAGCAGCCATGCGGGCAGTGCGGGATCACCGCCGCCGGGCGGATCCCAGTGGATGCCGTGCAACTCGACGCCTGACGGCAGCGGATGCATCTCGTGGCGTGGTTCGATCATCGACTGGCCTCCTCGATTCGTTCGATGAGCGTGAGGAGATCGACGGTGGCAGACATGGGTCGGGGCCAGGGGGTGCCACCGAGCACGGCCTCGGCGAACGCATCGACCATACCGAGATAGGGATCGCTCGGTGTGGCCGGCACGTTCCGGACGCGTCCGTTGCCCTGAGCGACGAGGATCGTGTCCGCGCTCATCCCGCCGGTGTGCGCATTGGTGGCGAGGACGAGCGAGCTCTCGGTCCCGATGATCTCCAGACGCTGCTCCTCGTCGTCGACGAACGAGCAACGGATGCGCGCCTGGCGACCGTCGACCCATTCGAGCGTCGCCTCGGTCCGGGCGTCGACCCCACTCGTGTGCCAGAGCGCAGTCGCCTCCACCAGATCGGGATGCGACCCCCAGAGCTCGACGATCGGCCCGAGGCAGTAGATGCCGACATCGAGCAGCGCGCCGCCTCCCTGGTCGGGCGACCACCGGTAGTTGTCGTCGCCATCCGGGCCGATCGTGAACGTGAACGATGCATCGATGTCGATGATCTGGCCCAGCTCGCCGCCCCTGGCCATCGACAGTGCTCGGCGCCAGCGCGCATCGAACGGGGTCATCCAGGCTTCGGCGAGGAGCACCCCGGCGCGTTCGGCCGAGTCGGCCATCCGCTGCGCCTCGCCTGGCGTGCACGCGATCGGCTTCTCGCACAGGACGTGCTTGCCGGCGGCGATGGCCCGCTCGACCCACTCGACGTGCATGCCGTTGGGGAGTGGGACGTAGACGACCTCGACGCCGGGATGATCGATCACGTCCTCGTACAGGCCGGCCCCGAGATGCTGCCACGGTTCGGGGACCGGCCCGCCGAGCGACGAGACAGCGACCAGGTCGGCCCGAGTCGACGCGTCGATCGCCGGCATCACGGCGCGGGTGGCGACCATCGATCGGGCGCCGAGCACCCCGAATCCAACCGTGCGCGTCGCGGCGTCGTTCACGCTCACCCGAGTTCGATCAGCTCGCCGCCGTTGGCGCCCGACCGATGCCCGGCCTCGAGCACGGCCACGACGTCACGCGACTGTTCGGGCCGCACGGCGAGCGGCTCGCCGAGGAGGAGGTGATCGGCCAGGTTGCGATGGAAACCCCAGCCTGGGGCGGGCGCCGGACTGACGACCGACTCGCGCAGCCCCATCGACCCCTCGTACGTGGCAACGGTCAGATCGACCGGCGCCTCGGCATGGTGCGAGACCTGCTCGACGTGTCCGCGACCGGGTTCGACCGCGTCGGTGCGCAGCGGCCGGTAGTGGCCCTCGATCGTCCCTCGGGTGCCCTCGATGTGGAACTTGGGCCGTCGGATCGCGCAGACGTCGCTCTGGCGGAACGTCGCCTCGCGCCCGTCGGCCCACTGCATCCACAGCGAGATCTGATCGGCGTTGGTCGTGTCGTGCCACACCCGGGTGTGAGCACTGCACAGCACCCGGCTCGGTGCCGCGCCGTAGAGCTGCACGATCCAGTCGACGTGATGCGATCCCCAGTCGTAGATCGCCCCACCCGAGATCGATTCCTCCGAGTGCCACGCCCGGCAGGGGTGCTCGAACCCGCCCACGAAGGTCTCGATGTTGAACACCTCGCCGATGTCGCCGCGACCGGTGACGTTTCGCACAGCGAGCCAGTCGCGGTCCCAACGGCGGCTCTGGTGCACCGTGACGGTGCGATCGAGTTCTTGCGCTGTGGCGATGATCTCGTTGGCGTCGACCCGATGCAGACACATCGGCTTCTCGATCACCACGTGTTTGCCGGCGCGCAGGAGCTGGAGCGCCAGCTGGGCGTGGAGCACCGGGGGAGTGGCGATGATCGCGACGTCGACGTCGGGGTCGTCGGCGAGCGACTCGACGGAGTCGTGCGCGTGCAGGTCCGCGAAGTCGTCGCGTGCCGCAACGAGCCGTTCGGGAGCGGAGTCAGCGGCGGCGACGAGTGCCAATCCGTCGGTCTCGGTCGCCGCGAGCCCATGGAGGTAGCCCATGCCGCCGAATGGTCCGTAGCCGACGATGCCGACGCCGAAGTCGGTCGACCGCCTGGGCGCTCTCGGGTGGAGGAGTCTGGCGACGAACGCGCCGAGTGTCGGGTGGCGCATGATCGCGTCGAGGTCGCTGATCCCGGTGGCGACGATCCGTCCGGCACCGAGCGGCCGGACGACGATCGTCGGTTGATGTTCGAAGCGAATGCTCGTGGTCGCAGCCACGCGCACGTCACCCTCGACGGGTCGCAGCGGACGCAGCGCAGAGGTGACCGCCACCTCACCGTCGAGGCGGGCGCCCGCCTCTCGATCGGTCAGCGTGACGAACCACTCGGTGGAGGGGAGGTCGGCGAGCACGTTCACGCCGGCGAGGGCGGCGGCACAGGCGTCGTCGGGCATCACGGCCACGAGCGCGGTACCTCCGGCCCGGACGATTCGTTCGAGCTCCTCGGCGCGGAGTGGGTCGAGCCGGTCGGGCACCACGTGCGTTTCGTTCCAGCAGTCGGACGGCATCCGGGGGACCATACTCAAGGGTCTCGGCTCATGCTCGCTGAGCTCGAAACGCGTGACGCACGAGATCGGGGCACGACGTCGTGTTGCGAGCTGGTCGCAACTAGCGTCACCGTCGTGATGTGTCGTTCCGCCCGAATCCCGTCATTGCGTCGGCTGGCCGCAGCGTCGCTCGGCATCGTGATGCTTGCTGGTTTGGCCGCCTGTGGGGGCAGTGACGAGTCATCGAGCGACAGTGCGTCCGCCGACGGGTCGGTGGACGGGTCCGCCGACCGGCTCCAGGTGGTCACCACCGTCGCTCCGATCACATCGATTGCAGCGAACATCATCGGTGACCGAGCAGACATCATCGGGGTCGTCCCCGAGGGGACCAACTCCCACACGTTCGAGCCGCCGCCGTCGGCGGCCGAGGTGATGAGCACCGCGGACATCGTCTTCATCAACGGTCTGCAACTCGAGGAGCCCACCAAGGAACTCGCGTTGGCCAATGTCGCCGACGGCGTCCGCGTCGTCGAGATCGGCGACCAGGTGATCTCGCCCGACCAGTACAAGTTCGACTTCTCGTTCCCCGAATCGGGTGGCAAGCCGAACCCTCATCTCTGGACCGACCCGACGCTCGTCAAGGCATACGCCGACGTGATCCATGACAACATGATCGCGATCGATCCGGCAGGCACGAGCGTCTACGACGCGAACCTGGCCGAGTTCGAGCAGCTCGTCGACGACTTCGACACCGCCACCAGGAAGGCGTTCGGCACGATCCCCGAGGACCAACGCAAGCTGGTCACCTACCACGACGCCTACGCCTACTTCGCCGACACCTACGGGTGGAACGTGATCGGGGCGATCCAGCCGTCCGACTTCGGCGACCCCACACCGAAGGACGTCGCGGCCCTGATCGATCAGATCGAGGCCGAGAACGTGCCGGCGATCTTCGGGTCGGAGGTGTTCCCGTCGCCGATCCTCGAGCAGATCGCCAAGGAGACCGGCGCCACCTACGTCGACGATCTCCGCGACGACGATCTGCC
>JAHENF010000007.1 GCA_024643255.1 Ilumatobacteraceae bacterium
AGCGAGATGGTCACCACGCTCGGACGCTCGAGCGCAGAGAACTTCGGACAGGTCACCTCGTCGCTGCAGGCCCACGCGGAGATCGCCTCGACCCTGGCCGACTCCACCAGGGCGCTGCGCGAGGCCCTCGCCAACCCGCAGGCCCGGGGCAACTGGGGCGAGCGGATGGCCGAGGACGTCCTGCGCCTCGCCGGATTCCAGGAGAACCTCAACTACGTCAAGCAGACCCAGATCGAGGGCGGCACCGGACGTCCCGACTACACGTTCCCGATGCCCAAGGGCCACGCCCTCTACATGGACGTCAAGTTCCCGATGGCGTCCTACCTGCGATATCTCGAGGTCGACACCAATGCCGAGCGCGAGATGCACCTCAAGCGGTTCCTCCAGGACGTCCGGTTGCGGGTCAGGGAGCTGGCCAAGCGTGACTATGCGGGCGAGAGCGATCAGCCGTCGGTCGACTACGTGCTGCTGTTCCTCCCCAACGAGCAGCTCACCGGCTTCATCCACGAGCACGACGCGGCGCTGCTCGACGAGGCGATGGGCCAGAAGGTCGTGCTGTGCTCACCGCTCACGCTCTTCGCGTTCCTCGGCGTGATCCGCCAGGCGTTCGACAACTTCATGATCGAGCAGACGAGCGACGAGATCCTCCAGTTGCTCGGCACGTTCTCAGCGCAGTGGCGCAAGTACAGCGAACAGGTCGACTCCGTGAAGAAGAAGTTCGACCAGGTCGACCGGGCATTCGAACAACTGACGGGCCCCCGCCGTCGCCAGCTCGAGCGTCCGCTGCGACAGCTCGACGAACTCCGCCTGCAGCGCAACCTGCCCGTCGACGGAGAACTCTTCGCGGCCATCGATGCCGCCGATGACGACACCGAAACGCCGCCTGGCGGCACGATCCGCATGATCGGCGCATGACGGTTCGTCGACGGCCTGATTGAATCGGGCCCGTGAGCCAGCCCGCGTTCGACTTCGGCGAGACTGAACTCGACGACGTCACCAACCCGACCTACTCCGTCGGCGAGTTGGCCGACGCCATCAACGACACGTTGCGACGCGGCTTCTCCGACGGTGTGTGGGTGCGTGGCGAGATCACCGGGTGGAGCGACCGCGGCCAACACGCCTACTTCACGCTCGTCGACGACCGAGCTGATGGAGCGGGCAACGGACGCGGCAAGGCCGTCGTCAACGTGCAGTTCTTCGCGAACGCCCGCATGCGACTGCGCCCGCTGTTGAGCAAGCACCGCCTCCGGCTCGGCGACGGCATGAAGGTGAGGGTCTTCGGCTACCTCGACTACTACGCCCCCAACGGACGCATCGGGCTCAAGATGTCGGGGATCGACCCGCGCTACACGATCGGCGACATCGCCCAGTCGCGCGACGAGGTGATCCGGCGCCTCGTCGCCGACGGTCTGCTCGACGCCAACAAGCAACGGCAGCTGTCGCCGATCCCGCTGCGCGTCGGTGTCGTCACCAGCGTCGGCACAGCGGCGTGGCACGACTTCCACGACGAACTGCAGCGCAGTGCCCTCGGGTTCCACCTGACGGTGATCGACACGCGCGTGCAGGGAGAGTTCGCCGAGCTGTCGGTCGCAGCGGCGATCACGACGTTGTCCCGACGCATCGACCTCGATGCGTTGGTGGTCATTCGCGGTGGCGGTGCGCGCAACGAACTCGCCGTGTTCGACGCCGAGCAGATCGCGAGGGCGATCGCGGGGTCGCCGATCCCGGTGCTCACCGGCCTGGGGCACGAGGTCGACCGCAGCGTCGCAGACGACGTCGCCCACACGATGCTCAAGACGCCGACCGCCTGCGCCGGCGAGCTGATCGCCCGGGCCGCCCGATACAGCGCCGACACCGAGGCTGCGTTCGCGGCGATCCTGCGCGCGAGTTCGCTGCGGTCGACCACGGCGACCAACGAGCTGTCGGAGATCGCCCACCGCATCGCCCGCCGCACCCATGCCGCCGTCGAACGAGCCGACGAACGACTGGGCATGCGCGTCGAGACGCTCACTCGCACCGCACCCAACGCCCTCGAGCGCGCCGACCGACGCGTCGCCGACGCGAACCTGCGGCTACTCGATCGAGCGACAGCCATCCTCGAACGCGCCGGTGATCGCCTCGACGTGACCGCCGCCCGAGTCGCCGCGCTCGACCCTGACGTGCAGCTCGCCCGCGGATGGTCGATCACGCGCCGACTCGACGGCAGCATCGTCCGTTCGGTCACCGACGTTGCCCACAACGACACCCTCACGACCGCCGTCGCCGACGGTCTGATCACCAGCACCGTCACCGGCACGGCGACCACCCCCGACACGAAGGACTGACCACAAATGGCCGACCCCATCCCCGGATATGCAGAAGCACTCGCCGAGCTCGACTCGATCCTGCGCGAGCTCGAGGGGTCCGACGTCGACGTCGACCACCTCGCCGACCAGGTGGCCCGGGCCTCGACGCTGATCACGCTGTGCCGAGCGAAGATCTCCGCGGCCCAGCTCCGCATCGAGCAGGTCACCGCCGACCTCGACACCATCCCCGCCGACTGACGGTTGCACGAGGGGCCTGGCCCCGCAGTTCGGACACAACGGGGCATCACCGCGCCGACCAGCAGTAGCCTGCGAAGACGATGCCCGGATCAGCGCCGACCAGCCTCCGATCGATCGCAGACCGCGTGGAGACACGGCTCGACGAGTTCCTCGCGGCCGAACGCGACCGTTGGGCGATGTTCGATCCCGACCTCGCGCAACCGATCGACGAGATCCGCCGCCTGGTGCTCTCGGGCGGCAAGCGCTTGCGGCCGGCGTTCTGCCACTGGGGCTACGTCGGCGCCGGCGGTGGAACCGACGACCAGATCGACATCGACGCAGGAGCCGCGTTCGAGCTGATGCACGCCTTTGCCCTGTTCCACGACGACGTGATGGACGATGCGGCAACACGGCGCGGTCAACCGACCACGCATGCCGTAGCGAGCGAAGACCACGCCGCCCAGGGCTGGGTCGGCGAGTCGCGACGATTCGGCGAAGGGGTCGCCATCCTCGTCGGCGACCTTGCCTTCGTCTACGCCGACCAGTTGCTCGAGGACGCTCCCGCCGAGGCGATGCGCGTCTGGAACGAGCTGCGCATCGAGCTGAACATCGGTCAGTATCTCGACATCCTCGGATCGGTCCAGAGCGTCCGCGAGGTCGACAAGGCCGAACGGATCTGCCGGTACAAGTCGGGCAAGTACACCATCGAGCGCCCCCTGCATCTCGGCGCCCTGCTCGCCGCGCCCGATCGCGGCGACGAACTCCTCCCTGCACTGAGCGGGTACGGGCTGCCGCTCGGCGATGCCTTCCAGATGCGCGACGACGTGATGGGTGCGTTCGGGGATGCAGCCGTCACCGGCAAGCCCGTCGGGGGCGACCTGCGCGAGGGCAAGCCGACACCGCTGCTCGCACGAGCGGTCAGGGCCGCCACGCCCGAACAGCTCGCCGTGCTCGACCTCGTCGGCCGGCCCGGGCTCGACGACGCCGACGTCGCACGTATCCAACAGGCGATCATCGACACCGGCGCCCTCGACGAACTGGAGGCGCACATCACCGCGCTCACCGGCCGGGCGGTGGCGTCACTCGACGTCGCGCCGATCGCCGACTCCGCCAAGACCGAGCTGACCGCACTCGCCGAGTACGTCAGCTGGAGGAGCGTCTGATGAAGGTCGCCGTCATCGGCGCCGGCCTCGGCGGGCTCTCCGCGGCCGCCCATCTGGTCGGCGCGGGACACGAGGTGACCATCGTCGAGCGTGACTCGATCCCGGGCGGACGTGCGGGCATGATCGTCGCGGACGGATTTCGCCTCGACAACGGCCCGACCGTGCTCACGATGCCGAACCTGCTCGAGACCGCGTTCAACGCATGCGGCGCCGAGATGAAGGACTACGTCACCATCAACCCAGTCGACCCGATGTACCGCGCCGTGTACGCGGACGGCTCGACGCTGTTCGTGCGTCACGGGCGCGAAGCGATGACGGAGGAGATCCGCGCGTTCTCCAACGCGAAGGAAGCGGAATCGTTCGGTGCGTTCTGCGACTGGTTGGAGAAGCTCTACCGCGCGGAGATGGACTCGTTCATCGACACCAACTTCAACTCACCCCTCGATCTCGTGAAGCCGTGGAAGTCGGGGCTCGAACTCGTGCGGCTCGGCGGCTTCGGCAAGCTCGGCAAGAAGGTGGCGTCGTTCTTCGAGGACGAACGCCTTCAGCGCATCTTCAGCTTCCAGTCGATGTACGCCGGACTCGCCCCCTACGAAGCGCTCGCACTGTACGCGGTGATCACGTACATGGACTCCGTCGAGGGCGTCTACGTCCCCGAAGGAGGCATGCACATGATGGCGGCTGGGCTCGCCGATGCGGTCACCGATGCCGGCGTCGAGATCCGCTACGACACCGCCGTGACGCGGATCCTGCGAAGGTCCGGCGGCGCCGTGACCGGCGTCGAGATCGGTGACTCGGATCGCATCGATGCAGATGTCGTCGTGTGCAATCCCGACCTGCCCGTCGCCTACCGCGAACTGCTGCCCGGTGTGAACGCCCCGCGCTCCGCGCGCAACGGGAAGTACTCGCCCTCGTGCCTGTTGTGGGTCGCCGGCGTCAAGGGGTTGCCGCCCGCTGACGCGTCGCACCACAACATCCACTTCGGCAAGGACTGGGACGGTTCGTTCAAGGCACTCATCGACGACGGCGTCCGCATGCCTGACCCGTCGATCCTCGTCACGCTGCACAGCCTCGATGACCCGTCACTCGCACCCGAGGGACATTCGAGCATCTACGTCCTGGAACCGACGCCGAACCTCAGTGGAACGATCGACTGGCCGAAGGAGCGCGACGGCATCATGGGCGAGCTGCGCGAACGCGTCGATGCGCTGGGGTATCCCACCGAGGTGGTCGTCGAAGAGATCTACGACCCGACCGACTGGGAGCGCATGGGGATGGAACAGGGCACACCGTTCGCGCTGGCGCACACGTTCTTCCAGACCGGTCCGTTCCGGCCGAGCAACGTGAACCGCAAGGTGCCCGGCCTCGTGTTCACCGGTTCATCGACCCAGCCCGGCGTCGGCGTCCCGATGGTGCTCGTGTCGGGCAAGCTCGCCGCAGAGCGCGTCGAGCAGTACGCACGGCAGCGATACCGATGAACGTGATGTCGTCGCTTCGTCGGAACCGACCGCCGGTCCCGACCACGCACAGCCTGCCGACCGGACCGGTGACGCTCGACGAGAGCTACGAGTTGTGCCGCGAGTTCAACAAGCGTCACGGCACCACGTACTACTGGTCGACGAAGGTGCTGCCGAAGGTGAAGCAGCACCACGTCCATGCGCTCTACGCGTTCGCGCGCTACGCCGACGACATCGTCGACGAGATCCCGTCGCAGGGTGGGCGCGACGTGCCGACCGAGGTTCGCGCCGCCGCGCTCGCCGACTTCGGAGATCGGTTCTTCACCGATCTCGCGGCAGGACGGTCCGAAGATCCCGTGCTCAAGGCCGTCGTGCACACCGTGCGAGCGTTCGACATCGACATCGGAGCCTTCCGCCGGTTCCTGCGGTCGATGACGATGGACCTCACCATCGAGTCGTACGCCACCTGGGACGACCTGCTGGTCTACATGGACGGGTCGGCCGCGGTGATCGGCGAGATGATGCTGCCGATTCTCGAGCCCACCGACTACGACATCGCCCTGCCGCATGCGCGCGATCTCGGCAACGCCTTCCAGCTGACCAATTTCCTGCGCGACATCGACGAGGATCTCGATCGTGGTCGTCAGTACATCCCGATGGACGACAGCGGCCGTTTCGGCGTCGACCTCACGAAGCGGCAGGTGACCCCGTCGTTCGTGGAGTTGATGCAGTTCGAGATCGAGCGGTGCCGGGAGCTCTACCTCTCCGCCGAGATCGGGATCGCGATGCTGCCCGATCGGTCGGCCAAGTGCGTCCAGGCCGCGCACACCCTCTACGGCCGCATCCTCGACAAGATCGAGGCCCAGCACTACGACGTGTTCTCCGGGCGCGCCAGCGTGTCGACCACCGAGAAGGCGGTCATGGTCACCAAGCTCCTCCTCCCGTGACGACACCTCTGCCATCTCCGCCCGCTCTCGTGGACAACAGCGCGTTCAGGGCGCGCACGTCTGCACGCGTCGGGGCGGTGGCAGGCGCGGTGACGGTGGCCGGGATGATCGCCACGCCGCTGCTGGCGCAGGGCGGGCGCGCGCGACGAGTGCTGTCGACGGTCGTGGTCGTCGGCTCGTTCACGACGACGACCGCCAATGCGATTCGCCGTTGGGGCATGCCGCGCGCGGCCGCAGCCGGCGTGTTCACCGCCACGGCCACGACCGCTGTCGAGCGGATCGGCACACAGACCGGCCTGCCGTTCGGCCGCTACACCTACACCGGCGCCCTGCAACCGCAGATCGCTCACGTGCCGGCGATCGTGCCGCTCGCCTGGTTCGCGATGGGTCTCCCGGCGCGCGAGGCGGCGCATGCCGCCCTCGGCGCCCGCTCGAACGCGGGCACGCGAATCGTGCTCGGATCGGCCGCGTTGACCGCGTGGGACCTCTTCCTCGATCCCCAGATGGTCGGCGAGGGCTACTGGGTGTGGGCACGTCGAGGGCTCTACCGGGGCATCCCCCTCGGCAACTTCCTGGGGTGGTTCGTCACCGGACTCGGCGTCATGGCGGCGCTCGAGGCGTTGCTGCCACCGCACACCTACGTCGACGGGTCCGCGGACGCCGACGGGGCGCTCGTCGGCGAGTATGCGTACATGGGATTGATGGAGACGATCGGGTTCGCGCGGTTCTTCCGTGACCCGACGGTCGCCGTCGTCGGGGGTCTCGGGATGCTGCCGGTCGCTGGAGCCGCCGTCGTGGGCAAGCTCCGTGGCTGACGGCGCCGTTCGCCGCGTGGCGATCGTCGGCGGTGGTGTCGGGGGCCTCGCGACCGCGATCCGGCTGCAATCGGCCGGCCATCACGTCACCCTGTTCGAACGCAACGACGTCGTCGGCGGCAAGCTCGCCACCTACGTCCGAGACGGGTACACGTTCGACATCGGCCCATCGCTCGTCACGCTCCCCGATGTGTTCGACGAGGTGTTCCGCGCTGCGGGCACGACGCTCGCCGAACACGTCGACCTGGTGCGCCTCGACCCACAGTTCAGCTACCGCTGGGGCGACGGCTCGACGTTGAAGGTCCCCGACGGTGATGACGACACCGCTGTTGCGTTCGACGACTTCGCCACGGGCGCCGGCGACGAGTGGCGGGCATTCGATGCTCGCGGCCGGCGGATCTGGGACGTCGCGATGCGCACCTTCTTCGCCGGGCCGATGTCGAATCCGTGGTCGCTCGCGAAGCGTCTGCGCTCGCCGTTCGACCTGACGGCGATCGACCCACTGCGCTCGCTGCACCGATCCGCGTCGTCATTCTTCGACGATCCCCGTCTGGTGCAGTGGGCCGACCGGTACGCCACGTACTCGGGTTCGTCGCCGTTCGCTGCACCCGCGACGCTCGCCTGCATCCCACACATCGAGGCCCGCTACGGCTGCTGGTACCCGATGGGCGGGCTCGACGAACTGCGCGCCGCGTTCGCCTGGGTCGCGTCACAGATCGGCGTGGAGATTCGCACCGGGACCGAAGTGGTGTCGATCGAGGCCGCCGAACGCGTCACCGGTGTGGTCCTCGCCGACGGCTCGCGCGAGGCGGCCGACATCGTCGTCGCCAACACCGATGCCGAACATCTCTATGCCGATCTCCTGCACGACAGCGTCGCGCTCGCTCGGGTGCGACTTGCGAAACGCTCCACGAGCGGGTTCGTCCTGTGCCTGGGCGTCAGAGGTCTCACGCCCAACCTCACGCATCACAACATCTGGTTCTCCGACGACTACCGGTCGGAGTACGCGCAGCTCGATCGCGGTCGCCTCGCCGACGAACCGACGATCTACGCCTGCGTGTCGTCGGTGACCGACCCCAGCCAGGCCCCCGACGGCTGCGAGAACTGGTTCCTCCTCGTCAACACGCCCCAGGGGATCGAGGTCGATGCCGACGCGTACGGCGATCTCGTGCTCGAGCGGCTGGCGGCACGCGGGACGGATCTGCGGCCACGGATCGAGTTCCGGCACACGATGACCCCGGCCGACATCGCCGATCGCTATCGGTCGCCCGGCGGAGCGATCTACGGGACGTCGTCGAACGGGAAGCGCGCCGCGTTCGTGCGACCCTCGAATCGGGGCTCGAAGCCCGGGCTCTATCTCGTCGGCGGGTCGAGCCATCCCGGTGGCGGGCTCCCACTCGTGACCACCAGCGCGAAGATCGTGGCCGAGATGATCACCGCCGATCTGGCCACATGAGCGCGCTGCGCACGATTCTGCGCTGGTTGTCGATCGGCCTGCGCGTGAGCGCGGGGGTCGTCGCGGTCACCCGGCTCGCGAAAGCGGCCACCGTCGCGCCACCGGTGCGACCGACCCTCACTCCGCTGCAGTCGATCGGCGTCGTCATTCCCGCACGCGACGAGGCGACCCGCATCGGGCCACTGCTCGACGCGATCGTCGGCGCGCCCGGCGTCGGCGAGGTGATCGTCGTCGACGACCAGTCGAGCGACGCAACCGCCGCGATCGCGGAACGAGCCGGTGCCACGGTCGTCGCCGGGTTGCCGCTGCCCGATCACTGGGCGGGCAAGGCGTGGGCGCTCCAGCAGGGCATCGAGACCAGCCGATCGGACTGGGTGGTCACCCTCGATGCGGACACGCGTCCGAGTCCGCAGCTGCCCCGGGCGCTCGTCGCCCGCGCCACCGGCGATCGACTCGACCTGCTGACGGTCGGCGGCCGGTTCGACCTGCCCAGCCGTGGCAGTCGTTGGCTCCACGCCTCGATGCTCACCACGCTCGTGTACCGCTTCGGCCCCCCGGGCGTCGCATCGCATCGACCCGACCGCACGATGGCCAACGGCCAGTGCATGGCCTTCGAACGCGCCCGGTTCGTGCAGGCCGGGGCGATGCGGCTCGTCAAGGGTGACGTCGTCGAGGACGTCGCGCTCGCCCGCCACCTCGCCGCACTCGAATGGCGCGTCGGGTTCCTCGACGCCGCCGACGTCCTCGACGTGCGGATGTTCGAGTCGTTCGGCGACGTCTGGAACGGTTGGGGCCGATCGCTCGCACTGCCCGGCATCGAACCCGCCGGTCGCCAACTGGTCGATCTCGCCGTCGTCGTCCTCGCCCAGGTCCTCCCGATCCCACGGCTGCTCGGTCGACGCGGCGACGCGATCGACGTGGCGCTCGTCGCGCTCCGACTCGGGACGCTCGCGGGAACTCGTCGCGCGTACATCCGCCCAGACGCGGCGTACTGGCTGAGCCCACTCGCCGACCCGCTCGCCGCGCTGGCGATCGCCCGCGGCATCGCCCGACGCGGCCGCCAGACGTGGCGTGGTCGCAGCTACGGCTGAACGCTCGTCGCCGCTCGCCGATCTCCGACGGCAGCCATCGCGAAGCGGAGTCCGATGAACGTCATGAGCACGCCCGTTGCGGCGGTTCGGTAGGGGCCGTCGATCGCGAGCTGCACGACGGGAAAGGCAAAGAAGCCGACCTGCGCGGCGCGGGCGAACGACCGGGTGATCGCGAACACCGCGAGCAACAGTGCAATCGTGATCGCGAACGGCAGCGGCGCGAACACGGCGGCGCCGCCGACGAAGGTGAGGATGCTGCGGCCGCCACGGAACCGTGCGAACACCGGGAAGGCATGGCCGACCATCGCGGCGCCGGTGCCGACGACGGCGAGGCCCCACACGCCCGGGGCGGCGACTGCCGTTCCGACCAGTGCGGCGATGGCGCCCTTGGCGACGTCGCCGATGAACACCGGCAAGGCCGCCCGCTTACCGAGCGTCTCGCGGGCGTTCCAGTACCCGGGGTTGCGGTCTCCGACCGAGCGCAGATCGACCCGGGCCCGGCGGGCGGCGACGAGGTTGGCGATCGGAATCGACCCGACCAGGTAGCCGATCAGGATCGTGATCGCCACGTCGACGGCGGTCTCGGAGCTCATTGCTGACAGCATGACCGATGCATGGCACGTATCGCGTCGTTCCACCTCATCCGTGAGCCGATGTGGAAGACCCCGCTCGCGCTGGCGCGGCTCGGCCTCGACCGGCCGCTTCTCCACCGGACGCCGGGCCTCGTCTTCTGGCGCCTGCTCGGCACCGGCTCCGGCGACGACACGGGCGGCGGCGCCGACTTGGCCCGCACCGCGGTGTTCGCCGTGTGGGAGCACGCAGACGCGCTCGACACGTTCATGGCGACGAGCCGCATCGCCGCTCGTTGGCAACGCGCCGAGGAGAGTTGGCACGTCCGGTTGCGCAGCATCGGCGGCCACGGCCTCTGGCGTGGCGTCGATCCGCTCGACGACCTGGAGTTCGGATCGAGCGATGGACCGATCGCCGTGATCACGCGCGCCGACGTGCATCGCCACTCCTGGAGGGCATTCGGCAAGGCCAGCAGCCTCGTCGACGCCGAACTCCACACCGCACCGGGGCTGATCGACGTCGTCGGCATCGGTGAGGCTCCGGTCGGCCGGCTGGCGACCTTCAGCCTGTGGGACTCGTTGGCCGCGGCGCGATCGTTTGCCTATTCGATGCCCGACCACGTCGAGGTGATCCGTCGCACCCGCGACGAGAACTGGTACGCCGAAGAGCTGTTCGCACGCTTCGAGCCCTACGCATCATCGGGGACGTGGAACGGCCGCGACCCGCTGGACGGCCGCTAACCTCACCGGCTGCGCATTGCGCGCCCAGATAGCTCAGTCGGTAGAGCAACGCATTCGTAATGCGTAGGTCGTGGGTTCGATTCCCACTCTGGGCTCCACGGGGCGAGCGAGCCCCTCGAAAGAGGAACTGTGCGTCATTCCGCGAGGCCACGAATGGTGACTTCAACGATGCCGACATCACCTTTGCCCAGGGCATGATCCCCCACCACCAGCAGGCGGTCGAGATGGCTGCCCTCGCACTGGCGCCCACTGCCGGGGCCAGCCCCGAGATCCAGGCCCTGGCGACTGCTATCCAGGCCGCGCAGGGTCCCGAGATCGAACTGATGAGCTCGTGGCTCCAGGCCTGGGGCCAGCCGCTCGACATGCCCGGCATGGAAGGCATGGACGACATGGCGGGCATGGACGGAATGGACGGGATGATGTCGGCCGAGGACATGGCGTCGCTGGCGACATTGACCGGCGCCGAGTTCGACACCATGTGGGCCCAGATGATGATCGAACACCCGATCGGTCGTCACGTCTCGCGTTCGTCGGTGTCGGGTTCGCGGTCATCTCGTTCTGGTTCGACGGCCACACAGTCACCAAGGGCCTGCGCCCCCTCCACGCGCTCGCCAACAGCGTGCACGTCATCGCCGGCGCGGTGTGGGTCGGCGGGGTCGTCACCATGGCGGCCGTGTTGTGGTTGCGCCATCGCCGCCATCGCCGCCATCGCCAGACCATGGCGCTCGACATGGTGGTGCGGTTCTCCACGGTGGCCGGCGCCGCGCTCGGCGCGGTGGTCGTCGCCGGACTCCTCATGGCCGTGTCGATTCTCGACTCCGTGGGCGAGCTGACCTCCACCGAATGGGGCCAGACGTTCCTGTCCGCCGCCGCCGCCGCCGGCACCGCCATGCTCATCGGTGCCTACAACCATTTCCGGCTCATGCCGGCCCTCGAGTCCGACCCCAACGACGAGGCGCTGCATCAGTCCGTACGTTCGACGGTGACCGCCGAGGCCATCATCCTCGCGTTCGTGGTCGTCGTCACGGCCTGGCTCGTCGCCGCCGCGTCCTGATGTCGTGAACCGGAACGGACGGAAGTTCGACGTGATCGACGAGCTGTACGCACCCGACTCTGTCGTCGCCGTGCATCTCCGGATCACCGGCACCCAGCTCGGCGCGTGGAGACCGACACCACCGACCTGAATCTGCAGCGCGGCGGCCGCCGCACCCGATCGCACTCGCCGTGATCATCGTGACGGCGGTCGCGGCGATGAACCGAAACGGGTTCCCGACGCGACAGTCCGACGGGGGTATCGACCATGGCCAGGATCATCGACGACAAGCCATCCACGACGATCAAGGATCGCGCGAAATCCACGGTCGATTCGGTGCAGGGCAGCCAGGCCTGGAGCTCGATCTTCCGACCCGGTTCGATCTTCCGCAAGGGCTACACCGACAGCCCGCGCAACCGCAGCTACGTGATCATGAACTCGGTGCTCTACCACCTGCACCCGGTCAAGGTGAAGCGTCACGCCGTCAAGGTCAGCTACACGCTGTGCCTGGGCGGACTCAGCTTCTTCCTGTTCATCCTGTTGACCGTGACGGGCATCTTCCTGATGTTCTTCTACCGACCCGAAACCACCGCGGCCTGGAACGACATCCAGAACCTGCAGACCTCGATCACGTTCGGCCAGCTGGTGCGCAACATGCACCGATGGGGCGCCCACCTGATGGTGCTGACCGTCTTCTTGCACATGGCGCGTGTCTTCTATCACGGCGCGTACAAGCCGCCTCGCGAGTTCAATTGGGTGATCGGCGTCATTCTGCTGACGCTCACGATCGGGCTCTCCTTCACCGGCTACCTGTTGCCGTGGGACCAGTTGGCGCTCTGGGCCGTCACGGTCGGCGGGAACATGGCCGGCTACACGCCGGTCTTCGGCCAGGAGGTCAGATTCGTCCTCCTCGACGGTGCCGAGATCGGCCCGAACACGCTGTTGCGCTGGTACGTGTTGCACGTCTTGTTCCTGCCGTTCGTGATCGTGATCTTCATGGCGATCCACTTCTGGCGTGTCCGCAAGGACGGCGGCATCTCCGGCCCACTCTGAGCCCGCACTCCGCCACCGTTGCTTGCGGAGCGAACCAAGCTGCGGCGAGCAGCGGGACGGCTGTGCCTAGTCTCTGCGATGGTCCAGGTTGCGGTTGCGCCGCTCCCACCGCTCGACGAGCACTCGCTGTTCGTCTTCTGGTGCCAGTTGCTGATCGTGCTCCTGCTCGCCAGGGCCGGTGGCTATGTCGCTCGCCGCGTCGGAATGCCCCGGGTGATCGGTGAACTGCTCGCCGGCGTCGCCCTCGGGCCGTCGCTGCTCGGACAGGTCTGGCCGGCGGCCTTCGAGTGGCTGTTCCCCGCCAACCAGCGCCAAGCCGGGCTGCTGCTCGGGTTGGCATGGATCGGCATCGTGTTCCTGCTGGGGATCACGGGGGCCGACATCGACACCTCGATGATCCGGCGCCAAGGTCGAGCCGCGACCACGGCGACCGTCGGGAGTCTGATGATCCCACTCGGAGTCGGAGCGCTCGTGGGGTCCCAACTTCCCGGCGAGTTCCTCGGCGACGCCGCCCGCACCGTGTTCGTCATGTTCTTCGCCGTTGCCTTCGCGATCTCCTCGCTGCCGGTCGCCGCGCGCATCCTCAGCGATCTCGGGTTGATGCACCGGCCGGTGGCGCACCTCGCCCTCGGTGTCGCCACCGTCAACGACATCGTCGGCTGGCTGCTGCTCGGCGTGGTCGTGGGCGTCGCCGAATCCGGCACCGTCGAGCCGGGCCCGACGGTCGTCGCTGTCGGTGTGGTGCTCAGCACGAGTTTCATCGTCTTGCGGTACGGACCGCGTTTCCTCGACCGGGTCGGCACGGAGCTCGAGCGCCGCTCCGGTGGCCAGGCCGCCGAGATCAGCATCCTCACGCTCACCGTCGTCGCCGTCGGCGCGATCACCCACGCCGCCGGGATCGAAGTCGTGATCGGCGCATTCATCGCAGGGATCGCCATCGGAGGGAGTCGACTCCGTCACGGCAGTGGCTTCGCAGCGCTCGAAGCGGTGACCAATGGGATCTTCGCCCCGCTGTTCTTCGCCATCGCAGGAATCCGGGTCGACCTCACCGAGCTCGCCGACAGGTCGGTTGCCACGTGGGCGGTGATCGTCACGCTCGCGGCCACCGCCGCCAAGCTCGCCGGCTCCTACGGCGGTGGACGACTCGGCGGTCTCGACCACCGCGACTCACTCGGGCTCGGGGCATCGCTCAACGCGCGCGGCGCGCTCGAGATCGTCGTCGCCACCGTCGGCCTCTCGCTCGAGGTCATCGGGCCGACCGCCTACACCGTGATCGTCGTCATGGCGCTCGTCACGACCGCGCTCACCGGACCGATGCTCGAGGTGATCTACCGCGCACCACACTGATCGGCTCGCGACGGCACATCAATGCCCGCTGTGTGTCAGCTGAGCGGTTTCGTAGAACCGATGGGCGCTCACGTCGGTGGGCTCCGAGGATGCGAGACTTGCCCCGTGCCTGCCACGACCGGTGATCGACGGTGAACACGAGTGCCACCGTGCTCGTCGTCGACGACGAACCGTCGCTCGTCGACGCCGTCGCCACCGCGCTGCGCTACGAGGGCTTCGACGTCAGCGAGGCGACGACAGGTCGAGCCGGTCTTGCTGCCGCCCAGGAAGGCGGAGTCGATCTGATCGTGCTCGACGTCATGTTGCCCGACCTCGACGGGTTCACGATCGCGGAACGCCTGCGCAGCACCGGCAACACCACCCCGGTGCTGTTCCTGACCGCGCGCGACAGCCTCGACGACAAGGCGGCCGGATTCGCCGCCGGCGCGGACGACTACCTCACCAAACCGTTCTCGCTCGCCGAACTCGTGATGCGCGTGAAGGCCATTCTCCGGCGAGCCACATCGGATGAACCATCGGACGCGACACTCCGGTTCGCCGACGTCGAGCTCGATCCCGATGCGCACTCGGTCCGGCGCGCCGGGCACGCGATCGATCTGACCGCCACCGAGTTCTCGGTGCTGAAGTTCTTCATGGAGAACCCCGCCCGGGTGCTGTCGAAAGCGCAGATCCTCGACCACGTCTGGCACTACGACTTCGCCGGCGACTCGAACATCTGCGAGACATACGTCAGCTATCTGCGAAAGAAACTCAACGAGTACGGGCCTCCCTTGATCCACACGGTCCGCCTCGTCGGATACGTCTTGCGCGACCCAGCTCAGGCCTGACGATGTCGTTGCGCGTGCGACTGCTGATCGCGACGGGTGTCGCCGTGCTCTGCGGGCTGATCGTGGTCGACGTGATCACGTTCTCGGTCGTGACGCGCTCGCTCGTCCAACAGGTCGACGACACGCTGCAACGCGCCCATGCCCCCATCGAGCAGGTCGCCCGGTCGCGCGACACCGACGATCGACAGGCGATTCCCGCGATCGCTCCCGGCCTCTTCGTGTCGATCGTCGACGTCGACGGCACGGAGTTGATGACTGCGCCCGCGATCGAGCCCGGGCGTGAGCAGGACGTCGTCGACATCTCGACGATCGACCTGAGCAAGCGCGCCCAGACCGTCTCGGCAATCGACGGTGATGCCATCCGTCTCCGCATCGACCGACTCGGCGACGGCACGACCCTCGTCGTCGGGCAGTCGCTGCATCGAGTCGACGAAACCCGGCGGCAGCTCGTCGCTGTCCTGCTCTTCGGCAGCCTCGCCGCGATCGCGGCGGCGGTGGCGCTCGCCTGGTGGCTCGTCGGAGCCGGCCTTCGGCCGCTGCGCCGCGTCGAGGCGAGCGCCGCGGCGATCACCGACAGCGACCTGGATCTCCGCGTGCCGGGCGCCGACCAGCCGACCGAGGTCGGCAATCTCGCCGCCGCCCTCAACGAGATGCTCGACCGTCTCCAGCTGTCGAGCGACGAGCGCGAGCAGACGCTGTCGGAACTGCGCGCGTCCGAATCACGCATGCGCCGGTTCGTCGCTGATGCATCGCACGAACTCCGAACCCCGATCGCCGCGACCGCCGCCTATGCCGAACTCTTCGAGCAGGGCGCCCGTGACCATCCGGCGGATCTCGATCGCGCCATGTCGGGTATCCGGCGCGAGACGAGCAGGATGGCCGGACTCGTCGACGACCTGCTCCTGCTCGCCCGACTCGACGAACACCGACCGCTCGCCGACGAGTCCGTCGACCTCACCGAGCTGGTCTTCGCGGCGATCGACGCCGCGAAGACCGTCGATCCCGCACGTCCGATCCGCGTCAGGATCCACGACGTCGTCAGCGTTCGGGGCGACGCCGGACGGCTGCGCCAGGTGGTCGACAACCTGCTGGCCAACGTCCGTGCCCACACACCGCTGGACACCGCATTCGAGGTCGAACTGTCGACCGACGCAGACGCCGCCGTGCTCACCGTCACCGACGCCGGGCCGGGCGTGGCACCTGCCGATCTCGACCATCTCTTCGACCGCTTCTACCGAGTCGACGATGCTCGCGCTCGCAGCACGGGCGGTTCGGGGCTCGGTCTCGCGATCGTCGATGCCATCATCCGGGCCCACAACGGGTCGATCACCGCTCGCAACGTCGAACCGCACGGCCTCGCACTGATCGTGCGCCTGCCCTTCGACCCGCCCGACCCCGAGGAGGTCCCATGACCCAATGGATGTACTACCTGAGCCGATCGACCGGCATCGTCGCGTTGCTGCTGATCGTCGCGTCGTTGCTCTGGGGTTTTCTGTTCTCCTCACGGGCCACCGGCAAGCGCCTCCGGCCCAACTGGTGGCTCGACCTGCACAACTGGTTGGGAGGCCTCGCGCTCGTGTTCACCGGCCTGCACCTCGCCACCGTGTGGCTCAACAGCGACTCGGGCATCGGACTCGTACAGATCTTCGTGCCCCAGACCGCGACGTTCAACGCCTGGGCGATCACCTGGGGCGTGATCGCGACGTACGTGATGGCAGCTGCGGTCTTCACGACATGGCCCCGACGATGGAAGAACCGTCGTTGGTGGCGCGTCGTCCACGTCAGCACCGTCGCCGGGACCGCACTCGCGTTCCTGCACTCGTACCAATCGGGCAGCGACGCATCCCAGACCTGGTTCCAGGCGCTGTTGGTGGTCGCGGCCGGCATCGCCACCTATGGGCTCGGACTGCGCCTGTCGACGCTGCGCCGCGCCGACTGAAATTCTCAGCGGGCACACAGCTCGGTCTCACCCGAATCAGAGAGTGGCCTGGCTTGATGGACACATGGACAGCGACCCGCTCATCCGCAAGCAACTCGACGCCGAACTCGCAGCTCGTCTCCAGCGAGTGACCGCACGCACTTCTCGGACCACACCGCCCACCGCCCCGCCCACCAACCGGCCGGCCCCATCTGCCCGGACCACCTCCCCGCGGATCGCTTCCTCGCCGCCTCCCCCGCCACCTCCCGGCGCCGGCCCGGCGAGGAAGAAGCGACGCCACCCGGCGCGCCACTCCCGCAGCGCGGCCTTGGCGCTCAGCTTCGTCACCACGACCGGACTCGCCTACGCCTTCGCCGCGACCAACAACAGCGCATCGGCGACCATCACGGCGCCGGCAGGGTTGGTGGGTTCATCGCAGCCCGTCGCCGCTGCGGCCACCACGGCAGCGCCGAACACGACCGCCCCGGCCGCAACCACGGCACCGACGACGGCACCGGCCACCACCGCGCCGGCGACGACAGCGCCGCCGGCCACGCCGACCGTCGTGAACGGAGCATCGGTCCGCAACCGGTACGGCAACGTCCAGGTCCAGGCGACGTTCGCCGCCGACGGGACGCTGACCAACGTCGACGTCCTCGAGGCCCCGTCGCGAGACGGCCAGAGCGTCCAGATCAACAACTATGCGGTCCCCCGCCTGAACAGCGAAGCCCTCACCGCTCAGAGCGCCAACGTCAACACGATTTCAGGAGCGACCTACACCTCGATCGGGTACGCACAGTCGCTCCAGTCGGCGATCGACGTCGCACGGGCGAACGGCCTCACCGCCATCTCGTGAACGGCTCCGTAGCGTCGGTCCCCGTGGAATCCGATCAGGGCGGAGCGCATCACGTCGAGTACGTCATGGGCATGGCGGTCAGCATCGACATCCGCGATGCCGACCCGCCGGCATCAGCGGTCGCCGATGTCGTGTCGTGGCTGCATCACGTCGACGCCACGTTCAGCACCTACATCGACGACAGCCCGATCAGTCGACTCGGGCGCGGTGAACTCGACATCGCGGACGCGTCCGACGAGATCGTCGGCGTCCTGCGCCTCTGCGAGCAGATCCGCGTCGAGACCGACGGAGCATTCGACGCATTCGTGGTGCCGGCACCGAACGGCACCACACTCGATCCATCGGGACTCGTCAAGGGATGGTCGATCGAGCGCGCCGCGACGATGCTCGAGCAGGCAGGCTGCGCGAACTTCTGCATCAACGCCGGCGGCGACATCGCGTTGCGGGGACACCCCACCCAGGACACCTCGTGGCGCGTCGGCATCCGCCACCCGGAGAGCACGCACGAACTGGCGACGGTGGTGACCGCCTTCGGCCCACTCGCCGTCGCGACCTCGGCGACCTATGAGCGCGGTGCCCACATCATCGACCCGCGGACGGGTCAACCCACGACCGACCTCGCGAGCGCGACCGTCGTCGGGCCGGACCTGACGATCGCCGATGCCTATGCGACGGCCATGTTCGTGATGGGCCTCGACGGCCTCGACTGGATCGCAGCGCACCCCGACTACGACGCCTACATGATCACTCGCGATGCCCGTGCCACGTGGACGCCCGGATTCGACCGGTACCGGCCGGATGCATCCCGCTGAGCCGAACCCGGCGAGGCGGCGGCGATCTCATCCAGAGCGGGTGATGACGGTTCGACCACCACGCCGCACGATGGACGGGTGGTTCGAACGCATGCACCGCCAGCACGAGCGCGGCTGTACGTCGTCCGCCACGCCGATGCCGGCATCCGTGGACACGGCGCCGACGACCACCTTCGTCCGCTGAGCCGCAGCGGACGAGCGCGAGCCCGTCGGCTCGCCGATCTGCTGGAGTCGACGCCGTTCGGCGACATCGTCTCGAGCCCGTACGTCCGTTGTGTCCAGACCGTCGAGCCATTGGCCGAGCGACGCGGAACGACGATCGCACTCAGCGACGACCTGGCGGAGGGAGCGAGCATCGACGCGACGCTTCGCCTCCTCCGAGTTCTCCCCAGCGGCAGCGTCGTCTGCACGCACGGCGACCTGCTCGGGCACCTGGCCGCGTACGTCGCCGTCGCCGACGGACGGGTGGGACAGATCTCGTACGACAAGGGTGGGATCTGGGTCCTGGCGCGCGAGGGCGACACGCTGTCGATCGTCGAGCAGATGCGGGCATCTCGATGCCTCGATGATCGACCTGTGATGATGACGGGGTAGGCCCCGCGAGAGGAGTCCGGACGATGGGAAAGAAGAAGCGGTCGAAGAAGGCCGAGACGAGCCCGTCAGGGGAGGTCGCCGCCGGGAAGTTGAAGCGCAAGGTGTACGAGGCCGAACTCGAGGTCCTCCAGGGCGAGCTCGTCGCGATGCAGGAGTGGGTCAGAGCCACCGGAGCCAAGATCTGCATCGTCTTCGAAGGTCGCGACACCGCCGGCAAGGGTGGCACGATCAAGCGCATCACCGAGCGCGTGAGCCCTCGAACATTTCGCGTGGTCGCGCTCGCGGCTCCGACCGAGCGCGAGAAGTCGCAGATGTACATCCAGCGCTACATCAAGCACTTCCCCGGCGCCGGCGAGGTCGTGATCTTCGACCGCAGTTGGTACAACCGCGCCGGTGTCGAGCCGGTGATGGGGTTCTGCACACCCGAGCAGACCGAGAGGTTTCTCGACGAGGTCCCCGCGGTCGAGAAGGCCATGGTGGAATCGGGCATCCAAGTCGTCAAGTACTGGCTCGAGGTCAGCGCCGACGAGCAGACACGCCGACTGACGAGCCGGATCGACGATCCGCGCAAGATCTGGAAGCTCTCCGAACTCGACCTGAAGTCGTACAGCCGTTGGTACGACTACTCGAGAGCTCGCGACGAGATGCTCGCCAACACCGACACGTCGTGGGCACCATGGTTCATCGCCCACACCGACGACAAGAAACGCGGCCGCCTCAACATCATCTCCCACCTGCTGTCGCAGGTCCCGTACGAGAAGATCGAGCGGCCGGCGGTGAAGCTCCCCCGCCGCCAAGCTGCCCGCGGATACGTCGAGCCCGACCTGCCGCTCAGGCACATCCCCGAGCCCTACTGACGAGGAACACGATGACGATCGAGCAACCAACCGCACCGACCCCGATCGACCAGACACGGTGGTACTCGTTATCGGTCGACGACACCGTCGCACGGCTCGGCGTCGACGCGTCATCGGGGCTCAGCGCGGCCGAGGTGACGACTCGAGTGGCGACCTACGGCAAGAACGAGGTCGCCACCGAACCGCCACCGACGACATGGCAGATGGCGAAGGCGCAGATCGCCAACCCGATGAACATCATGCTGCTCATCGTCAGCATCGCCAGCTTCACGATCGATCAGATCGCGACCGGTGCGATCGTGATGGCGCTCGTGCTGTTCAACGTCATCATGGGCACCAATCAGGAGCGCAAGGCGATGGCCAGCGTCGACGCCCTGGCCCAGCTGCAGGTGCCGACCGCGAGGGTCCGCCGAGACGGCACCGTCGAGGAGGTCGACTCGGTCGGGCTCGTGCCCGGCGACGTCCTGCTCGTCGAAGCGGGCGACCTCGTCCCCGCTGACGCACGGATTGTCTCGTCCGCCTCGCTCGAGGTCCAAGAAGCGGCACTCACCGGGGAATCGGCGCCGATCGCCAAGGACAGCACCACCCTCGGAGACGAGGAGCAGCCGCTCGGCGACCGCACCAACCTCGTGTTCCAGAACACCCAGGTCACCCGTGGTTCGGCCGAACTCGTCGTCATCGCAACAGGCCAGTCGACCCAGATGGGCCAGATCGCCAACATGGTCACGGCCACCAAGCGATCGAAGTCGCCGCTGCAGAAGGAACTCGACGACCTGACCAAGATCTTCGGGTTCCTCGCCTGGGGTGCCGTCGCGATCATCGCCATCGTCGGCATCGCACGCGACCAGAACCGCGAGACGCTCATGTTGCTGTGCATCTCGACGGCGATCTCCGCGATCCCGACGGGACTGCCCACCTTCGTCCAGCTGATGCTCTCCTCCGGCGCGCAGCGACTCGCCGAGTCGAAAGCCGTCGTCAAGTCGCTCAACGACGTGGAGACGCTCGGCGGCACCACGGTGATCAACAGCGACAAGACCGGCACGCTGACCATGAACGCGATGACGTCGGTCACGATGATGACGGGCGGCTCCTGGTACAAGATCGAGGGCAGCGGCTACGCGACGTCCGGTGCCATCCTCGGTCCGGCCGGTGAACCGACTCCCGACTTCACGGGCCTTGCGCTCGGCCTGGCACTGTGCAGCGACGCCACTGTCGCCGCCGATGAGTCGATCATCGGCGACCCCACCGAGGCCGCCCTGGTCGTCCTCGCGGCAAAGATCGGCGCCGACGCCGAGGAGACACGTCGTGCCCTGCCGCGCATTGCGCTGGTCCCGTTCGACTCCGAGTACAAGTTCATGGCGACGTTCCACGACCGCCCTGCCCACATGGACCGTCCTCTGCTGAACGAGCCCCACTTCATGACCGTGAAGGGTGCGCCCGACGTCGTCATCGACCGGTGCTCGCAGGCGCTGTGGCACGGTGACCTCGTGCCGATGGATCAGGTCCGCCAGGAACTGCTCGACGCCAATCAACAGCTGTCCGAGAAGGGGTTGCGCGTCCTCGCGTTCGCGGCCCGCAGCCTCTCGGCCGACACGATGCGCGCCGCCACCGAGGACCCGATGGGCGAGGTGCACGATCTGGTCATGATCTCCCTGGTCGGCATCATCGACCCGCTCCGGCCGTCGGCCGTCGAGGCGGTGCGCCTCGCCCACGGAGCCGGCATCGACGTCCGCATGATCACCGGCGACCACACGGTCACCGCCCGTGCGATCGCCGACCAGTTGGGTCTCGGTCCGGGCGTGATCACCGGTGCCGATCTGCAGAAGCTCAGCGACGACGAGGTGAAGGCGCAGCTGCCCGAACTCCACGTGTTCGGCCGGGTCGCACCGGAGGACAAGGTCCGCCTCGCCCGCCTGATGCAGGAAGCGGGCCAGGTCGTCGCGATGACCGGTGACGCCGTCAACGACGCCGCAGCCCTCAAACAGGCCGACGTCGGCGTCGCCATGGGCAGTGGATCGGAGGTCACCAAGCAGGCCGGCAAGCTGATCCTGACCGACGACAACTTCGGCACGCTCGTGCACGCGGTCGACCTCGGGCGCGACATCTACCGCCGGATCTCGTCGTATGTGAAATTGCAGCTGACGATCCTGTCGTCCGTGCTGCAGCTCATGCTCATCGCCACGATCCTCAACGTCAACGACGGCGTCGCGCTCTTCCCGATGCAGCTGCTGTTCGCCAAGTTCTTCGTGGTCGCCACGGTCGTCATCGGGTTCATCGTCGACGTTCCGGACCCCGGGGTCATGGATCGACCGCCGCGCACTCCCGGTTCGAAGATCGCCAGCGGCCCCCAGACCGTCCGCTGGGTCATCAGCGGCTTCATCATCGCCGGGTCGGCGCTGGCGCTGCTGTCGTGGGGCCCGGGTGAGCCGAGCACCACCGAGGCGTCGACTTCGATGACGATGGCGTTCGCCGTCGTCGCACTGAGCGCTGTGAACATGGGCTTCGTGATGCGCCGCGAGCGCCAGGTGCCGTGGTCGGCACCGCTGTTCCCGTACATGGGTTGGATCATGCTCGGATGGGGATTGACGCTGGCCGCAGTCGAGACCCGCGTGCTCCAGCGGATGCTCGACACCGTCTCGCTCACCGGCGCTCAATGGATCCTCGTGATCGGTCTCTCGCTCATCTCCCCGCTGTTCGTCGCGATCGACAAGATCATCCAGATGCGCCGCCTCGACCGCGAGCAGCACGAGCACCCGTTCACCGGCATCGCCGCCAGTCCAGGTGCCTGACGCGGTCGCGGCTCCGGGCGGTCTGCGGGGACACGTCCCTGGCTTCACGGCGGTGCGCACCTATGAACGATCGTGGTTCCGTTTCGATCTGGTGGCGGGCGTGGTGCTGGCGGCGATCCTCGTCCCACAGGGAATGGCCTACGCCGAACTGGCCGGGCTCCCGGCGGTCACCGGGCTCTACACGACGATCGCCTGCCTGATCGGCTACGCCGTGATGGGACCATCCAGGGTCCTGGTGCTCGGACCGGACTCGGCGGTCTCACCGCTGATCTTCGCAGCCATCGCACCGCTCGTGGTCGTCACGGCCGATCCGGCGACCGCGATCACACTCGCCGGCATGATGGCGGTCATGGTCGGGGTGATCCTGATCGGCCTTGGTGTCGGCAAGCTCGGTTTCGTCGCCGACCTGCTCTCCAAGGAGGTCCAGGTCGGCTACATGAACGGCTTGGCGATCACCATCTTCGTCGGCCAGCTCCCCAAGCTGTGCGGATTCTCCACCGACGCCGACGGGTTCGTCGCCGACGTCCAGGCCTTCGTCGACGGATTTCCCGACCGGAATCCGACGGCAGTGTGGCTCGGTCTCGCGACCCTCGCGATCCTGCTCGTGCTCCCGCGGTTGACCCGGACGATCCCTGCGGTGCTCCTCGCCGTGGTGGGAGCGACCGTCGTCACCGGCGTGTTCGAGCTCGACATCGCAACGGTCGGCAGCCTGCCCAAAGGGCTGCCACGACCGGCGCTCCCATGGACGAGCGTGAGCGACGTCGCCCCCATGCTGGTCGCCGCGATCGGGATCACCCTGGTGTCGCTCACCGACACGATCGCGACCTCGACGGCCTTCTCCGCACGACGCGGCGAAGAGGTCGAACCCAACAGGGAGATGATCGGCATCGGGGCGGCGAATGTCGCCGCTGGCTTCTTCCAGGGCTTTGCCGTGTCGACCAGCAGCTCGCGAACCGCTGTTGCCGACCAGACCGGCGCCAAGAGCCAGGTCACCGGGCTGATCGGGGCGGGGATCGTCGCGCTGCTGTTGCTCGTCTTCAACGGACTGCTCGCGAACCTTCCGCAGACGGCGCTCGCGGCAGTCGTGATGGCGGCGGCGATCTCGCTCGTCGACCTCGCGACGCTGCGCCGGTATCTCGGCCTCCACAGGAGTTCGCTGTTCCTCTCGCTCGTCGCGACCGGCGGCGTCGTCTTCTTCGGGGTGCTCCAGGGCATTCTGATCGCCGTCGTGTTGTCGGTCCTGCTCTTCTTCAGGCGCAACTGGTGGCCGCACGGTGAGGTGCTCGGACGTGTCGACGGCGAGGAGGGGTGGCACAGCGAGGTGGGCGGCCACGCCATCGAGGAGCGCCCGGGCATCCTCGTGTTCCGCTGGGAGGCACCGCTGTTCTTCGCCAACGCCGGCATGTTCCGCGATCGGGTGCGCGAACTCGTGCGTGCCGACAGCCCACGATGGGTGGTGCTCCAGTGCGAGGCGATCACGGACATCGACGTCACCGCCGCCGGGGTGCTCGAGCAGCTCGACGTGGAACTCAACGAGCAGGGTGTCCATCTGGCCTTCGTCGAGCTCCGGGCGCGGCTGAAGGGCCTGGTCTACGACTACGGCCTGTTCGCCACGCTCGACGCGGACCATTTCTACGGATCGATCGACGAGGCGCTGGCCGCGATCGACGAGGCCGGCGGGTGATGCCGAAGGTGCTCAGGTCGGGAAGAGGACGGGCGGGAGCCACTCGTCGAGTCGTTCGGTGATCGCCACGTCGCTCTTGGCGAGCAGATGTCCGTCACCCGGCATCATCGCCACCTCGCCGTGGCCGGCGATCGCCGCCACGACGTGACTGGCCTCTGGTGGCAGCAGCTCGTCACGGTCGCCATGGAACAACAACAGCGGTCGTCCGTGGAGCGCACCCGCCACCTCGCACCCCGCCGACTGGGTGGCGAACGTGACCACGCCGACCACCGACACCGGCATGACGACGGCACATCGCACCGCGACCGCGCCGCCGAAGCTGTGCCCCAGCACCACGACCCGGTCAGCACCGGCATCGCGCGCGAACTCGACACCGCAGGCGAGGTCGTGCGCGCACAGATCAAGGTTGTTCGGCTCGCGGTAGCCGATGCGCACGAATCGCACGCCCTGCTCGGCCCAGCGAACGCCGAGCTCGTGGTACAGCCCGTGCCCCGGCCCGAGCACCCCGCCCATCGCTCCACCACAGGCGACCAGTGCCGCCGGACGCGCCGCCCCTGGCGGCGGCTCGTGGGTCAGCACGGTCAGCAGCCCACGTCGTGTGTAGACCTCGCGGTGGTGGAAATTCGGCGACACCGACACCTCGGAGGACGCCAGCGGGTGCAAGGCCTCGAGCGCGGTCGGATTCGTGGGGTCTGCCGGTCGCTCCGCTCCGTCGAGGTCGCCCATGGCTCACTACCGTACAAACGCACATGTCCAGCCCAGCCAGCGGAACCGGTGCAGTCGACTTCGGGAACCGAACCGATCGCGAGCACGCCCGCCGGATCGGGCGCGCGTGGATCGAACTGCGACGCGGCGCGGGAGCGTCGGGGTTGCGGGCCTACTTCTTCGGACGCGAGAAGCCGCTCGAGCAGGGCCAGATGGATGCACTCGACCTGCTGACACGACGCGACGACCGACCGATGAAGGAACTCGCTGCCCGGCTGCGCGTCGATCCGTCGACGGCGACGCGCGCGGTCGATCGCCTCGAAGCCGACGGGCTCGTCGAGCGGTACGCCTCACCGGAGGACCGTCGGGTCGTGCTCGTTCGCATCACCGAGGAAGGCAAGCGCCGCCACGACGACGTTGCCGCGCGCCGATCGACCGCCATGATGCACATCCTCGGAGCATTCGAGCCCCACGAGCGCGCCCAACTCGCCGATCTGCTCGACCGGTTCGTCGAGTCGGTCGACACGGTCGTGGACCGGATGAGCGATCCGAACAATCAGGAAACGCCCTGACCCCCGGCGATCAGCCCGGTACAGTCCCGATCATGGCCGATCAGGCAACGTTCGCCGCCGAGGCGATGCAATACGCGCCTCAGCTCTACTCCGGCGCGCTGCGGATGACCCGCAACCGCTCCGACGCCGAGGATCTCGTCCAGGAGACGTACCTCAAGGCGTACCGCAGCTACCACTCGTTCACCGAGGGGACCAACCTGCGCGCCTGGTTGTTCCGCATCATGACCAACACGTTCATCAACTCGTACCGGGCGAAGCAACGCCGGCCCGACGAGACCGAGCTCGGCGATTTCGAGGACCTGTACCTGTACAAGAATCTCGGCAGCCTCCAGAATGCGTCCGTCGGTCGGTCGGCGGAGGAATCCCTGATGGAGATGCTCCCCGACGACGAGGTCAAGCAGGCGCTCGAAGACCTGCCCGACAACTTCAGGCTCCCGGTGATCCTCGCCGACGTGGAGGGATTCTCGTACAAGGAGATCGCCGAGATGCTCGACATCCCGATCGGCACCGTCATGTCGCGCCTGCACCGGGGAAGAAAAGCGATGCAGAAGGCGTTACATGATTTCGCCCTCGCTCGGGGGCTCGTGGCGGCACAGGAGAACGGATGATGGACGACGAGGTGAACACGACCGAACCGGGCGCTCCGCGCGACTGCAGCGAGACGCTGCGAGAACTCGACGTGTTTCTCGACGGCGAGCTGTCCGACGACCAGCAGGCCGCGATCAGGCATCATCTGAGCGGTTGCATGGACTGCCTCGGCGCGTTCGACTTCCATGCGGAGCTCAAGACCGTGGTCGCCCAGAAGTGTCAGAACGACGAGATGCCGCCCGGCCTGCTCGCCAAGATCGAACTCTGTTTCGGCACCGACTTCGACGGCGACGGCCAGATCGGCTGAACCAGACCCTCGGCCGCCGCGCAGAGAACTGTGTGCGGATCGGACCCGGGGGTTAGCCTCTCCCATCATGCTCGGCGCAAACGTGTGGCACTGGTGGATCGGCATTGCACTCTTTCTCCTGTCGGTGCTCATCTTGATCGTGCTCGTCGTCGCCTACCTCAAGTCGGTGTCGGCGCAGAAGTACCCCACCGCCAAGCAACAGCGCGCCCGGCACACCGACCTGTAGCCCGCTCGGGCATGCTGGAGCCCGGTATGTCCGATCCCGTCGATCTGCTCGCTCGGTGCACGTTCCCCTCGGCGGGAACGGCCGTGGTGTGTGGGTTGTCCGGTGGCGCCGACTCGACCGCTCTCGTCGCACTCGCCATCCGGGCCGGATGTGATGTCGATGCGGTGCACGTCCACCACGGCCTGCGCCCGGGTGCCGACGACGACGCCGAAATCGCTGCCCGCACCGCCGATCGTCTGGGGGTCGGCTTCCGCATGGTCCACGTCGGGTTGGACGACGGGCCGAACCTCGAAGCGCGGGCACGAGCAGCTCGACGTCAGGCCCTCGGCCCCGACGCACTCACCGGCCACACCGCCGACGATCAGGCCGAGACGCTGCTGCTCGCGCTCCTGCGAGGGTCGGGGGCGACCGGGCTGAGCGCCATCGACCCCGGACCCCGACATCCGATCCTGGCGTTGCGGCGATCGGAGACGGTCGCGCTCTGCCGGCACCTCGACCTCCCCGTCGCCGATGATCCGACCAACGACGATCCGCGTTTCCGTCGCAATCGAATCCGCCACGAGTTGCTCCCGCTGCTCGACGACATCGCCCAACGCGACGTCACCGTGCTGCTCGAGCGCACCGCCACCTTGCTGCGCGACGACGATCGACTGCTCGGCGACCTGGCGGCGAGCATCGATGCCACCAAGATCGACGAACTGCTCGCCGCGCCGGCTCCGCTCGCCGCGCGCGCCGTGCGTCGATGGCTCGAGTACGACGGGTATCCCCCCGACGCTGCCGGCATCGCGCGCGTGTTCGCTGTCGCCCGGGGAGAGGCGGCCGCCTGCGAACTCGCCGGGGGCCATCGCGTCGAGCGACGTGGCGATCGACTGGTTCTTTTCCCCACCGGCTCCGCCACCCGGTAGCCTGACCACCCGTTATGACGTCCTGCGCCCGCCCGGAACCCGCCCGCTGATGCCCCCTCGGTTGCGTGGCAAGTGGGCGCTCGGGATCACCCCGCGTAACTTCACCTGGATTCTCAAGGACAAGCTGGCGATCTGCGAACGCCCCGGAGGTGTCGGCGACAGCCACCGCCGGGTCCGTCGCCAGGAAGAGATCATCTGGCTGCGCGAGAACGGTTTCGGCTGCGTCCTGTCGATCATCGCGGCGCCGCACAACCTGCACAACTACGACGAACTGCAGTTGCCGTACCGGCACCGCCCGTTCAACACCGAGCACACCGATCAGTATCTCAAGGCGCTCTACACCGAGATCCGCGACCTGTTGCGCCACGGCACCAAGGTCCTGGTGCACGGCGACGAGGTGGGCGATCGCATCCTGGGCATCATGGGCGGCTACATCCGGTGGGCCGGTCTCGTCGAGGAACCCACCCAGGCGATCCAGGTGACCGAACGGCTCGCCGGACGCCCGCTCGACCCGTTCGCCCGCGAAATCATCCTGCGCGCGCACGAACTGCGCTGATCAGCAGTTCGCCGCGCATCGTCACCGGATCGGCGGCGAGACCCCGCACCCGGTGGGCTCGACGAACAGCAATGGCAACGGGTCGACCGCCACATTGCCGGGCCTGACCTCGAAGTGCAGATGGAAGTTGTCGGGGCTCGACGTTCCACTGCTGCCGACATATCCGATCACGTCACCCCGCGACACCCTGGCGCCCTGGGCGAGGCCGTTGGGATCGGCGGTCAGGTGGAAGTACTTGTACGTGATGTCGGTGGCGCCGTCGTACAGCGTCCATCCCCATCCCGCTGTGCCGGTGTTGGTGTAGCGCTTGGTCAGCGTGCCGTCGACGACCGCGGTCACGGCCCGTCCGGCGCTGCCCATGATGTCGACGCCTTCGTGCAGCCGGGTGCCACCCGATCTGCCGTCGCCGAAGTTGTCGAGGATGTAGCAGTCCGACCCGGCGTCGACCGGGAACGGCAACATGCCCGGCGGCACCCGCAACCGCAACCGCTCCGCCTGGACCAGCGCCGACCCCGGCGCGGTCAGCGACGCCGGAGCGCCGGCTGACTGGGCCTGGACGAGCGATCCGGCCCACACGGCGCCCACGCAGACCAACACCGCCGCCACCGTGCTCCGGGCGCGCCGAAGCGCTGGTCCGGACCCCGATGGCACGATCATGAAGGAGGTATCGGCAATCCCGCCGGTCGACTTGACCCGCGATGAGGTTCTGGCCCGAGGGGCGGCCCGGAACCTCATCGCTGCGCGGAGTGGTGCCCGCTCAGATGACGGTGATGCCGGGGATCGGCAGGCCGAGGAACGGCACCGGATCGACGGGCGTACGGCTGGGGCCGCGCCGAACTTCGAAGTGCAGGTGCGGCGACGACGGATTGCCGGTGCTCCCCATCGTGCCGATGACCTGCCCGCGGGTGACGACGGACCCGACGATGAGGCCCGGCGCGAACGACTCCAGGTGGTGATAGCGGTACCGATCTCCTGCCGCGTCGAGAATCACCCACGAGTTGCCCTCATTGGTCCCCATGACCGTCTGGGCCTCGAGGATCCCGTCGAGACATGCCACCAGCGGCTGGCCCGGCAGCGCATCACTGCGCCCGATGTCGATGCCCTGGTGCGGGCCCGACCCGAACAACCGCTGCGCCCCGAAGTTGTCGAGCAGGATCAGATCCGCAGGGAGCTGCACCGGGAACATCAGCCTGCCGGGAGGCCAGATCCGAACCGCCGGCTCGAGGGCCGAGGCCGTCGACTGGATGTCCGACGGGTCGGCGCCGACAGCCATCACCGCACCGAAGCGCGCTGCAGCGGCGACACCGGCGAGGCCGAGTGCCGAGCCGATGATCTGTCGACGGGTACGAGTAGCGTTCATGGTGATGGGTGGACGTCGAGTGTTCGTCAGCGGTGTCGGGGGAGAACTCGGCACCTTGGTGGCGAGCCTCCTCGAAGCCGAGGACTGGGTTGGTGCGCTGTCGGGTATCGATGCCGATCCGCCCCGACGACGCCTCAATCGTACGGTGTTCCACCGGATTCACCCCGATGAGCACGATCGAATCGTCGACACCGTCGTCAAGTTCAATCCGCACGTGCTCGTCCACGTCGGCGTGTGGGAGCCCGACGCTCGCGCCGCACCCTACGATGCCGCAGCCCTCACCGACCAGGCCGCGACATCGATCATCGGCGCGGCCGCCGAGTGCTCGGCGCTCGAACACGTCATCGTCCGCAGCGGGATCGAGATCTACGGCCGTTCCCGCGGGGCACTCACCCGACCGTCCGAATCGGCGCCGATCCAACCGACGAGCGACTGGGGTCGCACCGTTGCCGCAATCGAACGAACCGCCGCCCAGGTCGGCGAACGCGTCGGGGTGACCATCGGTGCGCTCCGACTCGCTCCGGTTCTCGGGCCGCACGTGCCGTCACCACTCGGACGCCTGCTGCGAATGCCCGCGGTGCCATTCAGCCTGCTCGCCGATCCGCCGTTCGCCGTGATCGAAGACCGCGATGCCGCCCGAGCCTTCGTCGCCGCAGCCCGACTCGGCCTCGCCGAACCCGTCAACATCGTCGCCCCTGGTGCGATCACCGCACTCCAGGCCGCTCGCCGGGGCCGACGCATCCCCGTGCCACTCGTCGGGCCCGACTGGCGCATCGCCCGGACGCTGAGCCACCTCGCGGGCGCCCCGATCCCCGACCACGTCGCCGAGGCGCTCCATCGCGGTCGCCTCGCCGACAACACACGTATGCGCACGCTGCTCGGAGTGGAAGCCCAGACCTCGACGACCGAGGTCATCGATCGGCTCTACCACTGGCCGAGCGTCGTTCGTCAACCAGCACGAGTACAGGTGGCCTGATGGACTTGGGACGTGTCATCAGCCTCCGAGCGAGCGATGCTCCGAGCGGCGTGGTCGACGACTGGGGCCGCGACCCGGCACTGGTCCGCTCGATGATGCGCCTCGCCCACGGGCGATGGAATGTGTCGGTCGGGGGCGACCACTACCTGCCTCGCCGCAAGGGTGCCTTGATCGTCGTGAACGCACGACGATTCGCATTGTCACCGATCTTCGCCGCGTTCGCGGTCAGCGAGGCACTCGGCCGGCCAGTGCGCTTCGTCGGGCGTCCCGACACGGCGCCGGTGGGAGCATTCAGCCGCCGGATCGGCGGGCTGCTCGACCATCCCGACGAGGTCGCAGGCGCGCTCGCCGCATCGCAGGTCGTGGTGATGGGCGCAGAACACGGCGACGTGGGTCGGGTCGACCACACACTCGTGGGTGCAGCGCTCGCCGGTGGGGTGTCGGTGTATCCGGCCGCCACGGTGAGCAGTCCGTTCACACGAGCCGCACGTGTCGAGATCGGCCCGGCGTCGAAGTCGCTGCGCCGCCGCCGCGGGCCGCTCTCGGAACTCGAACTCGCCGACCAAGTGCGCGTCGACATCGCCAGGCTGCTCGACGAACTCGGAGAGCTGCACACCGGGACCCCACTCGACTGGCTCCCCCTGTCGGGGCTCGGGGGCGCCTGATGTCGTACGTCCGCAGTGTCGACGGCACACGCATCCACTACCAGGTCACCGGACGTCCGAGCGGGGCTCCGATCCTGTTCATCCAGGGTCTGGGCGCCGACAAGAACGGCTGGAATCTTCAGCGGCTGGCAACGGCACCCTGGTATCGATCGGTGGCTCTCGACAATCGCGGGGCAGGTCGCAGCGACAAGCCCCACGGTGCCTACACGCTCGAGCAGATGGCCGACGACGCGGTGGCCGTGCTCGACCACGCCGGAGTCGAGACCGCCCACGTGGTCGGCGCGTCGATGGGTGGGGCGATCAGCCAGATCGTTGCCGTCAAGTACCCCGAACGCACCCGCTCGCTGACGCTCGCCTGCACCGCCGGCCGCAACCACCCATGGCGCGAGGAGCTCCTCACCAGCTGGCGCGACTCCGCGCTCGAACGCGGCATCGGTTCGATGGGCCACGAGGCGGCCCGCTGGGTGATCGGTCCACGATCGTTCCGTCGCCTGCTCCCCGCCATCGGCTGGCTCGGACCGCTGGCCCTCGGCCGGCCCGCCCATGCATTTGCGGCACAGTGCGACGCCATCCTCGCAGCAGGCGAGTTGCACCAGGATCTCATCGACAGGTTGCCCGACATCACCGTGCCCACCCTGGTGATGGTCGGCAACCAGGACATCCTGACGCCGCGCGGCGACAGCGAAGATCTCGCCGACACGATCCCCACGGCCGAATTGGTCGTGATCAGCGGTGCGGCACACGGGTTCATGGTCGAACACGCCTCGACCTTCAATCGCGTGCTGCTCGAGTTCCTCGGCCGCGCCGAGCGCGCCCATCAGGCCGGGCTCGAGGAACAGGCTCGGCTCGACGACACGCTCGCCGCCAGCTGATGCGCGTCGTCGTCGTCGGCGCCGGGATCAGCGGTCTCGTCGCCGCCCGCGAACTGCAATCGGCAGGCGTCGAGGTCTCGCTCGTCGACAAGGGACGGTCGCCCGGTGGACGTCTGGCCACACGACGGATCGGTGGCGCCACCCTCGACCACGGCGCTCAGTTCTTCACCGTCCGAACACCGGCGTTCCAGCATCGGGTCGACCAGTGGCTCGAACAGGGCCTCGTCACCGTGTGGTCACACGGCTTCGGCTCCGACGACGGACATCCCCGATACATCGCCCCGGCCGGGATGAACTCGCTCGCCAAGGATCTGGCCACCGGACTCGACGTGTCGTGTTCGACGATGGCCTTCACCGTCCGCCGAGCGGGCTCGGGCTGGGAGGTGGTGATCGACGACGGCTCGACGCGTGGCGCCGATCGCGTCGTCGTGACGACCCCGTTGCCGCAGGCATTCGCCCTGCTCGTCGACGCCGGAATCGAGCTCGACGGGCGATTGGTACGAACCGAGTACGACCGCACGATCGCGCTGTTGGCCACACTCGACCGACCACCGCTGCTCCCGGCGCCCGGCGGTGTCCAGCACCCCCACGCCGACATCGGTTTCGTCGCCGACAACGCGGCGAAAGGCGTGAGCGCCACCCCGGCGATCACGCTCCATGCCTCGCCGTCATGGAGCGAGGCCCACTGGGACGAGGAGGCCGCGGATCTGCTGGCCGAGTTGACCGCCATGGCGGCGCCGTGGCTGGGCGACGCCGCGGTCGTGGAGGCACAGCTCAAGAAGTGGCGGTTCGCCACGCCACGCACCCCGTGGCCCGAGCCGTGTTGGGTGTCCGCCGACGGTGGCGTCGTGCTCGCCGGCGACGCGTTCGCCGGACCGCGGGTGGAAGCCGCGCACAACAGCGGGCTGGCCGCCGCGCACGCACTGCTGCGATAGGTCGGGGATCAGGGTGCGCTGGTCGCGCCACAGCGCACGGCGACGACCTGGCGAGTCTCGAGATCGACGACGGTGACGCTGTCGGGTCCGAACCGCTTCAGGAAGTCGGAGAAGGTCGGGATGTCCTCGCCGCCGCAGTCACGTTCGATGACCTGCGCGTACGGGATCCGCCAACCGTTGCCGAACACTGCGTCGCCTGCGTCGAGGTCGATGATCGGTGGCAGTTCGACGGTTCCCCGCGGCGCCGCCGGCAGGATCGCGAACCACACGACCGCATCGCCCAACGTGTCGGCCAACAACACACATCGGTTCGCCTGGTCGAGCTCGTCGCAGTCGATCTCCCCCAGGGTGCCTGGGGCGATGCGCACGACCCGCTCCCCGCTGAGGTTGAGATCGAGATATCCGGTGGTGACACCGGCCGGAGCCGCGTCGAAATCGATCGACTGCTCAGCGGAGACGATCGACTCGATCACGTCGATCTGGCGCTCGATGGCCTGTGGCTCGATCACCGCATCGATCGACGTGTTGTCGACGAACAGCGCCCGGGTCAGCAATGCCAAGGCCCCCAACGCGGCAATCGCCGCGACGAATCGCCAACTGAACAGTTGTCTCACGGTGCCAACGTCGTGGACCCTGGTTCCGTCGAAGCGGCGGCCACGACGGTCGACGCCGCTTCGAAGGCGGCGTCGGCGATGGCGGCAAGCACCGTGTCGGTGTGCGCGAGGCCGACGAAGATGGCTTCGTACGCACCCGGGGCCATCGCCACGCCCGCCGCGAGCATCGCCTGGAAGAACGCCGCATAGGCACGCTCGTCGGTGCGCTTGGCATCGTCGAAGTTCCGCACGGTGCCGGCATGATCGCCGCAGACGATGCCCACGAGGGTGCCGACGACGGGGAACGAGGCGACGAATCCTGCCGACGAGCAGGCATCGCGCAACGTCGCTGCCAGATGCCTGGCTCGTGCCATCAGCTCGATGTACACATCGGGCGTGAGTTGGTCGAGCGCAGCCAGCCCGGCGGCGGTTGCGATCGGGTTGCCGGCCAACGTGCCGGCATGGAACACCGGCCCGAGTGGTGAGAGGTGCTCCATGAGCTCGACGCGACCGCCGACGGCGCCGATCGGGAGCCCACCGCCGATCACCTTGCCGAAACACGTCAAGTCGGGCCGCACGTCGTACTTGGCCTGCGCTCCGCCCACACCGACACGGAAACCGGTGATCACCTCGTCGAAGATCAGCAGTGCTCCGACCCTGTCGCACTCTGCACGGAGCCCGGCCAGGAAGCCGGGGGCCGGCGCGACGACACCCATGTTCGCGGCGATCGGCTCGACGATGACTGCGGCGACGCGTTCGTCGAGCTCGGGCACCTCGTTGTACGGGGCGACGATCGTCGCCGCGACGGCTCCGTCTGGAACGCCGGCGGTACCTGGCAGGCCGAGCGTCGCGACACCACTGCCTCCGGCGACGAGCAGCGCATCGGTGGCACCGTGGAAGTTTCCTGCGAACGTCACGATCCGGTCGCGGCCGGTGACACCGCGAGCAAGTCTGACTGCGGTGCTCGTGGCCTCGGTGCCCGAGTTCATCAATCGCACTCGCTCACAACTCGGGACGCGGGCACCGATCGCTTCCGCGAGCTTCATCTCGCGCGGGGTCGGCGCGCCGTACGAGGTGCCGTCGCCGACGGCGGCGCTGACCGCCGAGGTGATCGCTGGGTGGGCATGGCCGAGGATGACCGCGCCATAGCTCTGCACGAGATCGAGGTAGGTGGTGCCCTCGACGTCGGTGATCGTGGCGCCCTCGGCCCTGGCGACCACGTACGGCTCACCCCCGACCGCCTTGAACGCCCGGATCGAGGAGTTCACGCCGCCGGGGATCGCTCGACGGGAGCGCTCGAACAGCACATGGTTGGACGGCACGCCTGCGCCGGTGCACACCGTGGGCACGCAGCCCGCAGCGACACACGCCTCGGGATCGCAGTAGGTGATCGACGGTTCGTTCACAGGTCGATGTCTCCCGAGGCCGCCGACTCGGCGAGCCAACGCGTGAAGTAGGTGAGCACGATGTCGGCGCCGGCCCGCTTGATCGCCGTGAGATGCTCGAGCGCAACCGCATCACCGTCGATCCAACCCCGGTCGGCCGCCGCGTGGATCATCGCGTACTCGCCACTCACGTGGTACGCCGCCACCGGAACATCGACACGATCCGCTGCCGCCGCAATCACGTCGAGGTAGGCCAGTGCGGGCTTGACCATCACGATGTCGGCACCCTCGGCGACGTCGAGGTCGATCTCCCGCTGCGCTTCACGGGCGTTGCGCCAGTCCTGCTGGTACCCCTTGCGATCACCGCCACCGACGATCGAGACGTCGACGGCATCTCGAAACGGGCCGTACAGCGCGCTCGCGTACTTCGCGGCATACGCCATGATCGCCGTGTCGTCGAAGCCGGCGGCGTCGAGCGCCGTGCGGATCGCAGCGACCTGGCCGTCCATCATCCCGCTCGGCGCAACCACCTGCGCGCCGGCAGCAGCCTGAGCGACGGCGGCGCGGGCATAGATCTCGAGGGTGGCATCGTTGTCGACGACACCGTGATCGTCGAGCACACCACAGTGACCGTGATCCGTGTACTCGTCGACACAGAGATCCGCCATCAACACGACGTCGTCACCCACCTCGGACCGCAGGTCACCGAGCGCGAGTTGCACGATCCCGTCGGGGTCGAACGCACCGCTGCCGATGGCGTCCTTGTACGCCGGCACTCCGAAGAGGATCACGCCCCGCACACCGAGGCCCGCGAGACTCACCACCTCGGCGCGCAGCGAGTCGCGCGTGTGCTGCACGACGCCGGGCAGCGAGTCGATCGGTTGCGGCTCGGCGATGCCCTCGCGCACGAACAACGGTGCGATGAGATCGTCGACTCGGAGGTGGTGCTCGGCGACCAGATCACGCATCGCCGGCGACCGGCGGAGGCGACGGGGTCGGGACGACGGAGTCGGCAGCAGCTCGGACGGCACGCCACGAGCCTAACGGTGGCACCTGCACCCCACGGTGGCGGGATCGGCCGTCGGCCACCCGGTAGCGTGCTCCGCGTGTCCGTACAGGCTTGGTTCTCCCATGACGAGATCGCAGCGGTGCCCGGATCGACCTTGACCCTGCCGCTCACGATTCACAATCTCGGCGACTCGACCGAGTCGTACACGATCGTTCCGGCGGGTCTCGCGGCGAGCTGGACGACCGTGTCGCAGGGCAACCTGACCCTGTTCGGAGGCTCCCAGGAGGTCATCGACGTCGAGGTGAGCCCGCCCGAGCTCTCGACGACCACCGCCGGCCCGACGGCCATTGCGATCCGGATCATTCCGCTCGGCGACGCCGACGATGCGATGGTCGCGGAGACGACCGTCACGATCGAACCGTTCGACGACTGTCGCATCGTGGCGCTGCAACCCATCCAACGGGCACGTCACCGGGCGACGTACGAGTTCATGGTCGAGAACCACGGCAACACCGTGGCGAGCTGCCGACTCCACCTCATCGATTCCACCGACCGCATCGACGGGGACTTCGATCCTCCGGCGGTCGGCGTGGCGCCGGGCGCCGCCAGCCTCGTACGGCTCAAGGTTCGAGCCGAGCGCGGCGGGTTCCGGCGCACCTCGCGGACACTCGATTTCGACATCGAGGCGGCTCGCCAGGGATTTGCACCCGTCGCCTCCTCGCTCGCCCTCGTGCAGTCGCCGACGATTCCGGCACAGGCGATCGGGCGCGCGCTCGCGGTGCTCGCGGTGATCGCCGGCCTGGCGCTGGCCTGGTTCGGACTCGTGAAACCGACGATCGAAGACGCCGTCGCGACCGAAGTGGCCGATCAGACGGTCACGGTCGACCCCGGCGCCACCAACCCCGACGGGACGGGAGCGACGACCACACTGCCAGCCGACTCGACCGACCCCGGTCAGGGCGCCGTGATCGGCGAGCCCAGCTACTTCCGCCTGGAGGTGGCGCCGGCGCTGACACAGGTCGCAGATGCCTCGAACACGTTGCCCGCGGGCCAGCTGTTCGACATCACCGACGTCCGCATCGAGAACCCCTACAACGACAAGGGCGTCGCGACGTTGCTCGTCAACGGCAACCAGGTGTTCGTCTGGTCACTCGAGAACGTCCGCGGCTCGGTGTTCGAACCCCGGATCACCCCGATCCGGCTGCAACCCGGTGACATCGTCGCTTTCTCGGTGCGCTGCGACGAGATCGGTGATCCGACGCGAGCCACCTGCACGAATGCGGTCAACGTGGGCGGCGAGTCGATCGCCATCGACGAGGGCTGAACCCTCGTCGTCGTCCTGACGCCGGCGTCAGAACCCCATGCCGAAGCCGGGAAGGCCCGGCGTGGCAGCAGGCTGCTCGATGATCAGGACCGTGGTGGACGCCACCGAACCATCGGCGGCCTGCGCCAACAGGGTGCGCAGACCTCCACGCTCGGAGGGATCGATCGGGAGCCAGAGCAGGAACGTGCCGTCCGGGCTCGATGTCGTCACCAGACCGGTTGCCGAGGACTCACCGAACAGGATCGACACGGGTGTGTTCGGAGGGAATCCGTGTCCACCCACGGCCAGATCGCGGCCGGCTTCGACCTCGGGCTCGCCGACCTGGAAACTCGGGTCGAAGTGACCGTCGCCACCCGCCACCATGGTGGTGTACTGCCCGGTCGACGTGAAGACCTCGACCAGCGCGGTGCGACGTCCGGGCGCCGTGGGCGCGAACGTCACGCCGACGCTGCAGGTGGCTCGGGGATTGAGCGCCTTGCGCTCGCAGCTGTTGCTCGTGATCGCGAAGTCCTCCGGGTGCGCTCCTTCGACGGTCACCTTCGACACCGAGGTCGGCAGCAGTGAGATGTTCTCCACGTCGAACAGGAACTCCGGGCTCGGCTGGCCCACGACCATGTCGCCGAGGTCGGCACCCGCCGGGTCGGTCCGCAACATCGGCTCCCCGCCGGTACCCCGCAGCGTCGAACTCACGCTGACTGCGCCGAAACCCGCCTCGGCAACCGTCAATGTGGCCGAGACCGGACCGGGGGCGTTCGGCGTGAACGTCACGCGCACCGTGCAGTCGCCACCCGGGGCAACGGGCGCGCCCAGTGCGCACGTGCTGGCCTCCTGGTTGATCGAGAATCGACGATCGGTGACTGTGACAACCGACGGCGTGAACGTCGTCGGTCCGTTGTTGATGACGGCCACGAACCACTCGTCGCTGGTGAAGCCGACGAGTGTCGAACCGAGATCGGCCTCGGCGAGCGACAGCGTCGGTGGCGTCGAGATCGTGACGATCTGGCGGCCCGGGTTCCCGCCGTCGACGAGCTGCGGACCGGCCAGCGTGTCGAACGCGGTCACTCGACCGGTGTCACTGATCTGCGGATGCGAGTGCGCCGCGACAGCAGGGCGCACGCCGTCGGTGGTCATCGCCAGACGGCGAAGGGTGCCCAAGCGTGCATCGGCGACGAGCAGATCACCGTCGTCGGGTTCACCACCGCCGGAGGCCTTCACCAATTGCAGGTTCGGCGCCTTCGTGATGAACGCGACGAGCTGCCCCTCGGCGCTGAGGGCCGGCTGCGACGACGGCGCGGTGCCGGCCACGACCGGATCGGAGCCAGGCACGCTGCTGATCATCGACATCGCGGTTCGACTCACCTCGTCGTAGATCCCGTTCTCGTCGATGTCGCGGTCGAGTCGGAACACCTGCGTCGGGCAACCCGATGCACAAGGGGGGAACACGGCCGGGACGAGCCCGACATCGGCGCTCGTGAACGCGACGACGCGCCCATCGCGGGAGAGCACGGGGTCGGATGCCCCGACCGCAGTGGGTTCACCGTCGACGCGCACCGAGACGAGGCGCACGGCGAGGAACGGGTCCTGCTCGTCGCGATCCCAGACGAAGACCTGACGAGTTGCGGGCCCACCGGGCACGGCGCCGGTTCCCCAGCCGGGAACAGCGTCGGTCGATGCGGCGTCGGAACGGTAGGCGACGAATCGCCCGTCGCCGGAGATCGCCGGCTGATCGAGGCCGACATGAACGAACTGTGTGTCCGGCGTCGAGATCGGCATGCCGGCAACGGGAACCGATCGCGCCGGATCGGTGACCGGCACTTCGAGGTTCACCAGACTGACGGCGCTGACGCCCGGAGCCTCGATGAGCTGAGTCGCCGGATGCGTGTAGGCGATCAGCGTGCCCGATCGTGACACCGCCGGCGCGTCGATGCTGCTGACATCGTCGCGGGCGAGCCCGGATCCATCGGAACGAGTCGACACCAGCTCCCAGGCGCCCGGTGTTCCGCCGCAGTGTGGGAGTCGGAGTCGGTACACGTCCCAGCGGTCGCCGGTGTCGTCGTCTCGGAACACGTCGAGTGCGAGTTCGGTGACCACGACGATGCTGCAGCCGTCGCCGGACAACACCGGATGCAGCGAATTGCCTGGTCGTTGACCCTCGGGCACCGTCGTCACCTCGGTGGTGACGTCGGAGTCGCGGTCGGTGAGGTAGATCGTCGACGTCCGAGCGTCGGCATCGCCTCCGGGCAGACCCTGCGAGGCGACGAATCTGCCGTCTCCCGACAACGAGGCGTCCGCACCGAGGGCAGGGCCGACCGAATCGGCAACCGACGACGCGCCGAGCGGCTGCGCCTGTTCGACGAACCCGTTCGAACGAGCCGACACCCCGAGGTCGCTCGTCCCCAGGAGGAGCGCGGCGCACAACACGCCCGACGCGGCGCCGAGACGCCGCCGCCCGCTCCTGTCGCCCACGTTGCTCCTCATTTCGCCTGGTTCGTTGGGGTTGTTGATTGTGTCATGCCTGCCGGTTCGGCGCCAGGGCCGGAAGTAGCAAGAATTCGTTCAAGTGTGTTCACGAGTCCGTCAAGAGAATGATCGGTTGAGGTCGCCGTGATCTTGAGCCCCAATCGCGTGGCAACGCTGGTGGTCGTCGGCCCGATCGAGACCACGATCGGTGGTACGACGTCACCCAGAGCGTCGAACCACGACTGCGCGGCGGAGCCGCTCGCCAACAACAACGCGTCCGCGCCGTCGATCGCGCCCGGTGGCGGCGTCCTCAGCAGCGTTCGATAGGCCTCGACGGTGGTGACCTCGTGGCCTGCGTCGCGGAGGCCGGCGCCCAACGTCGCGTCCGCTCGATCGGCTTGGGCGACGAGGATCCGCTGTGGTGACGTGACCGCCGAACACAACTCCTCGAGCAGGACGGCGGAGCGCTGCGACGACGGGACCAGATCGACGGCACGCCCTGCCGACGCTGCGAGCACCCGCTCGGTCGTCGATCCGACCACGGCGAGGCGGACCGACGGGGTGTCACGGACCGCTGTGGCGATCCGCTCGGCACCCGCCGCCGACGTCACGACGACCCAGTCGAAGTCCGCCAGTCGATCGAGTTCGTGCTGCAGTGCCGCGCCTCCATCGATCGGATCGACGACCTCGATCAGCGGAACGTGGACGGCGATCGCGCCCTTCGACTCGAGCAGTGCAGCGAGCTCACCCGGCCGCTCCCGCGTGACCAGGACGCGGCAGCCGGCGAGCGCGCCGGTCACCCGAGCGCCGCCTGTGCCCCGCGAGCGGCACGCTGCGCGGTGCCCAGGTCGTTGTCGTTTCCGACGAGCGCGACATCGGCCACGATCGACTGGCCCGTATCGAAGTCCGCGAGGAAGACGGTGAGCCTGTCCCCGCTGACGTGTCCACCGACGGGAAGCGAACAGCCCGAGCCGAGTTCGGCCAGGAACGAACGCTCGACCTCGACGGCGTGGCGCGTGGGCGCGTGGTCGACGGCGGTCAGGGTCGCTCGTGTTGCAGCGTCGTCAACCCGGCACTCGACGGCCACACAACCCTGTCCCACGGCAGGGACGAACGTCTCGATGTCGAGGCGCTGCGCGATCCGGTCGGTCATCTGCAGGATGTCGAGCGCGGCGACGGCCATCACGATCGCGCCGCCGTCGGGCACCTTCGAGAGCCGGGTGTCGATGTTGCCGCGCAACTCGACGAAGTGGAGATCGGGCCGGACCCGTGACAGCTGAGCACGGCGACGCACCGACCCGGTGGCCACCGTCGCGCCGAGATCGAGGTCGTCGAGCGCTCGACCCACGAGCGCGTCGGCGGGGTCTCGACGCTCACAGAACGCGGCGATCACCAACCCCTCGGTCGTCGCCGACGGAAGATCCTTGGCGGAATGCACCGCGATGTCGGCGCGCCCGTCGAGGACAGCGAGCTGCACCTCCTTGACGAACACCCCTTGGCCGCCGATCACGTGGAGCGGCACGTCGAGGCGCGCATCACCGGTGGTCTCGATCATGACGAGTTCGACCGGTCGCTCGGTCGACGCGGTGATCTGGTCGGCGATGGCGGTGGCCTGGGCGACCGCCTGGCGCGACCCCCGGGTGGCGAGCCGGAGTGTGCTCGGAGTCGTCGATGTGCCGCTCACGGCGGCGTCATCCCAGATCGAACAGATCGCGAACGGCGGCCGCGTTGCGTTCGCCCTGCGGTGTGCCCGCCTGCGACTTGAGGCGCACCGACGGCTCGTGGAGCAGCTTCGCGACGATCGCTCGGGTCAACGATTCGACCGATGCGCGCTGTTGGTCGTCGAGCTGACCCAGGCGGGATGCGAATCGCTCGAGCTCACGGGCCCGCACGCGGTCGGCGGCTTCGTGCATCGACGCCACGAGCGGGGCTGCCTGACGTGCGGTCGAGTCGACGAGGTAGTTCTCGACCTCCTCGGCGACGATCGTGCGGACGCGCTCGGCCTCGCTCGCACGGTGCGAGAGCCCGCGGTCGGCCCAGTCGCGGAGATCGTCGAGGTTCGACAGTGTGACACCGCGCAACTCAGCGACCCCAGGGTCGACGTTGCGAGGCACACCGATGTCGACGATGTGGAGCGGCCGGCTGGTGTCCCTACGTGCCCCGTCGACGATCTCTCGGGTGAGCACTGCGTGCTCGGCGCCCGTACCCGCCACGATCACGTCGGCGGCGCCGACCGCTTCGGCGAGGCGTTCGAATCCGACGGCGACTCCGTTGACGCGCTCGGCGAGCGTCGCGCCGCGGTCTGCAGAACGATTCGCGACCAGGATGTCGGCGCCACCAGCGCGATGCAACGCCACCGCCACGCCCTCACCCATCGACCCGGCACCGACGACGAGCACCCGCTTGCCGGTGAGGTCGCCGATCATGTCGGTGATCATCTCGACGGCGGCGTGGCTGATCGAAGCGGTCCCACGGGCGATGCCGGTCTCGCTGCGTGCCCGCTTGCCGGTCGACAGCGCAGAACGGAAGAGTTGGTTCAGCCTCGTGCGAGCCGCACCCTCGCGCTGCGCGGTCTCCCACGCCGAGCGGACCTGTCCGAGAATCTCGCTCTCGCCCAGCACGGCCGAATCGAGGCCGGCCGCGACCTCGAAGAGGTGGGTGACGGCCGAGGTGTCGTGCTGGCTGTAGAGGTGCGGGGTCAGTTCCTCGACACTGAGGTCGCCCAACTCGCAGAGCAGATCGCGCACATCGCCGTATGCGCCGTGGAAGAGCTCAGCGACGACGTACACCTCGGTGCGGTTGCACGTCGACAACACCACTGCTTCGCGGACGTTGTCGCGCTGCGCAAGGCCGGCGACAGCCTTGCCGAGCTGTTCGGGCGCGATGGTGACGCGCTCGAGCAGCTGCAGCGGTCCGCTGCGATGATTGACCCCGACGACCAGAATCGACATGCGGATCCAAGCCTAGGCGGTCGCGCCGCGTCGTCGCTCGCCGGGAACGGCACGCAGCCCGGCGGCCGGGGCGGCCGAAGCCCGCCGCTGTTCGTAATAACTCAGGATCTGCAGCTCGACGGCCAGGTCCACCTTGCGGACGCTGATCCCCGGCGGCACGTTGATGACGGTCGGGGCGAAGTTGAGCAGGCTGGTCACCCCGGCCGCGACGAGCGCCTCGGCGGCTTCCTGCGCGGCCGGCCCCGGCGTGGCGATGACCCCGATCGAGATCCCCCGCGCCTGCACGACCTGGGCGAGTTCGTCGAGGTGCCTGACACGCACGCCACCGACCACCGAGCCGACCTTCGAGGCATCGACGTCGACGATTCCGCCGACGGGAAAGCCGCGATCGCCGAATCCGTTGTAGCCGGCGAGCGCCTGGCCCAGATTGCCGGCGCCGACGATCACGACCGGCCAGTCGTGGGTGAGGCCGAGCTCCCGGCGGATCTGATACACGAGGAACTCGACGTCGTAGCCGACCCCGCGGGTTCCGTAGCTGCCGAGGTAGCTGAGGTCCTTGCGGACCTTGGCGGCGTTCAGCCCGGCGAACTCGGCGAGTTCGTCCGACGACATGCTCGTGACGCCCGCATCGAAGCGCTCCGACAGGATGCGCAGGTAGACGGGCAGCCGGGCAACCGTCGCCTCGGGGATGCGTCGTCGCGTGCGTTGTCCGGCCATGAGCCGTTCACGTTAGGGCGCTCGTGCACCTTTTCACAAAGCTGGCCTCAGGGCTCGCCGGCGAGACGTCGGTCACGCCGTGCGGCCGGTCCGATCAACGGGTCAGATCAGCGAGACGCCGACGCGAAGTGCGTCGTCGAGACTGCGACGCACCAACTTGCCCGAGGCGTTGCGTGGGAGCGCATCGACGAAGATGACCTTGGTCGGGCACTTGTATCGGGCCAGGTGATCCAACGAGTGCTCGATCAGGACGTCCTCGTCGACGTCGGCGTCGGGTTTCAGCACGACATAGGCCTTGACCGCCTCGCCGGTGTGTGGGTGGGCCACCCCGACCACTGCGGCCTCGACGACATCGGGATGCAGCACCAGCATCTCTTCGACCTCGGCGGGATACACGTTGAATCCCGACACGATGATCAGGTCCTTCGAGCGGTCGACCAGATAGAGGTAGCCGTCGTCGTCGGTCGTCGCCATGTCACCGGTCTGCAACCACCCGTCGTCGGTCAGCACGGCAGCGGTGGCCTCCGGGTCCTCCCAGTAGCCGGCAAAGACGTTGTCGCCCTTGACCCAGATCTCGCCGACGTCGCCCACGAGGGCATCACCGTCGGCGTTGACGAGCCGGATCTCGACGTCCTTCAACACCCGGCCGACCGAGCCGAAGCGCACGGGGGAGCCGGTGGATGTGGTCACGATCGGCGATGCCTCGGTGAGCCCGTAGCCCTCCCTGATCTCGACGCCGAATCGGTCGCGCATCGCCTCGGCGACGCTGAGCGACAGCCTCGAGGCTCCGGACAGCGCCAGACGCACCGTCGCGAACGTGTCGGGGGCCAGGTCGTCGAAGTGGGCGAACGCGGCCCAGAGTGCGGGGGCGCCGGGAATCACGGTGACCTTGCGGTCCTGGATCGACTGGACGGCGGTCGACGGGTCGAATCGGGACACCAGCAGCAGCGTTGCGCCAACGCGCAGGCCCAGGCCGACGACGACATTGAGCCCGAAGATGTGGAACAACGGGAGCACCCCGAAGATCACGTCGTCGCGGTCGATGTGCCCCTCGGCAGAGAGGCTCTGGTCGAGGTTGGCCAGGAGGTTGCCGTGCGTGAGCATCGCGGCGCGCGGCGATCCGGCGGTGCCGCTGGTGAACATCAGCACGGCGAGGTGGGATGCCTCGACGTCGACGACGGACACCGGCGCGGATGACGCGGTGAGATCGTCGAAGCCGACGGTGCCCTCGCTCGCGGCCTCGGTGTGGATCACCGTCTCGATCGTCGGGAGCAACGTCGGGTCGACGTGCGACCAGTTGACGGCGCTGACCTGATCGACGATGACGACCTTGGCGCGGACGACACCCAGTTCCGACTCGAGTTCGGGCCCGGGGCTCGTGGGATTGAGGGGGACCGCAACGGCGCCGAGCCCGACGGTGGCGAGGTATCCGATCACGAAGTGCGGCGAGTTGCCGAGCAACAACGCCACCCGGTCGCCGGATTCGACGCCGAGCGACACCAGGCCACCACGGAAACGATCGACCTGATCGCGCAGCTCGCCGTAGGTCGTCGCGCGACCACGCGAGATCAGCGCCGTCGAGTCGCCGTCGTGGTCGTCGATGATGTGCGCGAGATTCACGTGTCCCCCTGCTGACGCGGGCGCTGTCATCACGCCCCGGTGCGACCACCCAGCGTACTCGCACCGGCGAGGACGTGCGCGTCCGCGCCCAATGTCGGACGAATCAGGTTCGACGGTCGCGGGCTGCCTGAGCCCGAGTGACGCGCGCCGTTCAGAGCCGCACGAGCGAGATCGTCGCAGCGATGAGGATCGCGGCCAACAGCAGACCGAGTGTCAGCGTGGTGGCGGGGCGCATGCGGTGAGGTTACCGGCGCTCAGCGCGACGGCCGCAGGCTGACGGGCTGCGTGACGCCCACGGACTGCTCACCGTCGTCGCCCGGGAGCAGGGTCACTTGATCACCGGCGGCGAGGCCGAGCTCCTCGGCGGCCGAGCGCTGGTCCATTGCCACGGCGAGGAGTCCGGACGCATCGAGCACGAGACCGACCGCGCCACCACCGATCTCGGCGAAGCATGCGTTGCGCACGACGCTGCGGACCGCACCGCCGGTCGCGTCGGTCGCGCTGGCGCAGCGCAGTTCGATGCGCTCACCGAAGCCCGCGGGCAGATCGTCCGGGCCGACGTTGAGCTGGGCGTTGCCGTACCGATCGACCCACAACACCTGGGCGATGACTCTGGTGTCGTCGCTCTGAGGCAGCGCCACGACGCCGGGAATCAACAGGTCGGCATCGACCTCGGGACCGAGCTCGGTGAGATCACCACCGTTGCAGAGGAACGCTACGGCAGGCGCGAAGATGTCTCGCCCGGCAAACGTGTCGCCCGGCGACGCCAGGCGCTGTTCGGGATTCGTGATCTCCACGGTCCGTCCGGCTCCGCCCGCCATCGCCACCGCAGGGGCGAGCAATCCGTTGTCGGGGCCGACGAGCACGCCCTCGCCGTCGGCGACCTCGACCGCGATGGCTCGTCGGGCCGTGCCGACGCCCGGATCGACCACGGCGAGGACCACACCCGAAGCGACGTAACCGATGCTGCGCGCCAACGCGAGCGATCCGGCACGGACATCGAAGGGTGGCACACCGTGGGTGAGGTCGATCACCCGCGCGTGTGGAGCCAGATCACGGATGACGGAGTGGACGACGCCGACGAACTCGTCGACGGTGCCGTAGTCGGACAGGAACGAAACCGTCTCGTAGCGGCGACCCATGGAGGTCGAACCTATCGCCCCCCGGACGCGACAAGGGCCGGTGCCAACCCCCCGATGGCACCAGCCCTGTCGGCGCTGCCCGCCGTTTCCGGCGGACGCGTCTCCACGTCGACACCATAGGTGATCGGAGCACGATGTGAAAAGAGGCACACCGGAATAACAGGCGTGAAATTCTGCAGACCGGTTCAGCCGAGTTCGCGACTGCGCTCGGTTGCCGCACGAACGGCCGCCGCGAATGCACCCCGAACATCGAGATCAGCGAGCACCGCGAGGCCGGCCGCAGTGGTTCCGCCCGGCGACGTCACCCGCTCCCGCAGCAGCGCCGGATCACCTTCACGGTCGAGCAGTGTCGCCGAGCCGAGCAGCAGTTGCCGGATCACCCGCTCGGCCACGGGACGCGGCATCCCTTCGGCCACCGCCGCCTCGGTCAGCGCTTCGGCGACGAGGAAGACATACGCCGGCCCCGACCCAGCGACGCCGGTGAAGAGATCGAGGTCGGACTCCGCCATCCGTTCGACCGTGCCGACCGCGGCCAGGATCGACTCCGCCCAGGCGACGTCGTCGTCGTCGGCTGCACTGCCGCCGGCGATCGCCGATGCCCCGAGCCGCACGAGTGCCGGGGTGTTCGGCATGGCCCGCACGACTGCGACACCCGGACCGGCTGCGGCCTCGATCGTGGCCAGCCGCACGCCGGCAGCGATCGACAGCACGCGAGTCGCCCCTGCGGCGACGACCGAACTCGCCGCGACGGCGACGTCGGCCGGCTTCACGGCGAGCAACGCCGCTCGAGTCGGCGGCACCTCGGACGTCACGGTGATCGTCGGGAACAACGAGACGAGCTCATCTCGCCGAGACACGACGACCTCGACGACGGCGAGCGACGACGGGTCGAGCACATCGGCATCGAGGAGTCCGCCGATCAGGGCTGCACCCATGTTGCCGCCGCCGACGACGACCAGCTCGAAGGGTGTGGGTGGGGCCTCGGACGTCATCGGTGCCACGTTACCGATCGGGGTCGTCCGGATGAGCGTGAGGAGACCGACTCCCCCGAGCACGCCCACCCGGACACCACCGAGTGGGCGACGGTCGCCACCGAAGGGAACCGCTACGCCGTGAACCGGCTGCGGAACCCGATGCGCAGCAACGCCTGGAAACACTGCTCGACGTCGGCGTAGAGCGTGCCGAGGATGCGATCGATCTCATCGTGGGTGACCTGGCCGACCGGCATCTCACCGCGCAGGAAGATCGCCTCCTCGGCGCCGATCGAGAAGTGCGCACCGACCAACCGATCGTTGCGGCGCAGGACGTGCTCGTACAGCTCCCCTGCGTTCTCCTCCGGCGCCGGCATCACGTGGGTCTCGTAACGGAACATCCGTTGGCCGAGCGACAACCACACCGTCGTGAACTCCTTGTCGTCGCCGCGCATCCGCACGTACCAGCGCACGCCATCGGGGTCGCGATCGACGGCGACGATCCGGTCGTTCTCGGCGGCGATCGTCGCGAGCCACGTGTCGATCCGTTGCTCGAGCTGCGCGAGCTCGGCCGGGTCGTACGCGTCGGTCACTGACAGGTCACCCGTTCGCGCACCGTCAGGTCGCTGTACAAGCGACGCAATCGAGCAGCCGCGAAGCTCCACGTGTAGCGCCGCGCACGCTCGACCGCCGCCGCGCTCATCGAAGCGCTCAGCACGTCGTCGCCCAGGATCTCGGCGACCGCACGGGCGTAATCGGTCGGATCCCGACCGTCGATCAACCTCCCGGTTCGACCGTCGTCGACGAGACTGAGGAGTCCGCCGACGGCGCTGGCCACGACCGGGATCCCACAGGCCGCTGCCTCGAGTGCAACGAGACCGAAGCTCTCGCTGCGGCTGGGGGCGAGGACGACGTCGGCGGCGCGGTAATAGGTGGACAAGATGTGGTGGGGTTGCGGTTCGACGAACCGCACTCGATCGTGGAGGCCCAGCTCGTCGACGAGCGCGTGCGCCCGCCGCGTCTCGGTGTCGCCCTCGAGACCGCTCGCTCCGCCGACGATGACGAGCTCGGCGCGCCGGTCGCCCAACTCGTGCAGGGCACGAATCGCGACATCGGGCCCCTTGAGCGGCTGGATCCGACCCACGAACAACAGCAGTGGGCGATCGACGTCGAAACCGAGGGCGCGTCGCGCCCCCGCCCGATCGCCGGGAGCGAAGAAGGCGTGTTCGACGCCGGGGGCGATGATCTCCAGGCGCGCCTCGGGATTGCCGTAGTGGAGGCGGAACTGATCCTCTTCCTCGATACAGCTCACACAGATCGCGTCGGAGCACCGCACGATCTGCGCCTCGGCAAGGTCACGCTGCAGCGATTCGGGGTCGCCGCCCGCAGCCTTCACGCGCGCGAGCGTGTGGAACGTCGAGACGAACGGCACGTCGAGTTCGTGCTTCAAGTCGTGCCCGACGACCCCGCTCAGCCAGTAGTTGCCGTGGATCACGTCGGGTCGTTCGTTCCTGGCGAACCAGTCGAGCATCCCGTCGCGGAACTCGTCGGTGATGTCGGCGAGCGCTTCCTTCGGTAGATGATGCGGGCCCGCTTCGATGTGTACGACGCGATGGCCGGGCTCGACGACGACCTCCGGCGGGAGGCCGTCGCGATCGGCTCGGGTGAACGTCGTACATTCCACGCCGGCCTGCGCGAGCGCCGACACCAGTTCGCGTACGTACACGTTCATACCGCCACTGTCGCCCGAGCCCGGCTGCAGGAGCGGAGACGTGTGGAGAGAGATGACTGCGGCGCGCTGCACGACGGGTCAAACCCTAACCATCGGTGATCTCATCCCGCCGAGGCGAGAAATCTTCGCGTCGGCTCAGTCCTGCGCGAGCAGGGTCTCGACGTCGGCTTCGCCGTCGCGGTAGCGCCGCACCAGTTCGGCGCTGAGGGCATCGAGACGATCGAAACGGGCCCGTCGATCGGACGACATCCGTGATTCGAACGCGGCGATCGCCGCGGTCAGCGCGGCGAGTTCCGCGTCGTCGAGCGACTTGAGGTGCCCGAGGCCCCCGTCGGAACAGATCGCGTCGAGTTCGACAGCCAGCGGATGATCGCTCAGATCCTCGGTCGGACGCGGCGGGCGCGCCGGGCCCCCCGTCAGGTGTTGAGCGAGGACGGTTCGCAGTTCGTCGGTCGGCTCGGAGTCGGATTCCTCCGAGCGACGCGCCGCCTCCGACTTCACGAGGTCGAGTCGCGCTTGCGCAACGCGGCGGGCATACGACACCGCGTCGTCCTCGTGCTGCAGCTCCTGGCGAAGCCCTCGCAGCTCCGACAACGACATCTCGGTGGGGTCGGGCATCTCGATGATCGTCACGTGGTTCCTCCGGACACGGGTGGCAGGATCGCCACCTCATCTGATGGGCCGATCGGAGTGTCGGCGCGTGCATCATCGCCGTTCACCCAGATCTTGCAGGTCTTCAACACCTCGCCGAAGCTTGGCCCATAACGCTGTTCGGCAGCGGTCAGCACATCGCGCACTGTCTCACCGTCGAACACATCGGTGCCCGTTCCCGCGGCCTCGCGTGCAGAGGCGAACAGTCGCATGGTGGGCACGAGCCCAATCTACAAGCGTGTCGACTCCCATCCAGGGTTCCCCCACCGGCAGGGCCAGGGATCATGCAGGGACTCCGCCGGGGAGCACCCCTGCGATCAAGCCGATCGCGGCCACCGTCAGGGTCGCGCCGAGCGCGAGCCGACGGGTCGAGGTCTCCTCCAGCCGGCGCGTGGCGCCGTAGTAGCCGAGCTCCGGCTGCGGGAGCGAACGCAGGGCGATGAAACCCCACGAGACGAGCCAGGCCGCAGCCAGCATCGCCATCACGCGCTCGTCGTGAGGCATCGCACCGAGGCCGTGGGTCCAGCGATCGCTCAGACCGCGCAGCGAGACGACGAGGTTGAGCACGACCATCGTGGCGAGCGTGGAGGTCCAGCGGATCGGCAGTCCCGTGCGCGAGGTGCCATCTCCGAAACCCGCCCCGATCGACGCCATCGACCAGCGCAACCTCGCACCGGGACGGATCAGACCGTCGGACAACAGGTAATGGCCGAGCGTCAGCAGGAGTTGCGACGCGACCAGGAGGGCCATGACCTCCATCGGCGGGACCTCGAACGGCGATGTCCCCGAGAAGAGCACGGCGACGACGACCGCGACACCGAGCATTCTGCGCATTCCCTCGATGGCGACCATCGACCACGCCACTTCGCCCAGACCCGGTCGGTCGGGTCCGCGCAACGACGTCGGATGCAGCGCGCGGATGCCGTGACGCGCCCATGCCACCTCCCCGGTGTCGTCGGCGCCGACCACCGTCTGGCGTGGTCGGTCACCGATGTCGAGACAGAGGGCGAGCGCGACCGTGTCGGGGAGTGCCGCTTGTCGTGCTGCGCGTCGCTGCGCACCGGAGGGCCCGCCCGCCGGAGGAAGCCAGAGCGCAGCCGAGATGACGGCCGCCACGATCAGGGCCCCGATCTCGAGGACGAGCACGGCGGGACCGATGAGGCTGTGCATCGGCGACGCCACTCGCCACCGCAGCCAGAGAAGCCACGTGACGCCGGCCGCGACCACGAGCAGCCGACCTGCGAATCTCACTGCTTTCGTCACCGTGGCGCCGTACTTCTCGCGATCGTCGTGGGACCGGCCGCACCAGGAGGGCGCGTCCGACCGTGGTTGTTACCCGCTGTATCGGCACCACGAGCGGCGCACTTGAGGTGTCGGCAGCCGCGATCGACCGGTGCACGCCTGCCGATCCGGCGAGCGGAGCGGGCGATAGCCTGCCGCTCCTGTGGGAACCGAAAAGCGTGAACGTCAGAAGGCCAACCGTGCGCAGAAGCAGCAGCAACTGCATCAGGAGGCCAGCCGCCGCAAGACCTTCCGATTCATCGCCATCGGTGTCGGCGCCGTCGCGGGAGTGTTTCTCCTCGCGTGGGTCGCGAGCAACTTCGTGGGCAGCGACAATCCGAGCACCCCGAGCGACCCGGTCGTCACGGTTCCCGTGACCCTGCCGGAGATCACCGCTCCCCAGATCACCACGCCGGCGGACGGCACCGTGACCGTCGGAACGGGCGGCTGAGATGGGCCCTCGTCGACTGCTCGTCACGGGCGTCGTGCTCGCCGGCCTCATCGGGGCCGGATGCGGGAGCGACAGCGCTGCCGCCCCCGAAGGATCCACCGTCGGCACGTCATCGGTGACCGTCGCCGCGCCCGAGTCGAGCGCCGACTGCCCGCCGGTCGAAGGGGCCACCACCAAGACCCAGCAGTTCGACGCCGCTCCACCCGAGTGCCTGGTTGCCGGAGTCACCTACGAAGCGATCGTCACCACGAACAAGGGCGAGTTCACGATCGCGCTCGATCCCGCGTCCGCTCCGGTCGCGACGAACAACTTCGTGTTCCTCGCCCGCAACCAGTATTACGACGACACCGTGTGCCATCGGATCCTGCCGAACTTCGTCGTGCAGTGCGGGGATCCGACCGGAACCGGCACCGGCGGACCCGGCTACACGATCGTCGACGAACCGCCGGCGCCGGGCAAGTACCAGATCGGTTCGATCGCGATGGCCAAGACGGTGCAGCCCGACAGTGCGGGCAGCCAGTTCTTCATCATCTCGGGTTCCGACGGAGCAGCGTTGCCGCCTGACTATGCCCTGTTCGGCCTGGTGACCGACGGACTGGACACCACCGTCGCCGCGATGGCCGCCGCCGGCACACCCGGCGAAGGCGTCCCGTCCGAGCCGATCCAGATCCAGTCGATCCGCATCGTCGAACGCTGACCGTCACACGGTGGTGCGTGAAGGGTTTCAGGCGCCGGAGCGCTCATCGCGGGTGAGTTCGTCGACGTCGTCGACGGGGATCGTGAGCTGACGCCGTGACGCCCGGCTGAGCGCGTGGGCGCCGACCGGCGACGACAGCAACTGGAGCATGACCACCAACGCGAGCGTGGTCGCCGCGAGCAGGGTGCCGATCTCGATCGCCGCGCCGATCGCCACCAGGATGAGTGCGAGCGTCGGCGCTTTCGCCGCCGCATGCATCCGGGAGAACAGGTCACCGAAACGCACGACACCGATGCCGCCGATCATCGCCAACGCCGAGCCGAGGATCAGCAACACCTCCGCGAACGTGTCCATCAATTGCCCCTCCGCTCGATGAAGCGCGCCAGCGCGGCGGTACCGACGAAGCCCACGAAGACCGCGACGAGCACCGTCTCGATGGTGATGCTGCCGTTGTCCGAGCGCGCCGCCGCCACGATGATGCCGATCACGATCACCGACAACAGGCCGTCGAGACCCACCACCCGGTCGGGTAGATCGGGTCCACGCACGAGCCGATAGACGAACCCGGCGGCACCGATCGACAGCATGATCATCGCCACGACGTTCATGACACGTCCTCCCGTACTGCTCGTGCGGCCAGCACGTCATCGAGATCCGTCCGCTGCTGCCTGCTGCCGAACGCACGGACCGCCAGACGTTCGAGCACCAACACGTCGGCGCGGACCGATTCGACATCGGTGAACTGCAACACGTGCACGTAGATCACCGCGGGTGTGCCGTCGTCGGATTCGTGGACGTCGACGGTCAGCGTGCCGGGGGTCAAGGTGACCGCGTTCGCGACCAACGTGACGATGCCCTCCGAGTCGACGTGCATCGGGATGGCCACGATCGCCGTGTGGACATTCGGTCGCGGGCTGATGACGGTCCAGGCGACCTGCAGATTCGACTTCACCAACTGCACCGAGAAGTAGCCGACGAACACCAGAGCCGACAGCGGATGGAACGCCGTCAGTTGCATCCCGTGCACGTCGGCGGGACGACCGATCCACACCACGAACAGTGCGATGGCGACACCTGCAACGAGGCTGGCCAGACCGAAGTCGCCCCACAGGAGCGCCCACACGAGCGCGAGCCAGATGACGAGCACCGGGAGGCGCAGCACCGTCGTCATGGCGCGTCACTTCCGAGCACGGACTCGATGTACCGCTGCGGCGCGAGGAGGTCGGCCGCGGTGCGTTCGGCATAGTTGTAGAGCGGTCCGGCGAAGACCATCAGTGCCACCGAGAGCGCGACCACGACCGAGGCCGACGCGGTCATCAGCCGCGGGACCCGACTCTCTTCCGAGGCGATCCATGCGACGATCGCCGGATCTTCCGGCTCACCCCAGAACACGTTCGACCAGATGCGGACCATGACGTACACGGTCAACAGACTGACGAGCAGGCTCACGCCGACGATCAACCAGTCCTGGGAGTCGATGCCGGCGCTGACCAACGCGAACTTGCCCACGAACCCCGAGAACGGTGGTAGGCCGGCGATGCTCAGTGCGGGCAGCGCGAACAACACCGCGATGACCGGCGCACTTCGCACGAGCCCACCGACCCTCGACAGACGATCGGACCCGGAACGACGCTCGACCAGACCGGCGACGAGGAACAGCGCGGTCTTCACGATGATGTGGTGCACGACGTAGAACACCGCTCCGGCGACGCCCGCGAGCGTGAAGAGCGCGAGGCCGAAGATCATGTAGCCGATGTGACTCACGATGTGGAACGACAGCATGCGCCGCAGATCGTCCTGGGCGAGTGCGCCGAGCACGCCGACGATCATCGTCAGGCCGGCGAGCACCAGCAGCAGCGTGCCCTGTCTGGCGTCGGGCGGGAACATCAACGTCTGGGTGCGGATGATCGCGTACACCCCGACCTTGGTGAGCAATCCGGCGAACACCGCCGTGATGGCTCCCGAGGCCGTCGGATAGCTGTCCGGAAGCCAGAAGAAGAGCGGGAAGAGCCCCGCCTTGATGCCGAACACCAGGATCAACAACAGCGAGAACCCGGTGGCGACACCGGGCGGGAGTTCGGGCATACGTTCGGCGAGTTGCGCCATGTTGACCGTGCCGGTGGCGGCGTAGATCACCGCCAACGCCGTGACGAAGAAGGTCGAGGCGATCAGGCTGATGACGACGTACGACATGCCGGCGCGCACCTGGTCGGGACGGCCCCCGAGCGTGAGGAGCACATAGCTCGCGACGAGCATCATCTCGAACGCGACGAAGAGGTTGAAGAGGTCGCCCGTGATGAAGCTCGCCGAAACGCCGGCCGCGAGCACGAGGTACACCGGGTTGAACGCGGCGTACCGCGACTCCTCGGCCTTCTGGCCGATGGCGTACACCATCACGGCGAGCAACATCAGCGACGACACCACCAGCATCACGGCGGAGAGTCGGTCGACCGCGAGCGTGATGCCGAGCGGCACCGGCCATCCGCCGGCCTGCATCACCACCATGTCGCGGTCGTCGACACGCACGAACAGGGTGATCGCCACGATCATGTTGCACGTCAGCGCCGAGAGGCTCACGATGCGCTGGATCCAGCGCGCCCGTGCCGCGATCACGCACAGCGATGCACCGAGGAGCGGCACGATGATCGGGAGCGGGATCAAGGCGTTCACCGCCGACCCTCCTCGACGGCCTGGTCGCGCTCGGCGAGTTCTTCTTCGGCGATCGCCTGGTCGGTCTCGTGTCGCCGGGCGATGAAGCGATCCTCGACGTCGTCCTCGACGACGTCGTCGTGGGTGATGCGCCAACTGCGGAAGCCGAGCGCCAGCAGGAACGCCGTCACACCGAACGTGATCACGATCGAAGTGAGCACGAGCGCCTGCGGCAGCGGGTCGGCGAACTCCGACGGATCGGCCGTGTCGATGATCGGCGACACCCCGCCGTCACCACCGGACATCAGCAGCAAGATGTTCGATCCGTGCCCCACGAGTCCGACACCGATCAGGATTCGCGACAGGCGACGCTGCAACAGCATCCAGGTTCCCGTCGCGAAGAGAAACGCCGCCGCGAACGCCAGGAGCACGCTCATGGCTTCGACCTGATCTTCAACGCCGGCGACGGCGCGTCGCTGCCGTCATCGGCCGCGCCTGGCGCATCCGGAACGTCCTCACCGAACGCGGCGAAGGCCATCAGGATCAGACCGATGACGATCAGGTCGACGCCGATGTCGAACGGGAGTGCACTCGTCACCTTGACCTTGTCGAAGATCGGGAGGTGGAACGTCGTGTCGCCGTGTTCGAGGATCGAACCACCGAGGACGACGGGGACGAACGCCGTCGAGGCCGACATCAGCAATCCGAGGCCCAGGAACAGATGCGGGGGAAGACGGAACGTCGAGCGCACTGCCTGCGCGCCACCCGACACGTACCGCAGCGCGAGGGCCCCACCGACGACGAGACCGCCGACGAACCCTCCACCGGGCCGGTTGTGACCGGCGAGCAGGAAGTACATCGCGAGCACGAGAATCGACGGGTACAACACCTTCATCGAGGTGTCGAGCAGCATCATCCGACGGCTGCGCGCCAATGTGCCGTGCGACGCGGGGGCGTTCGAGGGTTCGCTCATCGCAGCGGCTCCGGCAGGGCCGGTTCGTCGCCGGCATCGAGGATCTCCTCGAAGACGGGAGCGTGGTCGTCGCTGCGCCGCCGACCGGGCCGGGCAAGGCTGACGGCGCCGATCGCCGCGACCAACAACACCGTGATCTCACCCATCGTGTCCCAGCCGCGGAAGTCGACCAGGATCACGTTGACGACGTTGTGACCCTTGCCCTTCGGCAGCGACTGCTCGACCATGACCTCCGACATCGACGGTTCGTCGACGCTCGAGCGGGCGTTGCCGGCCGACAAGGCGAAGATGAAGATGCCCACGCCGACGGCAGCGGCCACGGCGATGCGCATCGGCGCGGCGATCGAGGGCGCCCGGTGCCGCCACGACCGGGGCAGGAACCGCAGGACGAGGACGAACAGCACGGTGCTGAGCGTCTCGATCGAGAACTGGGTGAGGGCCAGATCGGGCGCGCCGCGAGCGACGTACAGTCCGGCCATCGCATATCCGACGGCGCCGAGCATCAGCGCCGCCGCGATGCGATGGCGCACGATCGACGCCCCGAGTGCTGCAGCCACCATCACCGCGACCAGCACGACGTGCGCCGGCTCCTCGACCCACTGTGGCAGTGGTCCGATCTCCGTGGCGAAGGCCGCTGCCGGCACCAGGGTGACCGTCAGGATGATGATCGCGATGTAGATCGGCAACGATCCGTTCTGCACGGTCGCGGTGACCCGGTTGGCGACGGCCGAGATGCCCCGCAACACACCCAGGTAACCCTGCTCGCCCGAGGGGATGGGCCGGATCACTTCGCTCGCGCGCCGTTGGACACCGGTGACACGTGTCCGCAACACCGTCAGCAGCACGCCGCACACGATGATGACGACGGAGAGCAGGAGCGCGGTGTTGAACCCGGCGAAGAGATGGAGTGCCTTGGGTTCCGATGCCGGGTAGAGCGCCGTGGTGGCACCCTCGACCAGATCGTCGAGCAGTCCTGGCACGATGCCGAACACGATGGTCGCGACGGCGAGCACGACCGACGGCCCGACGAAGACGGCGCCCGGTGCGTGCGCCGTGCGCGACACGACCGGGCGATCGACGTCACCGAATGCACCGAACACACCGAGCACGAAGCGTGCCGAGTAGGCGAACGTCAGGATCGATGCCAGGACGATCACGACCAGCACCGCCGTCGCGCCGGCGAAGTCACCGTGTTCGAGATACCCGTCGAGCGCCTTCTCCTTCGCGACGAATCCGAACAGCGGCGGGATACCGGCCATCGACGCCGCACTGACGACCGCCACCACCTGTACGAGTCGCCACGAGGGTCCGAAGCCGTGCAGTTCGGTGATGTCGCGCGTGCCGGTCTCGTGGTCGATGATGCCGACCACCATGAACAACGCCGCCTTGAACGCCGCGTGGGCGAGGATCAGCACGAGTCCGGCTTCGGCGATGTGGTACTCGCCGACACCGAGCAGCAGCATCATGAAGCCGAGTTGGCTGACGGTGCCGTAGGCGAGCAGGAGCTTGAGGTCGGTCTGGCGAAGCGCCCGGAGCCCTCCGATCGACATCGTCGATGCGCCGATCACCATCACCACGAGACGCCAACTGCCCGTCATCGCGAACATCGGTGCAAGACGGGCGACGAGATAGACGCCGGCCTTGACCATCGTCGCCGAATGCAGATACGCGCTCACCGGTGTCGGCGCCACCATCGCGGCCGGCAGCCAGCTGCTGAACGGTGCTTGCGCCGACTTGGTGAACGCCCCGATCAACACCAGGACGATCCCGGCGTTGACCGCGCCTCCGGTCGGCGGGTCGGCGAGCAGCTCCGACATCCGGTACGTACCGCCGGCCTGTCCGATGATGATCAGGCCTGCGAGGAGCACCAGGCCGCCGGCGCCGGTGATGAAGATCGCCTGCATCGACGCCGCCCGAGCACGGGGATTGGTGTCGTCGTTGCCGATCAGGAGGTACGAGGTGACCGAGGTGAGCTCCCAGAAGATGAACAGGGCGATCAGCTGGTCGGACAGGACGACGCCCAACATCGCTCCCGCGAACAGCACGAGCACGCCGGCGAGTCGGGCCAAGCCCGGCTTGTCGTGGCTGAAGTACCCCATCGAATAGATGCAGATCAGCAGGCCGATGCCGGAGATCACCGCGACCATCAGCAGCGCGAATGCGTCGAGGCGCATGTCGATGTCGATGCCCAGCTGCGGGATCCAGGCGAACGATTCCGTGACCGGATCGCCGTCGAGCACACCCGGGGCCTTCGCGGCGGCCCACAACAACGTCACCAGCGGAGCGATCGCAGCCACCAGGAACGCCCGCCGGCCCAGCATCTTGCCGGCGGCAACGATCGCGATGCCGATGACGAGGTGGAGGAGAAGGAGGAAGAACATTCGCGATGGCGGGCGAGGCCACGTGACCCCGCGAATGCCGTGACGTTAGGTGGCGCGGACGACGACAACGCGGAATCACCCGATCCGACCGGCTGCGGCCGCGACGCCCGCACGCCCGGAAAGCGACACTTTGGTGGGGTTACCGGTCGGTAGCTATCTTGCGCGTATGGGAAACATCCGCACTGTGGGAGTCATCGGGTCGGGGATCATGGGGTCCGGGCTCGCCGAGGTCGCCTCGCGGGCCGGATTCGACGTCGTCGTTCGATCGCGGACCCAGGCGGGTGCCGACGCCGTGTTGCACGGCATCGATGCCGGGCTGACCAAGCAGGTCGCCCGCGAACGCCTCACCGACGACGAACGCCACGCGATCCTCAGTCGCATCACCGTCACCGATGATCTGCACAAGCTCCACGACTGTGAGTTGGTCATCGAGAGCGTCGTCGAGGACATGGAGGTCAAGCGCGATCTGTTCCAGAAGCTCGACCGCATCGTCAAGCCCGAGGCGATCATCGCGACGAACACGTCCACGCTCGCCGTCGTCGAGTTGGCGATGGTGACCGAGCGCCCCGACCAGGTCTGTGGCATCCACTTCTTCAATCCGGCGCCGATGATGAAGCTCGTCGAGATCATCCGCCCGCTCACCGCGTCCGACGAGACGATCGAGACCGCGGTCGAGTTCGCAACGACGTGCGGCAAGGATGCGGTGCAGGTCCAGGACCGTGCCGGGTTCATCGTCAACGCGCTCCTGTTCCCGTACCTCAACAATGCCATCCGCATGTGGGAACAGGGCACCGCGTCGATGGACGACATCGACACCGCCATGATGGGTGGCTGCAACTTCCCGATGGGTCCGTTCGCCCTGCTCGATCTCGTCGGCCTCGACACCTCGCTGGCCATCCTCGATGCGCTGTACGACGAGTTCCGTGATCCGAACTTCGCCGCGGCCCCGGTGCTGCGCCGCATGGTCGCCGCCGGCCAGTTGGGCCGCAAGACCAAGCAAGGCTTTCGCACCTACTGACCGACGGCGCTCGGCAACCGGGCCAGAATGAGCCCGTGAGCATCGTGAACGAACCGCCACCGTCGCGGTTCGTGATGCCGGACCCCAGCGAGATCGCTCCGGGCGAGGACCTCGTGGCCGTCGGCGCCGATCTCGAACCGGGCACACTGCTGGCCGCATATCGGGCGGGGTTGTTCCCAATGCCGGTCGACCCGTACCGGCGACGGTCGAAGATGGCCTGGTTCTCGCCCGACCCTCGAGGAATCATTCCTCTCGACGGGCTCCATGTGAGTCGATCGCTGCGCAAGAGCATGCGGCGCTTCGACGTGCGGATGGACACGCGTTTCATCGACGTCATGTGGGCCTGCGGCGACCCCGATCGACCCGGGCGCTGGATCACCAAGGCCATCGTCGAGGCGTACGGCGAACTGTTCCGCCTCGGCTGGGGGCATTCGATCGAGGTGTTCCTCGACGACGAACTCGTGGGTGGCCTCTACGGGCTGCGCATCGAACGGTTCTTCGCGGGCGAAGCCATGTTCCACACCGCGACCGATGCGTCGAAGACGGCGCTGGTGGCGCTCGTCGACTGGTTGAACGAGACCGGGGCCGAGTTGCTCGACGTGCAGTGGGTCACCGATCACCTGGCGAGCCTCGGCGCAGTGGCACTCCCCCGCCCCGACTATCTGTCGCGCCTCAGCGCCGCCACTGCCCCACTCCCCCAAACCCGAAATTCGGAGTGATTGTTGCGCTGCGCGCAACAATCGAAGCGAATTCCCGCGAGATGGGTGGGACGAGGGCCGAAAAATGCAAGGAGCGGGTGGTCCGCCACCACCCGCTCCGTACGCATCGCCGGCCGAATCCGCCATTCGGCCGGCGGGGGTTCCCGCCAGAGGGAAACCGCTGTGGGATCGGATCACCTTCAGGGGGAGAGGGGGTGATCCGTTCCGGTTGTCGTCCCGGTGGGACGCTTGTTTCTTCGGACGCACCACGCGCTGACTTGAGGAGTTCTTCGTCGAGGTACCACACTGCGCTCATGACGCGCGCGAAGGACCGACCGTGGATGATGCGGACCTACTCGGGGCACTCGAGTGCCGAGGCGTCGAACGAGCTGTACCGAACGAACCTCGCGAAGGGCCAGACCGGGCTGTCGATCGCGTTCGATCTCCCCACCCAGACCGGCTACGACCCGGACTCGGCGATGTCGAGGGGTGAAGTCGGCAAGGTCGGTGTGCCCGTTGCGCATCTCGGCCACATGCGCGCCCTGCTCGCCCAGATCCCGCCGGGGCAGATGAACACCTCGATGACGATCAACGCAACAGCAGCCTGGCTGCTGGCGCTCTACGTCGCCAACGCCGCGGAGCAGGGTGTCGACGCATCGGAGCTGCGCGGCACCACCCAGAACGACATCGTGAAGGAGTACCTGTCGCGCGGCACGTACATCTTCCCGCCAGGTCCGTCACGGCGTCTGATCGTCGACATGGTCGCATGGTGCGCCGAGCACGCGCCGTTGTGGAACCCGATGAACGTGTGCTCGTACCACCTGCAGGAAGCGGGCGCGACGCCCGAGCAGGAGATCGCCTACTCGATGGCGACGGCGATCGGTGTGCTCGATGCCGTCCGCGATTCGGGCCAGGTGTCGCCCGAACAGTTCAGTCAGGTCTTCGGGTCGATCTCGTTCTTCGTGAACGCGGGCATCCGATTCGTCGAGGAGGTCTGCAAACTTCGGGCGATGACGGACATGTGGGAGCAGATCGGGCGCGAGCGCTATGGCGTCAGCGACGACAAGGCGCTGCGATTCCGATACGGCGTACAGGTCAACTCACTGGGGCTCACCGAGGCCCAGCCGGAGAACAACGTGCAGCGCATCGTGCTGGAGATGTTGGCGGTCACCCTGTCGAAGCGCGCCCGGGCCCGTTCGGTGCAGTTGCCGGCGTGGAACGAAGCGCTCGGGCTTCCACGCCCGTGGGATCAGCAGTGGTCGCTTCGGATGCAACAGGTGTTGGCGTTCGAGACCGACCTGCTGGAGTACGACGACATCTTCGACGGCTCGACCGTGATCGAAGCGCGGACGCAGGAACTGCGTGCAGCAGCTCAGGCCGAACTCGACGACGTGTTGGCGATGGGCGGTGCGTTCGAGGCGGTCGAGACGTTGAAGTCGCGGCTCGTCACCTCGATGGCGGCGCGCACTCGACGGATCGAATCCGGCGAGCAGATCGTCGTCGGGGTCAATGACTTCGTCGAGGCCGCCGAGTCGCCCCTCGGCGGCGACGGCGCGATTCTCAAGGTCGACCCGGCCATCGAACGGCGCCTGGCCACCGAGGTCGTCGACTGGCGTTCGGCGCGCGACCAGGCCGCCATCGACGCAGCCCTCGACGACTTGCGCGCCGCCGCCGAGTCGGGCGACAACGTGATGCCGTCGTCGATCGCGCTCGCCATGGCCGGGGGCACCACTGGTGAGTGGGGCGACGTGATGCGGTCGGTATTCGGTGAGTACCGGGCGCCGACCGGTGTCAGCGGCGCGACGGGATCCGCGCAGGGACTGGGCGAGGTCGTCGAGTTCGTGAAGTCGATGACCGGCGGGCCGCCGAAATTCCTCGTTGCCAAACCGGGCCTCGACGGTCACTCGAACGGCGCCGAGCAGATCGCCGTTGCCGCCCGCGACTCGGGGATGGAGGTCGTGTACTCGGGGATCCGGTCGACGCCCGAGCAGATCGCGGCGTCGGCGCGCGACGAGGATCCCGACGTGATCGGACTGTCGATCCTGTCGGGCTCACATCTCGACCTCGTGCCCGACGTGCTCGCCCACCTGGTGCAGATGGGCGTTGATGCGCCCGTGATCGTCGGCGGGATCATCCCCGAGGACGATCGTCCGCGCCTGGCCGCGATGGGCATCGCCGCGGTCTACACCCCGAAGGACTTCCAACTCGCAAAGATCATGCGCGACGTCGCCGACCTCGCCGTCGCACACCGCGCCCCCTGACCGACTCCTGACTCACGACTTTGTGTGGGCCAGAGGCGCCGCGGTGGACGTTGCAGGTCACACGAACTACGGGAACGTGGCTTCAGCGTGAGCGAGCAGGAGCGCTCGTCACGTTTGACCCGGCACGTGTGACGGTTTCAGACGCCGGCGGGTTGGCGCTGTTCGCGCTGCATCCACGAGTCGAGCGCGGGGCTCGACTCGAAGCTCGTGATCAGCGCGTATCGAGGCGCGTCGCCGTTGTGCACCACCACGTGCCAGAGACGCTGGGTGTCGACGACGAATCGTGCACCACGATGCAGTGGCACCCGCACCTCGGTCGAGGGGTCGGGAAGACCGTCGGGACCGTTGTCCATCAGCAGCATGTAGCTGTCGGGATTGTCGGTGAGCTCGATCCACGAACGCACGACCCATCCCTCGTCGTCGGGGTTGAACCGGTTGTTGTCGTCGCGGTGGATCGATCGCATCGCCGTCTCGCGATCCTGGGGCTCGAGCTTGATGACCCGGACGCGTCCGAAGTTGGCCCCGACGTCGTCGACGTACCGACGGATCGTGGGAGCGATCTCGGCATTCGAGGTCCACAGGGCGTCCTTGTCGGTCTTGCCCTTGTCCCAGAACCCTCGGCAGTCGAGTTCGCCGTCGGCCGAAGCCAACGGTGCGAAGTTGGTGTCGCCACCCGACTTCCAGTCCATGTACTCGAGCCCGATGAACTCGGACTCGGGAATCTCGTAGGGCAGATCGCGCAGGGCGACGAACCCGGTGTCGGCGAGCACGTCGAGGCGGTGGTGCGGCGTGTCGAGCGGGATCGCGACACTCCAGTGGTCGAGCGTTGGCCAGAAACTCATGTGATCGAGTCTATGAACCGAGCGACACGAGGCCAGGGCACTTCGACACCTGTCACCTCAGCGCGACCGTCGTCACGGTGCGGTCGTCGCCGTCTGGTTCGGCAGTTCGGCGATCACCACGATCCCCGACGGGATCTCGAGCGTCTGGCCCGCCTGGATGGCATCGGGACTCGCCAGCTTGTTCAGATCGACGATCGACTGGACGGTGACCTCGAACCCGGCGGCGATCTTGCCGAGCGTGTCGCCCTGCTTGACCGTGTAGAACCGCTGCCCGGGCGGGATCGTCGTGGTCGTCGTCGTGGTCGTCACCAGCGTGGTGCGGATCGGCGGCAATCGCTCCTGCGAGGCCGGATCGGTGGTGCCGCACCCGACGGCGGTGACGGTGAGCACACCGAGCAACGCAAGGGGCCACGCGAGGGTGCCTGGGTGCTCGGGTCGCTTCATCGCCCCGGATGCTAGGCGAGCGACGATGGCAGCGACACGCGGCGCCCGGCGTACCCTCGATCACGTGACGAACACCGCCCCTGTCGAGCACCCGGTTCCGGACGCCGAACACCCTGCCCGGGAGTACCACCTCGACGCGAACGGTCTCCAGATCGCCGTCCACGAGTGGGGCGACGCGGACGCTGCGCCACTCGTGTTGGTCCACGGCGGATTCGACTTCGCCAGGACGTACGACATCTTCGCACCGAAGTTGGCCGCCGGCGGCTGGCGCGTGGTCAGCTGGGACCAGCGGGGCCACGGCGACAGCGAGCATGCCGAGCTGTACTCCTGGGATGCCGACATGCGCGATGCGCTCGCCGTGTTCGACCACGTGAGCCCGGGTCGACCGATGCCGGTGATCGGTCATTCGAAGGGCGGCGCTCTGATGACCCAGCTCGCCGACGCCCAACCGTTCCGTTTCACGCACCTGGTCAACATGGATGGCATCCCGTACAACCGTCGGATTCCCGACGTGGCCGAGCACGAACGCACCAAGATGGTCGCGACCGAGATCGCGGGCTGGCTCGACCATCGCCGGTCGACCGCGACCGCACAGCGCAAGCCGGGCACCGTCGACGAGCTGGCCACACGTCGCGGCCGGATGAACCCCCGGCTCGACTTCGACTGGCTGCGTCGACTCGTGACCGTCGGAGGATTCCAGTCCGACGACGGTTGGCGATGGAAGATCGATCCCTCGATGAGGTTCGGTGGATTCGGGCCGTGGCGACCCGAGTGGACACTGATGCGCCTGCCCGGACTGCCGATGCCATTCCTCGGCATCCTCGGTCGGGAGATGGAGGAGATGGGATGGGGGACGCCGCCGGAGAAGGTGCTGCCCTACCTGCCTCTCGACGGGCGTTGTGAGATCCTCGACGACGTCGGCCACTTCGTCCACATCGAACGGCCCGACCTCGTCAGTGCGATCGTCCTCGACTTCATCGGGGCACCGTCATGACCGCGTCGACCCCTCCGCGAGGCGACGTCACGATGCTGCGCCACGGCAAGGTCGATCTGGCACTGCACCACCTGCGCGGAGCGACCGCCAGAGGCGGACGTCCACTGCTGATCCTCCACGGCCTCGGCGAGGCATCGCCGTCCACGGTGCCGACCTGGGCCGATGCCTGGCCCGGCCCGGTCGACGCGCTCGATTTCACCGGTCATGGAGTGTCGACCATCCCGCGCGGCGGCGGCTACACCGCCGAACTCCTGCTCGGCGACGTCGATGCTGCGCTCGCCCACCTGACCGACGCCGACGCGTCCCGGTCGATCACCGTCGTCGGGCGCGGCCTCGGCGCATACATCGCACTGCAGATCGCGGGCGCTCGCGCCGCCCAGGTGCACGGAGCCATCCTGGTCGACGGCCCCGGCCTCGCCGGCGGTCCGACCGGGCCGACGTCGCAGAGCTTCTTCTCACTCCCCACGAGCGCAGCCACCCCGGATCCGTACGCATTGGTCGAATTGGGCCGCGACCTGCGACCGCCGGACTATGCATCGCTGTTCGTCCGCTTGGCGCTGGCCGGGTCGGACCTCGAGGAACCGATCGCCGTGGCGAGCGTGTTCCGTCCGGAGTGGCTCGAGGCAGTCGTGCGTGAGCACGGGGTCATCGACGTCTCCCTCGCCGAGGCGCTGGACACCTACGCAGGCTGAGCGCCGGATTCGCGGGTCGCGTCGGCGATAGCCTGACGATCGTGTCGGTGGCAGTGTTCGTGACGATCGTCGTGGTCTCGTTCCTCGCGATGGAACCGGCCACCGCGGCCACCCATCGTTGGGTGATGCACGGCATCGGCGAGTGGTTCCACCGCAGCCACCATCAGCCCGGCCGCAAACCGCGTTGGGAACGCAACGACTGGTTCCCGGTGTTCTTCGCGGCGATCGTGATGTTCGGGCTCTGGCTCGGGTTCAACCGCAACGGCTTCGCCGCCATGGTCCCGATGGCGATCGGCGTGACGCTCTACGGGGCGGCCTACGCTCTCGTGCACGACGGCTACATCCATCGCCGCATCGACCCGTTCGGCGAGCACCGCAACGCCTACCTCGACCACGTCGCCGACTCGCACCGGATTCATCATCTCTACAACGGTGCCCCGTACGGCATGTTGGCGCCGGTGGTCCCGGCCGAGCTGCGGGCGAAGGCAGCGCGCACCGAGCGCGATCCGTTCGCCGAGATTCAGAACACGAACAGCCCGGCCGTCCCCGGCCCGGCGTAGGCGCCGACACTCGGGCCGACCCGGTACTGCACCACGTCGGCCACCTCGCGTCGACGATGTTCGCATCCCTCTCGCCGGATGCGGTCGGTCGTCGATCGGGTTGCGCCTTTGTTCAGGATTGCGCGTCGAGGAACCGCTTCATGATCATCACGGTGCTGAGCCCCGCGGAGATCGGTAGGTATCCGCTGGGTGCCGGGCCCCACAGGTTGGGCCAACCTCGACGCCACCACACGACGGCGCCGACGAACCAGCACACCGACGCCACGGCCGTGGCTGCGAAGGCACGCTGCTTCCACCGGGCGCTCGAGGCCGTCGCGACCGCCACCGCCGCATCGATCGGGAAGTAGGCCGGAAACGTCGCCAAACACTGCCCGACGCTCGTGGCCACGCCCTTGCCGCCGTCGAACCCGTTCCAGACCGGGTAGCAGTGGCCCGCCACCGCGGCCGTCCCCGCGAGCTGCGCACCCGCCGGACCACCGACCACGCCGCCGAGCGCGCACGCCAGCGCACCCTTGCCGACATCACCGACCAACACCATCGCTCCCGCCTTGGCCCCGAGCACGCCCAGCGCATTGGCGGTCCCCGGGTTGCCCGTGCCTGCCTGACGCAGATCCACGGTTCCACCGGAGGCTCGCCGGGCCACGATCGAGGCGGTCGGAAAGGTGCCGATCAGATAGCCGATCCCGATTGCTGCACCGATCCGGAGACTCGATCGACTCGACGACATGCCGGGAGGGTAGACCACCGCGACGCCCGTGGATCGAGTGTGTGGGATTGCCTGGTGGATTGCCAGAGGGGCGCTGCTAGATTCAGGTCGCTCTCAACGAGACAAGGCCATTGCCTACAGGCCCCCATCGTCTAGTGGCCTAGGACACCACCCTTTCAAGGTGGCGGCACGGGTTCGAATCCCGTTGGGGGTGCGGCGCGAGAGCGTCATTACATATCTGGTCCCGTGGTGAAGTCTGGAGTTCACGCCGGCCTGTCAAGCCGGAGGTCGCGGGTTCAAGTCCCGTCGGGACCGCAGCAGGGGGCCACTCGTCATCGCAGATGGCGAGTGGCTTTTCTGTAGGAACACCCGGTGTCGAATGCCAGGTTCGACACCAACACGGTCGAGTAGCTCAGTTGGCAGAGCACACGCCTGAAAAGCGTGGGGTCACCGGATCGACGCCGGTCTCGACCACCATCAGCGATGAGATTTCGGCCCGCCTGGCGGGCCAGAACCTCATCGCCGGGCCGGCTCAATCGGTCGCCCTCCGCCGCACCCGCAGCAGGACGACCCCACCGAGCAACGCCGCCAGGCCGCAGGCCAAGATGGTCGCGATGCCGTTCGACCCGGTCACGGGGAGACCCCCGGGAGGGATGGTCGGCGGAACGGTCGGGAGCGTCGTCGGAGGCTGCGGTGGAAGTGAGCCCACCACGCCGTTGTAGTGCGAAGGATCGGTGTCGACGACGGCGATCTGGCCGGTGGCGACAGCGGTCGCGGTCGCCACGTTCACGTACTGGCCGAGGACCGCGACTCCGAGCGCTGTACACGTGGTCGACTGCCCGACGACAAGTGACGTGACCGGGCAGGCGATCATCCCGATCTTGTCGTCGGTCACCACGAGCTGGTCGAGGTCGACGTTGCCCACGTTGGTCACGACGTAGGTCCACGTGACCGTCTCGCCCTGGGTGATGTCCGGACCGGGGGCGACGTCTGCGTCGACACCGTTCGTCGACTTCTCGATGTCGATGGCTGCGCGCACACCGAAATAGTGCGACGGATCCGACGCGGTGAGCTCGTCCTCGAAGAAGTCGAGTGCCACCACGGTGGCGGTGTTCTCGTATTGGCCCTCGAGCGCCGTCCCCCGCGCGGCGCAGGTGACGGACGCCCCCGGAGCCAGTCGACCGATCGCGGGGCACACGACGTTGACGCTCGGGTCGGAATCGGTGACCAGGAACTCGAAGATCGACACGTTGCCCGTGTTCGTGAGCGTGTAGGTCCAGTCGACCTGGTCGCCGACCGGGACGGACGGTCCGGTCGGGGCGTCGGCGTCGACGCCGTTGGTGGACTTCTGGAGGGTGATCTCCGGCCGATAGCCGTAGTAGTGGGACGGGTCGGTGTCGCTCACCGGCTGACCGGGCGAGCCGTTCTGATCCGGGACACCCGTCGCCGTGGCGGTGTTGAGGTACTGCCCCTCCACAGCGGTGCCGGATGCCGTACAGGTCATCGTCGCCCCGGGGGCGAGCGTCGTCGTGGGGCACGTGATCGTCTGGACGGGCACGTCGGTGACCGTCACGTCCGTCAACGGTTGGTTGCCCGTGTTGGTCACCGTGTAGGTCCAATCGACCGCCGACCCCACCAGGAGGAACGGCCCGTTGAGGAGGCCGTCCGGTGCGATCGGTTCATCTGCATCGACGCCGTTCGTCGACTTCTCGACGAGAATGCCCGGTGCCGCTCCGTAGTAGTGCGACGGGTCGGTGTCGGACACGAACTGCCCGACGGGATCGATGCCGATCGCGTACGCGGTGTTCTCGTACTGGCCCGCGGTCGCGGTCCCTGTCGCCGTGCACGTCATCGACGCGCCGACGGCGAGTGCGTTCTGAGGACAGGTCGGAGAGACACCGGCCATGCTGTCGGCGAGGAGCACCCCGGTGAGGCCCACGTTGCCGGTGTTGGTGATCGTGTATGTCCAGGTCACCTGATCGCCGACGGCGATCGCCGGTCCCGGCGCGACATCGGCGTCGACCGGTGTGCCGCCAGGCCCGTTCGTCGACTTCTCGACCTGGATCCCGGGATCGGCACCGAAGTAGTGCGACGGGTCGGTGTCGCCGACCACGGTGCCGGCGAGATCGGTGGCCGTCACCGTTCCGACGTTGGCGTACTGACCCGCGGCCGCAGTTCCGGTGGCGAAACAGGTGGCGACGTCGGAGGGACGGAGCACGACCTTCGGGCAGGTGACCGCACCGACCTGGTCATCGGTGACGGCGAAACTCGACAGCGCGATGTTGCCGTCGTTCCTCACGAGGTAGATCCACAGCACGTTCTGGCCGATCTCGAGCATCGGACCGGGAGCGACGTCGGCATCCTCACCGTTGGTCAGCTTCTGGAGCACGACACTCGGTACCGCTCCGAAGTAGTGGGAGACGTCGGCGTCGGTGACGGTGGCCGATGTCGGGTCGGTCGCCTCGACCGTCGCGACGTTCCGGTACTGGCCCGCCACGGCCGTGCCGGTCGCGGTGCAGGTCATCGTCGCGTCGTTGTCCGGCGCCACGGTGAGCGTGTCACGCGGGCAGGTGATCTGCCCGACCGTGTCGTCGACGACGGTGACGTTCGACAGCACCTGGTTGCCCTCGTTCGTGACGACGTACGTCCACGTGACCTGGTCACCGACGCCGATGTACGGGCCCGGCGCGCTGTCGGCGTCGACCGGTGTGCCACCGGGCCCGTTGGTCGCCTTCTCGATGTCGATCGACGGCGCCGCGCCGATGTAGTGCGAGGGGTCATCGTCGGTGGCCGGCGGGAGCCCGGATGTCGCCGGTGGAGTGCCGGTCACTGTCGCGATGTTCGAGTACGGGCCGTTCACTGACGGCGCGACGGCAACGCCGGTGGCACTGCACGTCATCGACTCGCCCGGGACGAGCACGGTCTTCGGGCAGGTGATCGTCTCGGCCGGAACGTCGGCCACGACGACGGGGTCGAGGGTGACGGTGCCGGTGTTGGTCACCGCGTAGGTCCAGTCGACCGGATCGCCGACGGGGATCGTCGGGGCGTCGCCGGGGGTGTCGGCATCGAAACCGTTCGTCGCCTTCTCGATGACGATCGACGACGTCGGTGGAAGAACGTTGTAGATGGTGCACGTCACGATCGCATCCGACGGGATGTCGGCGCGGAACCCGAATCTCCCGTCGGTCAGCGGGGTGGTCACCAGTACGGCGTCGTCCGGCGCGTCCGGTGTGCGGACGGTGCACGTCGTCAGATCGGGTCGGTAGACGAGGTTCGGTACGATGCCGGCGGGATCCTGCTCGGTGATGGTCACCGCCGATGCCTGCGGCGCGGCGTACTCCCACTGGAAGTTCGCGAACCCGTTCGCATCGGTCGCCGACGTCGCCGTCGACCCGCTTGCGCCGGACGGGAGAACCCACCTGCTCGGCGACGGCGACGGCTGGGCCGTGAGGTCATAGCCGGCTGCCGGGACCGCGTCGCCGACGCCGGTGTCAGGGGTCAGATCGACGAGCTTGCGAACGGTGACCGATGGCGCGCACAGCTGGAACGCGGCCTCCCGCAATGCCTGTTCGAGCCTGGTGAAGTCGGTCTCTCGGTAGACGTCGGTCGTCGAGATGTCGAATGCCGGCTGCGTCGAGCCGCTCCCGCCCCCGAAGACGTCGGGACCCGACACCCTGATGAGCCGGTTGAGGGTCGAAGTGCCCGACAGGCCGTCACCGACCGCGATCGTGAGCACGTGGGACCCTTGGAGCTTCAGACCGTTCGCGTTGGACACGGCCCGCGCCGACGCCGGGTCCTCGCCCGAGTTCGACACCTCGTTGTCGTTCAGCGGCACCTTGTTCTCGTATTCGTTCTGGGTGACGCTCGGGTTGCCCGGGTCGTAGGTGACCCGATCGGTCCGGATGATCTTGTTGGGATTGCCGTCGGTGATGAAGACGACGAGGTGGGGCTGTGTGCCCGACGGACGAGGCAGCTGGTAACGCGCGACGCGGAATCCGTCCTCCCAGTTCGTGCTCCCGTTGGGGTTGTAGCCGTTGTTGATGTACGGGTCGAAGATGGTTCTGATCGTGTCGTCGGTCACTGCGGTGTATTCGCCGGTTGCCGGCGACGCCAGCGGCAGACGGGCGACCGTCGAGAATTCCGACACGGCCAAGCGTGACCCGGTGTTGCGCAGGGCCGACGTGAACGACCGGAAGGCGCGCTGCACATCGGTCTTGTAGTTCTTCACCGAACCCGATTCGTCGAGGATCACGCTGATGTCGATGCCGCACGCCTTCACGAGGTCGGGGTTGACGAGCGGCGTGTTCGACTCACCGGGCGCGGCGACCGCCGGTGGCGCCGATCCCATGGTCAGCGACCCGACCACCAGCATCGTGGCGAACAGCGCCCCGAGTGCGCAACCGGCGGGCCGCGTCACTCCACGAACTCGGCCGACCACCCAGCGTCGCCGGTGTTCCGAACCACGCAATGACGACGACAGAACTCCCATTCACCTATCGTAGGAAGATGCTTGCCGGGGAAGCAAAGCCGGGTTCGCTTTTCCCGGTGTCGGGTCAGCCGCCCGAGATGGTGGCCAGGGCCGCGTCGACGACGCCCGCCTCGATGCCGCAGTCTCCCGCCGCCTGGTAGACCGGCTCGATCGCCGTCGCGTCACCGCCGAGGATGCCCGGCACGTTCAGGTTGTCGAGGCCGACACGCTGGTCGAGCGTCTCGATCGCGCAGTTTGCCTGATTCGGCGGCACCCCCTGCGTGGCGAGTAGATCGAACAACGTGCCGCCGAGCGATGACGTCGGGCGGTCGGTCCCGAAATCGTTCGGGTCGATCAACGGACCATCGGGCACGGTGTCACCGGGAACCGTCGTGGGCGGCACCGTCGTCGTGGTCGTCGTCGTGGTCGTCGTCGGCAACGGCGTCGCCTCGTACTCGATGGTGCTGGCCGTCCCGCTGTCGGTGTCGGCCGTGGCGTACACCACCGCTCCGGTGGCGGCAAAGCCGACGACGCCGATCACGGCGCCGACGGTCTGGCGTCCGGGGAACGCAGCCGCGAGCCGCACCGAATCCTCCGGACCAGCGACCGGCTGCTGGGTTCCGAGCCAGCCGCGCTCGTCGACCCACACCGACAGCGGCGGCATCACCACGAGTGCCGCGAGCAGAGCGATCCCGACGTTGAGGGTGACGATGATGCCGAAGTCACGCAGCAGCGGCAACGCCGAGCCGATCAGCACTGCGAAACCGCAGATGGTGGTGATCGCCGAGGTGAAGAACGCGCGGCCGGTGCGACTCGCCGCCAGGTCGGTCGCTGCGCGAGGGGTCAGGCCACGCTGTCGCTCTTCCAGATATCGACCGAGGATCAACACGGAGAACTCCGAACAACTGGCGATCACGAGCGGGCCGCTGACCGTCGTGAGCGGGCTCAGCGTGAACCCGAGCAGGCCGACCACCAGCGACGACACGCCGACCGCGAGCAGCACGGGCACCAACGCCAGCAGGGCCCTCGAGAGGCTGCGGAAGCGCAGCACGAGGAACAGCCCGGCGAGGCTGAGTGCCAGGTAGGTGAGGTTGGCGCGATTCGCGGACAGGTTCTCGAGCAGACCGATCCCGACGGTCGCCAGGCCGGCGGGTGTTGCTCGCACCGGATCCTGACCGTCTGGGAGGTCGGTGAGCAAGATGCTGTCGGCCGGCAGATCGAGCGCATCGATGCGCGACTGGAGGTCGGATTCGAGTTCGCCGACCAGCGCGGCGCGCTCGTCGAGGCTCGCCGGTGCGAGACGCAGGTTCAGCTGTGTGGCCGTCGGATCGTCCGCGCTCCGCAGGAGCGCCTTCACGATCGCGTCGGGCATCTCGCCCACCGAGGCGACGACGTCCTGCGAGGTCGGCGCCACCGGGGTTGCGCCGTCGATGGCAACGATCTTGCCCATCGTGTTGACCATGCTCGACGTCGAGACGACCTCGGGCCGCTGCTCCGCGTCGAGCGTGAAGTCCCAGATCAGGTCGATGACGTCCTGGTCGTAGATGTTGTTCGCGGCGACGAGGATGCCGAGCGTCGACGAGAAGCCGGTCTCCTCTTCGAGCTGTTGGATGTCCTTGACCACCTGGCTGTCCTGGTCGACCCACTTGATCGGATCCGACTCGATCTTGGCGCGTCCCTCGACCAGCACGCCGCCGAGGAAGAGCAGGCCCGACAGGACCACCAGTGGCAGCCCGAACTTGATCGGGAGTCCCCCGAGCTTGACGCAGGCACGCTCGGCGAACGACGGCGGGCGTTCCTCGGTCCGCTTCTTCCACTCCCGGATACCGAGCGCCGACGCCGGCACGACGATGCCGACGATCACGAGCACGGTGATGCCGATCGCCAGCAGGACTCCGAAGTCGCGGATCATCGGCACCTTGGAGATCCGCAGCGCGAGGAATGCGACCACGCCGGTGAGCGTGGCGGCGATGAGCGGAGGGGCCAGGTTGGCGAGGGTCTCGGCGATCGGGTGCTGCTCCTTGTCGAGCACCACCTCCTCCTCGACACGGTTGTGGACCTGGATCGCGAAGTCGATGCCGACGCCGATCAGAATCGGGAGCCCGGAGATCGTCACGAGCGACAGGCTGATGCCGATCAGGCCCAGGATCGAGAACGCCCAGAGCACCCCGATGACGACGGCGAGCAGCGGCAGCAGCCGCCAGCGAACGCGGAACAGCACCGCGAGCACGATCGCCATCAGGGCGAGCGCAGCGGCGCCGAGGGTGAGCATGCCGCCCTGGAGGTAGTCGTTGATGTCGGCGAGATACACCGGCGAGCCCGTCACCGTCAGGTCGAACCCTTCGAAGTTCGCTCCGTCGAGGACCTGGAGGACCTCCTTGGTCGCGGCGGTCTGCGTGTCGAGGTCGGCGTTGCCCTCGAGCACGACGCCACCGACGGCCGTGCCGTTGACGATGCCGTTGTCGACATTCGGGAACGTGCCCTGCAGCGACTTGCGGATCACGAGCTGCTCGGTGGGGGGAGCGACGACCGCACCGTCCTTGGTGCTGAATCCCGTGTTGTCGTAGATGAGCAGTTGGTCGTAGGCGGGATTGCCGATGACGCGGTCGGCCTCGGGAACCGCGCCCAGCCGAGCGAGGGCGACGGCGATGTCCTCCTGTCGAACCGCGGCGCCGGACTCGTCACGCTGCGCCGCCGACAGCAGCGCCTGCGAGCCGACCGAACTGACCCCACCCGACAGCAGATTGGCGCTGAACTGCAGCGATGTCAGCGGGGTGACCACCGCGTAGCCACCCTGGACACCTTCGAGTTCGGTGGTGATCCGCTCGAGCTCGGCGAGGTTCGCCCCCTCGTAGAGCTTGGTCACATCCGATCCGTCGTTCGAGGTGAACAGCAGGATCACGGTCTCACCACCGAAGTCGTTCTGGAACGCGACGTTGTCGATCGCGATCTGCGAATCGGAGTTGAGGTAGCTGTCCTGACCCGTGGCGAAGTCGATGTTGCGCGCCCCGACGCCCAGCACCACGGTGATCAGCACGACCACGGCAACGACGATCTTCCAATGTTTGCCGAGCGCCACCCCGAGCCAGCGCCAGAAGTGTTCCATTCTCATGGGCCCTCCCCGATCGAACTACCAACGATCGTAGGTCGTCGGTGGTGCGCACGCCGCAAACGCCCTGGCACACTCCACCCATGGATGCCGATCGCGCCGTGACACGTCTGCGTGATGCTGTGGCCGCGATCGTCGGCGACGAGCACGTCCTCCTCGACGACGACATGCGCGCGGGGTACGAGACCGACTGGACGGGCAGGTACACGGGCCGCGCGTCGATGGTGGTCCGGCCCGCCACGACCGACCAGGTTGCCGCTGTCGTGCGTCACTGCGACGAGCACGCGATCGCGATCATCCCGCAGGGCGGCAACACCGGGCTCGTCGGTGCAGCCGTGCCCCGCGCTCACTCCACGCGCCCGACGATCGTGCTGTCGATGCGACGGCTCGACGTCATCGGTCGCGTCGACGTCGACGCGTTGCAGGTGACCGCCGGCGCGGGCGTGACGATCGCCGCCTGGCGCGCGTCGGCACGCGCCGTCGGACTCGACATCCCGATCGACTTCGCCGCCCGGGACTCGGCGACGATCGGCGGCGCGATCGCCACGAACGCGGGCGGGTCGCGCGTGCTGCGGTACGGCACGATGCGCCGGCAGGTCGTCGGCGTCGAAGCAGTGCTCGCCGACGGATCCGTCGTCGGGTCGCTCGCCGGTCTGCCGAAGGAGACGGTCGGGCTCGACTGGCCGTCGTTGGTGGCCGGCACCGAGGGCACGATGGCGATCGTCACAGCGGCTCGACTGCGACTCGTTCCGCTGTTCGAACACGTCGTCACGGCCCTGGTCTCGATGGCCACGATCGCCGACGCCGTCACCCTGGTGGGGCTGCTGCGACAACGGCTCGGGTCACTCGACGCGGTCGAGATCGTGCAGCAGCAGGCCCTCGACCTCGTCGCCGCCCACCTCGGGACGGCACCGCCGATCCTGCCGTCAGCGGGCGGCACCATCGTGCTCGTCGAATGCGCCGATCACCGCGACCCGAGCATCGACCTGTCTGCGGTGGTCGACTCCGCGCCCGGCGTGCTCGACACCGCAGTCGCGATCGATCCCGTCCAACGCGCTCATCTCGTGCAATTTCGCGATCGGATCACCGAGGCGATCGCCGCTGTCGCCGCATCGACGGGTGTGCCGACCTACAAGCTCGACGTCGCGGTGCCGATCAGGGCCGTCGGCGAGCTGCTCGACGTCGCCGGCCGCGCCGCGGACAGCGACCGGGCCGAGCTCATCGCCTTCGGACATCTCGCCGAGGGCAACCTGCACCTGAACTACCTGCGAACCACGACGCCCTCCACGATCGCTGAGACCGTGCTCGGCGCGGTGGCCCGCCTCGGCGGCACGATCTCGGCCGAGCACGGCATCGGTGTGGCCAAGACGTCGTGGATGCACCTGGTGCGATCGGCGGCCGATCTCGATGCCCAGCGCGCCCTGCGGCGCGCGCTCGACCCGAACCGGATACTGAACCCGGGCGTCCTCGAGCCGGTGACGCCGATCGCTCAGGTGCCGTAGCCGAAGCCCAGATCGGGCGCGGTCAGCAATGGTCGGTAGTCGATGCCCCGTTCGGCGGCCATCGCCGCGCAGGTGCCGCCACGATCGACGACCACCGTCATCCACGCCGGCACCGCGCCGTAGGCCGTGATCTCGTCGGCGGCCTCGATCAGGGACGTGCCACGGGTCGTGGTGTCCTCGGTGACCAGCACCCGATCGCCGCGTTCGAGCGCACCGGCGATCCGCCCGGTGATCCCGCCCAGCTTGGCCTCCTTGCGCACGCTGAAGCTACGCAGGCGGTGACCGCGCGTCGCCGCGACTGCTGCGACTCCGTATGCGACCGGATCGCTCCCCATCGTCAGACCGCCGATCGCGTCGATGCCGTCGAGCACGTCGGCGAACACCTCGACGACCGCATCGGTCACCGCCACGATGCCGTCGGGGCGGCAGGCCGTCTGCTTGGTGTCGAGGAACCAGGTGCTCGTCGCCCCGGACTTGAGCACGAACTCTCCGTGCTTCACCGAGTGTTCCAGCACGTGCGCCCGCAGGCGTTCGAGCACAGGCGACAACGGTGGCAGGGAGTTGGTCGGCACGTTCGCAGAGGCTACGAGCACTCGGGTCGGTCAGCTGCGATCGCGAAGGTCGCGCACGAGCACCTCCTGCGCGACGGTCGCCACGTGGACACCGTCCTCGCCGAAGACGTGACCGATCGCCAGCCCGCGTCCGCCGACGAAATGGTGACAGGCAAAGTCGTAGAGATGCCATCGGTCGGCCCGCAACGGGCGATGGAACCAGATCGTGTGATCGAGGCTCGCGCAGAACAGATCATGTTCGGATTCGTCGACCTGCGAGATGGGATGGGCGCGAATCACCGCGTCGGTCGGCAGATCATCGCTGAGGTACGCCAGCCAACAACGATGCATCAACTGCGCCTCGGGATCGGTCGGATCGCCCAGATCGTGGTTGATCTTCATCCAGGCGAGCGATCGTCCGAGTCCGTCTCGCGACCCTCCGGTCACACGATCGGCCGGCACGCTGACGCGGTCGAACGTTGCCGTCCACGACGACTGCTCCAACCGGTCCGGCGCCGGTACCTCGGGCATCGAGAGGGCCTGGATCGTCGCTGCGGGTTCCGGTCGCTGGAACGAACTCTCGGCGTTCAGAATTGCACCTATCGCTTGACGCGCGACCACGCGACGTGTGGCGAAACTCCGACCATTTCGGATTCGATCAACTTCGTATCTGACCGGTTCGGTGTGATCTCCGCGGCGGATGAAATAGGCGCGAATCGAGTGCGGTTCGAGGTCGGGTTCGACCGACAGTGTTGCTGCCCGAAGGGCCTGCGCCACGATCTGACCACCGTACAGACCACCCCACGGATACCTCGGGCCGGTACCGACATGGACATCGGTCCCGTGTGCTGACAGTTCGAACATCGGATTCCACGCTATTGCATTTGAATGACCGTTACCTACAATGGAAATTCATGGTTGGAAAGCGTGGCCCCAGAACCCCAATGAGCGACGAGCACAAAGCGGCACTCGCAAAAGGACGAGTCGAGGGGCGCATCGTGCGCGACTACCTCGAAGGACTTCGCGCCACCAAGCCCAAGCGCGGCCGCAAGCGCACGCCGGACACGATCAAGAAGCGCCTCGACGCGATCGAGACCGAACTGGCCAGCGCGAGCCCGCTCGACGAACTCCTCCTCGTTCAGGAGCGCCGCGACCTCGAAGCCGAGTTGGCGGCGAAGTCGAACGCGATCGACATGGAAGCGCTCGAGGTCGAGTTCATCGCAGTTGCCAAGAGCTACTCCGACAGCAAGTCGATCTCGTATGCATCGTGGCGCGATGTGGGCGTTCCCGCCAGCACGCTCAAGCGCGCCGGCATCAGCCGCGGCGACTGACCCGATTCAGAGTTCGATCGCCTCGACCTGATCGAGCACCTGGTCGAGATTTCGCAGCGACCGTCGCAGGTCGAACGCCTCGTCGAGCACGTCATCGTCGACGTCGTCATCGGCTTCCAGGAGTGAACGGAAGTCGCGTCCTTCGTCCCAGGCCCTCATTGCATTGCGCTGAACGATTCGGTATGCATCGTCTCGCGTGGCACCGGATTGGATCAACGCCAGCAACACCGGCTGGCTGAACACGAGACCGAAACTCGCATCGAGATTGGCCTGCATCCGCTCCGGAAACACGAGCAGCCCGTCGAGCAATCGACGCAGTCGCTTCATGACGTAATACGCGAGTTGGGACGAATCGGGAAGGATGATCCGCTCGACCGACGAATGCGAGATGTCCCGCTCGTGCCAGAGCGCCACATCCTGCAAACCGGCCGACAGATTCGAACGCAATACGCGCGCCAGACCCGAAATCGTCTCGGCCGAGATCGGATTCCGCTTGTGCGGCATCGCCGACGAACCCTTCTGTCCCGGCTTGAAACCCTCCTGGACCTCGCGAACCTCGGTGCGCTGCAGATGCCGGAGTTCGACCGCGACGAGCTCACACGTCGCCCCGACCGAGGCGCACGCGTACAGGTACTCCGCGTGGCGGTCGCGAGCGACCACCTGAGTCGCCGCCACCGGCTCGAGACCGAGCGCGTCGCCGACGAATCGCTCGACGTCGGGTGGGATGTTCGAGTAGGTCCCGACCGCCCCACTCAACTTCATCACCGCCACACTCTCGCGTGCCGCGCGAAGCCGCGTGCGGTCGCGGTCGAGTTGCAGTGCCCAGAGCGCAACCTTGGCGCCGAACGTGGTCGGCTCGGCATGGATGCCGTGGGTCCGCCCGATCATCACCGTGTCGCGGTGACGGCGCGACAGCTCGACCAACGTGCGCAACAGGTCGGTCGAGGCGTCGATCAACAGGTCGGCAGCGTCACGCAGCGCCCAACATCCGGCGGTGTCGACGACGTCGGACGACGTGAGCCCATAGTGGATCCACGACGACGCCGGCGGACCGATGGCCGCCTGCACGACGTCGACGAACGCGGCAACATCGTGATCGGTGATCGCCTCGCGGTCGAGCACCGCCTGCACGAACACCTCGTCGGTGATCGGCGCCCGGGAGCGACACTGCAGGGCGTCATCGACCGGCACGAGGCCGAACGCGGCGTGGGCCTCGGTGGCGAGCAGTTCGACCTCGAGCCAGCGTGCGAAACGAGCGGTGTCCGACCACACCGCGTCCATCTCCGGTGTCGAGTAGCGCGGGATCATGACGCCCAGACGAGGTAGTCGTCACGTTCGGCACCCACACCGACGACGCGCACGGGGATGCCGACCTCGCGCTCCACCACCTGGATGAACTGCTTCGCGGCGTCGGGCAGCTGTCCGGGCTCGCGCGCCTCGCTGAGTGCGCTCCCCCAGCCGTCGAGCGTCTCGTAGACCGGTTCGACATCTGCGAGCAGATCGGAACGATCGGGATAGTGCTCCAGCAGTCGACCGCCGACGCGGTACCCCGTGCAGATCTTGATCGTTTCGAACCCGTCGAGGATGTCGAGTTTGGTGAGTGCGAGTTCGCTCAAGCTGTTGATCCGCACCGCTTGACGCAGCATCACGCAGTCGAGCCAGCCGGCGCGCCGACGGCGCCCGGTGACCGTGCCGTACTCCTTGCCGATGTCGATGAGTCGGTCACCGTCGTCGTCGAGGAGTTCGGTCGGGAACGGGCCTGCGCCGACACGAGTGGTGTACGCCTTGGTGATCCCGACGATGCGGTCGATGTCGCGCGGCCCGATGCCGGTGCCCACGCACGCGCCTCCGGCGGTCGGGTTCGACGAGGTGACGTACGGATAGGTGCCGTGGTCGAGATCGAGGAACGTCGCCTGCGCACCTTCGAGCAGGACATGGGCGCCACGACCCAGCGCAGCGTGCAGCAGGCTCACGGTGTCGTCGACGAACGGCGCGACCCGTGCTCCGAGTTCGCCGAACGTCGCCACGATCTCGTCGACGTCGAGGGGGTCGCCACCCGCCTGTTCGATGAGCGTGTTCTCGGCGACGGCACGCTCGCGCACGAGCGTCGAGAAGCGCTCCGGATCGAGGACGTCGCCGACTCGCACGCCCACCCGCCGCGCCTTGTCGGCGTATGCCGGGCCGATTCCCTTGAGCGTGGTGCCGATCTTGTCGTCGCCGCGCATCGCCTCGGCGATCGCATCGTGGGCCTGGTGCCAGGGGAAGATGAGGTGCGCGCGGCTCGAGACCTTCAACTCGGCGCACGAGATGCCACGGGATTCGAGCGTGTCGATCTCGTTGAACAGCGTCGGGAGGTCGACGACGACACCGTTCGCGATCACCGGGATCACATGGTCGTAGAGGATTCCGGACGGGACGAGCTGCAGGGCGTACTTCTCGCCGTCGACCACCACGGTGTGCCCGGCATTGTGGCCTCCCTGGTAGCGCACGACATACGTGTGCTCTTTCGACAGCAGGTCGATGACCTTGGCTTTGCCCTCATCGCCCCACTGGGCTCCGACGACGACGGTGACGGGCATGCACGCTCCCCCGATTGGTGATTGGAACGTGTGGAGATGGTACTCCCGACGAGCCTCGCGCGCCGCTTCCCGTCGTGGAGCCACTCGCTCAGGGTTCGAGTACGCCGTCCAATTCGAGGCGGAGCGGCCGAGGTGACATGTAGTCGTCGGTCGTGAAGGACAGGTCGCCGCCGCCGTGCAGCGCTCGATAGGCGCCGGTCCCCGAGTCGAGCGACCATTGGTCGGGCCCCCAGTGTTCCGTGATGACGAACGACCCCGACCCGTCCGCGCACGTGTACTCGACGACCATGGTGAGCTCGGTGGTGTTCCGGCTCTCGATCGCGTCGGCGATGACCGCTGTCCAGATGCGGACGGGGACGACTTCGTTCGTCGCCGGATCGATCCCGTCGCGAACATGGCGGAAGCCGTCCTCGCAGATCCGGCCCTGCTCGACGGCGCCACCGTGGACGGCCCAGCGCTGGCCCGCCTCGAGGTCGACGACGATGACCACCGGCGCCGGCGAGGACGACACGTCCTCACCGCACGACACGCTCGCGAGCATCGCAAGCAGACCGATTCCCGTCCCGATGACGCGACGGCGGCACCTCATCAGGCACCGTCCGCGTCGGCGTCGCAGGTCGTGAGTGCGCGCTCGCCGGTGAGCAGTGCAAACCGCGCCGCGAGTTCCTCGCAGTCGGGGACCGGCTGGATCAGATACTCCGCACGTTCGCTCCCGGCAAGCCCCCAGGCGATCGTCTCGGCCGCCACCTCGATACCTCGTTCGGGCCAGAACACGTTGGGATCACGCCACGTCGCGAGCCCGACGCGCTCCAGGAACGAGCGCCGGTCGAGGTCGTCGAGGTGGTCGTACATCCAGACGTGGGCGAGTTCGTGAAGACCCTGGTGAACGACCCTGGTCGGCCATTGCCGATTCGGCCAGCCCGACGAGAGCTGGTCGACGGTGAAGCAGAGGGTGATCGTGTGACGACCGTCGAATCGCTCGTCTTCGCTCTTGGCGATCCCCTCGGCGACGCTGCAGTCGACCGACGGAGGGAACCAGACCGCCGCGACCTGGGGTTGCGCCAGCGACCCGAGGTCGTACCGCTCGAAGAGCCACCTCACGAGGTCGTCCTGGCGAGCGAACGCGTTGACGACGTCGATCTGTTGTCCGTCGATCGCGATCGTGCCGATCCCCAGTTCCTCGTTCGGCGACTCCTCGAAGCCGGTCCACCACCCCTCGACCGACGACCCTTCACAGCGACGCACCGACGGAACGTGCTCATACCGGGTCTCGTCGACGATCAGCCCGTCGACGAACACCCAGCGGCGGGCCTCGAGCGACGGGCACGATCCTCCGCGCTGGAACACGGCGATCTGTTCGTGACGATCGCCGACGTCGTATCGGAAGAGTTCCGGCCACGGACCGGCCTCGATCTCGGTCGCGCCGCTCATCGTCCTGCCGAGTTGCTCGAGCCCGACGACGTGACGGTCGCGCAACGCGTCCCGAACCTCGACACCACCTGCGTACACCTCGCCCAACCGTCGCTGGTCCCCGGACGACCAGACCTCGAGATACCGGTCGTAGAAGGGGTGTTGCGGGGCGTCGGTCCAGCGCATCGCCGGATCGACATGTCCGAGGTCCTCGGTGTACAACCGAGAGCTGGCGACACCGTCGTCGCCCACCGCATAGAGCTGCACCCATGGCACACCGACGAAGAGGTGGGCATCGAATCGCACGACCGCTTCGTGAGCGCCGAGGAACAGTTGGTCGACGTCGACATCGAGATCGGGGTACCCGCTGCGCCAGCCCGACGCCGCGCGCGGCTCGATGTAGAGGGTCTTGCCCAACGCCTCGGCGATGTCCAGCCGGCCGGCGTGGACACCGCCGCCCCACGCCTGGAGATCGAGGACGCCGCTGTCGGCGAAATGGGCCGCGGCGGCAAACCTGTCGGCGTCGGCGAGATCGGCGGCGATCGTGTCGAACAGTTCGACGGCCTCGTGCGCCCACTGGTCGTCGGAGGCGCCGTCCTGCTCGGCGTTCGATCGGCCACACGACGCCAGGACGACCGCCAGCACGAGCGACACGACGACTGCTCCAAGGGAAACTCGCGTGTTCGACACGACCCATCGCGCGCGCCATCGCCGAACGATCACCAGGGCAGGAGGTCCAGTCGTGCCCGGTAGCGTCGGCGGGGTGAGCGTGATGCGCAGGCAACGTTGGGTCGAGATGGACGCCACCGCTCGCGGTGCGCTGATGCGACGAGGCCTCGACGACATCTTCGACCCCAAACTGCGCCGATCCATCGCGGCGTTGATCGATGATGTCCGCGATCGGGGTGACATCGCCGTGTGCGAGGCACTGGCCAGGTTCGACGGCATCGAGGTCGGACCCGAACAGCTCCGGGTGAGCACCGACGAGTTCGAGCGGGCGGCCGTGACGCCCGACGTCGACGCCGCGATCGACGATGCGATCGCCCACCTGCGAGCGTTCAACGAGGCGCAGATGGAACAGGCCCACGACTGGTCGATCGAGAGCGAGCCGGGCCTGACGGTCGGCGAGAAGATCACCCCGATCACCTCCGCCGGGCTGTTCACGCCATCGGGCAAGGCCAGCTATCCGAGCGTCGCCTACCAACTCGCGGTACCGGCCGTCGTTGCCGGTGTGCCATCGGTGGCGCTCGTGGTTCCGCCGGTTCCGGGCGGCTCGGGCGAGGTCGACCCCGCCGTACTGGTCGTGTGCAGGAAGCTCGGCGTCGAGGCCGTGTTCCGCGTCAACGGGCCCGCCGGGATCGCCGCGCTGGGCTTCGGCACACAGCACATCCCGAAGGTCCGCAAGATCGTCGGGCCCGGCTCGCCCGCGGTGACGATCGCCCAGGTCGAGATGCAACGCCATGGCGTCGCCACGATGATGCTCCTCGGCCCGACCGAGAGTCTGGTCATCGCCGACGACTCCGCTGATCCGACACTGCTCGCCGCCGACCTGCTCATCGAAGCGGAGCACGGCACCGACAGCACGGTCGTGCTGATCACCACGTCGGCCTCCCTGGCCGATGCCGTCGACGAGGCACTCGACCGGCAGCTCGCGACGCTCCCCGGCGTTCGGGCAACCGCAGCTCGCGCGTCGCTCGGGCCCAACGGCGGGTGCGTGCTCGTCGACGACCTCGACATCGCCGTCGGCATCGCCAACGAGTTCGCGCCGGAGCACCTGCAGGTCGTGGTCACCGACGGTGCGGTCGACCTCGTCGTCGACGGCCTGGTCAACGCCGGCGAAATCCTCGTCGGTCAGCACACACCATTCAGTGCGGCGAACTTCGTCATCGGCTGCCCGGCCTCGCTGCCGACGTCAGGATTTGCGCACGTCTCCTCGGGCATCACCGCCGACACGTTCCTCAAACGGACCGCGATCGCGCGAGCCGACGCTGCGGCGCTCGAACGGATGACCCCATCGGTCCTGGCCCTTGCCGAACACGAGGGCTTCCCCGCCCACGGCGACGCGCTCCGCCTCCGTCAGCGTTGAGTCCGGTCGTCGATCAGACGCCTTCGCGACAGGCAGCCTCGGCGGCTTCCTCGGCCGAACGTTCCGCCTGGTCGATCAACCGATCGACCAGGCGTTCGGAGAACCCGCCCAGCACCGCCCACAGGTACGCCGACTGTGCGCTGACCTTGACGAGATCCTGGACTCCGGCTTGCAACAGCACCACCAGGAGGAGGCCGACGACGCCGCCGAACGCGAGTCGCAGCAGCAGGATCTGGAGCGGGTTCACGACTTCGGAGATCGACGCCGAACGGGAAGAACTGCGGCTGAAGACGACGTAGGACACCGCGGCACCCGTCATGGCGAGCCCGACGGTCGTCAAGTAGTTGCCGATGCCACCGAGCGCGTCGTCGGGATTCGACGACGGAGAGGTCACGATCACGCCGATGGCGCCGAGGATCAGCAGCCCGAACAGCGTGAGCCCGCGGTACAGCAACCCCCTGCCGGCCTCGACCAGTCGTCGGTCGAGTTCGGCGAGGTAGCGATTTTTCGTCTGGCGCATCTCCCAGACCTCGCTGCGCAGTTCCTCGAGATCGATCGATTGATCGTCGACCAGCCCACCACCGCCGATGTTCGCCCGCTCGACCAACAGACTTCGTCGGTCGAGCCCCTCGAGCATCTCCGTCTGCGCGGCCCGGAGGAGTTGCCAGCCGTCGGAGATCCGGCGTTGCTCGAGCGCAAATCCGGCATCGTGAATCAAGGCCATCGCGGCGATCGCCCATCCGTCGTCGTAGGCGTCGTTGGCCCGCACGAGCGCGTCGATTCGCCGGGCCGCGATCGTCAGCTCGGTTCGGAGGTGCCCCTCCGACGCCGATGGTCGCGACAAGTGCCTTCCTGCAGTGCGCAATCCATTCACCAGTTCGGTCCCGACGAGCGAGGGGGTTGCCAAGATCGACGCTGTCGCCGTACCTGCGGGAACGGTTGCGACAGGCGGCTGGCTGTCGGCGACGCGCTCGAGATCGCCGCCACCAGCCGTCTCGGGTTCCACGGCCGGGGCGTCGTCCGGCACGGTCGGGTCCGGCACGGTCGTGTCCGACACATCCTCCGGCGCGCTGATGACGGGCAGTTGCTGCGTCCGACCGACCGTCTCGATCACGCCCGCTCCTCCCTCGTGCGTCCCCACCGGCTCGGCGGCCGCCCGTCGGAAATGAACTCGACGACTGATCCGTGACGATCCCACTGGCATGCCTCTGTTCTGGTCGATCCGATTTCGGGGCTTCTGTCTAGTCGAATCGAGCGATCTCAGTCATCGCCGGCGAGCGTTTCGATCGAGGTGGGAGGCCCCAGCTCATCGCAGCGACCCTGCGGGCAGTCGACTGGTCGCCTCAGACCGACGGCAGCACCACGCGCAACAGCGCGGCGACGAACGCATCATCGAGCGGGGCGTGGGTCAGCAGGCGGCGATACATGAACGCGCCGATGAGCGCATCGATGATCGAGTCCAGATCGCTGTCGGGCGCGAGCTCGCCGCGCTGCACCCCGCGGCCGAGGATGACGTTCAACGGTTGGCGGCGATGACGAACCCACTCGTCGAGTGACTCACGCAGCGCCTGGTCACGCGCCGCCGCCGAGATCAGATCGGGCAGGACATCGCTCGTCCGGCCGGTCTGCATACGATGGCCCAGCTCTCGGAGGTACGCGTCGAGGTCGCCGCGCAGCGAGCCGGTGTCGACGAGGTCGAAGGGCCGGATCGCATGAGCGAACGCATCGAGCACCAGCGCCTCCCTCGATGGCCATCGCCGGTAGATCGTCGCCTTCGAGACGCCGGCGCGATGGGCGAGGTCATCCATCGACATCGCGTGGATCCCGACCTCGCCCGCCAACGCCATCGTGGCCTCGAGCAACGCTTCGTCGACTCCCTCCGATCGGGGCCGACCGGGTCGACGGGAGGTGGCGGTTTCCACGGTCAGCTCCCGGCCACCGGCGCGGTGGCCGGGCCAGGGTCGCCTGCCGGCTGGCCCAGCGGAATGACCTGTGGCTCGGTGGCATGCGATGGCAGGAACTTCCACGCGACGACCGCGGCGATCACGATCACGACGGCGGCGAGTCGCAACCCGATCGACAGCGCGTCGACGAACCCGTCGTTCGCCGCGCTCACGAAGGCGTCGGCCTGACCGCCGAGTTCGGTCGCCACGCGCTGGGCGCCACCGAGCGACGACTCGGCCAGCGCCTCCTGCGGGCCGGCGAGACCGAAGGTCCCGGCGAGATCGACGATCCGCTGCGAGTAGACACTGGTCACCACACTGCCGATGATGGCGACACCGAGCGCTCCGCCCACTTGGCGAGTGGTGTCGTTGATCGCCGAGCCCACGCCGGCCTTGGCCCGTGGCAGCGACCCCATCACCGATTCGGTCGCCGGCGCCATCGTCATTCCCATACCGGCGGCCATCACCATGAAGAAGGCGATGACCATCGGATAGGGCGAGTCGGCGGCGATCGTCGACAGCAGCACGAGGCCCACGGCGACCAGCGCCAGACCGAGCGTCACGATCCGCTTCGTGCCCTGCCGCTCGACGAGACGAGCCGACAGGGGCGCCACGATCATCATCGTCGCCGCATATGGCAGCAGGCGGATGCCCGCCTGCAACGGGGAGTAGCCGTGCACGAGCTGCCAGTACTGCGTCATCAACAGCATCGAGCCGAACATCGCGAAGAAGACCATGGTGATCGTGCCGGCACCAGCGCTGAACCGAGGGTTGTGGAACACCGTCAGATCGAGCATCGGATGTGTGCAGGTTCGCTCCCACCACAGGAACGAGGCGATCAGGACCGCGGCGATCGCGAATGCGCCGATGACGGCGGGGTCGGTCCATCCCTTCGACGGCCCCTCGATGATGCCGAACAGCAAGGACGTGAGACCGAAGAACGACAGCAGGGCACCGAGGGGATCGACACGTCCGTGCGACGGATCGCGCGAGGTCGGAACGAGGAAGGCGCCGAGCACGAGCGCCGTGATCCCGATCGGGATGTTCACCCAGAACACGGAATGCCAGGAGAAATGCTCGAGCAGGAAGCCACCGGTGATCGGGCCGATCGCCACGCCGAGGCCGGAGAACCCCGCCCAGACGGCGATCGCACGTGCGCGTTCGCGGGGGTCACGGAACACATTGGTCAGGATCGACAGCGTGGCGGGCATGATCAGCGCGCCGCCGATGCCCATGAACGCCCTCGTCGCGATGAGTCCGTTGGCGGATGTCGACATCGCCGCTGCCGCTGACCCGATGCCGAACAGCACGATGCCGAGCTGCAACGCCCCCTTGCGCCCGTAGCGGTCCGACAGGCTCCCGGTCGTGAGGAGCAGCCCGGCGAAGACCAGGACGTACGCGTCGACGATCCACTGGATCTGGCTGTTCGAGGCGCCGAGGTCGACGATCAGTGACGGGATCGCGACGTTGAGGATCGTGTTGTCCATCACGATGATCAACAGGCTCATGCACAACACACCGAGGATCAGCCATCGCCGGTCGTGCACCGCTGGGTCGATGTCGTCGTCGTGGATCGGTTCGGTCGCCATCGTCGTGATCTCCATATTCGATACGGAACGGTGCCGTATCGTAATCACCCGTCCACGACATTCCTCCACCGGATTGCTCAAGTCCGGGCCCCTCGCGCCCGATGACCAAAGCGATGGAATCGACGCTTCGCGCCACCGGCGGTACCGCCACGCGTCCCCTCGGGACTGCGGTGCTGCTCGTCGAGGACGACGAACGCATCAGCGAACCACTGATCCGCGTGCTGCGCGCCGAGGGATTCGAGGTCGAACACGTCGACGCGGGACTGGCGGCGCTCGACTCGGTCGACGGCCAACGCCCCGACCTCGTGCTGCTCGATCTCACGCTGCCCGACATCGACGGACTCGACGTGTGTCGCAAGCTCCGCGCCGACCATCCCGGGCTGCCGATCATCATGCTCACCGCGCGGGCCGAGGAGATGGACGTCATCGTCGGGCTCAATGCCGGCGCCGACGACTACGTCGCCAAACCGTTCCGGCTCGCCGAACTCGTCGCGCGGATCCGTGCCCGGCTCCGCGTAGTCGAGCACTCGACGGTGGCCGCCACGAGCGGGCACCTCACCGGCGCCGGCATCGAACTCGACGCCGAGGCCCGCCGCTGCTTCGTCGACAACCCCGTCGGTGACCGTTCGGAGGTCGAACTGACCACCAAGGAGTTCGACCTGCTCGAGTTCCTGATGCGCCGCCCCGGAGTGACACTCAAGCGCGAAGAGATCATGAGCCAGGTGTGGGACGAGAACTGGTGGGGTTCGACACGGACCCTCGACACCCACACCTCCACCCTGCGGCGCAAGATCCTCGACGACACCGACCCACCGTCGAAGGTCGTGACGGTGCGCGGCGTGGGATTCAGATTCGATCCCGCCGGGGGCTGAGCGAACATGCGGCGCCGCCTGGTGCTGTCGACCATCGCGGTGGTCCTGGTCGTCATTCTCGTCCTGCTCGTGCCGGTGCTGCTCATCGTGCGCACCGCGGAGGGGGGCGACCTTCCCGGGAGCGTCATCGCACGACTCACGGTCATCGCCCTGGCGGCGATCGGGTCGGCTGCGTTGCTCGCCGGAATCCAGGCCCGCCAGCTCGCACGGCCGCTCGAGCGCCTCGCGCGCAGCGCCTCACGAGTCGGCGACGGCGACTTCAGCGCCGCGGCGCCACCGTTGTCAGGCATCAGCGAGATCGATGACATCGCACGGGCGCTGCGCCTGAGCGCGAACCGCGTCGACCGCATGCTCGAATCCGAGCGAGGCTTCACCGCGGACGCCACCCATCAGCTGCGCACCGGTCTGACCGGCATCGCCATGCGTCTCGAACTCCTCGAGCGCAACGACGACCCGGCGGTGTCGGCCGATGCGGTGTCGGCGCTGGTGCAGATCCACGAACTCAACGCCACGCTCGACGAACTGCTGACGGTCGCACGTCGAGGCACCACCGGTGAGCGGACCGAGATCGAGCTCACCGCCCTGGTCGACCACCAGGTCGCCGACTGGCAGCATCGATTCGCCGAGAAGCGCCGCCAGATCGTCATCACGACCGGTCGGACGACGCCGGTGTCCGCCACGCCCGGCCTCGTCGGGCAGGTCATCAGCATCTTGATGGACAACGCGCTGCGCCACGGCAGGGGAACCGTGGCCGTACTCGTGCAGGACGACACCGTGACCATCGAGGACGAAGGGCCCGGGGTGACCGAGGCCCAGGCAGCGACGATGTTCGATCGCCCGACCGACCATCGGGCCGCGCACGGTCGTGGCCTTGCCCTGGCGCGGCGTCTGGCCGAATCGGATGGTGGCCGTCTCGAACTGATCCAGCCCCGGCCCCCCACCTTCCGCCTCACCCTCGTCCCCGTCAGCGCCCCCACGCCCTGACTCGGTGACGCCGGTGCCTGGCACCGGCGTCACCCGATCAGGCGCGTGCTGTCACGCTGAGACCGTCCGCGCCGGAGCGCACGACGATCGATCCGCCCTCGCCGACCTCGCCACCGAGGATCAGGAGCGACGCCCGGTCGCCGATCTCGCGTTGGATGACGCGCTTGAGCGGCCGCGCACCGAATGCCGGATCGAACCCCTCGCGGGCCAGCTGTGCCATCGCCGCATCATCGATGTCGAGATCGATGCGCCGGTCGGCCAACCGCTTGCGGAGATGGCCGAGTTGCACCCGGACGATGTGTTCGAGGTCGGCCTCGGTGAGGGCCCGGAAGCGGATGATGTCGTCGACGCGGTTGATGAACTCGGGCTTGAAGAACTCGCTCGGTTCGCCGGGCAGGTTCGACGTCATGATCAACACCACATTGGTGAAGTCGACGGTGCGACCCTGGCCGTCGGTGAGGCGACCGTCGTCGAGTAACTGCAGCAACGTGTTGAACACGTCGGGATGGGCCTTCTCGATCTCGTCGAGCAGGACGACCGAGTACGGACGACGCCGCACGGCCTCGGTCAGCTGTCCGCCCTCGTCGTAGCCGACGTAGCCGGGAGGCGCACCGATGAGGCGCGACACCGAGAACTTCTCCATGTACTCGCCCATGTCGATGCGCACCATCGACTTCTCGTCGTCGAACAGGAACTCGGCGAGCGCGCGTGCGAGTTCGGTCTTGCCGACCCCGGTCGGCCCGAGGAACATGAACGATCCGATCGGACGGTTGGGATCGGACAGACCGGCACGGCTGCGGCGGATCGCGTTGGCGACCGCGACGACGGCGTCGTCCTGGCCGATCACGCGCTCGTGGAGCAGCTGTTCGAGGTGGACCAGCTTCGAGGTCTCCGACTCCATGAGCCGATTGAGCGGAATCCCGGTCGCCTTGGCGACGACCTCGGCGATGTCCTCGGCGTCGACCTCTTCCTTGAGCATGGCCCCGGTCTCCTGGATCGAGGACAGGTGCGCGGTGGCCTCTTCGATGCGGCGTTCGAGTTCGGGGATGCGGCCGTAGCGGATCTCGGCGGCAGCAGCGAGGTCGGTTTCCCGCTCGACCTGCGTGCGCAGACCCTCCAACTCCTCTTTCAGGGAACGGATCGCGTCGATCGCCTGCTTCTCCTGCTCCCAACGTTGCTTCATCTCGCCGACCGAGACGTTCAAGCCCGCGAGCTCGTCGTGGAGCGCGTCGAGCCGTTCCTTCGAGGCGTCGTCGGTCTCCTTCTCGAGCGCGAGCTGCTCGATCTCGAGTTGGAAGATGCGGCGCTGCACGACGTCGATCTCGGTGGGCAGCGAGTCGATCTCGATGCGGAGTTTCGATGCTGCCTCGTCCATCAGGTCAATGGCCTTGTCCGGCAGGAAGCGGCTCGTGATGTAGCGATCGGACAGGACGGCCGCGCTGACGAGCGCCGAGTCCTGGATGCGAACGCCATGGTGCACTTCGTACCGCTCCTTGAGCCCGCGCAGAATGCCGATCGTGTCCTCGACCGAGGGCTCGCCGACGTACACCTGCTGGAAGCGACGCTCGAGGGCCGGATCCTTCTCGACGTGCTTGCGGTACTCGTCGAGCGTGGTGGCGCCGATCATGCGCAGCTCGCCGCGCGCCAACATCGGCTTGATCATGTTGCCGGCGTCCATCGCGCCCTCGGCGCCGCCGGCGCCGACGATGGTGTGGAGTTCGTCGACGAACGTGATGATCTCGCCTTCGGCGTCGGTGATCTCCTTGAGCACGGCCTTGAGCCGTTCCTCGAACTCGCCGCGATACTTCGCGCCGGCGAGCATCGATCCGATGTCGAGCGAGATGAGCCGCTTGTTCTTCAGGCCCTCGGGCACGTCGCCGTCGGCGATGCGCGACGCGAGGCCCTCGACGATCGCGGTCTTGCCGACGCCGGGCTCACCGATCAGGACCGGGTTGTTCTTGCTGCGCCGCGACAGGACCTGGATGCAGCGTCGGATCTCCTCGTCGCGTCCGATCACCGGGTCGATCTTGCCGCTCGCGGCGAGCGCGGTGAGGTCCTGGCCGTACTTCTCGAGCGCGGCGAACTTCTCCTCGGGGTTCTGGTCGGTGACCCGGTGTGACCCGCGCACGTCCTTGAGCACCTGGAGCAGTTCCTCGGAGCCGACGTCGAGGCGAGCATTCATCGCCAACAGCAGGTGTTCGACCGACAAGAAGTCGTCGCGCAGGTCCTTGCGGTAGGCCTCGGCATTGTCGACGACGTTGGTGAGCTCCTTGCTCATCCGCGGTTCGTTGCCACCGTAGGCCTTGGGGAGCTTCTGGATCGCCTCGTCGACGCGGTTGCGCACCATCAGCGGCGCCTGTCCGAGCTTGGCGAGGACCGCCGGCACGATCGTGTCCTCCTGGCGCATCATCGCGCCGAGGACGTGGTCGGGCGTGAGCTCGGGGTTGGACAGCTCTTTGGCCTGGTCGATGGCCGCCGAGAACGCTTCCTGCGTCTTCAGTGTCCACTTCTTCGGATCGATCGCCATGTGCACTCCTCCGGCAGGCCGATTACTCACTCAATAAACTTGAGTGTAAGTATATCAAGAACTCCGGTTATCCACAGGTCCGGCGAAGTTCTTCGGCGAGCGTCTGCGCCGTGGCGGCCAGGCCTTTGTACTCGCGCACGTCTGCCGGGAGGGACTCCAGCGCCCCCGCCAACCGCGTCGCCTCGGCCGGCGTCGCGCACGACGCCAGGATCGGGGTCACGTAGGTGCGAATGGTGAACAGGATGCAGCCGGTGCCGGGGAAGCGCCGCAAGGTCTCGCGCTCGACGCGCAGGTAGTGCTGATCCGGGGTGGGCCCGGCGGGGCGCGGGGAGGCGGTGCCGTCGACAGGCGTGTACCAGTCGGCGGTGTCGAGCACGCCCCACCCGAGGCGCCAGAAGCTGCGCTCGGGTGCCAGGCGGTCGAAGAACCCGTCGATCGGAGCTTCCAACTGATCGTTCAGGCGATCGACCGGGGCATGCACACCCGCCATCGTCAGGCCGAGCTTCGAACGCAGGTCCCACCGGTTCGGGAAGCACACCGATCCCCCACCGAACACCAACTCGCCGTCACGCTCGACGAGCAGCACGAGATCTTCGGGCACCAGCCGGGCGGCGGCATCGAGCGGATGGAGCGTCGGGTCGAGCGCGACGTCGGCGTAGCGATCGGGCCAGCGCTGCCGGAGGTGGTCGACGAGCGCGACGGCCACCTCCCGCGACTCGTCGACCACTCGATCGTCGAGCACGGCGAACACCGTGTCGGGATACCGCTCCATCAGTCGGGGTTTGGCCTCGATCGCCGCGGCCGCGTCGGCGCCCAGTTCGATCCAGTCGTGCACGTCGAGCGGACGCACGCCGAGCCGCCAGCGGAATGCGGCGGGCCCGGCCGGCTCGGGGCCATCCATGAACGGCAGGTACGGCACCGGGTCGACGGTGACCCCTACGGGTTCCATACCTTGGACGCTAACCGCCCGCCGACACTGCGCCGCGATGAGCCAACCGCCGGGTCGGCGTGTTCCTCATCGCGCCGACGACACCTGCGGGAAGAGCACGCATCGACCGATGGCGACAGCTATATTTGATCCCTTGCTGACCAAACATCATCTTCTGTTCGGCACGAGATCGGTGGTCGGGGCGCTTGCCGTCGTCCTCGCACTCTCGTGGTTCGGATTCGGCCTCCAAGCGATCGACGATGCCGTGACCAGTGCGAGCGGGTTCGCCGTCGGCGAACCGTATGAGGTCTCGGTCGGTGTGTCGTTCACGCCGGCCGATGGCTGGATCCTCGACCCGCAGCAGACGCAGCCAGGGAGTTCGGTGGTCGCCCACAAGAACGGCTGGGAGCAGAAGCTCGCGAGCCTCGAACTGGGACCCGACTCGACGGTCGAGGACTTCGCCGGCATCTTGCGAGACGTCGCGGACCCCAGCGTCCAGGTCGGCAAGCTCCAGACGTTCACCACCACCAGCGGATTGCACGGGGTGCGCTGGGAGGTGCACGGCGCCAATTCCGTCGACGTGACCTGGCTGGTCGCCAACGGACCCGTGACGGTTCAACAACTCGCCACCGGCTCCGATTCCACGTACGCCAGCGTCGAGGTCGAACTGGACCAGATGGCCCAATCCATCACCATCGACGACTCGGGGAGCGCCGGATGAGCGACACGACCACAGCCCGACCCGATGCCTGGGTGCCCACCGGCCGCCCCCGGATCATCGACCCTCACACACTCGTGTTCTGGGTGTCCGCGGTCGCCGTCGTCTTCAGCGCGATCCATCTCTACTCGTACATCACGGACAATCCGCTCCTCATCGCCGGGGTGGCCTGGCTCGCCCTCGTGCAATGGTCGCTGTACGGAGCGGTGCTCCTCCTGATCGTCTACCGCCACCAGTTGTTCGTGCGCCGACCGGTGTCGATCACCATCGGTGCCCTCGTCTGGGGCGGCACCGTCGCGGTGTATCTCGCCTCCCAGGCGAACCAGGCGCTCGAGAGCATCTTCAGCCAGGTGTTCTCCCCCGAGTGGAACCTGCGGTGGGGCCTCGCGATTTCCGCAGCCACGAACGAGGAACCGTTGAAGCTGTTGGGCGTCGTCGTGCTGATGCTGCTGCCGCTCGCCTGCGTCAAGAGCACCCTCGACGGCCTCTTCTACGGCATGATGGTCGGCCTCGGATTCCAGGTCGTCGAGGACTACATGTACACCGTCGGCCAGGCGTTCACGCTCGGCGACGCGCTGAACTTCCTGTTCACCCGCGGTGTGGTCGCCGGGCTGTTCGCGCATGCCGTGTACACAGGCATCACGGGTGCAGGCGTCGGCTACCTCGTTTCTCGCCGTGACAAGAGCATGGGGATGAGGATCCTCGTGGCCGTGGCGGCGTTCGCGTTTGCCTGGTGCATGCACGTGTTCTGGGACTCGCCGGTGCTGACCGATTGGGGCGAGAAGAGCACCGGCGCCTTCTTCACGGTGATCTTCGTGAAGGGAGCGCCTGCGCTGCTGATCCTGCTCCTCGCCCTGCGCTGGGGTCGCAAGCACGAGCGCGTCGAGTGGAGCGAGTTCGTCGACGCCCACATCGACCATGCACTCGTCACCCCCGACGACCGGGTGTCGCTGCTCGACCACGCCGGGCGCCGCGCCGCCCGCAAGCAGTCGCACGCGTGGGGTGGACACAAGGCGGCTCACGCCCGCAAGACACTCCAGACCGTGCAACTGCATTACGTCCAAGCCGTGCGCGAAGAGGGCGCCGACAGCGACCGCGCCCGCGACCTGGCCTCGGACATCGTCGAGTTGCAGGCGATCGCCGCAGCCCCGGCCGCTGCCCCCGATCCCGATCCCGATCCCATCTCCGCCTGACAAACCGGTTTGCCGTGTGCTCCCGGTGGGCCGGGCCACCGGAATGCCACACACCCATGATCGGGTGAAGGGTGTCGTCAGCGCGGATTGGTGCTGAGGTCGGCGGCGACGTCGACGACGTCACCGAGGCCGGCGAAGTCGACGGCGATCACGTTCGGGAGAACGCCGCGTTCGGCAACGCATCGACCGACCCGATCCTCCAAGACGGCGCGAGCGTTGGCCGCCCTGGCCGTCGCCGGGTTGGGCGGCGACACCGACACCCAGTGGTTGATCAGGAACAGCGGGTTCGCGTCGCCACCACGGTTGGGCTCACAATCGAACGATGCAACCGAGTCGTAGGTGAACGTCGTCTCCTGGAACCAGTCGTACGCCCGGTGGTACCAGGCGGGTGCCTGGTCGTCGCCGCGCTCCGCAAACACCACCAACTGTGTGCCCGCATCAACCAATTCGCCGAGCGTCGGCAACGGCGCGCCCGGCGTCAGCGTGACGACTTCTGATGTCAATCCCGACTCGTCGAACGCGGCGACCACATCGGCCGACGACGTCGCGTCCTGAATGATCATCATCACGACCTGGTCCGGGTTCTCGTCGAGGAACTGATGCACGGCACGGAGTTCGTCGACGAGCAGGACCGCGCCGAGTTCGCAGTGGTTGTGGCAGAGGTACACATGGCGTTCGCCCGTGGTGTCCGCGAGGGCTGACAGTTCGTCGGCGCGTGCCTGCAGTTCGGGATTTCCCAACTCGGCGCCGGGCACCGTGAGTTCCGCCGCCACGTCGGTGATGATGAGCGGTGCGCTCGATCCCGGTACCTCGACCGACGACGGACGCCCATAGTGGGTGTCGAGCAGCAGCGCACGGACTCCGTTGCGAAGCTGCGTACCGATCGGGGCGATCTGTTCGCCGAACAACCATCCGGGATACTCCACCGACGACATCGCATTGTGCGCGCCGGGCAACGTGATCTCGTCGAGACGTCGATCGCACAGCGTCACACTTCCCTGGCACGTACTGGGGACGGATGCGGCGCTTGCGTCGCGCGCTCGCTGCGTCGCGACGACCGCGACTGCTCCCGTGCCGAGCAGCAGTGCGACGACGACCACCGTCGACAGGACGCGATGGTGGCGCGGAACCGGACTCGACGATGCGCCGGAGTCGAGATCGGGAAGCAGCGACACGACCATGCGCGCTCCGATGAAGACCAGTCCGAGCCCAGCGGAGTGCAGCACCAGCGTGAGCACACCGTCGGGTTCCATGAGCACCACGATGCCGGCGATGGCCGTTGCGGCAGCCAGCCCGAGCGTGCCCTTCGTCGTGGACCGCCAGGAAACGACCCGGTTCCGGGCCGCTGCGGCGATGACACGAGGATCGAACCGATCGCGTGGCGCCGCTGCGGCCGCAGCGACGAGACCGACGGCCATCACGCCGAGCATGGCGGTGCGCAGATCGCTCGTGACGAACCAGGCGACGCCTTCGAACGCGCTCGCCAGGTCGGCGTCGTCCGCGAATCGAGACGACACGAGCGCAGCGACCGCCACCAGCGCAGCGGTCAGCGCGGCGCCGGCCGCCACGGCGAGGCCCACACGTACGAGGCCGAGGCGCCGGTCCGCGGACACCAACACCGACGCGACAGCGCCGATGGCACCGAAGAGGAGGGCACCGAGCGCCAACTCCGTCATCGCGGTGGAGAGATTCCAGATCGGGAGGTCGGCGACTCGTTGCACGACGTCGCCGAACGACGAACCATCGGCGGAGTCACCGGGGTTGGCCGCGACCACCGAGTCGAGTTGCAGCCCGCTGGCGACCAGGCCGAGCGAATCGGAGAGGTCGAGGCCGGCGCCGCCGTCGCCCTCGAGCAGCGAGGCGTGGGTGCGGCGAATCGCCGTCGCGAAGATCGACCGGAACGCGTCGGTGTCGATCACCGCCTCGGCGGCGACCACTGCGGCAGGACGAAAGGCGATCACGTTGCGGTCGCCTTTGCGCACGAGTTGTTCGGTGAGCTGCAGCGCGACCTCGTGGCGCACGGCCGGCGAGTCGAGGGCCCGGACGGCTCGCCGACTCAGGGCATCGGCATCGAACACGGTCGTCTCGACCCACCCGGCGGTCAATCCGAGTGGGATCAGTACGGCGGCGAGCACAGCCAGCACTCGAGCGAGTGTCTCGTGTCGACGATGTCGGCTTGTCATCGCGCGCTGAAACTACTGGGTGACCGTACGTCGAGGCTCATGCGTCGACGAGCTCCGGCGTCTCGGTTCGATCACGCTCGCTGGCGACGGTGTCGCCGTACAGCAAGGCCTGGCCGGTGGCCGCGACTGGGGCCACCAGGACGTAGACGAGCATCACCACCGCCGAGAAGACCCACCAGGGCAGACTGGGCACGCCGACGAGGAGCGCGAGGCTGACGCCGAGACGGGCGACGGCGATCAGGAGGTAGAAGCAGGCGATCAGGATCGCCGTGTTCCACCAGCGACCCGTGACCAGCTGGGCGCTGCGACGCAGGCCCGCCCGGGCGTCGAGATCTTCGATGACGATGGCCTGCGGCATCAGCTGGAACCGAACGAGGAACCAGAGGCCGAAGGGGATGCCGATCACGCTCAGGAACAGCACCGTCACGATCGCGACCGAGATCGCGAAGGCGATGGCGAGGCGCCCCGCATGCCGCCGGGTTTCACGCATCGCATCGAGCGGCGTCACAGCAGCACCGTCGGCGCGGTGAACGCTCAGCTGGTCGTAGTACGAAGCGACTGTTGCGTTGACGACCACGTAGGCGAAGAAGTTGACGAAGCCGCCGATCAGGATGCTGACCGGCCCGACCAGCGGGAACGAACGCATCACGGTTGCGAGCGATGACAGGGCCAGTGCGATCGGGGCGTACAGGAGCCCGATGGTGATCATTGGCAGGGCTCGATGTCGGTACGAGCCGAGCGCCGAGCGGATGATCTGTCCCGATCGACGCCGAGCCACCAATGGCAGTTCCGCAACGTGTGCCCACGACGTGCGCTTGATCAGGAACCGGATGGCCAGGAGCGTCAGCACCGCTGCCACCGCGAGACGCAGCGGCGAGGTTTGGAGCGTGATCAGTGCGCCTGAACCCTTCTCGACGATCGCACAGAACGTGTTGACGATCGCTGCGCCGCGCCCGTCGCCGGTCGGCACCACGACGCTCTTGGATCGCAGGTCGTTCTGCCAGTCGATCGGATCCGTCCAACGCGGCTTGTCACGCGGGCCGGTCGGTGCGTTGAACGACCCGGCCTGGCGTTCGCCCCAGCGTCCGTTGAACGTGATCCAGGCGAACGGGTCGTCTGGCCCCGTCACGTTCGCCGGCAGCAGGACGACGTCGGATTCGGCCCGGTCCGAAGGGCCACCGGTGGTGTCGCAGCCGAAACCCGAGCTGGCACTTCGTCCGATGTACACCGCCGAACTGAAGTAGCTGGCGTGCGACCCGGCCGAGGAGTAGACGACGGGGTGGTCGCCATCGCGTTCGAGCTTCGACGACCCCCAGTCGGCGCGTTCTCCGCCTTCGTGCTGTGCGTAGCCCACACCGACCGGTTCCGCGGACAGCGCCTCGTCGACCGTGCCGACATCGAAGAGCACCTGGATCCCCTCCCAGTCACTCTCGTGTTTGTTGTTCCAGTCGTTGTAGTACCAGTAGAACCAGTACTGGACGACGAGTTTTCCCGGTTCGTCGGCTTGGGTCGCGATCCGCGCATAGACCGTGGGCCGGCGGTCGCCGGTCGTGGTGCCCGTGTACTTGTCGAAGTCCCGCTCGTACAGGCAGCCGGGCTGAAGTGCGCTCCCCGGGAAGTCGAGGAAGAAGCCCTCGTTGAGGCCGTACAGGTCGCCCGCGCCTGGACCGACCTGCACGACCGGGTTGTTCTCGCCGAGCTGACGGAGCAACACCTCTCGATTGTCGAGCACGACGTCGACCGACATGGGCGCATAGGGCTCGCCATCGGGGTCGCAGGCGCCGTCTTGGGTCTTGAGCATGAAGATGGGAGCGAAGCGCTCGACCAACTGCTGCTCGGACGACGGGGTCGCCGTCTGCGCCGATGCCGGACTCGGTGCGGCGAATGACGAGAACGCTCCGATCAGCAGCGCGAGGAACAGCACTCGTCGGGTCGTCGACGTCGTCAGCGTCGTCATTGCCCGGTCGTCTCCTCTGTTCGTTCATCCGCCGCGGCCGGACTGCCGGCGACCAGATCACTCGCCCATCGTCCGACGGTTCCCCAGCGCGCGTCGTGCGCAGCCGCGCGGGTCGTCGCCCGCTGCATCTTGTCGTCGCCGTAGCGCCGACGAGCCCAGCCCGACGTCGGCCGTGCGAGGCGGACCGCTCCGGCCAGCGCAACGAACGGCAAGAACGCACCGAACAACGCCATGCGGTACTTGCCCTTGCGCACGGCGATCGCGACGACCCAGCCATGGAACACCAACGCGATGATCGACACCACGAGCGCCGATGTGCCATCGGTGGAATCCAGCTGCACCGGGTTGGTGCCGAGCAGGACGAGGCCGAGGCAGGCCATCGCCAACGCGACCATCTCCACCGAGACCCGGCCCTCCTCACTCCAGTACACGTCGTCGAGGCGCAGGATGAGTGCGAACTCGTCGAGCACCAGTGACGTGCCGATTCCAACGAGGATGCCGGCGATCTCCGCCCAGCCCGTGGCGCCGCCGGCGCCGACAGCGAGGAACGCCCCGACCACGAGCAGCACGACGCCCGGCACGGCGTGATGCACGTGGAGACCCGAGTCGGACACGTTGTCGCCGAAGGGCCCCCTGCCGGCGCGGATCATCCGCGTGATCACCCGGGTGACCAGGAAGGTCACCACGAACGCGAAGAAGCACAGGAACAACGCGAGTCGGCCACTGTCGACGAACGTCGACTCGAACCAGTGGATCAT
>JAHENF010000078.1 GCA_024643255.1 Ilumatobacteraceae bacterium
CAGGCCACCAAGACTGCGGTGTCGAACTATCAGCGTTGGAACGGGCTCGCCGTCACCGGCGAGGTCGACGCCACCATGTCGTCGAAGCTCGGACTCGGCAGCGCTCCCACGCCTGCGCCGACCGCGCCGACAGCCCCTGCGGCGCCCACGAAGACGACCAACCCGGCGTTCGCCGGCATGACCGTGGGGGCGCGAGGCGAGAACGTCAAGGTCCTCCAGCGTGCCCTCATCGCTGCGGGGATCACCGTGCGCGGCGGGGCCGACGGCGTGTTCGGCACGATGACCGCCACAGCGCTGAAGTCGTACCAGAAGGGCAAGGGGATCTCGGCGACCGGCGTCGTCGACGATGCGACGATCTCGGGCCTCGCCCTCTCCCCCGCCCCGGCGGCGGCGCCGGAGACCGCCCCAGCTGCGCCAGCGCCTGCGCCGAGCGCCTCCGCTCCATATGCGGGCATGAAGGTCGGCGCGACCGGTGACAAGGTCAAGGAACTCCAGCGGGCGCTCATGACGACGGGCCTGCCACTGCGCGGCGGCGCCGACGGCGTGTTCGGCAACGCAACGAAAGCAGCGCTGATCGCCTTCCAGAAGACGAACGGCACACCACAGACCGGCACCGTCTCGGAGACGGACGCCACGACGCTCGGCCTCGGGACGGGTTCGCCCGCTTCGAAGCCGCAGGGCGTCACCTCCCCCGCCGGATTCCCGGTCTACGGCGAGCGTGGCACCCGGGTGACCGCACTCCAGAAGTCGCTCATCGCGGCCGGTGTGAGCTTCGCCGGTGGCGCCGACGGCGTGTTCGGAGCAGCGACCGCCGGGGCGATCATGGAATTCCAGCGACGCTCGGGCCTGACCCCGACTGGAAAGCTCGACAAGACCACCGCCGATCGCCTGGGCAACGCCCCGGCTCCGGCCCCGGTGGCGAAACCGACGACGAAGGTCGTCATCGACGTGTTCCCGGTCCAGGGCCAGTGCTGGTTTGCCGACACCTGGCAGGCTCCTCGCAGCGGTGGCCGTCTGCACGAGGGAGTCGACGTCATCGCCGCCAAGGGCAAGCTGCTCTACGCCGTCGTGTCGGGCACCATCTCCAAGCAGTACATCGACGCTCCCGGAACCCTCGCCGGCAACGGGGTGCGGGTCCAGGCCGACAACGGCACCTACTTCACCTATCTGCACATGGACACCTTCGCCGAGGGCATCGCAGTCGGCGCCAAGGTCACCGCCGGCCAGGTGATCGGGACGGTCGGCGCAACCGGCAATGCAGCAACGCCTCACCTGCACTTCGAAGTGCACCCCGGCGGCGGGGCAGCGGTCAACCCGTACCCGGTCATCAAGCCGGTCGACGCCTGCGCCATCACGGCGCCGCGAGCCTGAGCCCCGTCGCCTCGATCGAATCGACGAGCGGCTACGCTGCGGCCACAACTGAATCGCCGTTCCAACCGAGCGGGAGAGTCGTCGAAACGTGGCGGCGCCGAAGGAGCAACCTCCCCGGAATCTCTCAGGCACACGGACCGCTCGGATGAGGCACGCTGGAAAGTGACACCTGGTACATGTCGACCACCGTGGTCGGAGCCAGATGTCCACCGACGGGGAAAGCCGGGCACGTCCCGACGAAACTCTCAGGTACCGATGACAGCCGGGGAAGTCCGACCGATCGAGGAGGCTTCCCCGTGTCCGCACCCCGTCCAGAACTCTCACCCACTCCCCTGTCGGAGTTGATCGAATCCGACGAGTTCACGCGCCGTCATGTCGGTCCGTCCAGTGGCGATGTCTCCCAGATGCTCGCGGCGATCGAGATGGCCTCGACCGATGCGTTGCTGACGGCCACGATGCCGGAGTCGATCGTCGCGGCGTCACCACTCGCGCTTCCACCGGGTGTCTCCGAAGCAGATGCGATCGAGCGGTTGCGGGCGATCGCGGCCAAGAACCGTCGGGTGACCAGCCTGATCGGCATGGGATACACCGGCACGATCACGCCACCGGTGATCGCGCGCAACGTCCTCGAGAATCCGGCGTGGTACACCGCCTACACGCCGTACCAACCCGAGATCAGCCAGGGCCGTCTCGAGGCGCTGCTCAACTTCCAGACGCTGGTGACCGAGCTCACCGGGCTCGACGTGGCGAATGCATCACTGCTCGACGAGGCCACCGCCGCGGCGGAAGCGATGACCATGGCGCGCCGCCAGTCGAAGTCCGCCTCGGATCGATTCGTCGTCCACCACGACACCCATCCTCAGACGATCGCCGTCCTGCGCACACGGGCCGAGCCGGTGGGCATCGAACTCGTCGTCGGCGACCTCGATCTGCTCACCGATGGCGGCGGACTGTTCGGGGCGCTCTTCAGCCTGCCGACGTCATCAGGTTCGGTGGTCGACTGGACCGACGCGATCGACCAGGTGCATGCGGTCGGCGGCATCGCGGTCGTCGTCACCGACCCGCTCGCATGCGTGCTCACCACTCCCCCGGGCCAGATCGGCGCTGACATCGCTGTGGGCTCCGCACAACGATTCGGGGTCCCGATGGGGTTCGGCGGACCGCACGCCGCGTTCATCGCCGCCCATGAACGCGCCGCTCGCGCCATGCCGGGTCGGATCGTCGGTGTCAGTACCGACACCGTCGGCCGGCCGGCCCTGCGACTGGCGTTGCAGACGCGCGAACAGCACATCCGTCGCGAGAAGGCGACCTCCAACATCTGTACGGCACAGGTGCTGCTCGCGAACATCGCCGGCCTCTACGCCGCATGGCACGGCCGCAGCGGGCTCACCAGGATCGCCGAGCGCGTCCAGCGGCTCACGTCCATCGCCGCTGCAGGACTGACCGGCGGCGGGTTGGACGTGCGCAACACGACCTGGTTCGACACGTTGAGCGTTGCGGTGGCCTCGGCCGACCACAGCGTGGCGGCGGCCCTCGCCGCCGGATTCAACATCCGACGCATCGACGACACCACGATCGCGATGACCTTCGACGAGACGACCACGCTCGCTCACGTCAGCGCGATCGTCGCAGCACTCGGCGGAGCCGAGGTCGGTGCGGACCTGCTCGACAACTGCCCTGACGGCCTGCCGGCGACGAGCCGGCGAAGCGACGAGTTCCTCACCCAGTCGGTGTTCGACCGATACCACAGCGAACACGAGATGCTGCGGTACCTGCGTCGCCTCAGCGATCGCGACCTGGCACTCGATCGCACGATGATCCCGCTCGGATCGTGCACGATGAAGCTGAACGCCACCTCCGAGATGGTGCCGATCACGTGGCCGGAGTTCGCCGACATCCATCCGTTCGCGCCGGTCGACCAAGTCGCCGGATATCTCGAGCTGATCACCGATCTCGAGCAGCGCCTCGCGACGATCACCGGGTACGACGCCGTGAGCCTCCAGCCCAACGCCGGCAGCCAGGGCGAGTACGCCGGGCTCCTGGCGATTCGCGCCTATCACCGCTCGCGCGGCGACGACCGGCGAACCGTCTGCCTCATCCCGTCCAGTGCGCACGGCACCAATGCGGCGAGCGCAGTGATGGCCGGTATGGAGGTCGTGGTCGTCGCCTGCGACGACCACGGCAACGTCGATCTCGATGACGTCCGCGCCAAGATCGCCGACGTCGGCGACCGGTTGGCCGCCACGATGATCACGTATCCGTCGACCCATGGCGTGTTCGAGGCCGAGGTCGGCACGCTGTGTGCCCTGATCCACGCCGCAGGCGGGCAGGTGTACGTCGACGGCGCCAACCTCAACGCGCTGGTCGGCCATGCCCGTCCGGGAGAGTTCGGCGCGGACGTGAGCCACCTCAACCTCCACAAGACCTTCTGCATCCCCCACGGAGGCGGTGGCCCGGGGGTCGGCCCGATCGGCGTGCGATCACATCTCGCGCCGTTCCTGCCCGGACATCCGCTGCGCGACGACCAACCCGTCGGCGCGGTGTCGGCCGCACCGTACGGCTCGGCCGGGATCCTGCCGATTCCGTGGATGTACATCGAGATGATGGGCGGCCAGGGCCTCACGACTGCGACGACCGTCGCCATCCTTGCGGCCAACTACATCGCCGAGCGCCTCGACCCACACTTCCCGGTGCTGTACCGCGGCGCGAACGGCCGCGTCGCCCACGAATGCATCCTCGATCTCCGACCGATCACGAAGGCGACGGGGGTCACCGTCGACGACGTGGCCAAGCGCCTCATGGACTACGGGTTCCATGCGCCGACGATGAGCTTCCCCGTGGCGGGCACGCTGATGGTCGAGCCGACCGAGAGCGAGTCGCTGCGCGAGATCGATCGCTTCTGCGAAGCGATGATCGCCATCCGGCACGAGATCGATCGCGTCGGCTCGGGCGAGTGGGCACACGAGGACAGCCCTCTGCATCATGCACCACACACGGCAGAGGATCTGCTCGGCGACTGGGACCGCGTCTACACGCGTGATCTCGCGGCGTTCCCCGTCGCCGGACTGCGCGCATCGAAGTACTTCCCGGCCGTGTCGCGGATCGACGGCGCTCAGGGCGACCGCCACCTCGTGTGCTCCTGCGAGCCGCTCGAGGCCTACGCCGCGGCTGGACGCTGACGCCGCTGCGAGGCCCGTGCGACGGCATCGCCGGCCGATGAGGGCGAGTAGGTTGACGCGATGCCTCAGGACCGAAACGACCCGTTGGCCGATCTGTTCACGCTGTTCGCCACGCCCTTGGCCGGCACCGTGCGGTCGCTCGAGCAGTTCCGCAAGGGCGTCGACGAATTCTTGAAGGGTGTCGAGAACTTCAATCGCACGATGGCCAACCTCAACGAGACCAGCGAGCGGATCAATTCACTGCTCGCCGACGTCGAGGAACCGATTCGCGCCGCGGTCCCCCAGGTCACCCGCGCCGTGAAGGCCGCTGACGACATGATGCAGGTGGTCAGTGGGCCGGCGATGGCGGTCGCCCCGGGGTTGAACCGTCTCGCCGACATGCTCGGCAATCCGGCATTCACGCAACTGCCGTCGCAGATCGGGCAGTTCTCCGACCTCCTCGGCGAGGTCTCCCATCGGCTCAGCCCGCTGACCCAGTTGGCCGAATCCGCCGGCGGGTTGTTCGCCGGCTTTCGCGTCCCCGGTGGAAGACCGGCCACTCCCTCCGCAGCCCCGCGCGCCGAGACGTCGCGAAGCGTCGTGACGGAGACCAAGACGGTGCACACCGCTCCCCCGCCGCGACGCGCTCCAGCGAAGAGGACGGCGGCCAAGAAGACCGCGGCAAAGAAGCCACCGGCAAAGAAGCGCGCGACAACCAAGAAGTCAGCGACCACCAAGAAATCCGCTGCGAACAAGAAGTCTGCAGCTTCAAGCTGACCCGGCGAGGCGCTCGTCAGTGGCGCACGAACGGCGTCTCGACCACGACGCCGGGCAACGGCTTGCCGCGCACATCCACGACCACGTCGGCACCGATCGCCGTCTGCGGCGGAAGGAAGGCAAGCGCGATGCCGTGGCCGAGAACAGGCGAGAAGTTGCCACTCGTGACCTCACCCACGGCGACGCCGTCGATCGACACCGCACATCCGGCACGCGCCGGACGGCGGCCCTCCGTGGCGATGCCCATCAGCCGGCGGCTCACGCCGCGCTCACGCTCTGCCAGCGCGGCATCACGACCGACGAACGAGGGTTTGTCCCAGGCGATAACCCAGCCGAGACCGGCTTGCAGCGAGGTGATGCCGGCGCCCAGCTCATGGCCGTGCAGCGGCAGCGCCGCCTCGAGGCGCAGCGTGTCGCGAGCGCCGAGGCCGGCCGGCGGGACGCCTGCGTCGAGCAGCGCGCTCCACAACGAGGCGGCGGCATCGGCCGGCACGGCGATCTCGATGCCGGCCTCGCCGGTGTAGCCCGTCCCTGCGACCGTGCACGGAGCCCCGTGCCAGTCGCAGGACTCGACGCGGAATCGTCCCACGGCGCCGGCCGCCGCGAACACGGTGGACACCAACGCTTTCGCGTCTGGTCCTTGTACGGCGATCACCGCGCGGGAGCTGGTCGTGTCGGTCCCACCGATCGCGGATCGCACACCGGTCGTGTTGGATGCGTTCGGCATCACGTCGAACACGCCGTCGGCGTGCCACCACACGATGATGTCATCGACCACCGAGGCGTCGTTCGCGTCGAGCAGGTGTGTGTACTGAGCCCGACCGGGACCGACCTTGCCGAGGTCGTTGGTGAGGGTGGCCTGCAGCGTGTCGAATGCGTCGGCACTCTCGACGCGGACGGTGCCGAGGTGCGACACGTCGAACATGACCGCACGGTTGCGGCATGCCAGATGCTCCTCGATCGTGCCGGTCGGGTAGGCAATCGGCATTTCCCAACCACCGAACTCGACCATCGTGGCACCGAGCGCCCGATGTTGGCCGTCGAGCGGAGACCGCTTGAGCGTCATCCTGTGCGACGTCGGGTGTCGATCTCGACGGGGTCCGCCGCGATCGGTGCCAAGTCGGCTTCGAGTTCGTCGCGTACACCACCGAGAGAGAGCACGTTGAGCACCCCTTGGCCGTTCTTCAGGACGTCGACGAGTTGGTCGCCGTCGCACAGCATCACGCTGCCGCCGTCGATCACGATGTGGGCTGCGGCGATGTCGGTGCTGACGTGTTCGCGGAGATACTCGAACACCTTGCGGACCTGTTCGAGCTTGATACCGGAATCGAGCAGCTTCTTGATCGCCTTCAGCTCCAACAGGTCGTTGTAGGAGTACGAGCGGCGACTCCCACTGCCCGTCGCGTCGCTGAGCGACGGCCGAATGAGGTCGGTGCGAGCCCAGTAGTCGAGTTGTCGGTACGAGATCCCGACGACCTTGGCCGTCTGGGTACCGCTGTATCCGAGTTCCGCAGCGTGTGCCACGGCATCGTCTGAAGTGTTCTGCACGGAGTGCCTCCGGTTCGTTTCGCCCAACATCACGACCGTGTCCGAACACGTCGCTCGATCTCACATGAACGTAACTACGTACGTGTGAGACCGTCCACACTACGGAGTTCCGGTCGCCACGTCAACAGTGTGTAATGTCGGCGGTTCCGACAACAGGGAGTCACACATGAAGCACGACGACAGCGCGGTGGCCGCACTCCGGGGAGTCAGCCTGTTCGCAGGTCTCGACGACAAGACGCTCGGTCGGATCGCCCAACAGACCAAGCCGTATCGCTTCGGCGATGGTGACGCGGTCATCGACGAGGATTCCTCCGGCCGATTCGGCCGGCTCTACATCGTCGTGAGCGGCGTCGCTGAGGCGCGGATCAACGACGGCACCGTGGCCACATTCGGGCCAGGCGACCACTTCGGTGAGATGAGTGTCCTCGACGGCAATCCTCGGTCGGCGGCCATCGTCGCGAGCGGCGAACTCGAGACCCTCGGGTTGTCGGCGTGGAACATGCGTACGCTGCTGCGTGAGGAGCCCGACATCGCGATGCACGTCATCGAGACGCTGGTCGCACGACTCCGCAACGTGAACGAGGCCCTGCGCGACTGACACCACGCCGCTCTTCTAGGTTGCGTCGTCGCGCCCGAATCGAGCCATGGCGCGCCGGAAAGCAGCTCGAGGATCTCGCAGCGTTCGCCGCACACGCGCCATCGGGCGTCCGAGCGACTCGAGCTGGGCACGGTGGTAGTCGTCGATCATCGAGTCTGCCTGCGTGCCGTAGATGTCGTCGAACACCGGCCGTCCGGTCCTGCGATTCTCGAGCGGCTCACGCTGGTGTTTGTCGAGCACTGCGATGCTGTCGTAGACGTGCAGGCCGTTCAGCGTCCGGGTCCAATCGTTGGCCACGAATTCTTCATCACGCGAATGGAAGGCGTGCATGTCGTCGATGCGAT
>JAHENF010000079.1 GCA_024643255.1 Ilumatobacteraceae bacterium
ATGAGGTTCCGGCCCACCCCTCGCACCACAACCTCATCGCAACGACCTGAAGGTCCGGTCGGAGGGCACGACGGCAGGTTCACTAGCGTCGTCGAGATGACGGATGCGATGCAGGCCGAGTCGACCGCACGTGCGCCGTTCGCGCCATGGGACCGGCGTGACATCCCTGGGTCGTTCAGCGTGGCCGACACCGCCCGGCGCGTCGGCAACTACAAGTGGACCGAGATGAAGCTGTTCGAGGCCCTCGGCGGCTGGGTTGCCACGGTGCCCGAACTCGACGTGAAGATGCGCCTCGGCACCCACTGCTACCACCACGCCTGGCACGCCGACCTCTGGAACAAGCGCCTGCCCGAGTTGCGTGAGATGAAGCCCGAGCGCCTGACCGTGCCCGCCAACGACGCCATGGAGCGCTTCATCGAGGCCATGACCGAACCCGAGGCGCCGGAGCTGACGATCGAGAAGTTGGTCGGCGTCTACCGCGTCCTCATCCCGCGCTTCATCGCCGCCTACACGTATCACCGCAACAACACGAGCGAGATCACCGACGCACCGACGATCCGCTCGATCAACTTCATCCTCCAGGACGAGTTCGACGACTGGCGCGACGGCGAGATGCTCCTGCAGTCGCTGATCACCACACCACAGCACGTCGAGCGCGCTGCCGCCCATCAGGCCAGGCTCGAGGCGATCATGGTGGAGGCCGGCGGGATCACGGGATTCGATAGCATCGGCACGGCGACACACACCAGCATTGAAGGGGGCGCCTGATGCGTCAGTTCTTTCCGGTAGAGGATCTCGCTCGCGACGAGCGGTTCGTCCAGACGAACATGGCCGAGCGCATGAAAGACGGACGCACCGCCCTCGAGCTGAAGGAGTCGTCCGCCAAGAGCCGCGGCGCCAGCAAGCGGCTCACCCCCGACCGTCACGACGCCTCCGATGCGGCCCGCGGCCTGATGCACGGCATCATGGTCGGCGAGATCCAGGCGCTCGAAGGTGCCGGCCGCACCGCCCACGACTTCGCAACCGGCGATGGCACCAGCGACACCGTGCCGTTCGAGTTGAAGCTCGACATGGCCCGCCAGGCGTGGGACGAGGCCCGCCACGTCGAGATCAGCGCCAAGCTGTCCGACTGGATGGGCACCGAGCTCGGCGAGTTCGCCGAGAACACCGTGCTGTTCGAGGCGGCGTGCTCGAACGATCCGATCCTGCGCCTCGCCGGGGTCAACCGGGCGCTCGAAGGACTCGCCATCGACGTCTTCACCCAGATGAAGGAGTTCGGCGACATCGCCGGCGACCCCTACCTGGAATTCTGCGAGGACTGGATGCTCGCCGACGAGGTCACCCACGTGAAGATGGGCTCCGACTGGCTCCGCAAGGTCACCGCCAACGATCCCGATCGCCGCAGCAAGGCACTCGAGTTCCAGCAGGTCGTCGACAAGCTGTTCAGCTTCGGTGGTGCACGCGGCGAGAGCGAGGAGAGCTCCTTCAGCCTCGCCACACGCTTCCGTGAACTCGCCGGATTCACCGACGACGAGGTCAAGACGATCTCCGAGATGGATGCCGAGGCGCTCGCCGAGCGTCGGGCGCAGGTGCTGGCCTACCGCGAGAAGGTCGGCGCCGACGCGCCGGCCTGACTCCCCGATGAGCGATACCACGACCGAGACACCGAACGTCACGGTCTCACCTGCGGAGTTCTCCTTCGTCAAGTACGAGGCCGATGAGATCGCGACGATCGTCGCCGAGCTCGCGGCGATGCTCGGGATGTCGAATCCGATCCACGTGATCGTCGACGAGACGACGCCGCTCGCCAAGCTCTCGGAGGAACTCGACGGATCGTCGTCGGGCGCAACGGTCACCCTGCACGCCGAGAGCGGCGCACTGGAGGATCGCAAACACCCGATGTCGTTCAGCCCGGAGAATGCCCGCGAGTCGCTCGGGCGGATCCTGCTGCGCTCACGCGACCGGCTCCGGCCCGACTTCGCCGACGCGCCGTGCGACCTCGATCTCACCCTCGCCGAGAACGCTGCCTGGGACACCTACTGCGTCGGCCGACTCGCTCGTCTCGGCGTGACCACCAACCAGCAGCGGTGGCGCTACAACCATCGCAACCGATTCGGCTTCGGCGACCGCGTCGACACGGCATTCGATGCGCTGTGGGGTGCCGACGAACTCAGCTGGCCCGAGGTCGTCGCGACCGCGTCGGCCTGATGCTCTCGGGCGCGAACAGCGCGCAAAGATGCGCTCGTGATGGATGCCGACAACTCCCCGGGCGGACGACGACCTCGCCACCGCAGTGCCATGGCAGTCGGGGCTGTGATCGTCGGTGCTGCGGTGTTCGCCAGCTGTCAGAGCGGCCCCGGTGCCACGACCCGTCCAGACTCGACAGCGATCGAGACATCGACACCCGCAGACACATCGACGGCGGTCACTGCCCCCGATGTGGCGAGCACGTCAGCTCCGTGCGGAAGCGACGCGGCACCACCGGCCACCTACCAACACGTCGTGATGCTCGTCGAGGAGAATCGCACGTGGACCGGTGGTCGCAGCGCGGCGGTGGGCATGGGGTTCTCCGGCGGCGACATGCCATACCTGCAAGGACTTGCCGAACAGTGCAGCTATTTCGTCGACTGGGCGGAGATCGACGCCGGCGAGAACAGCCTCAACCAGTACATCGGTCTGACCTCGGGGGTCAAGAGCCAGACCGTCTCCGACGACTGCGAGCCGTCCGCGAACTGTCTGTCGACCGATGACAACATCTTCCGCCAGGTGAGGGAGTCCGGCGGAACCGCTCGCACCTACGTCGACGGGACGTCCGAACCTTGCTCGGTCGGCGACAACCGGGCCAAGCACATCCCGGCGCTCTACTACCAGGGGGCCGACGACCCGAGTCACTGCGCCGACGAGGTCCGCCCGTTCTCCGAGTTCGACCCGAGCAATCTGCCGATGTTCGCGTTCGTCGTGCCCGACTTGTGCCACGACGGGCACGACTGCGGTGACGACGCAGTCGACGAGTGGGCCCGCTCGACTCTCCAACCCGTCCTCACCAGCGCGTCGTACCTGCGCGGCGAGACTCTCGTCGTGGTGATCTACGACGAGGACCAGCCCGTGCCGAACCTGCTGATCGCGCCGACCGCCCGGCCGGGCCCGATCGACGATCTCCTCGGCTCGCATGCGAGCCTGTTGAAGACCGTGGAGCTCGCGCTAGGGCTCCCCGTGCTCGATCAGGGCCAGTTGCCCGACGCTCCCAGCCTGCGATCTGCAGCTCACATCTGACCGGCCGGGCGAGCCGCCTGCACCCGCTTCGGTCGCGATCCCTAGTGTCGCGAACATGAGGCTGTCTCGTCGACGCATCGCAACGAACGGTGTCGAACTGGAGGTCACCGATGCCGGCACACCCGGCGATCCGGTCGTCGTGCTCGTGCACGGATTCCCGGAGAGTTCACACTCGTGGCGCCACCAGGTCGAACCGCTCGTCGATGCCGGCTACCGGGTGATCGTGCCCGACCAACGCGGCTACGGCACGTCGAGCGCGCCTCGTGACGTCGGCGCGTACCGGACCGATCATCTGTGCGCCGACCTCGTCGGCCTGCTCGACGATGCGGGCGCCGACGACGCGTTGTTCGTCGGTCACGACTGGGGGGCGCTGGTGGTGTGGGATCTCGCCCGTCTGCATCCCGATCGGGTGCGCGGGCTGGTGAACGTGAGCGTGCCGTACACGCCGTGGCCGGCACCGCCCACCGATCTGTTCCGCGCCATGTCGGGCGACCGGTTCTTCTACATGCTGTACTTCCAGCCCGTCGGTCCGGCCGAGGCCGAATTGGAGACCGACGTCGCCAACACGATGCGGCTCACGCTGTGGGGCGGTTCGGGCGAGATGTTCGGTCCGCCGCCGGATCCGCTGCCGCCGATGGAGGGCACCGGGTTCCTCGATGCGATCACGCGCGGCGAGCCGATTCCCGAGGGTCTTCCGTCGTGGATCAACGCCGACGAGTTCGCGGTGTACGTCGCGCAGTTCACGACGAGCGGATTCTTCGGCCCGCTCAGCTGGTACCGGAATCTCGACGCCGACTTCGAGATCACCAAGCGCCTCGCCGTGCCCGCGATGCCCACCGCCTTCATCGGCGGCACCCGCGACGGAGTGATCGCAGGCCGTCCCGAGTCGGTCGAGGCGATGGCCACGATGCTGCCCGACTTCCGCGGCACGGTCATGATCGAAGGCGCCGGCCACTGGACCCAGCAGGAGGCGCCGGCCGCGTTCAACGCCGCCCTGCTCGACCTCCTCGCCCGGGTGACCTGAGCACCGCGCGCCCGGCCCCTCTCCTCTCCGTTTGTGGTGCACTTCCGACGGGACGGGTCAACCACATCGCGCCACAAACGCTGGGTGACCCACTCCTCTCCGTTTGTGGTGCACTTCCGACGGGACGGGTCAACCACATCGCGCCACAAACGCTCGGTGACCGGCCGGTCAGTGGCGTCGACGGGGACGGACCACCGGGGCGCGCCAACCCAGGCCGGCGACCTTGCCCGCCGGAGGCCAGTGATCGTCGCGGCTGTAGGCCCACCACTCGAACGGGTTGAGGTAGTAGGCGCACGACTCGACGACCTTCGTGAATCGTTCCGATCGGCGTCGCAGCACCCACACCATCATCCCGGCCGCACCCCCGACGAGCATCCATCCCCCGTAGAGCACCGGGTAGAACGGCCCGAACCAGCGCGCCTGCCAGACGTGGACGTCCTCGTGATCGGCGATCAGCCGACGCCGACGCGCCACCGTGGTGTCGCCGGCGCCGCTGACCACGTTGCCGATCGTGATCGCGAATCCCGACCGGGGGACGAACCCGCGGCGGAACACCTGGCGATTCGCCCGCCGACTCAGCGATGCGTCGTAGCCCGGCGCGCCGCGCACGACACCCATCGCCTGCGACGCGAGGCCCGCAGCGGTCATCGGCAACGCCCACGTCGAGTCGAGCGTGAAGGCAACCAGGCCCGTCGAACAGCTCCAGTCGTAGATGCGACGCCATCCGCAGATCGCGCCGTTCGCGGCCCCGACCGCACCGAGCGGCAGCGCGAGACCGAACGGCGCGCCGACCGCTGACGCGAACGCCCCACCCACAACGCAGACGGCGGCCGCCTCGATGAGGTTGCCGCCGTCGGACGATTCGGTTGGATTCACGTCGGCATGCCGACCGCGACGATCAGCGACCTCCGCCGTCAGTTGCGCAGGTACGACAGGAGACGCAGGATCTCGAGATACAGCCACACGAGCGTGACCACGAGCCCGAGGCCGGCGACCCACTCGTAGTTCTGCGGCAGGCCGGACTTGATGCCCCGCTCGATGAAGTCGAAGTCGAGGGCCAGGTTTGCCGCGGCGAGACCGCACACGAACAGCGAGAAGCCGATGCTGAAGAGCATGTTGCTGCCGTCGAGGAACGGCAGGGTCGTGCCGAACAAGCTGATCACGAACGACACCAGGTACAGCACCATCACGCCCATGGTCGCGATGATCACCGTGCGGCGGAACTTGTCGGTGACCTTGATGATCCGGGTGCGGTAGAGCACGAGCATCACGGCGAACACCGACGCCGTGGCGAGCACGGCCTGGACGACGATGCCGTCGTAGTAGGTCTCGTAGCCCTTGGAGATCGCCCCGACGGCGAATCCGTAGGCGACGGCGTACACCGGCCCGAGGATCTTGGCCAGGTTCGGCTTTCGCATCGCGATGAGCACCGACACGAACCCGACGATGATGCCGAGCATCGCGATCGGCGGGAACGAATACGTGTCGACGCCATTGACGTCGGTCGGCCCGGACGCCGCGCTCCATCCGAAGGCCCCCGCGATCAACAGGATGACGAGCAGCACGGCTGACGCCGTGATCACGCCGTTGAGCGTCATCGCCTTCTGCCAACCGCTGACGGGGCCGTCGGTCATCGGCTGGGTCTGGGTGTGGGTGCCGGCTTCGGGGGCCGCCCATCCGGGTTGGGCAGCTCGGAAGTCCTGTGAGGCCTTGTCGAAGGCTTCGTCTTTGAATACTGGATTCGCCATGGTGAAAGGATTCTACCCAGCCGCAGGGCGGAGCCGCCCGCGACCGCATCGCGCAGTCACGGAGTTCTTACCGAAGGTCGTGCGCGCTCGTGGCGTCCCAGAGGTCGATCACCGGCGCCTCGGCGAGGATGCCGTTGCACGACCTGGCCATGTCGACCATCACCTCGGAGTCGAAGTGGCGGCGCTGGTGCGCCGGCGTCTCCCACTTGGTCACGACGAGGTGTCGACCGGTCACGGTGACGCTGGAGCAGAGATCGACGTTGCGGCATCCGTCCTGCATGCGCGTCAACACGACGTACTTCGACAGGACCGCGAGCAGTTCGCCATCGTCCGCGGCATCGAAACGCATCGTCACGATCGTGAGCTCGACGTCCGCCTGTTCCGCCCTCTCGGATGCTGCATCACTCATGACGATTCCTCGCTCTCATCCATCTCCAGTTGCGATATCTCGGCGGCGTTCGGTTCGCGTGGTTGGGGGATGGGGTCACGTCGGTATCGTGACCCACGTCTCATGTCGGCGGTCGTGCTCCTTCTCAGCAGACCTCGTCATTCGACACACTCGCACGCCGAATCCTCCACGGGGGCACCGACAACCGTCGGCACCTCCGTTGAATCAACACAGTAGGAGCACCAGGTGGCCAAAGATCGCGTCGACCGTGACGACGAAGACCTCGTCCGTCTCTACCTCACCGACATCGGGCAGTACACGCTGCTGACCAAAGACGACGAGGTGCGTCTCGCGAAGGCCATCGAAGCCGGCAACGAAGCGATCGCCCAGCTCGATGCGGGCGAGGAGCTGACCGCGGCGAAGAAGCGTGAGCTGCGCCGTACCGCCCGTCAGGGCGAGGAAGCCGAGCGCCAGTTCGTCCAGTCGAACCTGCGTCTCGTCGTGTCGATCGCCAAGAAGTACCAGGCGTCGGGCCTCCCACTGCTCGACCTCATCCAGGAGGGCAACCTCGGGCTGATGCACGCGGTCGAGAAGTTCGACTGGCGCAAGGGCTTCAAGTTCTCGACCTACGCGACGTGGTGGATCCGCCAGGCGATCACACGCGGCATCGCCAACACGGGTCGCACCATTCGTCTGCCGGTCCACGCCGGCGACACGCTCGCACGTCTGCAGAAGGCGCGCTCGCGACTCGAGTTGAAGTACGGCCGTCCCGCCACGCTGTCCGAGCTGGCCAAGGAAGTCGAGATGCCGGAGGACAAGGTGACCGAGGCGTTGCGCTTCGCCGCCGAGCCCCTCTCGCTGTCCGAGCCCCTCCGCGAAGACGGCGACGCCGAACTCGGCGACGTGGTCGAAGACCGCTCGGCCGAATCGCCGTTCGAAGTCGCCGCGACCGCGCTGCTGCCCGACGAGATCTCACGGCTGCTCGCCCCGCTCGACGAGCGCGAGCGCGAGATCCTCAAGCTTCGCTTCGGTCTCGATCGCGGCGAGCCGCGCACGCTCGAAGAGGTCGGCGAACACTTCAACCTCACCCGTGAGCGCATCCGCCAGATCGAGGCACGGGCGATGAGCAAGCTCCGTCACCCCTCGAGCGACAC
>JAHENF010000036.1 GCA_024643255.1 Ilumatobacteraceae bacterium
CCGATGTTCACCCCAGCGGAGCGCGATCACATCGATGCGCTCGCCGACCGCCTGGACGCCGCCGGTCACGAATGCTTCGTCCCACACCGCCAGAAGTTCGCGCCGCTCGATCCGGAGACGGTGTTCGCGGTCGACAGCGCCGGGTTGCGCGACGCCGAAGCGGTGGTCGCCTGGCTCGACGGGCCGATGGTCGACGACGGCACCGCCTGCGAGATCGGCATCTTCACCGAACTCGTTCGCAACGACCCCGATCGCCATCGCGGGATCATCGGCCTCGCCACCGACTGGCGGGTCTGGCGCAGCCGCGACGCCGGCGCGGCCGACCACGGGATCAACTTCTTCGTCGGCGGCGCCATCCTCGAACACGGCCGTCTCGCCTGGAGCATCGACGAGGTGGAGAACACCCTGCGCGAGTGGGACGCCCCGCCGGCACCCTGAACGCCTGGGCTACGGTCGGTACGAGCAACCCGAGGAGGTTTCCGATGGCATGGTTCAAGCGTTGGAGAAACAAGATGCGCAACCTGGCCTCGAGCGGCGACTATCCAGGTAGCCATGGCGCTCCCGGCGGCTCCTCGACGTCGCAGGCAAAGGCCCACTTCGAGTCCGAGATGATCCACATCAGGGACTCCAACGGCCCGAGGTGACACCTCAGGGCGAACGTCGGCTCAGCGCGCCGCGATGACGGCGATCTCCATGCGCCACTCGGGTCGGGCCAACGCGGGGACGGTGACCAGTGTCGATGCCGCACGGTGTTCACCGAGCACGGTGTCGCGGGCGGCCATCACCGGTGCGAGATCCTCGCCGACCACGACGTAAGTCGTCACCGACACGATGTCGCCGGTGGCCATCTCGGCGTCGCGGAGCATTGCGGCGATGTTCGACCACACCAGCGCCGCCTGATCGGCCAGACCGGCCGGCGTCGAACCGTCGGGTGCCACCGGCACCACGCCGGAGGTGTGCAGCCAGCGTGATGCTCCCTCGGTCAGCACGGCGTGGGCATAGTTCGCCGCCGGCGCGGCGATGTCGACGGGTCGGATCTCGGCCATCGCCCGATCGTACGGCCCGAGACACCGCTGAACGCCACGGCTACGGTGTGCCCATGGCCATCACCGAGGACGTCACCACCACTTCGCCGGGCATGATCGACGGCATCGAGCTCACCCCCAAGACCGTCGGGCTCGACGGGATCCCGACGTTCGACAACGTGGAGGACGAGCGCCACTACCGCAAGTCGCATCTCGCCGGGGCGCTGCGCGTCTTCGGCAAGTTCGGCTTCGGCGAGGGCGTCGCCGGACACATCACCGTGCGCGACCCGGAGTATCCGGACATGTTCTGGGTCAACCCGTTCGGGATGAGCTTCCGTCACATCCGCCAGAGCGACCTGATTCTCGTCGATCACCAGGGCAACGTCGTCTACGGCACCAAGCCGGTCAACCGCGCGGCATTCGTGATCCATGCCGCCGTCCACGCGGCTCGCCCCGACGTCGTCGCCGCGGCCCACGCCCACTCGCCGTATGGCAAGTCGTTCAGCTCGCTCGGCATCCCGCTCGCCCCGCTCACCCAGGACGCCTGCATCTTCTACAACGATCACCACGTCATCTCCGAGCAGGGCGGCGCCGTCGTGTTCGACATCGAAGCCGGTCGCGAACTCGCCTCGAAGTTCCCTGACGGCAAGGCGGCGATCCACCAGAACCACGGCCTGTTCACCGTCGGCGAGACCGTCGACGAAGCGGCGTTCTGGTTCATCTCGATGGAGCGGTCGTGCCAGGCGCAGTTGATGGCGATGGCCGCCGGCGATCCGATCGAGATCCGCGACGAGTACGCCACGTACACCCAGCAGAACACCGGCTTCCACGCGGCCGGGTGGTTCAGCTTCCAGCCGTTGTGGGACGAGATCGCCCGCACCGACCCCGAATTGTTCGAGTAGGCCCTGTCCGCTGCCCCGACGCCGACGGGGCCGGTCACCCGTTGGCTCAACACCACCCAACCGGAGGCACTGTTCGTCCTGTCGGCGGTGTCGCAGTACATCGGCGCCGTCATCGCCGTTGCGCTGTTCGACGAGGTCGCCCCGCAGACGGTCGCCTGGTTCCGCGTCATCGGCGCCGCGGTCGCCGTGGTGGTCGCGTCACGTGCCTGGCGTCAGAAATGGAGTCGCGCCGAACTCGTGGCCGCAGCGCTGTTCGGCATCGCGACCGCATTGATGAACACGTTCTTCTATCTCGGCATCGACCGCGTCGACCTCGGGATCGCCGTGACCATCGAGTTCATCGGGCCGATCACGGTTGCCGCAATCGCCACCCGGAGCCGCCGCAATGCGCTGGCACTGCTGTTCGCCATCGCCGGCGTGGCCGTCCTCGGCGGCACGGAGATCGGCGGCAACCCGCTCGGGCTCTTCTTCATCTTCCTGGCCTCGGTGATGTGGGCCGCCTACATCGTGATCGGTGCACGGGTCGCCCGGTTCGATCGGGGCGTGTCGGGTCTCGGTGTCGGGCTCGCGATCGGCGCGCTCGCGATCGCTCCGATCGGCGCCCCCGGCAGCCTCGACGTGTGGGGCTCGCCACGCCTGCTCGCGCTGTGCCTGCTCGTCGGCGTGTTCTCGAACGCCATCGGCTACGGCATCGACCAGTTCACGATGCGACGCATTCCCGTACGCAGGTTCTCGCTCCTGCTCGCCCTGCTTCCGGTGACGGCGGTGCTGATCGGGTGGATCGCCCTCGACCAACAACCGGGCGCCGTCGAGTTCACAGGCATCGCGCTCGTGATCGTCGGCGTGCTCATCCAGGAGCGCGAGGAACTCGGACCGCTCGAACGCGAGATCCTCGTCGAACCGAGCTGACGGCCGTCAGAACCGCTTCGGATCGCACGCTCCCACTACGCTCCAACCGCCATCGGGGCTCAGCCCACCACACCACGTCGGAGCAACCTTGAGATCACTCTTCCAACGCCGCGGAGACCAGTCGGTCCCGACGTACCTGCTCGAGATCTTCGTGATCAGCGCGGCGGCGCTCCTGCTCGAGATCGCATACACGCGCATCATCTCGTTCAAGCTCTACTACTACTACACGTATCTGGTGATCGGACTCGCCCTGCTCGGACTCGGGTCCGGTGCCGTCGTCGTCGCCGTCTCCCGCCGGCTCGACGGCTTGGGGACGAGGTCGCTGCTCGCCCGGTGTGCGATCGGATCCGCCGCCGGTGTCGTCGTCGGCTACATCGCGGTCGCGGTCACTCCGCTCGACACGATCGAGATGTGGACCGGCAGCCGGACGACGCAACTCGTGGCGATGGGTGAGTTGCTGGTCATCGCGCTCGGCCTGTACATCAGCTTCCTCCCGATCGGAATGTGCGTCTCGGCGCTGTTCGCCCGCCGGCCCGACGACATCAACCGCCTCTACTTCTCCGACCTCGTCGGAGCGGCGATGGCCTGCCTCGTCGTCGTGCCGCTCATCGCCACCGTCGGTCCGGTGTCGATCATCGCTCTCGCCGGCATCATGCTGCTCGCCATCGGGCTCCACCTCGCCGAGATCGAGTGGCGCTCGAACCTCGGCCGAGCGCTCGCCATCGGAGCCGCCGGGCTCGCCGTGATGCTCGCCGTCGTGGTGATCCGACCGGGCGCTGCTCCCGACATCCGCACCGAGGAGAGCAAGGGCGTTCGACCAGGATCGAACCTCTCGGCATCGGAGTGGAGCGCGCTCTTTCGAGTCGACGCCCAGGAGCTTCCCGACCTCACCATCTTGTACCACGACGGCACCTGGGGCTCCGCGATCTGGCCCTGGGACGGCGACCCCGCATCGCTGACCAAGTTCGACGACGACGTACGATCGGTGCCGTTCGCGGCGCTGGGCACGCCACCCGAACGCATGCTGATCATCGGCGCCGCGGGCGGCCACGAGATCGAGGCCGCCATCCACTTCGGCGCCAAGCAGATCGATGCTGTCGAACTGAACCCGGCGACCGCCAACCTGCTGCGCGGCAAGTACGCCGACTACACCTCGAACCTGACCGAGTATCCAGGTGTGAACTACGTGGTCGGCGACGGGCGGAGCTACCTCGCCAAGTCGAACAGCGACTACGACCTCATCTGGTTCGTCGCGCCCGACAGCTACGCCGCGTCGAACGCTGCGTCGAGCGGCGCATTCGTGCTCTCCGAGAGCTACCTGTACACACGGGAGATGATCGAGGAGTCGCTCGGCCACGTCACGAACGACGGCATGGTGGTGATGCAGTTCGGTGAGGTCGACTACGAGGCGCGTCCGAACCGCACGGCGCGCCTCGCGGCGACCGCCCGCTCCGCGTACGAGTCATCAGACTTCGGCGACGTCACGAAGAACCTGGCCATCGTGACGACCGCCGAGCCCGCGATCTTCGACTTCGCGCCATACAACTTCTCGACCACCATCATGAAGGCATCTCCGTTCACCGACGGAGAAGTCGACCGCATCGAAGCACAGCTCAGCATCGTGCCGGGCGGCACCGCCCGCTACTTGCCGGGCCGCACCGAAGAGGTCGACAGCCCGGTCAACAACATCCTCACGCTGCCCAGCGCCGAGGCCGACGACTACATCGCTGCGTATCCGTACGACGTCCGCGCGATCAGCGACGACCGTCCGTTCTTCTGGCACTTCACACCATTTTCCGACGTGGTCCGCCACCTCGCCGACCCCGTGAGCAACTTCGACATCGAAGTCGGCATCGGCGAACGGGTACTGGTCGTGCTGCTCGGGCTCTCGATCCTGCTCGCGGCCGTGTTCTTGCTGTTGCCGTTCGTGCTCGTGCGCGACACCTGGAGACAGCTGCCCTACAAGGCGAACACCGCGCCGATCTTCGCCATCCTCGGCCTCGCGTTCATCGCGTTCGAGATCACGCTCATCCAACGGTTCTCCCTCGTGCTGGGATATCCCACGTATTCGCTCACCGTCACGTTGATGGCCATCCTGCTGTCGACGGGTGTCGGTTCACTCGTCAGCGCCCGCTGGCATCACACACCTCGACGGATGCTCGGCGCGCTGGCGATCGCCATCGTCGGACTCGGCCTGTTCTACGGGTTCATCGCCCCGTCCCTCGAGGACGCGCTGCTGAGCTGGCCGCTGCTCGCCAAGGCCGCCGTCGTCGCCCTGATCTGCGCACCACTCGGGTTCTGCCTCGGCATGTTCATGCCGCTCACGATCTCGCTGGTCGCTCGCGACAGCGCTCACTCGCGCGAGTACGTCGCGTGGGGATGGGCGATCAACGGGTTCTTCTCGGTGATCGGCTCGACACTGACCACGATGGTGTCGATGACCGTCGGGTTCCGCGCGGTGCTGTTCGGTGCCGTCGTGCTGTACCTCGTGGTCATCGCACTGCTCGCACGGCTCTCGACGCGGGTGGTGTCTGCCGGGGCCTGAGCGCCGGACTCCGTCGATGGACGCCGGCGCACTCCCCTTCGACGACACCCAGGACTTCGACGACACCGAACGCGGGTTCATCGCCCGGGCCACGACACACCAGTTCACGGCCGCCGACGGGCGCGTCGTGTGGAACCTCGACGCGTACCGGTTCCCCGACGAACCGGCCCCCGACACGGCGCATCCGAGCCTGTGGCGTCAGGGCCAGCTGCTCATCCGTGGCGGATTGTTCGAGGTGGTCCCGGGCATGCGCGGCTTCGACCTGTCGGTGATGAGCATCATCGAGGGCGAGACCGGCGTGATCGTGATCGACCCGCTCATCTCCAAGGAGACCGCCGCCTCGTGAGCGCTCGACCAGGAACACCGGGGTCCGCGCACCGTCGTGGCGATGATCTACAGAAACCGGCACATCTGTGGCAACAGCCGCGAACCGCGGTGCCCCCGACCTGCTCGGAGCGCTGTCGGTCGAACAGATCCTGAGCAGCGTGGCCATCCGCATCGACGGCCCGAAGGCATGGGACGAGCACTTCGTGCTGTCCTTCGTGATCACCAACTCAGTGGCTGAGGCCGGGGGCGCAGAGACCGTCGAGTTCCTTGATCTGGATGCGGTCGCGGTTGGTCCAGGTCACTTCGTTGGCCGGGTCGGGCTTCAGGTTGAACACCCGGAACTCCATGTCGATCGTGTCGACGGTCAGGATGCGCCCGATCAGCGCATCACCCAGGCCGAGGATGACCTTGATCGTCTCGAGCGCCTGGATCGACCCGATGATCCCGGGCAGTACACCGAGCACACCGGCCTCGGCGCAACTCGGGGCCAGTTCGGCGGGCGGCGGCTCGGGGACCATGTCGCGGTAGGTCGGGCCCTTCGTCGGGTGGAACACGCTGACCATGCCCTCGAAGCGGAAGATCGAGCCGTGGACGACGGGGATCCCGAGCTTCACGCTCGCATCGTTCAGGAGGTACCGGCTCGGGAAGTTGTCGGCGCCGTCGACGATCACGTCGTAACCCGAGATGATGTCGATGATGTTCGACGCATCGAGACGCGTGTCGTAGGTGACGACGTCGACGTCAGGGTTGAGCATGGTCAATGTCTTCTTCGCCGAGTCGACCTTGCGATCACCGATGCGATCGATGTTGTGCAGGATTTGGCGCTGCAGGTTCGACGAGTCGACCTCGTCCATGTCGACGATGCCGATCGTGCCGACTCCGGCCGCGGCGAGGTAGAGCGCCGCGGGTGAGCCGAGCCCTCCGGCCCCGAGCATCAGCACCTTGGCGCCGAGCAGCTTGACCTGGCCCTCCGTGCCGACTTCGGGCAGCAGGAGGTGGCGCTTGTATCGGTTGTTCTGTTCGGGCGTCAGCGAGGCGGGCTGCTTCCAGGGCCGCCCCTCGTCCTTCCATCGACCGAAGCCTCCCTCCATCGACTCGACATCGGTGAAGCCGAGCTGGGCGAGCGTCACCGCAGCGAACGCGGAACGGATGCCGCCGGCACAGTAGACGACGACGGGCGCGCTCTTGTCGGCGATGCGATTCTCGATCTGGGCTTCGAGGTGGCCACGAGGAATGTGGATGGCACCGGGGATCGCGCCCTCCTCGTACTCGTCGGGTTCGCGGACGTCGAGTGCGATCGCACCGGCGGCGATGCGTGCCGCGGCGCCTTCGGGGTCGACCTCGCGGATCTCGGATTTCGCAGCGGCGAGCAGGTCACGGAACGTTGCCATTCCGAAAGCCTACCGACTCGGTCAGGATTCGAAACCGTCGGCGCGATCCGATACCCGTACGGCTTCGCGCCGATCCAGGAACGTGGTGAGCGGCGCCGGGAGCGCGGCGGGACGATCGCCCCAGTCGTACACGACGGCCGAGCCGGCGACGACGTCCTGGAGCGCTCGGCGACGACGATCGACGAGGGCCATCAGGGCGCCGACGCCCAGCAGGAGAAAACTGAACGGCAGCACGACCGTCCGGATCGCAGCGGCGCCAGGGCTGAGCGGCGAGCCGTCGCTTCGCACCACCTTGAGGCCGAAAAGCCCCTGGGCCAGCGTGCGACCGGTGATGGCCTGGGACAGCCAGAAGTACGAGAAGCCGCAGATCAGCAGCGCCACTCCCGCGATCCACCCGCTCGACTCGGTCAGATCGTGCGAGCCACCGAAGAGCACGTTGATCAAGTACGAGACGCCCGCGATCAGCAGCGTGAACGTGGAGGAGATCACGAACAGGTCGAGCCCCAGCGCACCGACACGCGACACCGGTCCGGCGTAACGCCCACTCATCGTGCGCGGCGCGCTCGAAGCGTCGGAGCCGACGGCCAGGGGCGGCCCGGCCGGGAGCGATTCGTAGTCGCGCCCGAGCAATCCCGTCACGGTCCGCATGCAGACCTCGTCGATGCCGACGACCTGACGGCGCAGGAGATCGATGAACCGTCCGAAGACACCTTTCGTACTCTGCGCGACGATGGCGTCGATGTCGAGTGACGCAGCGATGGCGTCGACGTCGACACGAGCGACGACACGATCCACGTCGACCCGATCCACAACGGCGTCGAGATCGACGCGATCGATCACCCGTTGCACATCGACCCGATCCACGACGGCGTCGAGATCGAACCGGGCGACGACGCGCTCGACATCGACCCTGTCGACGATGGCATCCACGTCGAGCCGGGCGACGAGCCGGTCGAGATCGACCCGATGCAGCACGGCATCGAGATCGACCCGATCGAGGAGCGCATCGAGGTCGAGTCGGACGACAAGTGCGTTCACATCGATGCGATCGAGTACGGCATCGACGTCGATGCGGTCGATCAGTGCATTCACGTCGATGCGGTCGACGAGGTCGTCGGGATCGACGGCATCTGCGACCACGGGGACGACCACGGAAGCGATCGCGTCGAACGGACGCTGGAACAGTCCCCTCGAGCGCTCGCGCTCGGTCATACTCCAAGTGTACCCACCGCTCGAGCGGCCAAGAAGGTGACGACGGGCTGCGCACCCGACGAACGTCGTGACCGAATCCCGCCGCGATCCGACCGCGACGACCACTACCGTCGACGCCGTGTCCACGGCCGTTCCCGATCATCGCCAGGCCGTCTCCCCGCCCCGACCGGTCGACGAGCAATTCACCCCGACCGACTGGTCGCTCTTCGTCGCCGTGGCGTCCATCTGGGGTGCATCATTCCTGTTCATCGACATCGGGCTCGATGCCCTCCCGCCCGGTGTGATCACGCTGATGCGCGTCGGGCTCGGCGCGCTGGCACTCGCCCTGATCCCGCGGCGGCGAACCCCCGTCCGTCCAGCGGACCGCAGCCGCGTCCTCGTGTTGTCCGTCGTCTGGGTGGCGGTGCCGTTCACCCTGTTCCCGATCGCCGAGCAGCACATCAGCTCCGCGGTCGCCGGCCTGCTCAACGGCGGCACTCCCATCTTCGCGGCGATCTTCGCGGTCGCCCTGTTCCGACAACGGACACGCGGCGCCCAACTGCTCGGCATCGCCATCGGGTTCGTCGGTGTCGTCCTCGTGAGCCTTCCCTCGATCGGCGACGGCTCCAGCGAGGCACTCGGCGTCGCGCTCGTGGTCGGCGCGACGGTCTGCTACGGGCTCGCCGTCACGATCGCGGCCCCGCTGCAGCAGCGCTACGGGTCGGTCAACCTGATGGCCAAGGTGCTGGCCCTCGCGACACTCTGGACCACCCCGTACGGACTGTGGCAGATCGGCGACGCGAGCTGGCAGCTCGGACCGATCCTCGCGGTCGCCGTGCTCGGCGTGCTCGGCACCGGCGTCGCCTTCGCGCTGATGGGCGACCTCGTCGGCCGCGTCGGCTCCACCCGGGCGTCGTTCATCACCTACATGATCCCAGCGGTGGCGCTGGTTCTCGGTGTGACGTTCCGCGGTGACGAGGTCGTCGCCCTCGAGCTGGTCGGAATCGCGTTCGTCATCGCCGGCGCGGTACTCGCGAGCCGACGGGTCACCGTCCGCTAGTCACCGGTCTCGACGAGCGCCGGCAGGATCTCGCCGATCTGTCCGACGAGCAGCCAGTTGGCGTAGCGGTCCATCGCGGTCTCGGCCCCGTTGAGGATGATCACCTGGGCGCCGCCCGCTCTGGCCCGCGGCACACAGTTGGCTGCCGGGAACACGCTGAGCGTCGAGCCGACGGCGAGGATCAGATCGCATTCGTCACTCACGCGCAGCGCCCGCTCGATCACCTCGGGGACGAGTGCCTGACCGAAGCTGATCGTGTCGCTCTTGAGGATGCCACCACACACGAGGCACGGTGGATCGTCCTCGCCGGCACGGACCCGGTCGAGCGACTCGACCATCGGGCGGCGATCGTCACAGCTCCAGCAGCGCGTGAACCACACCGTGCCGTGCACCTCGATCACCTTGCCCGGATCGTTGCCGGCCTTCTGGTGCAGGCCGTCGATGTTCTGGGTCACCACCGCATGCAGCTGTCCTCGACGTTCCAGCTCCACGATCGCCGCGTGGCCGGGGTTCGGCTCGGCGGTCCACGCCGGGGTGACCAACCGGTTCTGCCACGCCGCGACACGAACGTCGCGTTCACCGAGGTAGAAGCGGATGTCCGATGCCTTCTCCGCATCGGGGTTCTTCGTCCAGAGCCCGTTCGGCCCGCGGAAGTCCGGAATTCCCGAATCGGTGGAGATCCCGGCGCCCGTCAGCACCACGATTCGTTCGGCCGCGCGCACGGCCTCCGTCGCGGCGGCGACCAGATCGGAGGACATCGGGCCACTGTGCCGGGCGCAAGCCGCCGCCGGCAACTCGGGCGCAACACCACCGATGAGATTCCGGCCCACCCCTCGCCCCACAACCTCATCGCACCACCACCGATGAGATTCCGGGCCATCCCTCGCACCACAACCTCATCGCACCACCACCGATGAGATTCCGGGCCACCCCTCGCACCACAACCTCATCGCACCACCACCGATGAGATTCCGGGCCACCCCTCGCCCCACAACCTCATCGCACCACCACCGATGAGGTTCCGGCCCACCCCTCGCACCACAACCACATCGCACGGGAAGGTCAGGTGAGCGCGGCGAGCGCAGCGGAGAAGACCTCCGTGTGGCGGTCCACGTCGCCAGCGACATGAGCCGGCGACAACAGCGCCATGTTGTGGAACGGCGTCATCAGGATCCCGCGGTTGAGTGACCACAGGTGCATGAACGCATCCAGTTGGTCGTCGACCGCCGCCGCTGCGTCGGCGCCGTTCACCGGCAACGGGCAGAACCAGTACTCGGCCCGACACCCCAACTGCTGCACCGACCACGGCAACTCGAACCGGGCGATCGCCCCCGCGACACCGTCGGTCCAGCGCGTCGCCAGCGGGATCATGCGCTCGTAGTCGGTGTCCAACAGGGTCGTCGACAACGTCGCACGGATCGCCGCCGTCGCCATCGCGCTCCCAGCGAGGGTGCCACCGACACCGCCGACGTCCGCGTCGTGGCCGTGCAGGGCTGGATCGAGCGACGCCGCGATCTCGTCGGTGACGCCGTACGTCGCAACGGGGAACCCGCCACCGATCGGCTTGCCGATGACGACGATGTCGGGATCGAGCCCCCACGCTCGGGTACAGCCGCCCGGCCCGGCCGAGATCGTGTGCGTCTCGTCGATGATCAACAGCACGCCATGACGGCGGGTGATCTCGCGCACCGCCTCGTGATATCCGGCCTGCGGCAACACGATGCCGATGTTGGTGAGCGCCGGCTCCATCAGCAACGCCGCGACGTCGCCGTGAGCGAGCGCGGCATCGAGTGCGTCGACATCGTTGAACGGCACGACGCGAGTGGTCACCGCCGGATCGACCTGCGGACCGATCGCGCCCGGTCGGCTGACGACCGCGCCGTCGGATCCGAGAATCGCCAGCGTCTCGTCGACGGTGCCGTGGTAACACCAGTCCATCACGGCGATCTTCGGACGACTGGTGAGGTGCCGGGCGAAGCGGAGCACGAAGCGATTGGCGTCGGTCGCCGAAGTGGTCAGCTGCCATTTCGACATGCCGAAACGGCGTGCCAGTTCGTCGGCCACCCAAGCGGCATCGGCGCTGGGCAACATCGTCGTCGACGTCGACGCGGCCGCCGATCGTCCGACGGTGCCGTGGCCGGTCATCGCTCCGGTGTCACCCAGGCAGAAGTCGACGTATTCGATGCCGTCGACGTCGACGAACCGAGCGCCCGACGCCTCGGCGACATGCACCGGGAACGCCCCTGGCCACCGGGTCATCCACGGCATGGGGACCCCGGCGAGCAGATGGCGTCGACCATCGGCAGCCAGTTCCGCCGATCTCGGGTGGAGTTCGACGAAGAGCTCCTCCTCGGCAGACATCAGATCAGCGAGGGCGCTGCGGTCGATCACACTTCGAGAGGTCACGGCCCGACGGTAGCCTCGAACGGATGTCGGCCCAGGTGCTCAGTGAAGCGGCACGTCGCCGTACGTTCGCGATCATCAGCCACCCCGACGCCGGCAAGACCACGCTCACCGAGAAGTTCCTGCTCTACGCGGGAGCGATCACCTCCGGAGGCGCCGTGAAGGCGCACGAGGGTCGACGTGCGGCCACCTCGGACTGGATGGAGATGGAGCAGACCCGCGGCATCTCGATCACCTCGACCGCGCTGAATTTCCCGTATCGCCAGCACGAATTGAACCTCCTCGACACACCGGGCCACCGCGACTTCTCCGAGGACACCTACAGGGTGCTCTCGGCGGTCGACGCCGTCGTGATGGTGCTCGACTCGGCCAAGGGCATCGAGCCCCAGACGCTCAAGCTGTTCGAGGTCTGCCGCTCGCGCAACCTGCCGGTGATCACGTTCCTCAACAAGCTCGATCGCCCAGGGCTGGAGCCGCTCGAGCTGCTCGATCAGATCGAGGACCAGATCGGCCTGCGCCCCACACCCGCCACGTGGCCGGTGGGCTCGTTCGGTGACCTGCGCGGCGTCATCGACCGGCGCACCGACATCTTCACCCGCTTCACCCGCACCGCACGTGGATCGCAGATCGCACCCGAGGAGGACGTACCGGCCGATCGTGCCGCCTCCGAGGAGGGTTCGGCGTGGACGAAGAGCACCGAGGAGAGCGACCTGCTGAGCGCGATGGGCGCCGATGTCGATCTCGCGTCGTTCCTGGCCGGCGAGTCCACGCCGGTGTTCGCCGGCTCGGCGTTGACCAACTTCGGGGTGCGCCACCTACTCGACGCAATCGTCGACCTCGCGCCCGCGCCGACCGCACGCCTCGACGTCGACGACAAGCCGCGCCACCTCGACGAGCCGTGTTCGGCCTTCGTGTTCAAGGTGCAGGCCAACATGGATCGCAACCACCGCGACCGGATCGCCTTCGCCCGGATCTGCTCGGGCAAGTTCGACCGCGGCATGGTGATGACCTGCGAGCGCACCGGCAAGCCGTTCGCCACCAAGTACGCCTCGACCGTGTTCGGCGCTGAGCGGACCACCGTCGACGAGGCCTTCCCCGGTGACGTCGTCGGTCTGGTCAACGCAACCGGGCTCAACATCGGCGACACGCTCTTCGACGACTCGGGCGCTCCGGTTCAGTTCCCGCCGATCCCAGCGTTCGCCCCCGAGGTGTTCGCCACGGCCCGACCGGTCGATACGGGCAAGACCAAGCAGTTCCGCAAGGGCCTCGACCAGCTCAACGAAGAAGGCGTCGTCCAGGTGCTCAAGGACCCCGACTGGGGCGATGCATCCCCGGTGCTCGCCGCCGTCGGTCAGCTGCAGTTCGAGGTGTTCGCCAACCGCCTCGACATCGAGTTCAACGCTCCGATCGAACTGTCGTCGGCGCCCTACCAGGCAATCCGGCTCACCGACAAGGAGTCGGCGGCGATGCTTCGCGAGAAGCCAGGCGTTCGCATTCTGGCGCGATTCGACGGGCACCTCGTGGCGTTGTTCGAGAACAAGTACGCACTCGCGCGCGTCGAACAGAACGAGCCCGAGCTGATGCTCGACCACATCATCGCCGGCTGAGTCCAGGCGATGAGATTCCGGTCCAGCATTCGGCCCACAATCTCATCGCCGTTTGAGCGCTGCGTGCACGCCTGGTGATCGCGAGTCGGATCACCAGGATCCGGAACTCCCGCCGCCGCCCCCGCCACCGACACCGCCGCCTCCTCCGCCTCCACCGGAACTCGATGGTGCGGTGTGCGCCGAGCGGAACGACGACGCTGCGGAGTGCACCAGCAATGGCCCCGCGAGGGCCACCTGGGGGTCAGCGATGTTCGACGACTCGATCGCCCTCGTCCACGCGTCGGCGGCGCCGAGGGCGACGGCCCATGCGCTGTACTCGCGAAGCAGACCGTGCTCCCACGCCCACTCGACGTGCTTGCCCTCGCTCGCCGCCAGGAATCGTCGGAACGACTCCGACCGAAGCGCCAGCGCCGACCCGGTCGCGGTGCGCGCCGGGAACATCGGCTGATACATCGCCGCGGCCGCGACGAACGGCACGAAGAAGCCGGCGATGACCGCCAGCCATGGCGACGCCACCGCCAGCCAGAAGTTCGTCCCCGCGGCCGTCACCAGGAACACCACGACCGCCACGACCAGCAGGGCCAGCACCACGAGGCCGACCACACGAGCCGGCGTGGTGACGCGGCCGCCCGGCCCTCCACGCGTCCACCAGCCGGCCGCGCCGACGAACGAGCGCTGTTCGGCTTCGATCGCGCGCCACGTGACCGTGAATGCGGGATCGTAGGAACCCAGTTCCACGACGTCGCCCGAGGCGAACATACGCTGGAGGTGCCCGAGGTCGACCGCGCTCAGCCGGGCGGTGTCCGGCCCTCGACGCAACTGCATCTCACCGTCGTGATCGCTGATGACGAGCGCGTCGGTCGCGATCATCTCCGAGAACCACGCGGCAACGGTCCCGTCGTCGACCTGCTCGCGCAGGACGGCCGCCGCTTGCCACGGCTCGAGGCCACGCGGTGGCACGAACTCGATCGTCGCCAGCGCGGCGAGGCGGGAGTCGGGGACCCGGTACGTCGCTGTGTCGGCCGAACGTGCCGTGCGCCCGGGTACGGGCAGATCACCGAACGCGGCATCGGCGGCACCACCGGCGAGCACGGCATTGCTCCCATACGAGCGCCCGAGCAAGAACACGACCACCGCCGCCGAGACACCCAGCGCGAGCATCAGCCAGCCGAGCGGTTGGAACCCGGTCGGGAGCGGATCGGGCAGATCGGGCAGTGCAGGCATCGCAACCTGAGCCAGGCCGGCGAACCGGGCTCCTACGGTGATGCCGTCGCCCGGAGCGAGCGGCTCGATGACGGCAATCCCGTTGCCGGTCTCGTCGACGACGAACTCGCATCCACCGAACGCGCCGTAGGCGCCGGTGTCGCAACTGGTCTCGGGATCGTCGAAACCGGTGAGCACCACCTCGAATCGCCCGGTCTCGAGCGTCTCGTCGTTGCCGATCACGTCGAACAGGAACTGACCGCTCGCCGCCCCGGCGTCGGCAAGCGTGTACTCGAGCACATAGCGGTGCCGACCCGTGAACGTGACGGCAGGATCCCCGATACGGATCCGCGTCTCGTTGCCGCTGTCGACGACGGTGACATCGGCGTTGGCGTCAGGCGATTCGGCCGTCACGTCGGTGGGCGCCCCGAAGTCGTTGCGAAGAATCCGCTGATACCCCCTGCGTGGCGACGCGCCGAAGTCGATGTCGACGACCTCGCGGATCCGCAATCCGTTCGCCCCGTCGGGCGCGACGGTCACCTGTTTGGCATCGAACTGCTCGGGCCGGATCGCAGAGTCGGCGCCGGCACCGATCACCCGGAATCCGGCGAGCAGCGTCATCGTCACGATCACGAGCCCGACGACCGCGTGGCGCCACAGAGAGATCCGTCTCAGCATCGATCCAGTCTGACGCACCATGGGCGCCGCCGCGCTGGTTCCCGATCATCGGTCTCATCACCCACTGCGCGATGACCGACTCTTCCCGTTCGCCGCTTCGAGGGAGGTCCCATGCCCGACACACCAGCACCCGATGCACCCGCAGCCGCCACGCACATCACCGTGCGCCCGTGGATCGACCCGGTCGTCGACGACGACGGTTTCGACCCGCGGTCCCGTTACGTCGAGTTGTTCTGGCTCGGCGTACTCGGCCCGACTGCAACGTGGTTGGTGCGTCGCCTCGTGGCCGGGCTCGAGCAGTCGCCGCACGGATATGAACTCGATCTCGACGCAACGGCGCGAGCCATGGGGCTGAGCTACTCCGCAGGCCGATCGTCACCGTTCAGCAAAGCCCTGCAGCGGTGCGTCATGTTCGGCCTCGCCCATCCGGTCGACAGCGGCCTCGCCGTGCGCAGGCGGGTGCCGCCGATCAGCCTGCGGCACCTGCAGCGCATGCCGGAGTCGCTCCAGGCCGCCCATCACGACTGGCAGTGCACGGCGATCGGTCTCGACGAACTGACGAGAGCACACCAGTTGGCGACCACGATGCTCGACCTCGGCGACGACACCTCGGTCATCGAACACCACCTGGTGGCCCTCGGTGTGCGCGATGCCGTCGCGGCGCAGGCCGCCGACAACGCCTACCGGCTCACGCAGACCAACTGAACCGACCGACATGACATCATGGGGTGCGGCCGTCGACGGCCGCGGAGGCGACGATGTCGAAGCTCGAGTTGAGGGGTTTGAGCAAGGTCTTCCCCGACGGACGCTGGGCCGTACGCGATGTCGACCTCGCCGTCGACGACGGCGCTCTGGTCGTCGTCGCGGGCCCTTCCGGCTGCGGGAAGACGACCCTGCTCCGCATGGTGGCCGGGCTGGAGGAGCCGACCGCCGGTGAGGTGATCATCGACGGAGCCGTCGTCAACACCATCCGGACGAGCGAGCGCGGCATCGCACTTGCCTCCCAGGGGTACTCGTTGTACCCACACATGACCGTGGGCGAGAACATCGGATTCCCGTTGATGATCGACGGGCTCCACACCCGGCGGATCGACGAGCGCGTACGCGAGATCGCCCGGGTGCTGCAGATCAGCGATGTCCTGGATCGCCGGCCGAGACAACTCTCCGGCGGGCAGCAGCAACGAACAGCGATGGCCCGCGCGCTCATCCGTGACCCTCGACTGCTGCTGCTCGACGAACCGATGTCGAACCTCGATGCGAAGCTGCGCACCCAGACCGGACTGGTGATCGCCGGGATACAACGGCGTCTGGATCTCACGACCCTGATGGTCACCCATGATCAGCACGAGGCCATGGCGATGGGCGACCGACTCGTGGTGATGCGCGACGGCCGGATCGTGCAGAGCGGTCGGCCGATCGAAGTACACGACGCACCGGCGAACATCTTCGTGGCCCAGTTCGTCGGCACACCATCGATGAACATCGTCGAGGCGACGGTGCTCGACGCTGACGGGGCGGTCGCCCTGCGCGTCGGATCACACGATGTGCCGCTCGATCTACGAGCGCGAGAACGTGTCCCATCGGTTGGCCGACTCGTCGGCCGGGCGGTCGGGCTCGGGTTCCGAGCGGATGCGCTGCGTCAGGACGATGACGGCCCATTGGACCTCGACGTGCTGTCGACGACGCTCGTCGTGCACGACCAGTTCGTCGATCTCGACCTCGATGCCCGTCGGGTCACCCAAGGAATCGACGGCGTCGACGTGGCCGACGAGCCGTCGTCGACGATCGTCATGTCGGTGCATCACGATGACGCGCTGAGCCTCTGGGAGCCATGCAGGGTCAGCATCGACACGGGCCGGATCCACCTCTTCGACCTCGACACGGGCGACCGGATCACCTGATGCCGGCGGGTCGGATCGACCGGATCAGGCCGGGGCAGCGAGCAGCTCGGCGAGCACCGCCTCGGCGCCGGAATGCGGCTCGTCGCCGACTTCGGCCTGGAGTCTCGCGAGCTCGATCCTGAGTTCGATCGCGACATCACGGTACGCCGGATCGGCGATGACGTTGCGCAGTTCGGCGGGGTCGACGACGAGGTCGAACAGCTCCCATTCGGGCGTCGTCGCGGGCCCTCGGGCGCCGAGCTGATCGAGCGGGTCGTTGTAGTAGCCGATCAGCTTGTGGGTCCGGGTCCGAACGCCGTAATGGGCGGGCACCCGATGGCTGCCGTCGTCGTGCATCCAGTAGCGGTAGTACATCGACTCCTGCCACCCGTCGGGCCGCTCGCCCGCCAACAGCGGCGCCAGGCTGGTGCCCTGCATCTCGGCCGGCACCTCCAGCCCTGCGAGGTCGAGGAACGTCGAGGCGAAATCGACGTTGAGTGCGATCTCGTCGCACACCGAGCCTGCCTCGACCATCGCCGGATAGCGCAGGAGCAGCGGCATCGCCATCGACTCCTCGTACATCATCCGCTTGTCGAACCAGCCGTGATCGCCGAGGAAGAACCCCTGGTCGGACGTGTACACGACGATCGTGTTCTCGGTGAGTCCTTCGGAATCGAGCCAGTCGAGCATCCGACCGACGTTGTCGTCGATCGACGCGATCGTGCGCAGGTAGTCCTTGATGTACCGCTGGTATCGCCAGCGGATCTCCTCGTCCTCGCTCAGGCCGGGCGGCACGGTGGCCTTCAGGTCGACGACGGGGTCGAGATCCATGATCCGCATCCGCATCGCCTGCACCACCTCGGCGCGCCCTTCGTGGTCGTCCCACAGCGTGTCGGGTTCGGGAATGTCGATGCCGTCGAACAGCGAGAAGTGCTTGCGTGACGGCTCCCACGAGCGGTGCGGCGCCTTGTGGTGGCACAGCAGCGCGAACGGACGATCCCGATCGCGCCGATCGAGCCAGCGCAGGCAGTCATCGGTGATCAGATCGGTGACGTATCCGCCCCGTTCGACGATGGTGTGGCCACGGCCATCAGGACGAGGTTGCAGCATCACCGGGTTGTGATAGTGGCCCTGACCCGGCAGGACTCGCCAGCGGTCGAATCCCGTCGGGTCGTGTTCGGGTCCGTGGCCGAGATGCCACTTGCCGAACATCGCCGTCTGATAGCCCGCTGACTGCAACCGCTTGGGAAAGGTGTCGAGCGTGTTGTCCATCGGCGTGACGAGTGTGGTGACGCCGTTGACGTGGTTGTAGGTGCCGGTGAGGATCGACGCGCGGCTCGGCGTGCAGATCGAGTTCGTACAGAAGCACGAGTCGAACCGCATGCCCTCGTTCGCAATCCGGTCGAGATTCGGTGTGTGATTGATGACCGGTCGAGCCCGCGCCGCACCGGTGGCGGACGCCGTGCTGTACGCGGAGATCGCATGAGCCGCGTGATCGTCGCTCATGATGAACAGCAGGTTCGGCGGTACCGCCGAACGGCTCATCGTTGCGGGGAGGTGAAGTTGGTGGCGAGATCGACGAGCAGCCGGGTGCCGAATCCGGTCGCCCCCTTCGCGTAGATCCCGTCGTCACCGTCGACCATCATCGGCCCCGCGATGTCGAGATGCGCCCACGGGATGTCGCCGACGAACTCGCTGAGGAAGATCGACGCCGTGATCGTGCCGGCATGCGGTCCACCGATGTTCTTCATGTCGGCGACCACCGAATCGAGCAGCTTGCGGTACCGCTTGGAGTCGAGCGGCAGCTGCCACACCGGCTCGTCGGTCGACGCCGAGCGCTCCTTCACCTGATCGACCAGAGCCTGATTGTTGCCGAGCAGGCCGGCGACACTCGGGCCGAGCGCGACGAGGACCGCACCGGTGAGCGTCGCGATGTCGACGATCGCGTCGGGCTGCTCCTCGACGGCGAGCGACAGACCGTCGGCGAGCACCAGGCGACCTTCGGCATCGGTGTTGTGGATCTCGACCGTCTTGCCGTTGCGCATCGTCAGGACGTCACCGAGCTTGAGCGCGCTCCCCGACGGCATGTTGTCGGTACACATGAGCCACGCCGTGACCTTCGCCCGGCATCGCAGCGCCTTGAGGGACGACATCGTGGCGAGCACCGCGGCGGCGCCCGACATGTCCATCTTCATGTTCTGGTGGAAGTGCTCACTCGGCTTGAGCGAGATGCCGCCGGAGTCGTAGGTGATGCCCTTGCCGACGAGGGCGAGGTGTCCGGACGGGTTCTTCGGCGACCAGGTCAGCTTCACCATGCGCGGCGGTTCGGTCGACCCCCGGTTCACGCCGAGGAGCCCGCCGCATCCGAGTTGCTCCAACTCGTCCTTGTTGAACACCTCGACGTGCAGGCCCGCCGCCGAACCGATGTCGACGGCCCGGGCGGCGAGATCCTTCGCGTTCAGGTAGGTCGGCGGCGTGTTGGCCAGCTCACGCGCGAACGCAGCTGCGCCGGCCACGATCTGACCGCGAGCGACGCCGTCCTCGACCGCCTTGCGGCGCTTGTCGCCGACCACCAACGTCAACGACGTCAGGCGAGACGCGTTCTGCGGATCGTTCTTCAAGCCCACGTAGCGATAGGACGCGAGCAGGACACCCTCGGTCACTGCCTGCCCGGCCGCACGGCCGTCGACGTCGCCGAGGTCGGCGAGGTTGACCGCCAGCTCCGCATGCTTCGACGCGGCCCGGGCGAACGCGGCTGCCGCGGCACGCAATCCGTTCGAGTCGATGCTGCCCGGCTCACCCACGCCGATCGCGATCATCGTGGTCTCGCCGGTCGGCACCACGAGCACCTGGCCCGCCTTGCCCTCGAATCCGTTCGCCTCGAGCGCCGACCTCGACAGGCCGAGCTGGCGCGGGACGGCTCCCTTCGTCGCGACAGCGAGGCCGACGGCGCTCGCCGACTTGGGAGCGGAACGCGCCGATGAGACGGACACGGCGGACACGGCTGCGCTGGCATCGATCATCTGCACAGTCTGGCCGACGACAACCCGTGTGCCCACCACGAGGCACCGGTTCGTTTGCCTTGCCCGACGAAACACGTCTAGGTTCATGAGGAGGTGACCAACTGGTTGCCGGGAGATTGCCGTGAGGCAAACGAACGCTTCGTCGGGACAGACGACGCGGAATGGGGGATCATGAATCCGATCACACGTCGGGCTGCAGCAGCGCTCGTCACACTCACGCTCGTCGGGGCAGCGTGCACCAGCGATGGCGGATCCACCGGCGATTCGACGCCGGCCGGAACGGACGCTCCTGGTGAGACCACCGCACCGGGAGCGACGACCGCACCGGGCGACACCGTGGAAGTCGTCCAGGCCGACGAGTCCAAACTCGACGCCGTGCAGTCTGCCGGGGTCTTCAAGTGCGGAACGCGCGATGCGCTTCCGGGCTTCGCCACGCTCGACGACTCCGGCGAGCACATCGGGTTCGATTCCGACTTCTGCCGTGTGATCGCCGCCGCGGTACTCGGCGATGCCACCGCCGTCGACATGGTCGACCTCGAGACCGACGCTCGATTCACGGCGTTGCAGTCCGGCGAGGTCGACGCACTCGTGCGCAACACGACCTGGACCGCGAGCCGCGACGGCAACGAGGGCGCCACGTTCCTCCAGCCGACGTTCTACGACGGTCAGGGCATGATGGTCGCCAGCGACAGCGGGTTCGCCTCGATCACCGACATGGACAACGTGACGATCTGCGTCGCCCAGGGCACCACGACGGAGGGCAATGCTGCCGCGGAGGCCACGAGGCTCGGCCTGGCATGGGAGGTTCGCCCGTTCGAGAACGTCGACCTCATCCAGGAGGCGTTCATCGCCGGCCAGTGTGACGGCTGGTCGTCCGACACGAGCCAGCTCACCGGCCTGCGCTCGGTCTACCCTGACGGGCCCGACGCACTGGTGATCCTGCCCGAGGTGTTCTCCAAGGAACCACTCGCCCCCGCAGTCGCCGATGGTGACACCACGTGGGCACAGGCAGTGAACTGGGCGATCTTCGCAACCATCCAAGGCGAGGAGTTCGGGATCACGTCGGAGAACATCGACACGTTCGCCACGACGGCTGACCCGAACATCCAGAAGTTCCTCGGCCAGGTCGTCGAGGGTGACGCCGTGCTCGACCCGGGCCTCGGTCTTCCGACCGACTTCGCCTATCAGGTCATCAAGCAGGTCGGCAACTACGCCGAGATCTTCGACAGGAATCTGGCGCCACTCGGCCTCGAACGCGGCGTGAACGCGCTGTGGTCCGACGGCGGCCTCATGTACTCTCCGCCCTACCGCTGACCAGGATGGTCATCGAGCAACTGCGGTCACGGAGTTGGCGCCTCGGCGCCGTGGCTCCGTGACCGCCGCTCTCGGCACACCACGTGTGCCCGTCTGGCGTGACGTCAGGGTTCTGAAGTGGGTCGCGCAGATCATCGTCGTCGCGATCGCCGTGGCGATCGTCGTGTGGCTCTACGGCAACTACGTCGAGAACGCCTCCCGCCAGAACATCCCGACCGACATGGGGTTCCTCGACAACCCTGCCAGCTTCCAGATCACCGGCAACTCGCTGTCGCAGAATGCACCGGTCCGTGACGCCTTGTACCAGGGATTCCTGAACACACTGCGGGTCTCGGTCGTGGCCATCGTGGCGGCGACGGTGCTCGGCACCGTCATCGGAATCGCCCGACTCTCCACGAACTGGGTCGTGCGTCAGCTCGCCACCGTCTATGTCGAGGCCGTTCGGAACATCCCCTTGGCGTTGTTTCTGACGGCGGGTTTCCTCGTCGTGGTCCTCGGTGTGTTCCCGCAGATCACCGATGCGTGGGACCTCGCGGGCCTCGCGGTCGTGTCCAACCGCGGCGTCGCCGTTCCGTGGTTCGAGGGTTCCGGCGCCGGCCTGCTCGTGCTCTTCGGTGCCGGTGCTGTCGCCTGGTTCGCCGCGGCGAAGTGGAGAGGTCGCGTGGCCGATCGCACGGGGGCACTCCCCCGCTCGGGGCTGTGGGGGTTCGGTGCGTTCGCCGTTGTCGTCGCCGTCGGTTGGGGCATCTTCGGCTACTCGTACACCCTTCCCTCGCTCGACGGGCGAGGAACGATCGGTGGCATTCGGATCGATCCATCGTTCTTCGCCCTGTTCTTCGCGCTGACGATCTACACCGCGAGCCACATCGCCGAGATCGTCCGCGGCTCGATCCAGGCGGTTGCCCGCGGACAGGCCGAGGCGGCCGACGCCGTTGCGCTCAGCGGCTTCCAACGCATGTGGTACGTGATCCTTCCGCAAGCGCTCCGCATCGGCCTGCCACCGATCGGCAACCAGTACCTGAACCTGATCAAGAACTCGTCGCTCGGAGCCGCCATCGGCTACTACGACATGACTCTCGTCGCCAAGACGACGGTCGGGAACGGCTCACCCGCGGTGCCCGTCTTCTTCCTGGTGATGGTTGTGTACATCGCGATCTCCCTCATCGTGTCGGCCCTGGTCAATGTGGCCAATCGACGATTCGCGCTGGTCGAACGATGAGCACCACCCGCACCTGGTTGCGTCACAACCTCTTCCGTACCCGTCGCGACACGGTCCTCACCGTCGTCTTCGGGCTGCTCGCCCTCTGGTTGCTCTACAAGACATTCCGTTTCATCTTCGTCACCGGCCGCTGGTCGATCATCGAGGTCAACCTCCAGTTGCTGATGATCGGTCGATATCCCGAGGCACACGTCCTGCGTCTTGCGGTGACCGTCGTCGTCCTCGCCCTGTGGGGTGGGTTGCTCGCCGGATTCATCCGCGGGCGGCAGGTCCGCTCGGGTCGGATGACTGCGGCCGACTCGAAGCTCAGCCGGGCACGGGTCACCGACTTGGTCGAACGCCTCTGGATCCCGCTCGCACTCGTGGTCCTCCTGCTGATGTTGACCTCGACACCCGGCCCGTGGATCATGGTGGGACTGGCTGTCGCCGCCGCCCTCGTCGGCCGACTCGTGGGGCCGTTCGTCGGCCGGCTGCGACTCCCCCCGATCGGCTCGCTGCTCGTCGTGTTCGTCTTCGGTGCGATCCCGGTCGTCCTGTACTTCTACGTGGTGACCGCCGTCGGCTTCGACGGGTGGGGCGGATTCATGCTCAACCTGTTCCTCGCGGTCTGCTCGATCATCCTCTGCTACCCGCTCGGCGTCTTGTTGGCTCTCGGGCGACGGTCCGGTCTCCCGCTCGTCCGGCTCGTGTGCACGACCTACATCGAAGTGATCCGCGGCGCACCGCTCTTCGTGCTGCTGCTGCTCGCGAACGTCGCGCTCGGGTTCTTCGTTCCCGACAGCCTCGCCCCGGCGACCTCGACCCGCGCGATCGTGGTGTTCACCTTCTTCACGGCTGCCTACATGGCCGAGATCATCCGCGGTGGGCTGCAGTCGGTACCGCGGGGACAGATCGAGGCAGCCAAGGCCGTCGGCCTGTCACCGATCCGCCAGACCGGCTACATCGTGCTGCCACAGGCCCTCCGCAACGTGATCCCCGCCCAGATCGGGCAGCTGATCAGCCTCTTCAAGGACACCACCCTGGCCGGCATCGCCATGGGCCTCTTCGACCTCTTGCAGGTGTCGGGAGCCATCACGTCGCAGGAAGACTTCCGGGGCCAGGGCCTGATCGCCGAAACCCTGACCTTCGCAGCACTGATGTTCTGGGTGGTGTCGTACACGATGAGCCGAGAGAGCCAACGCCTCGAGAAACGACTGGGAGTAGGAATCCGATGACCGAACAGCACGACGACGCTGCCGTGTTCGACGACGCCACGGCGATGACGGGCACGCGTGACGTCATGATCGAGATCGAACACGTCGACAAGTTCTTCGGCGACTTCCAGGCGCTGAAGGACATCAACCTCAAGGTCGGTGCGCAGGAGGTGGTTGTCGTCATCGGCCCGTCCGGGTCCGGGAAGTCGACGCTCATCCGATGCATCAACCGCCTCGAGGAGCACGACGGCGGACGCATCGTCGTCGACGGCACCGAGCTCTCGAACGACATCCGCAACATCCAGGAGATCCGCCGCGAGACCGGCATGGTCTTCCAGTCGTTCAACCTGTTTCCCCACCTCACCGTGCTCGACAACATCACCCTCGCGCCACGCAAGGTCAGGCGCATGCCCAAAGCGAAGGCCGAGGAACTCGGCATGGAGCTGCTGGAGATGGTGAAGATCCCCGAGCAGGCGGGCAAGTACCCCGGGCAGATGTCGGGCGGTCAGCAGCAACGCGTCGCGATCGCCCGTGCGCTCGCGATGAATCCCAAGGTGATGTTGTTCGACGAGCCCACGTCCGCACTCGACCCCGAGATGATCGGCGAGGTGCTCGACACGATGAAGGAACTCGCCCGATCGGGCATGACCATGATCGTCGTGACGCACGAGATGGGGTTCGCTCGCGAGGTCGCCGACCGCGTCGTGTTCATGGCCGACGGCCAGATCGTCGAGGTCGGGACGCCGGAGCACTTCTTCGAGAGCCCGCGCGAGGACCGTACGAAGCTGTTCCTGTCACAGATCCTCTGAGAAGTCGGGGCGCGCGGTCCCTTCGCGGGGATCCGCTGCAACACTCTCGGTCGTGACCGACCCCGACTCGACCTCACCCGCAGCACCTCGGCGCCGCGCCGTCAAGTGGATCATCGCCGGAGCACTCGGCCTGGTCGCGATCGTGCTCGGCGGCATCCTGCTCTACGTGTTCGTGCTGAACGATTCGCCCGCTGCGCTCGACACCGCCGACCTCAACGACGCCCTCGTCTCGACCGTGCCCGACACCACGGTCGGCTCGACGATCCCCGCCTCGTCCGCTCCCGTCGAGGCCGACCCAGCGCCGACTGACACGACGGCGACCGGCGAGTTCGACGGCGACTGGGCACCGACCGACGCCTCCGAGTTCGGCTACCGGGTCGACGAGGTCCTTGCCGGGATCAGCACGACGGCGGTCGGACGCAGCAACGAGATCGCCGGCGCGCTGACCATCGAGGGAACGACGGCAACCACGGTCGACATCGAGGTCCCGATCGACAGCATCAAGAGCGACAGCGCTCTCCGAGACGGGCGATTCGCCGGTGACATCATGAACTCCACCGAGTTCCCGACGGCAACCTTCCAGCTGACGGAACCGATCGAGTTCGGGACGATCCCGACCGACGGCGAACAGGTGACGGCCACCGCAACGGGCGACCTCACACTTCGCGGTGTCACGAATTCGGTGACGTTCGAGGTGACCGCCCAGACGACCGACGGCCGGATCGGAGTGCTCGGGTCGATTCCGGTGGTGTTCGCCGACTACGGCATCGACAACCCGTCGTTCGGGCAGGTCAAGACCGAGGACGACGGCCTCGTCGAGTTCGTGCTCGTCTTCGAACGCAAGGGCTGAGCGACGTGCCCGCCGGCCGCGAGCCGACCATCACCGAAGCCGCCGCCCGATGGGCCGAACAGCTCGAGCGGTGGGCGATCCCCGAGGAGATCCTGAAGCAGGCACCCGAGTCACCGTGGCGCCATGACACAGCGATGTTCGTGGTCGACGACACACTCGATCACCACGCTCCCGCCGCCGAGATCGCACGCGCGATGCTCCCCGCCGCCGGTGGGTCCGTGCTCGACGTGGGGTGCGGCGGAGGACGCGCCGCGATGTCGCTCGTCCCACCCGCCGAGCGGGTGATCGGTGTCGACCAGAGCCCCGCGATGCTCTCCGAGTTCACACGCTCCGCCGCGCTCGCCGGGGTGCAGTCGACGACCGTCGAGGGCCGCTGGCCCGACGTTGCCGTCGTCACCCCCGTCGCCGACGTCGTCGTGTGCCACCACGTCGCCTACAACGTCACGGGCATCGAGCCGTTCCTGCTCGCGCTGACCGCACACGCCCGCCTCGCCGTCGTGCTCGTGCTGCCACCCCGCCACCCGCTGTCGGCCTGGAACCACGCATGGCGCCACTTCTGGGGGCTCCAACGCCCGACCGAGCCGACCGCCGAAGATCTCGCAGAGGTGCTCGCCGGACTCGGCCTCGACGCCGAGCGGTGGGACGTGCCACGCCCACCGCTCGCCAGAGCCACCGCCGACACCGCGTCGCGCATCCCGTCGGCGCGCCGCCGGCTGTGCCTGACCGAAGATCGCGACGACGAACTCGCCGCATATCTCGACGCACATGAGCCCCAATGGTCCGACACCAACGTGGTGTTTCGCTGGCCGGGCTCGGCCGGCGACGACTGACTCCGACCCGACGGGCCGAGGTCGGCGACTCGACGGTCCGCGCCCGCTACGCGCCGGGCACGGGCTGGCTCTTGGCCCAGGCATCGGCCAGCGCCGAGTACCGCCCACCGGCCGAGACCAACTCGGTGTGCGTGCCGAGCTCGACGAGCCTCCCGCCGTCGATCACACCGATCCGGTCGGCGCGCTGGATCGTCGAGAGCCGGTGCGCGACCACGATCGTCGTGCGCCCCGTCATCAACGAATCGAGCGCCCGCTCGACGATGAACTCCGTACCCGGATCGAGGTTGCTCGTCGCTTCGTCGAGCACCAGGACTGCAGGGTCGACCAGCGCCGCACGAGCGAGCGACACCAGTTGGCGTTCGCCGGCGGACAGCCGCGAACCACGCTCGCGCACCTCGGTGTGGATGCCGTCGGGAAATTCGTCGAACCGTTCGAGGGCGCCGATGGCGTCGAACGCGGCGCGGACATCGTCGTCGGTCGCATCGAATCGGGCGATGCGGACGTTGTCCGCGATGGTTCCACCGAAGAGGAATCCTTCCTGCGGCACGACGACGACTCGATGGCGCAGCGATGCCAACGTGGCGTCTCTCAGATCGACACCGCCGAAGGTGATCGTGCCGTCGGTCGGGTCGTACAGGCGAGCCATCAGTTTGGCGAGCGTCGACTTGCCGGCGCCGGTCGGGCCGACGAGCGCGAGACGTTCCCCGTCGGCAACGGTGATCGACACGTCGGACAGCACCGCCGCGTCGGTGGCCGGATAGCGGAAGCCCACCGCGTCGACGACCAGTGCGCCATTCGCCGGAAGTTCGTTCGGGCCGTCCTGCACGTCGGGTTCGGTGTCGAGGATGCCGAACAGCTTGTTGAGCGCGGCCGCCGACGACTGCACCGTGTTGTACAGCTGCGACAACTGCTGCACCGGCTCGAACAGCTGGGCGAAGAGCAACACCACGGTGATGATCTGGCCGATCTCCACGTCGCCGTTGGTGTACAGCCATCCACCGACACCGACGATGAGTGCCGTTGCCAACACGCCCGCTGTCTCGACGAGCCCGAAGTACCACGTCGACACGCGCACGCTGTGGACGTGCGAGTCGTACAGCTGACGGTTCGACAGCCGAAAGCGACGCTGCTGCTCGGGTTCGCGGGCGTAGGCCTGGATGACCCGGACGCCGGCGATGCCCTCCTGCAATGTCGACAGGTTCTGGCCGATGTTCTCGCGCACGTCGAGGTAGGCCGCATTCGAGTCACGCTGGAACTTGCGGGACGCGCCGATGATCACGGGCATCACCAGCATCCCGACGAGCGTCAGTTGCCATGACGTCAACAGGGCCGCCACCAGTGCGAACCCGACGAGCAGGATTGCCGAGACGAACTGGAGCAGACCGAACTGCACGAGTTCGCCCATCGATTCGACGTCGGACGTCATGCGGGCGACGAGCACACCCGACTTGTTGCGGTCGAAGAACGCCAGCGACTGCTTCTGGATGTGGTCGAACACGCGGATCCGCAGTGACCGAAGGAATCCTTCGCCGGCGCGATTGATCAGGATGTACTGCTGGCGTGCCGCGAGGTAGGCGACCACGGTGAGCACCATGTAGAAGATCACTGCATTGCGCAAGACTCCGCTGTCGCCTGGCGGCGTGATGCCGTTGTCGATCGCCCATCCCAGGATGACCGGGCCGAGCACGACCCCGAGCGTCGACACCGCCGTGAAGGCGAGCGCTGCGAAGACCGTCTTGCGGAACGGTCGGGCCATCGTGGCGGTGCGACGGAGCACCTTCTTGGCCTCCTCGGCGTCGAGCTTGTCCTCGTCGGAGATCGCTCCCATCCCGTGCATCAGTCACCCCCCACCGGGGTTCGAGGGCCGGCATCGACAGCGGCACCCGATTCGGCGGCGAGCTCGGCGCGCTGTTCGTCGTCCTCGTCGGCCATGGCCGCGAGGACATCGCGATAGCGCGGCTCGCGGTCGAGCAGTTCCTGATGCGGACCCGAGGCGACGACGCGTCCGTGGTCGAGGAGCACGACCTTGTCGGCCAGTGCGATCGTGCCCGGTCGATGGGCGATCACGATGGTGGTGCGACCGTCCATCACCGTCGACATCGCCGAGCGGATCTCATGCTCCTTCGACGGGTCGACCGCCGAGGTCGCGTCGTCGAGAATGAGCACGCGCGGGTCGGCGAGGATCGCCCGTGCGATGGCGATTCGTTGGCGCTGCCCACCCGAGAGCGAGAAACCCCGCTCACCGAGGAGGGTGTCGTATGCCTCGGGCAAGCCCATGATGAAGTCGTGTGCCCCGGCCAGCCGAGCGGCACGCTCGACCGACTCACGGTCGGCGTCGGGTTCGGCGAAGGCGATGTTCGCCGCAACCGTGTCGTGGAACAGCAAGGTGTCCTCGAAGACGATGCCCACGGCGCGTCGCACGTCGCGGAGCGCCAGGTCACGGACGTTGACGCCGTCGATGCGGATCCGGCCGTCGTCGACGTCGTAGAACCGCACGAGCAGCCTGGCGACCGTCGACTTGCCCGACCCGGTGGACCCGACGAGCGCCACGGACTCGCCGGGGGCGAGTTCGAGGTCGAATCCGTCGAGCACGGGCGCGGCCGGGTCGTAGCCGAACCGGACGCCGCGGAACTGCACGGCTCCCGCATGCTCGGCGGGAGGCAGCTGGAGCGGGCGCGGCGGATCGGTGATCATCGGGGCCGTGTCGAGCACTTCGTTGACACGCTCGAGGGCCGCTCCCGCCCGCTGGGCCCAGGCGATCGTCATGCCGAGCATGCGCAGCGGCGACACGAGCAGCGCGACGTAGAAGTTGAACTGCACCAGCTGGCCGACGGTGAGACTGCCGTTGATGACCTGCATGCCGCCGACGCCGAGCACGGCAATCAGGCCCAACTGTGGCAACAGTTCGATCGCCGGGAGGTACTTGGCGCGGATCTGCGCCGCGCTGATCGACGCGGTCTGGATGTCGTCGGCCTCCTTGCGGAGTCGTGCCGACTGGACCTCTTCGGCGCCGAATCCCTTCACCACGCGCACGCCCCCGACGGTCTCCTCGACGACGGTGGCCAGCTCTGCCTGCTCCATCTGCACCTGGAGCACGGCGCCGTGGATCGAGTGCGAGAAGCGGCGCCCCGCGATGTTGACGAACGGCAGTGGCGCAAGTGCGATCAGCGCGAGCTTCCAGTCGGT
>JAHENF010000008.1:0-73903 GCA_024643255.1 Ilumatobacteraceae bacterium
AGCCAGGGCGATTGGACGTCCTCGGTCACCTTGCGCAGGGTGACCAGGCTGTTCTGGACGTCGGTGAGTGGCTGTTCGACCTCGCGGATGGCCGCGATGTCGATCGTCCCGTCGACGACGCGCAGTGCCTCGGGGTCAACCTGGTCGAGCGCGCCGGCGACATCGGCGAGCGAGGTCTCAGCGGCCGCGGCGAGGTCGGCGCCGGCCGACACGTTCTGGGCGAGGCCGGGAACGACCAGTGCCAGCCGGCCGAACGGCCCGCTGAGGTGTCGGTCGGCTGCGCGGAACGATCGCGATGCGTCGCGGAAGCCGACGGTGGCCTGTTCGTAGTCGCCGCTGTTGAGCACGTTGACGGCGGCGCGGGCCTGGCGGTTGCCGTTGGAGATGTTGGAGCGAACGGACAGCGCGGTGAATCCGGCGGCGCCAACGGCGATGACGGCGGCACCGGCGATGCTCGCCATCGAGATCCACCCCATCCGCCTGATGGCCGACGGCCGACGCCGAAGACCGACCACGAACAGCACCACCCCGACGGCGACGCCGATGATCGCCGACAACCCGAAGAATCCGTCGAGCTCCGAGCGGATGAGCGCATTCATCGCCACGGCAGCGACCAGGCCCCGCAGGATGCTCTGGTCGCGCTGGCGCACGCCGATCCACAGGCCGACCCCGAACGCCGCAATGGCCACGAACACGACGATCGGGTCGAAGGCGACGACGGCCGCGACACCGGCGGCACCGGCGACGGCCCACCATGGCGCAGACGCTGCCGCCCAGACGACGGCCGCGACGCCGCAGGCGACCAGTATCCAGTCGACGACCGTCTGTCCGGTCGGATGAGCGTTGGCGCCGGCGGCGAGCACTCCGGCGAGTACGGAGATCGCGATCGCGGCCCGCTCGTCGACCCGGTTTCGGCGGACGAATCGTTCCGCCTCGGTCATGGCCAGTCGACCACTCCGTCGTCGTTCGTCGGAGGTCGGTCACCGGGTTGACGGACGACGTCGGTGACGTCGGCGACGTCGGTGACGTCGTCCAACCAGGACAGGCCCGATGCGGGCGGCACCGAGTCGATCATCACCGCATCGGCGGCCAGGTCGGCGGCAGACAGGTCAGCGCCAGACACGTCGGCGATGGACACGTCGGCGATGGACACGTCAGCGCCAGACAGGTCAGCAGCAAGCACGTCGGCGTTCCGGACCGATGGTGACCCCGCTCCGACGATGGCCGCTTCCACCTCGGCGAGCTCGTCCGCCGACGGTCGTTCGGTCTCGAAGGTGTTGTCGCTGGGCGGACGAGGAGTCGCGTTGTATCCGCCGTAGGTGTAGCCGCCGATCGACGACTTCGCCGCCTGGTTGAGCACCAACCCCAGGATGGGGGCGGACACGCGATCGAGCCGCTCGAGCGTGTCGACCACGTTGTCGTCCGTGGCCCGCCCCGCCTGGGCGACGACGATCACACCGTCGACGGCACCGGCGAGAGCGACCGAGTCCGACACGGGCAGGATGGGCGCAGAGTCGACGATCACGAAGTCGTAGTGCTTGCCCATCTCGCGGAGCAAACGCTTCGTGCGACGACCGCTGAGCAGTTCACTGGGATTCGACGGCACGACGCCCGACGGGTAGACGCTGAGGCGACTGCCGCCGTCGACGTCGATGTGGGTGACCGAGTGTCGGGGTTCGATGCCGAGGAGCAGGTCGGTGAACCCCGGCGATTGGGGGACGCCGAAGACCTCGTGGATGCGAGGGCGCCGGAGGTCGGCGTCGACGAGCGCCACGCGGTGGCCGGCCTGGGCCAGGACCACGGCCAGGTTCGCCGACGTGGTGGTCTTGCCCTCACCCGCCATCGAACTGGTGAGCTGGATCACGTTGATCGGTTGGTCGAGCCCGAGAAACTGGACGTTGGTGCGCAGGCCGCGGTAGGACTCGACGGCCTCATCGCTCGGCCGGCTGACAGCGATCGGACGATTGTCCGGTGGCGGGTCGACGGGCACGACCGCGAGCACCGGCCGGTCGGCGAGCATCTCGAGATCGTGTTCCGATCGGATCTTGTCGTCGAGATAGTCGACGAGGAACGCGGCGCCGAGCCCGATGAGCAGACCGACGACGCCCGCCAGCACCGCCGTCCGCGGCGGCGTCGGCTCGATCGGCGTGTCGGGGGTCTCGGCCGACTTGATGATGGCAGCACCACCCGTGCGAAGCGCCGCATCCACACGGAGCTGGTCGAGCGTCGTGTTGAAGTTGGCGATCTGGGCGACGAGCCCGGCGCGAGCCGGGTCATCCTCGGCGAGCGCGTCGAGTTCGGCCTGGAGTCCGTCGATCGCAGTCTGGACCTCGGTACTCGCGTCGAGGAGTTCCTTGACCGCCTGCTCACGACGCACCTCGATGTAGGCCGCCGCATAAGCGTCGGCGTAGGTGGCCGCGTTGGCGGCATTGGCGTCGCGCACGTTGATCGAGATCACGTCGGTGTCACCCACGGCGCTGGCATTGGCGTCCGGAGGAGCTTCGGTCAGCCCGAGTTCGCGCTCCACCCGCTTCTGGACCGCCTGGCCCTCGATGACCTGGATCTCGGTCTGGATCGCCCGGTCGTTGAGGTTGATGACCTGGTTCTCGAACAACCCGTCCTGACCACGTGGTTGCACGAGCACTTCGGCGGACGCCGAGTAGATCGGGGTCTGCAGCGCGGTGAGCCCCACGGCGGTGAGCGTGGTCAGCATCACCGCAGCAAGAACGATCCATTTGCGTCGATCGACGACGCCCGCGTAGTCGCGCAGCGTCATCTCGGCGTTCTCGGACCTCATGAAGTCCGAGAGAATACTCCGCGGGCGCCCGAATTGTTGTCAGCCGCACCGCCACGACCCTCGACGGGAGTTGGAGAACGCCTCGTTGCGTGGACCGCGTCTCGGATCGGTCAGCCGGGACGATTGGCCAACCGATGGCGGCCGAGCATTTCCGCAGCGACGACGAGACGATGGCGCTGGGAGGACTCGGTAGATGACAGGATCGTCCACGCCCGAGACCTTTCGACGCCGACGACGGGAACGATGACGAACGCTTCGACTCACACCAAGAGAACACCGAGCACTGCACGATGACCATCGCATTCATCACCGGGATCACCGGACAGGACGGGTCCTACCTCGCCGAACTGTTGCTCGCCAAGGGATACGAGGTGCACGGGCTGGTGCGACGCTCGAGCGAGCTCCGCCGGCCACGGATCGATCACCTCCACCAAGAGCCCTACGCCGACCGGATCACGCTGCACTACGGCGACCTCGACGAACCCCTCGGACTTCTGCGCATCATCCAGCAGGTCGAGCCCGACGAGGTGTATCACCTCGCCGCGCAGAGCCACGTCCAGGTCAGCTTCGAACTGCCCGACTACACCGGATCGGCCACCGGAGTCGGCACGATGCGGCTCCTCGAGGCGATCAGGCTCTCAGGTGTCGACTGCCGCTTCTACCAAGCGTCGTCGTCGGAGATGTTCGGCTCCGCCACTCCCCCGCAGGCCGAGAACACCCCGTTCCACCCCCGCAGTCCGTACGCCGTGGCCAAGGTCTACAGCTACTGGGCCACCGTCAACTACCGCGAGGCGTACGGCATGTTCGCCTCCAACGGCATCCTCTTCAACCACGAATCACCCCGACGCGGCGAGAACTTCGTCACCCGCAAGATCACCCGCGGCGTCGCCGGCATCCTCGCCGGCACCCAGGAGAAACTGCACCTCGGCAACCTCGACGCCCGACGCGACTGGGGCTTCGCCGGCGACTACGTCGAGGCGATGTGGCGCATGCTGCAACACGACACACCCGACGACTTCGTGGTCGCCACCGGTGAAGCCCACAGCGTCGCCGAATTCTGCGACGCTGCGTTCGGCCACGTCGGCCTCGACTACCGCGAGCACGTGGTCGTCGACGAACGGTTCATGCGGCCCGCCGAAGTCGACTACCTCCTCGGCGATGCCACCAAAGCCCGTGACCTGCTCGGCTGGACCCCGGCGACCAGCTTCGGCGAACTCGTCACGATGATGGTCGACGCCGACCTCGCCGCTGCCGGCGTCACGATCTCGACGTCGGAGAAGACCCCACCGCGGGACTCGAACCCGCGCGGCGCCGGAACCACCGCACCGGAGTGAGCGCGCCGTAACCCACCGCCAGGCCGGCGACGATGCCCAGCCCGTTACCGACGACGTCGATCCACTGCGACGTCCGAGTCGGCACCCAACGCTGCGCCACCTCGAGCAGACCCGTGTAGAGCCAGAGCACGAGGGCCGGAGCCATCAGCCGGTGCCGACTGTGGGGCCGAATCGCCCATACCAGCGCCAGGGCGGCCACCGACCACAGCACGAGGTGCACATCGGCATTGGACGAATTCGCTCGCGCCTCCAGCACCCCATCGGCCGCCGCCGGAAGGCTCGAGGTTGCGGGCGTACTCTCCACCGCCCACCACCGCGTCACCGCCGACGACAACGACACGGCTGTGTTCACCACGATCACGACGACGAACGGGATCCAGCGAACCATCAACCGTCGCGTTGCCTGACGTGACATCGACGCACGCTACCCAGCGGGCCCGCCGAGCTGTTCCATGGTCGTTCGGGCCCTCTCCGAAATTTCCCGGATTTCTCCGCCGCTCCCGCCAACCCTGTCACACCCCCTACGTAGTGTGATCCGTACCGACTCCCCCTTCCATTCCAATCCATCAATGGGAGGTTGACATGAACAACTTGGCAACCGCTCCGCCGGGATCGGCGGGGTCACCGCGGGGAGTTCCCGACTGCGGGACAAGCGATGTCCGAGCGGTGCTCGACGCGCTGGTCGACGCCGATCCATCGAGCGCCGATCACGACGAACTCGATGAGTTGATCGCTGCCGCGGCACGGCTCGGCGGCTGGCTCGACGTCTTCAACGTCCACTGCGCCCGGCGCGCCCGCGAACTCGCCGAGGCCGGACACGGCGCGTCACCCACGACGCTGCTCGCCAACGGCGGCAACCGATCCGCCAAGGAGGCGTCACGCATCGAGGACCGCACGACCGCACTCGACGCTCTGGCCACCGGAGCGGTCGCCTCCGGCGCTCGCCCGGCTGCCGACGTCGACGACGACCCGTTCGAACGAGCCCTCCTCGATGGGCGGATCTCCAACGGGCACGTCGACGCCGTCGCCGACGCCATGCGACGCCTCGATCTCGAAGCCACCGCCGAGTTCGTCACGCACGTGCCCGAGCTCCTGGCCGCGGCGTGCACCGAACGAGTCGAAACATTCACACGACGCTGCCGAGCACTGGCATCGCGGATCATGGCCGCCCAGGCCACGTCCGACGCCGACGAACTCGACCGCCAACGAGCCAACTCCAGCGTTCGCCGCTGGGTCGACACCATCACCGGGATGCACAAGACGCTCCTCGAGCTCGACCCGATCAGCGACGCTGCGCTCTGGAGCGTGGTCGACGCATCGCTGGCCACCATCGTCCAACGCAACGGCAACGCCAAGACGCCGTGGAAGCGGATGCAGGTCGATGCGTTCCTCGCGGCCGTCGAACCGGCGGCGGCCCGGACACGCACCGACGTCTCGAGCGGCACGGGTGGCGACCAGGCGGGTGACCCGGGTGATGGCGCCGCCACTGATTCGGCCGATGCCGACGCACTCCACGAGCGGCGGATCCCGGAGATCACGCTGCTCACCGACCTGCGCTCCCTCACCGACGGGCTCCACGAACACAGCATCTGCGAAACCGAGAACGGTGTCGCATTGCCGGTGTCCACGGTGCGACGGCTGTGCTGCGACGCCGAGATCATCCCGCTGGTCCTCGGCGCCGACGGGGTGCCGCTCGACATGGGGCGCTCGGTACGCACCGCCACCCGCCGACAACGACGGGCGCTCCGAGCGATGTACCGAACGTGCGGTCACCCCGACTGCACCGTGGCGTTCTCCGACTGCAAGGCGCACCACGTGCGCTGGTGGTGGCGTGACCTCGGGCCGACCGACATCGACAACTTGATCCCATTGTGCGAACGCCATCACCACCTGGTGCACGAAGGCGGATGGGAACTCACGATGACGCCCGACCGGGGCACCACCTGGACGCGCCCCGACGGCATCGTCCACTGGACCGGTTCCACCGCCGACAGGATCCAACCGCCACACGGCCAGATCACCTGAATTCACCCGGCGAGCGACCGCCGACCTCGCGCTGCCCCTCGCCGGTGAGCGAGGCACTCGAGGGTGCGCCGCCTTCCGCCGCGCGCCTCTCGCCACCCACTGCCACCCGACGACCACATCAAGCCGAACGAGGCCGCACCCGAACGATCGGAGCACGACATGAAATCACCGCCCGCACGCCGGCCCGAGCCCACGACGCGGCGCGTCGACATCACGACCGCGGCGATCGCGCTCGGCGTGGTCGCGCTCGCCGTCATCGGTGGGTCGGGTTCCGCCCCCACAGGCGGTGCCGCTGCCCCATCGGCCTCGATCGATCACCGCACCCCCGAGTCCGTCAGCGAACCCATCACCTACACCGACACTGACACCGTTGTCGAAGCCACCATCGCCGAGAACATGGGCATCGCAAGCACGCTCCCCACGAACCCGCCCGCCAAGAACGACCGCAGCGTCGATCCGGCTGCTGGCAGCCCCATCTCCAAGAACGACATCGCTCCGTCCACGGACCCCACGGGCCCCATCGACAAGAACGACATCACCGCACCCACGATCGCCTCGGGACCCATCGACAAGAACGACATTCCGAGCGAGAGCATCCCGTCGAGCACTGTCCCCGCAGACAGCATCCCCGAGCGCAGCATCCCCGAAGACACCATCCCCGAAGACACCATCCCCGAGGAGAGCATCCCCGACTGTCCGACGCCCGAGGGCTCATCGACGACGACCTCCAACCCAGCAACCAGCACGACCGTCGCGACGACCAGCGCTCCGCCGACCACCGCTCCGCCGACCACCGCTCCGCCGACGACCGAACCCACCTCGACCGCCGCTGCACCGGCGTCGACGACACTCCCCGCCACCTCGCCGACCGTCGCTGCCCTCCCGCCGACCACCTCACCGCCGGCCTTCCCCTCCGCTCCGCGTTCAGCCTCTCCCTCCGCAGACCCGACCACGTCACCAGCGTCAACAAGGCCCGGACTGGCAGCAGCGGCACCCTCCGCGCCGGTAGCAGCAACACCCGCGTTGCCCCGTACGGGAAGCAACGGAGTTCGGCGACTCACCTCGACCGCCATCGCGTTGGTGGCCATGGGCGTCGGAATGCATCTCATCGCGCGAACCCCGCGTTCGCGACCACGACGAGGATCAGCGGGCTGATGACCGGCTCATCTCACCCGCCCGCCGCCGCCGCGCAACCACTCTGCAAGGTTCTCGAGCGCGGAGCGTGAGATTGGAGTATCGTACGCCGGGTAATGAGGCGGATCGAGCGGCGGCTCGACGGGCACAGGCGGGCCCAGTCTCGGAAGGCGGCGGCGGCATGAGTGTCACCACGCCCCCGAGCAGGGACACCGCGCAACCATCGGGGCCCACCCCCGACGCCCCCACGCGCGTCGCAACCACCGCGACGCCCGTCACGGCAACCATCCCCGCGTCGACGGCCCGCGTTTCATCAACACCACCGCCGCCGCCACCACGACCCGAACGTTTGCGGCGCACTTCGGTTGACCCGGTCCCACCAGATCGCACCACAAACGGGGATGGGAGGACCGGTCCGTCGGGCAGTCCTTCGACGTGGCCGCCGCGACGCTCGAACCGACTGATCGCAGTGATCGCCATCGTGGCCGGCCTGCTCGCCGCGATCGGCACCGCGGCCGGCGGCGCTTCACCGACCGGTGACACGACGATCGACATGATCCTGATCGGCGTGACCGTCGCCGGCATCACCTGGCTCGGCGCTGCTGCCATGCGTTGGGACGCCGCGCTGATCACCCTCGTCGCCGCCCTCACGTCGTGGTCGATCCTCGGCGCCATCATCGGCGTCACTGCAGCCATCGTCGGCTTCGTCATGCCCGTCAAGCCCGGGCAGCGCTGCATCGTCAACGCGATCCTCATCGGCATCGCGCTGAACATCGCGGCGCGCAGCCACCTCGGCGTGTTCCTCGGTCTGTCGTCGGTCGTGTTCGTGGTGCTCGCCGCGTACGTCGGCGCAGTCGGCTTCGTCCGCCGGCGACGCGGCAGCCGGCAGGTGACCGCCGCCGTCGTGGGAGCCGCGGCGGCACTGGCCTTCGTCGGCACCGTCACGTTCGGAGTGTTCGGCTACCTCGCCATCGACGACGCGAAGGCCGCCAGCGACCACACGCACGTCGGCCTCGACGCACTCGGCAACGGCGACATCGAGACCGCTCGCCTCGCGTTCAGCGCCGCGGCGACGAGCTTCGACGCGGCCGAACATCGCGTCGACTCGCCGCTCACCGCGGTCGCCCGCTGGATCCCGGGCGTGGCCCAACACCATCGAGTGGCCACCGAACTCATGGCCGGCGGCGCCGACTCGACCCACCTCCTCGCCGACCAGCTCGCGCAGCTCGACCTCGATGCACTCGCCGTCAGCGGCGGACGCATCGACATCGCCCGGGTGCGCGCCGTTCAAGCACCGCTGCTCGCCATCCGTACGCAGATCGAAGCGCTGCAGGCGACCATCGCCGACCTCGACAGCCAATGGCTCCTCCCGCCGGTGGCCGCACGGATCGACGGACTCGCCGGCGACATCGACGACCAGCACCAGCGCAGCGTCGACGCACTCGCGGTGGCCGACGCCGCGCCCGGCCTGTTCGGCGGCGACGGCCCCCGCACCTACTTCATCGGGTTCACGACCCCATCGGAAGCCCGGGGCATCGGCGGCTTCATGGGCAACTGGGCCGAGATCACCGTCACCGACGGACGCATCGAGATGACCCGATTCGGCCGCAGCGACGACCTCAACCTCGCCGGCGACCCCGCCACGCGACGATTCACCACCGGAAACCCCGCCAACGACCCGCAACTCGACCCGCAACTGGATGAATGGCTCGCCCGCTACGGCCAGTACAACCTGAGCTCGGGCCCCGGCGGCACGACCGGCCCCGAGCCGTGGAAGAACATCAACATGTCGCCCGACATGGCCGCCACCGGCCGCGCGATCGCCGACCTGTACCCCCAGAGCGGCGGCGGCCGACTCGATGGCGTGTTCATGATGGACGTGTACACGCTCGCCCGCTTCCTCCGCTTCACCGGGCCGATCGCTCTGCCCGACGGTCAAGCGATCGACGGCCAGCGCACCGTCACCGCCGACACCGCCGCGAAGTTCCTCCTCCACGGCCAATACGGCGTCACTCGCACGGCTGAGCGTGTCGACGTTCTCGAGGAGTTCTCGGGATCGGTCATCGACGCGCTCCTCGCCGGCACGCTGCCGCCGCCGACCGACCTGCTCGACACGCTCGGGCCGATGGTCGATCAGGGCCGATTCACCGGGTGGGCGGCACGCCCCGACGAGCAGGCCGTGCTCACCCAGATCGGCATGAGCGGCACGCTGCCCGACCCGGTCGCGACGAGCGACGCCATTGCGATCGCCTACAACAACGCCGCCGGCAACAAGATCGACTTCTACCTCGACTCCGCGGCCACCTACACCGTGACCGCCGACGCGTCGACCGGCTCGGCGTCCGCCACGCTCGACATCACGCTCACCAACAATGCCCCCGACAACGGCGAGCCCAACTACGTGATCGGCAACCTGATCGGTCTCCCCGACGGCAGCAACCGCACGTGGATCTCCGTGTTCTCGAAGTTGCCGGTCACCCACGTGTCGCTCAACGGACTCCCGATCGCCACCGAGCCCGGCTTCGAGGCCGGCTACTTCGTCACGTCGGCATTCGTCGCGCTGCCCGCGGGCGGCTCCGGCACCCTCACCTTGGAGATGGCCGGCCAACTCGACGTGACCGACGGCTACAGCCTGGCGACGCGCACCCCGCCGACGGTGGCACCGACGCCGCTGACGGTCGACGCCACCTGGCTCGCCGCCGATGGGAGCGCGTCGACGCTGACCGACGTGCGCCGCGATCCGGGTACCTCGACGCTCAGCGTGATCGTCAAGCGCTGACCGCGCGCATCCACTGCAGCACCCGATCGACCACACAGGGTGGTCGAATCACGGATCGGTAGGCCCGTAGTAGCCCGAACGCTCAGCGTGGGACTCGAACGAACCGCCAGACAACGGCTTGAACCTCAATGATTGCAAGGGTTTTCTCGATTTCATGCCTTGCGGAGACCCTCGACGACCGCTATCCTCGCCACTACTGAGCGTGGTCAATTTGGATCACGCTCAGCACGGCGGAAGACCTGAGGCGGAACCATGAGCGCAACGACGAGCGGAACGACGAACGCCATCATCGATGGCACGAGCCACGCACGCAGGGGCCGTCGCGTCGCCATGGCCGCGCTGAGCCTGCTCGCCGTCGGATCGTTGCTGCCGATCGGCGGTGCCGCCGGCACGGTGCACGCACTGCACGTGCAGGGCGACGACGACGTGGCCACCGGCCCGCCGCCGACCCCACCGTCGACCGACAACTACGTCACGACGACGACCGCAGCGCAGCGCTCGCTCGACGTCTCGGCCATCTCACCCACGTGCATCCGCAACGTGCCGTACATCAGCTACACGATCGTGCCCCAGGGCTTCACGTCAACCGGCCCGGCCACGCTCACGTTCTCCGACGTCGACGGGAACTTCGTCAATCAGGTCGTCGTCCCGACGCTCTCCGGCCAGATCATCTACCCGGGAGCGGTCGCCGGGCCCGGTGGCGACGGCGTCGACTGGCCCGGCTGGAAACTGGCCGACGACGGCATCTCGTGGATCGTCGATCCCAGCGACGCGATCCTGCGCGAGGGCCTCACGATCACCGTCGAGGTCGGCTCGACCACGGCGACCACGACGATCGACTACGTGGCCAGTGGGTCGGGGTGCGCGAACCCACCGGAGGCCACACCGCCGACCACCGATCCCCGATGCGTCCCCGGACAGAACAACGACGCAACGCCCGCCGACGACTGCTCCCTCGCCTCGACCGGCGGCGGCCCCGGCAACACCCTGGTCATCGGGGCACTCGCCGTACTCGCCGGCCTGCTGACACTCGCGACGTCTCGCCGACGCCGCCCGGACCTCACCCCTGAAGAACGCTGAACCCAGGTCACCACCACGGTTGCCCACGACGGTTCACCACACAATCTCCACCGCTCGGAGGTTTCAGCGCCGGACTCTCACCCCAGGGTCCGGCGCTGTCGCGTCCGGACTCGGGTCACTGGACGCCTCAGCGAGTCAGCCGTACAGGCCGCGGCCTCGCGAGCGTCGGTCTTAGGGCGTCATGAGCGCAACGGGCAGGCCGAGGCCGACATCGTTGCGGATCGTCGCGATACGACGTCCGGGCTGCACGGCGTCCTTCGGCGAGGAGATCCGATCGTCACCGAGCAGCGCACAGGCGGCATCGAGGTCGTCGACGTTGACGACGAGTCCCCAGAACGCGGCCGGACCATCGGGCACCTCGGGGCGCTCGACGAGTTCCACGATCAGGCCGCCGGAACCGATGCGGTGGAATCCCTGGCGCATCGAGCCGACCTCACGGATGCGCTTGAGTTCACAGCCCGTCGCCTCGGCGATCGCCGCGCTCGTACGGTCGAGTTGCGACGTCATCACCACGACGTGATCGAGGCCGATCGCACCCAGACGATGCTCGGCATACACGGGATGACCGACAGGAGCGACCTCGGTCGGCAGACCGTCGATCGAAAAGATGTTGCTCGACGACGGGTTCTGCGACACGTTCGAAGATGCGCTCGGCGACAGCTCGGCGTCGATGCCACTCAGCGTCCAACCGGTGATGCCGGACGGACCGGCGACCTCATCGTTGCCGTCGTCGCGGTCATGGCCCGCGGACGACCCCGGGTCAGAACGGGCGATGCGCAGGCAGGTGCCGTGGAGTGGAACGAGACCGTCGTCGCCGACGACCAGACCAAGCGATCGCCAGGCGTCGGGGTCACCCGACACCGTGAGCCACTCGACTCGGGGGCTCACGATGCGATGACGACTACCGACGCGTCAGAATTCGGATCAGCCGCGGCCCATGTTGGGGCGCTTGCCATGATTCGCCTTCGAGCGGCGCATCTTGGCCTTCTTCTTCTTGGTCTTCTTCGACATAGGCCCGCAATGCTACGCCGCCTCAGGCCCGACCCCAACGAGACGGTGGTCTTTCCGGACCGCAATCCGGCGGTGGCGCTCCGAAGCGGGTGGCCCGGTGGAGCACCGCTACGTTGCCGAACATGTCGAACAACGAGATCCCCGTCCACGGCACCGTCGCTCCAGGCTTCGAAGCGGTACGGACCGCCTTCGAGGCCAACTTCGCGACCCAGGGCGACGTCGGCGCGTCGGTCGCGATCACGATCGGCGGCGACACCGTCGTCGACCTCTGGGGCGGCACGGCGACGTTCGACGGCCCTGACGACGACGAAGCCGGGGTCCCCGGCGTCGAAGGCGACTGGCAGGAGGACACGATCATCAACGTCTGGTCGACCACCAAGACGATGGCTGCACTGTGCTGCCTGATGCTCGCCGACCGGGGCGAACTCGACCTCTACGCACCGATCGCCACCTACTGGCCCGAGTTCGCCGCGAACGGAAAAGAGGCCGTCGCCACGCGCCACGTGCTCAGCCACACCGCCGGACTGTCGGGCTGGGACGAGCCGCTCACGATGTTCGACCTCCTCGACCACGACAAGCTCGTCACGCTCCATGCCGCCCAGGCTCCGTGGTGGGAGCCGGGAACGAAGTCGGGCTATCACGCGATCAGCCAGGGCTATCTCCTCGGCGAGATCGTCAAGCGCGTCGACGGGCGGACACTCGGCACGTTCTTCGCCGAGGAGGTCGCCGGCCCACTCGGCGCCGACTTCCACATCGGCACACCGCCCGAGTGCGACGCGCGCGTGGCGCGGGTCATCCCGCCGACGTCGCCGCTCACCGCTGCCGACGCCGACCCTGGCTCGATCGCGATGCGCACGTTCGGCAATCCGGCACTCGGCGCCGAATTCTCCTGGCGCAAGGACTGGCGGCGCGCCGAGATCCCCGCCGCCGGCGGCCACGGCAACGCCCGCTCGGTGGCGCTCTGCCACACCCCGACCGCGTGCGGGGGAACCGCCCGCGGTGTGACCCTCCTGTCGGAGGAGGGCGTCGCCAGGATCTTCGACGTGCAGTACGAGGGCCCCGACTACAACCTCCCGCTCCCCCTCAAGCTCGGGATGGGCTACGGCCTGCCGGGCGAGATGATGCCGGTGCCCAACCCCCGCACCTGCTTCTGGGGCGGCTGGGGTGGATCGCTCGCCATCATCGACGTCGACGCCCAGATGAGCTTCAGCTACGTGATGAACAGAATGGGTGAGGGCACCACCGGTGACCTGCGCGGCGCCGGGCTCCTCCTCGCCGCGTACGGCGCGATGATGAGCTGAGCCCGTCACCCGCGACGTCCCCTTACGGCCTCGACCCCCGAAATTCGGCTGTCAACGCGCGCTGAGCGGGCAGATCCAGGCATTTTTCGGCGGTTGTCGGGTGTCTCGGGTGTCGCCGGCCAGTCAGGGCATCGAGATGATCGTGACGGTGCCGGTGTCGCCGTTGACCTCGATCGTGGCGCCGTCGGGGATCCGCTTGGTCGCATCGAGCGCCGAGACCACGCACGGGATGCCCAGTTCGCGGCTCACGATGATGGCGTGGCTGAGCGGCGCGCCGACATCGACCACCACCCCGGACGCCGGCACGAACAGCGGGGTCCACGACGGATCGGTGATCGGCGCGACGAGGATGTCGCCGGGCTCCAGCGCCGTCGGGTCGTGGGAGTCGAGCACCACACGGGCGATCCCCCTCGCCACGCCGGGACACCCAGGCACCCCTTGCACGACCTCGCCGGCGGTGACCGCGGTGATCACGGCAGCATCCCGGCGCGGGTACGTGCTCATGTCGGGCCGTCCACCGTGGAAGAGGAAGGGCTCCTGCAGCGCCGTCACCTCGTCGAGCAATGCTTCGCGGTCGGCCAGCACCGGCGTGAACTTGCCCGGGTCGTCGATCGCCTCGAGCAGTTCGTCGCGGGTGAGCAGGCCGAAGTCGTTCACCTTGTGGAACGTGCCGTCGGCCACGCGCCGCCGACCGAACTCGTTGTAGGAGACCCGCAACTCCTGGACGAGCTTGATGTTGTTCGTCTTGGTCCGCTCCCGGCCCGGCATGAACACGGTCGCCGCGTGCAGTGCCGCCTGGAACTGCGCCTGCGTCTCGGGATCGCCGTCGAGCATCGCCGTGATCTCGGCGCCGATCGCCTCCCGTTCCGCAGCCCGGTCGGCGTTGTGCAGCTTGGGCGCGGCAGCCGCATCCGACAACCGCATGCGATCGATCGCCGCCAGCGCGAGGTCGGGTTCGGTCTCCCACGTCGGGCAGCGGGTCTCCCACTCGTTGGGACCGCGACAGCCGTAGCGCAGTGTGAAGTCGTCGAAGGCCTCGAGGAACGTCGTGGCGTCAGGGCTGTCGCTCGCCAGCAGGCGCTCGTGCAGCCCCGCGTACCCGGCGTCGAACATCGCGTTGAGATCGGCGGAGCCTGCCGCGATCCGTCCCAGGTCCCACATCTTCATCGCCGGAGCCGCCGACTCGACGTCACCGAGACCAGCGAGCAGCTTGAGCACGTCGGTCGGGCGCCCGACTGCGTTGCACACACCCGTGATGATCCCGATCGGCAGCGTCGCCAGGAACGAGATGTAGATGTGTTCGGTGAACAGCATCTCGAAGTACTCGTCTGCGAGGCCGAGCGCGCGCTCGATCAACTCCCGGTCCGACATCGCGGTGAGGTCGGGACGGTTGGCGCGCAGCTCGTTCATCAACTGCTCGTGACGCAGCACGTCGGGCAGGTCGGGGGTGGTGAGCACCCAGCCGAACGTCTCACCGATCTTCTCGGTCAGCTCCGGGCGATCGAAGCCCGGCTTGACCACGAACTCCGGCACGCCCGGCGCGTCACCGAAGAAGGAATCATCGATGTCCTTCGCCGTCATGCCCGGCGCGCGGTGGCCGAGCATCCGCAGCGCGCTCGCGTTGAGGTACCCGTACCCACCCGTGACGCCGAGGAACACGCACTCGTCGTCAGGCAGTTCATCGGGTGTCATCACGCCCATGCGGTAGTAGGCGTTTCGAAATCCCATCTCCGAACCGCCGAGCCCACCGGAGTGCTGGAAGTACGAGAACGACAACGGCGCCACCGGATCGGGGAACACCTCACCGATGTTTGCTCGGGTGTAGAAGTTCCACTCCTCGCTCAGATCGGTCTCGACCAACCACTTGTCCACCATCTCGAACCCCCAGTCCGTCGTGACGTGCGCAGCGACAGTAGCGCACGCGCGGACATGAGAAGCGGGGTCAGACCCCGCGTCTCAGCAGTTCAGGCGGTGGTCCAGGCGAGGAGTTCATCGACCGGCATCGTGTTGATGATGCGGTCGAGCGGCACCGCTCGTTCGGCGGCGCGGTCACAGCCGAGCGCCTGCCATTCGAGCTGGCCGGTCGCGTGCGCGTCGGTGTCGATCGAGAACCAGCAGCCGAACTCGATCGCCACGTCGAGCAACTCGCGCGGCGGGTCGAGCCGCTCGGGGCGACAGTTGATCTCCACGGCGGTCCCGAACTGGGCGCAGGCGGCGAACACGTAGTCGGCGTCGAATTCCGACGGCGGGCGCTTGCCGATCATGCGGCCGGTGCAGTGGCCGAGGATGTCGACGTGCGGCGACGCGACGGCGATCAGCATGCGTTCCGTCATCTGCTTGCTGTCCATGCGCAACTTGGAATGGACGCTCGCGACGACCACGTCGAGACGCTCCAGCATGTGATCGGCGAGGTCGAGCGATCCATCCTCGAGGATGTCGACCTCCATGCCCGAGAGGATCCTGAAGTCGTGGCCGGCTGCCGCAATGTCGGCGTTGATGGCGGCGATCTGATCGAGCTGCTCGGTGAGACGTTGTTCGTTCAGGCCGTGCGCGATCGTGAGGCGCGCCGAGTGGTCGGTCTGCACCATGTACTCGTGACCGATTGCGATCGCCGTCGCCGCCATCGCGTCGATCGGCGCGCCGCCGTCGCTCCACGTGGAATGCAGATGGCAGTCACCCTTGAGCGCATCGCGGTACACCTGGCCCTTCGGCGTGATCGGCACCTGCGACTCGGCCTCGATCTTCGTGAGGTACGCAGGATCGCGGCCGGCGAGTGCATCGGCGATCACCCCGGCGGTCGACGAACCGAGGCCGTCGATGTCGGTCAACGTGCCCGCCGCCGCTCGCTGCGCGAGTTCGTCTGGCGCCGTCGTACGAACCACATCGAGCGCCCGGACGAACGCCTTGGACTTGAAGCCGCTCTCGTGCGCCCGGTCGAGGCAGTGGATCACCCGCAGGATCGCCTGCTCGGGCGTCATCTCACTCGACACGTCTCCGACCATCGGGACGATCGTAGCTGGGCCCCGAGTGCGCCACCGCTGCCCGGCCGCAACCTCCGCGCGGGCGTCTGCAGTTCTCTGCGGAATACGTCTCGAGGGCCGCAACTCATTCCGCAGAGAACTGCAATCCGTGTCGTCCGGGCGGTGCGAGTTCCGGTTCGACGGTCGCCGCACCCACTGCAGGGCCATGCGACTCTCCGACTTCGACGACTGGGCCCGCGCTCACCACGGCGTCATCACCTTCGAGGCATCCGGACTGTCCCGGGCGTCGTGGTACCGGGCGATTCGTGACGGTGACCTCCTCCAGCTCCACCCATGGGTTGCCCGACTCATCGGAACGCCTGACACACCCGAGCAGCGGATCATCGCCGGCGTCCTGGCCATCGGCGAGTCGGCACTCGCGTCGCATCGGTCGGCAGCGCGACTCTGGGGTGTACCCCGACCCGACGATGACCCCGTCGACGTGATCCTCACCGGCGAACGGCGCGACCTACAGCTCACCGATGTCGTGATCCACCGCCCGACCGACCGCGAACGACTGACTCCGCAACGCCGGTACGGGATCTCGTGCACCAACATCCTGCGCACCCTCATCGACCTGGGCGCCGTCGATCCGGGAGGTGTTCACACCGCCGTCGGTCACGCGGTCGCGACCCGCCTCGCAACGTTGGAGGCGATCGAAGCTGCCGCCGGTCAGCACGCCCGTCGCGGCCGGAGCGGCATCGTGCCCGTTCGCGATGCCATCGCGGACTGGTCGATCGACCAGAAGCCTGCCGACTCGATCCTCGAGGTCGTCATGCGCCGCCTCGTCGAGCGATTCCGTCTCCCCGCCGTCGAGTTCCACCCGGTGATCGAGGGCTACGAGGTCGACTTCCGAGTCGCCGACACCCGAGTGGTCATCGAGTGCGACGGGTGGGCGTATCACGGAGCGATCCGCGACAACTTCGAACGCGACCACGAACGAGACGCGCGGCTTGCGGGCGCCGGATGGATCGTTCTGCGTTTCACCTACCGAGCCATCACGACCCGGCCGAAGGCGACCGCCGACCGAATACGGGAGGCCCTCGAACGATGGGCGCCGACCGGGGCCGAGTCATCACCGCTCCCGCCGGACGCCGCCTGAACAATCGAATCGCCCGAGCGGACCCGCACGCAATTCCGTGCGGAATGAGTTGTATCCCTCGAGACGTATTCCGCAGAGAACTGCCGGACCCGGACCCCGGGGCAGCGCCGGGCGAGGTCGCGGCTCGGGGTCGGTAGCCTCGGGCGGCTCATGGAACGTTTCGGACTGGTCGGCCTCCCCAACGCGGGCAAGAGCTCGCTGTACAACGCGCTGACCGGTGGTGGTGCGCTCGCCGCGCCGTACCCGTTCGCCACCAAGGACCCGAACATCGGCGTGGCCAAGGTCCCCGACGATCGACTCGACCAGCTGGCGGCGATGTCGAAGTCCAAGCAGACCATCCACGCCCAGGTCGAAGTCGTCGACATCGGCGGACTCGTCGAGGGCGCCAGCAAGGGCGAAGGTCTCGGCAACAAGTTCCTCGCCAACATCCGCGAGGTCGATGCGATCGTGTTCGTCCTGCGGGCCTTCGTCAACGATGACATCACCGGGCCGTCCGATCCGCTCGAGCACCTGCGCGTCGTCGAGATCGAACTCGCCCTCGCCGACCTCGAGACCGTCGAGAAGCGGCTCCACCAGACCCAGCGCCAGGCCAAGCTCGACAAGGGCATGGCCGAAGAAGCCGCCCACCTCCAGGTGGCCTACGACGCGCTGTCGGAGGGACTCCCCCTCTACCGCGCCGGGCTGAAGGACGACGTCCGAGATGCCCTCGCGCCGTACTTCCTGCTCACCAACCGGCGCGTCCTCGTGGTCGTCAACGTCGGCGAGGACGACATCGAGTCGATCCCGGAGAAGGAGGCGATGATCGCCGCCGAGTTCAACAACGCCGGCGACAACGTCGAGATCATCGGCATGTGCGTCCAGATGGAGGCCGAGGCCGCCGCGATCGAGGATCCCATCGAGCGCGCCGAGATCCTCGAGGGCTTCGGCCTCGGCGAGGGCGCACTGTTCCGGATGGTCCGCAGCGCCTATCACCTGCTCGGCCTGCGGACGTACTTCACCACCGGCGAGAAGGAATCCAAGGCCTGGACCTTCTACGAGGGCTCGACGGCTCCAGTGTGTGCGGGACGGATCCACACCGACTTCCAGCGTGGCTTCATCCGCGCCGAGGTGATCCAGTGGGACGAGCTGCTGACCCTCGGCTCGTGGCACGCCGCCAAGGACGCCGGCAAGATGCGCGTCGAGGGCAAGGACTACATCGCCCAGGACGGCGACGTGATGGAGTTCCGCTTCAACGTCTGAGCGCGATTGGGGTCTGACCCCGATCGCGATCGTACGCTCGGGGCATGCGCACGATCTTCGACGACGACCACCAGGCGTTCCGCGAGTCATTCGCCGCGTTCGTGGCCAAGGAGGCGACGCCTCACTATCTCGAGTGGGAGGCCGCCGGCATCGCACCGCGGGAGTTGTTCACCTCCGCCGGTCAGTTCGGGTTCCTCGGCATGGCCATCCCCGAGCAGCATGGCGGTGGCGGCACGACCGACTTCCGCTTCAACGTCATCATCGGCGAGGAGTTCAACGCAGCCGGCATCGGCGGCGCCGGCCTCGGCCTCACGCTCCACAACGACATCTGTACGCCGTACTTCATCGAGTACTGCAACGACGAACAGGCGGCGCGATGGATGCCCGGCATCGCCTCCGGCAACCTGATCACCGCGATCGCGATGACCGAGCCGGGCACCGGATCCGACCTCGCCGGGATCGCCACCACCGCCGTCCGTGACGGCGACGAATACGTCGTCAACGGCTCGAAGACGTTCATCACCAACGGCATCAACTCCGACCTCGTGATCGTCGCAGCGAAGACCGACCCGAGCGAGCGACACAGCGGGCTCTCGCTGCTGGTCCTCGAACGGGGTATGGACGGCTTCGAACGCGGCCGCAACCTCGAGAAGATCGGCATGCACAGCCAGGACACCGCCGAGCTGTTCTTCAACGACGTCCGCGTGCCCGTCGCCAACCGCCTCGGCGACGAGGGCAAGGGCTTCAGCTACCTGTCGGCCAACCTCGCACAGGAACGCCTGTCGATCGCCGTCGCAGGCGTCTCGGCATCGAGAGCCATGCTCGGCTGGACGCTCGACTACGTCGGTGAGCGCACCGCCTTCGGCAAGTCGATCGGCACGTTCCAGAACACCAAGTTCGTGCTCGCCGAGGTCGCCACCGAAATCGACGTCAGCCAGGCCTACCTCGACCAGTGCATCCTCGCGCTCAACGCCCGCGAGTTGACCCCTGCCCAGGCGGCGCAGGCCAAGTACTGGTGCACCGACCTCCAGAACCGCGTCGCCGACCGCTGCCTCCAACTGTTCGGCGGCTACGGCTACATGACCGAGTACCCGATCGGGCGGGCCTACGTCGACGCACGCGTCACCTCGATCTACGGCGGAACCAACGAGGTCATGAAGACGATCATCGCCAAGTCGCTCGGCCTCTGACTTGGTGACGCCGGTGCCTGGCACCGGCGTCACCACGACCGGTCACCGCTGGTGACGGTCAGGGACGTTGGGTGGGGCGGCGGAGTTGTTGGGACGGTGTGAAGAGCTCGCGGGAGATGCCCAGGCTCATCACCGCTGTCGTGGTCGCCACGCTGCCGAGCACGAGGTACATCACCGACACCTGCACCTTCACCGCGTCGGCTGGTGCAACGCCGGCCAGGATCAACCCGACCATCGCGCCTGGCAGGAACACGATGCCGACGGCCTTGGTCGACTCGATCTGCGGCACGAGCGCGGTGCGCAGCGCCTGGCGCAGATGGGGCTGGAATGCCTGCTTGGCCGTGAGTCCGAGCGCGAGGCGCGCTTCGATCAGGTCGCGCTGCTCGTTCGCGGCGATCAGCAACTGGCGCGACACGAGCACCGTCGCCGCCAGCGAATTGCCCACCACCATGCCCGCGAGCGGCACGAGCGTGCGCCCCTCGAGGTCGTAGATCCCGAACCCGAACAGCACGCCGAGCACCACCACGGCCGACGCGGCGTAGGCCACGATCGACAGCGACAGCACCCGCGGAACATCCGGCGCGCGACGCGACGTGGTGTATGCGGCAAAGCCGATCATCGCCGTCAACCAGATCACCGAGAAGATCAGTGGATCGTCCGGGTCGACGACGAACTGCAACACCCACCCGACGAACAACAACTGCACGAGCGCCCGCAACGACGCCCACAGCAGGCTGCGCTCCAACCCCAGCTGCCTCCACAGCGAGATCGCGATGGCCACCGCGACGAGGATCCCCGATGCCGCTAGGCCGGCGATGCCGATGTCGCCCTGGACCACCGCGAGCACGGCGATCACGGCGCGCCCACCGATCGACGCACGAGCTGGTCGTCGCTCGCGTCCAGTTCGTCGAGATGACCGGTCGCCCGAACCGCGCCGTCGGCGAGCACGATCACGTGATCAGCGAGGCGGCGCAGCTGGTCGGTGTCGTGGCTCACCCAGATCACGGCTACGCCGGAGTCGGCCAGTGACCTCCCGAGATCCTCCACCGTGGCCCGCGCCGTCCGATCGAGCGCTGCCGTGGGTTCGTCGGCGAGCAACACCGCCGGCTCGGTGAGCAGCGCACGCGCCACGCACATCCGTTGCGCCTCGCCACCCGACAACGTCTCGGCATCATGATCGAGCAGATCGACGTCGAGTCCGACGTGTTCGAGCACGTGACCGGCGCGCTCGTCGCTCACCCCCGGCAGCGCCACGCGGAGGTTCTCGATCACCGAACCCGGGAAGATGGGCGCCCGCTGGAAGACCATCGCCACCTGACGCCTCAGATCCGTCGGCTCCCACTCGATGAGAGGCCGATCACGCCAGCGGATCTCCCCTGCCAGTGGATCGTCGAGCCGATTGAGGAGCCGCAGCAATGTCGACTTGCCAGCGCCCGACGGCCCCGCGAGCACGGTCACACCGTTCGCGGGCACGGTCAGATCGATCGCCTTCAGGATCGGTGACCCGGCGGGGCCCGCGTCGACACCGCGCAGCTCGAACGCATCAAGCGACGACATCAGCCCCCACGGGAGAACTCGGCACCACGACTCACCCGGCGAACGTACCGCGCGAGGTGCGACCCTGCGTCGTCCGGACGCTCCGACACCTTGCCCACCTCATCTGGCACACTGCGATCATGGCTTGGCTTGTCTGCGACGCGCGGGTGCTGGCGTCGGCGGACGTGGCCGACGACAGGCGGGCGCGGCGGCGCGGTCTGCTCGGACGGACGTCGGTGGAGGGCGCCCTGGTGATCGAACCGTGCCGGTGGATCCACACGATCGGCATGAAGTTCCCGATCGACGTCGCCTATCTCGACGACGACGGCGTCGTGGTCAAGACCATCCAGATGCAACGGTTCCGAGTGGGGATCCCGGTGTGGAACGCCCGCTCGGTCATCGAGGCGCAGGCCGGGGCCTTCGGACGATGGGGTCTCCGCGTCGGCGACGAGATCGAAGTCCGCATCGGCGACGATGTATGACCGTCAACGGTGACCCGCGATGAGCACGCTGTGGTTGGTGGCCACACCGATCGGGAACCTCGGCGACCTGTCGCCACGCGCGGTCGACGTCCTGTCACACGCGGCGCTCGTGTGCTGCGAGGACACCCGCCGCACCGGTTTGCTGCTCCAACACGCCGGAATCCGTGCCGAGCGGCTGGCCGTGTGCAACGACCACACCGAGATGAGCCGCATCGCCGACGTCCTGCGCACGCTCGGTGACGGACGCGACGTCGCGATCGTCAGCGACGCCGGCACGCCCGGGATCTCCGACCCCGGCGAACGCATCGTCCGCAGCGTGATCGACGCCGGGCACACGGTGAGCGCCGTGCCCGGGCCGAGCGCGGTGATCATGGCGATCACCATCAGCGGACTCTCGGCCGATCGCTTCGTGTACGAGGGATTCCTGCCCCGCAAGGGCGCCGAGCGAGCGTCGCGTCTCGCCGAGATCGCCGCCGAACACCGCACGACCGTGCTGTACGAGGCCCCTCATCGAGTGCTGCGAACCCTCGACGATCTCCGCGAGACCTGTGGCGACGACCGCATCGCCGTGGTCACCCGCGAGCTCACGAAGCTCCATGAGGAAGTGGTGCGCGGCCCGCTCGGCGAGATCGACATCGGCGCGCCGCGTGGCGAATACGTGCTGGTCATCGAGGGCGCGCCGGTCGACGATCGACCGATGAGCGACGACGACGTGCGCGCTGAGCTCCGCCGCGAACTCGATGCGGGCGCCTCCACGCGCGACGCATCGGCAACGGTGGCAAAGGCGGTCGGCCGGCCGAAACGTGAGGTCTACGCACTGGCGATCGCTCTCGACCGCCAGACTGGAACCATGGTGGAGCGCGATGAGTGAGTACGTCGGTGTTGCAGGAACCGGGCCGAGCGCTGCGTTCTTCGATCTCGACCGGACGCTGATCTCGGGATCGTCCGCCTACACGTTGGCACTTCAGGCCCGCAAAGCCGGGCTGATCCCGAACGCCGAATTCGTCCGCGATGCGGCCGGCGCCGCCACGTTCAAGTTGTTCGGCGCCGACGACGACACGACCGACGCCGTCAAGGCCCGGGTGCTCAAAGCGGTCAGCGGGATGCGCCAGAGCGACCTCCAGGCGCTCAACGTCGAGATCCTTCCCCGCCTGCTCGCTCGGCTGCGTCCCGAGGCCCGGCGCCTGCTCGATCGTCATCGCCAGGCGGGACGCGACACCTACATCGTGTCGGCAGCGCCCCAGGAGATCGTCGAACCGCTCGCCCATTCACTCGGCATGACGTCGGGGATCGGCACCCGCAGCAAGGTCGTCGACGGCCTGTACACCGGCGAACTCGACGGTCCGTTCTGCTACGGCGCCGGCAAGGTGGAGGCGATGGTCGAGATCGCCAACTGGAATGGGTACGAGCTCGATCAGTGCTACGCCTACAGCGACTCGGCGAGCGACCTCCCGATGCTCGAAGCAGTCGGACATCCCGTCGCGGTCAATCCCGATGCCAAGCTCGAGCGTCACGCTCGTCGCAATGGCTGGCCGATCGTCATCTTCAGCGAGCAGACCAAGTCGGTGGTGCGCCGCACCGTCAGATCGGTCGGGGCGGTCGGGATCGCCGGCGCGAGCTTCGCCGCCGGCGTCGCACTCAGCGGGTCGCGCGGCAGCAAGCGCCGCACCGGCTTCCTCCACCGCTGACGGTCACTTGGGGCGACACCCACCGATGAGGTTTGAGCGCGAGGGGTGAGCCACAACCTCATCGCAACCATCTCCCAGCCCCACCGATGAGGTTCCGGCGCGAGAGGTGAGCCACAACCTCATCGCAACCATCTCCCAGCCCCACCGATGAGGTTCCGGCGCGAGAGGTGAGCCACAACCTCATCGCTTCGGGGTCAGGCGGGCGGGCGGGGCATGAGCGCGAGTTGGCGGCTCTGGGCGACGAGCGCGCCGGTCGAGTCCCAGATCTCGCCGTCCTCGTCGAGCATGCCGTCGTGCACGAACCGTGACCGGAACGAGCAGCGCAGCGGACCTGGGGCCGGTACACCGCGGACGTGCACGGTCAGCTCCACCGTCGGCGCCCACGCCACCGGCAGCTCGGTGTTGAACACCGGCGGCGGGAAGGCATCGGCGACCAACAGCAGCCCGATTGCATCGATCGGCTCGTGATCGGCGAACGCGAACCAGCCACGGATCCGTGCCTCGCCGGTCGGGTTTCCCGTGCGGAACCCCTCGTCGCCTGGATAGATGCGGATCGCGAGGCGCTCCATCATCGCGGGCTTCGGGCCTTCACCCGGGGCGGGCGGCAGCTCACAGTCGGCGTAGTCGGGGATGTCGATCGGGCCCTCGGCCAGATACGACGGTCCGCCCGGCGTCTGGTCACCGAAGGTTCCGAGCAACCGGATGATCTCCCGGCGGTCGTCGCCGTCGAACATCACCAACGAAGCGGTCGCTGTCGCGAACCGGCGTCCGGAGCGCACCGTCGTCACCACGATCTCGCACCGCCCGGTCGGCGCCGGACGCAGGTAGTGCGCGGTCAGTGTCACGGGCGGCCGCCCGACCGCCTCGCTCATCGCCCGACCTGCGATCGCCATCAGGTAACCGCCGTTGGCATTGCCGCCGATGTCCCAACCGGGCTGCACCTCGGACGCGAAGGTCGTCACCGTCGATCCGTCGACGTGGCCAACGGTCCCACTCGTCGAGATCCGACGGACCGCTGTGGCATTGGCAAAGACTCCCGACATCGCCCGAACGGTACCGACGCAAGAGGTCGATCGACCCTGCACGCACCGACCAACTCGGGGCCATGATGCAAGTGAGAAGCCGAACGAGAGGAGTCCGCCATGATCTCCCTGTTCACCACCCGACCCGACCGCATCGGTTCCGAGTGGCTCGACGAGCACTCCGAGCACTGGGTCGAGGAGGGTCTCGTCACCAGAGACGAGGTCGAGGCCATCCGCGCCTTCGAGCATGACGAGACTCCTGCTCCAGCGGGACTCTCGATCGTCGCAGAACTCGCCGTCTATCTCGGCAGCATCCTGGCGCTCATGAGTGGCGCCATGATGGTCGGCCAGACCTGGGAGACGCTCCGCACCGGCGGACAAGTGGCGATCGGTGTCGCCATCGCCGGGCTCGGGTTCATTGCCGGCACCCGGCTCATCGGCCTCGGCGATCCGGGCACGCGGCGGCTCGCAGCGTTCATGTGGCTCATCGGGACGGGCGGCGTCGCACTGACCACCGGTGTCCTCGTCGACACCGCCGGCTTCGACGAACCCGGCTGGAACGTGCTGATCATCGGTCTGCCCGTGTTGGCCATCGGGGCGTCACTGTGGCGCAACCTCGACCGGCCGCTCCAGGTGCTCACGACCGCAGTCGGCGCCGGACTCACGCTCGGCGGACTCGGTGCCCTGCTCGGCACCCCACCGTGGATCGGCGGGATCCTCGTCTGGCTGACCGCGCTCGTGATCGGTGCCCTGGCGATCACACAGCGGCTCCGACCCGAGCTCTACGTGCTCGCCGTCGCGGCGATCGCCGCGATGATCGGCGCCGTGATGTTGGCCGACGTGAGCGAACTTGCGGCATCGATCGCTGCGACGATCACCGCGGCCGGCATCGTGGCCCTGGGATTGGCACGACACCTGATCCCGATTCTCGTCGTCGGCGTGATCGCCTTCCTGCAGGCGCTCCAGGGGCTCTTGGTCACCACGTTGAACGGGGCATTGGCGGCCGCAGTCGTCGCGATCGCCGGGCTGGTCGTGGTGATCGTCGTGGTCGCCCGGTCGACTCGGGGACCGAAACACATCGGTGGGCCACAAGCGACCAGCCTCTAGCGTGCTCGTGTGACCCGGTTCTACGCGACCACACCGATCTACTACGTCAACGCCGAGCCCCACCTCGGCCACGCGTACACCACGATCGTCGGCGACGCCCTCACGCGGTGGCACCGGCTCCTCGGCGACGACGTCAAGTACCTCACCGGCACCGACGAGCACGGCCTCAAGATCCAACAGACCGCCGAGGCCGCCGGCCGGTCGCCCCAGGAATTCGTCGACGCGATCGCCCCCAAGTTCGCGGCCGCCTGGGAGCGCCTCGGCATCGCCAACGACGACTTCATCCGTACCACCGAGCCACGCCACAAGGCCGCTGTCGCCGAACTGCTGCAACGCTGTTACGACGCCGGCGACATCGAACTCGACACGTTCGCGGGCAAGTACTGCGTGGCCTGCGAGGAGTACTACGCCGACGACGAACTGATCACCGTCGACGGACCCGATGGTTCGATCACCGACTGCTGCCCGATCCACAACCGTCCTGTCGAGTACTTCGAGGAGGAGAACTGGTTCTTCCGGTTGTCGCGCTTCGAGGATCGGCTGCTCGACTGGTATGCCGCCCACCCGACGGCGCTCAAGCCCGAACATCGTGGCAACGAAGCGATCGGCCTCATCAAGAGCGGGTTGCGCGACTTCTCGATCAGCCGTACCTCGCTGGAGTGGGGCATCCCATTGCCGTGGGATCCGAAGCACGTCACCTACGTGTGGTTCGACGCGCTCACCAATTATCTCGCAGCGGTCGGCTTCGGCGACGGCACCGACAGCTACCAGGACTGGTGGCCCGTCGACTACCACCTGATCGGCAAGGACATCGTTCGCCAGCACTGCGTGTACTGGCCGGCGATGCTGATGTCGGCAGGAGTCGAACTCCCCAAGGGGTGGGCGATCGGCGGCTGGCTCCTCAGCGGTGGCGAGAAGATGAGCAAGACCTCCGGCAACGTCGTCAACCCGCTCGACCTCGTCGACGAGGTCGGCGTCGACGGCTTCCGGTACTACGTGCTCGCCGACACCGCATACGGCAACGACGGCGACTTCTCGATCGAGGGGTTCACGTCGCGCTACAACGCCGATCTCGCCAACAACCTCGGCAACCTCGCGGCACGGGTCGCGACCGTCGTGATGAAGAAGTGCGGTGGCATCGGCACCGCCCCCGACCCCGACAGCCCGTTGGCCGCCGCGGCCGCCACCGCATACGCCGAGACCGCCGCCCAGTGGGACCTGGTGCAACCGAGTCGGGCACTCGACGCGACCTGGTCGCTGGTGCGCGCCACCAACGCCCACTTGGAGACCAACGAGCCGTGGAAGGCCGAACCCGGACCCGGCGTCGACGCCGTGCTCGGCGACGCGCTCGAGGCGCTGCGCATCGTTGCGATCCTGGCGTCGCCGGCGATCCCCGACACCGCGCAGGCGATCTGGGAACGCATCGGCCTGCCCGGGCAGGTGGCCGACCAACGTCTGCCCGACGCGGTCGCGTGGGGGCAGTACACGCCCGGCGCGGCCGTCACCAAGGGTGACGCCCTCTTCCCGCGCCTCGCATGACCTGGGTCGACTCGCACTGCCACGTGCACGACGAGCGGATCCCCGACGGCTCGGACGGCGCCGTCGCCGCGGCCGCGGCCGCGGGCGTGACCACGCTGATCACGGTGGGCTGCGACCGCGAGACCTCGCTGGCAGCGATCGCTGTCGCGGCGTCGCATCCGGGCGTTCATGCCACGGTCGGATTGCATCCCCACGACGCCGTCCAGGGCATCGACACGATCGTCGATCTCCTCGACACCCCCGGCATCGTGGCCGTCGGCGAGGCAGGGCTCGACTATTTCTACGACCACTCACCGCGCGACGTGCAACAGCGCGTATTCGCCGAACAGATACAGCTCGCACTCGATCGTCGCCTGGCGCTCGTGATCCACTCCCGCGACGCGTGGGACGAGACCTTCGCCGTGCTCGCTGACGTCGGCATGCCGGAACGAACCGTCTTCCACTGCTTCACGGGCGGCCCCGACGACGCGCGCCGGGCGCTCGACATCGGTGCGATGCTCTCGTTCTCCGGCATCGTCACCTTCAAGGGCGCCCCCGAAGTCCAGGCAGCAGCAGCGTTGTGCCCTCTCGACCGGATGCTCGTCGAGACCGACAGCCCGTATCTCGCGCCCGTACCGCACCGCGGCAGCACGAACCGTCCGGCCTGGGTGCCCCATGTCGGCCAGTTCATCGCCGACCTCCGCGACGTGCCCGTGACGGACATCGCTGCAGCGACATCTGCCAACGCGACGACGTTCTTCGCGCTCGCCTGACCGGCCCCGGGGTGCTCGACCGAGCTGCTCGAACGACCACTCAGCGTGGCCGCAGATGTCGTCCGGATCGTGAACCTCCGACCCGAGAGGTACGATACGCGCCCCTCCGATCGGCATCGGCCCGAGAGCGGGGCGGACGAGCAACCATGGCACTCAACGAACCCGATCGACGCCGCATCCTGCTGGCGAGCGCGCTGACGCTGGTGGCGTTGCCTGCGCTGTGGTGGGCCAACCAATCCGACGATGCCGCACCCAACGTCGCCACCGCCGGGATCTCGGTCGGTGCGCAAACCGCTACGCGCCCTGCCGACGCCGAGGCCAACGATCCTGCACCGGTCTTCCTCGACGGCCCGTCCGGACAGGTCGGTGCCGGACTCGCGGAGATCGCCGTTCCCGCCCCGCCGGCCATCGCCCGGATCACCACGACCGCCACGTTCCGCAACGATCTCGGATCGTCGGGGACCTGTGCCCTGCCCGGCGTCGGCAACGGCGCCCGGATCACGGTCGTCAACCTCGACAACAACAGGTCGATCACCTGCACCGCAGTGCTCGCCCCGAGCGGTGCCGGCGACCAACTGGTGATGCCCGCTGAACTGTTCTCCCAGATCGCCGATCTCACCGACGCGCCGATCCCGGTCGAGATCCGTCAGTGACGCATTCGCGTCCGGCGATCCGCGAACTCCTCGAGTCGGCCTCGCTCGCCCCGCGACGCGACCTCGGTCAGAACTTCGTCGCCGACCCCAACACGGTGCGCCGCATCGCGAGCCTTGCGCGCGTCGGCCCGGGTGACCACGTCGTCGAGATCGGTGCGGGCCTGGGGTCGCTGACGCTCGCGCTGGCGGACACCGGCGCCACGGTCATCGCCATCGAGGTCGACCACGGCGTGGTCCCGATCCTGCGCGACGTGGTGTCCGACCGCGCGAACGTCACGGTGATCGAAGGTGATGCGATGCACCTCGACTGGTCGAGTGCCCTCGTGTCCGCGAGCAGCACCGGTGCCGACGACGACCGCGCGCCGGGCCCTGCCGATGACTGGGTGCTCGTCGCCAACCTCCCGTACAACGTCGCCACCCCATTGATCTGCGATCTGCTCGATGACGTCCCCGCGATCACGCGGATGATCGTCATGGTCCAACGCGAGGCCGCCGAACGCTTCGCGGCGACAACGCGAACCCCCGCCTACGGCGCTGTCAGCGTGAAGGCCGCCTACTGGGGGACGGCGAAGATCGTCGGTCACGTCCCGGCATCGGTGTTCGTGCCTCGCCCCAACGTCGAGTCGGCACTCGTGGAGATCACGCGGCGCGAACCGCCGACCACCGAACCCGGCGCACTCTTCGCGCTCGTGCGGGCCGGTTTCGGCCAACGCCGCAAGATGCTGCGCCGATCGCTTGCCGGCATCATCGCACCGGAGACCTTCGAAGCAGCCGGGATCAGCCCGACCGCGCGACCGGAGGAGCTCGACGTCGAAGCGTGGTGCCGACTCACCGACGCGCATCTCGCAGCTGAGCGTGAGACCGCCACCGGCCCGCACAGCTGAGGGGCTGCACCGCTAACGTCACCGCGATGGGAGCGCCCGACGCACGACTGGTGTCGCTGCGAGCTCACGCCAAGCTGACCCGGTCGTTGCGAGTCACGGGGGTGCGCAGCGACGGCTACCACCTGATCGACGCCGAGATGGTCAGCCTCGACCTGCACGACGTGCTGGTGATCGACCCCTCCCGAACCGGACTCGCCTCGAAAGGGCCCTTCAGCGACGGGGTTCCGCTCGACGACTCGAACCTCGTCGCGCGCGCACTGCGCCTCGCCGGAATCACGGCCCACGTCACGATCGACAAGCGGATCCCTCACGGCGGGGGCCTCGGGGGCGGCTCGACCGATGCCGCGACCGCTCTGCGATGGGCCGGATTCGGCACCGACGCAGGCGGTCTCGTCGCCGCGTCGAAACTCGGTGCCGACATCCCGTTCTGCCTCGTGGGCGGGCGGGCACGGGTCACCGGCATCGGCGAGATCGTCGAACCGCTCCCCCACCTCGAGGTCGTCGTCACGCTGGTGATCCCGCCACTCGCCGTCAGCACGCCGGCCGCCTACCGGGCATGGGATCAGCTCGGCGGACCGACCGGTTCCGGGCCCAACGACCTCGAGGCCGCGGCGCTCACGGTGGAGCCACGACTCGTCCGTTGGCGCGACCTGATCGCCACGCGAACAGGCGCAGCGCCGATCCTCGCCGGCAGCGGCGCGACCTTGTTCGTCGAGGGCGCACATGGCAACGCCCTCGCCGATCTGGTCGACGAGGGCGCAACGGTGGTCGTGGCACGAACCGTGCCGATGGACGTGGCCACCGAACGTCCCTGACATCGCGATCGGGGTCAGACCCCAATCGCGATGATGGCGGGGACAGCTCGGAGGCTGACGAGGATGTGCTACTTGCGACGCTGGTGACGCGTGCGGCGGAGCATCTTCTTGTGCTTCTTCTTCCGCATGCGCTTGCGGCGCTTCTTGATCAGAGAACCCATAAGGCGGGCCACGCTATCGGCCGTGGCAAGCCCTGCCACGCGAGATACGGTGAACAGGCGGACAAACACCGTGCGTCAGCGCTCGGTTCGCGTCAGTCCGGGGTCGTCTAATGGTAGGACAGCGGTTTTTGGTGCCGCGTGTAGGGGTTCGAATCCTCTCCCCGGAGCTCATGAGCGTTTCAGCAATCGTGCTCGCCGCCGGGGAAGGCACCCGGATGCGGTCGAGCCGTCCCAAGCCACTCCACCTCATCTGCGGCCGAGCGATGGTCCTGCACGTGATCCACGCCCTGGAGGCAGTACATCCCGAACGCACCGCGGTCGTCGTCGGCCACGGCGCCGAACAGGTCACCAAGAAGGTGCAGCAACTCGCGCCCGCCTGGGCCAATGTGGTCTTCGTCGAGCAGCTCGAGCAGAACGGCACCGGCGATGCCGCATCGATCGGCATGTCCGCCTTGAGCGGCGACGACTACGACGACGAGTCCACCATCATCGTGCTCCCGGGCGACACACCGTTGCTGCGCCCCGAGACGCTGCGCGAGCTCGTCGACGTCCACATCGAGTGCGGCAACGCCGCGACGCTGCTCACCAGCCTGATGGACGATCCGACGGGCTACGGCCGCGTCATCCGCAAGGCCGACGGTCAGGCAGCGCGCATCGTCGAACACCGCGATGCGGCGCCCGACGAACTCGACGTGCGAGAGGTGTGCACGTCGATCTACGCGTTCCGCCGAGATCTCCTCGGACCCGCCCTGCGCAAGCTGACCACCGACAACGCCCAGGGCGAGTACTACCTCACCGACGTCGTCTCCGTGCTCGGCGCCATGGGACATCGCATCGGGTGCGTCCAGGCGAGCGAGGGCGAGACACAGGGTGTCAACGACCGCTGGCAGCTCGCCCTCGCCGAGCGCGAGCTCCGCGCTCGCACGAACAAGTTCTGGCTGCTCAGCGGTGTCACGATGCTCGACCCGCGACAGACCTTCGTCGACGTCACGGTGAACATCGGCCGCGATGTCACGCTCTATCCGGGCACGATCCTGCAGGGGACCACCGTGGTCGGCGATGGTTGCGACATCGGCCCCGACACCCGACTCGACGACTGTGCAGTCGGCAGCGGTGCCGTCGTGGAGCACACCGTCGGCCGCGATGCGGAGATCGGCCCCGACGCCGTCGTGGGCCCCTACGCCCATCTTCCGGCAGGAAGTTCCGTCGCTGCGGGCGCAACGACCGGGGCGTTCTACACTGCACCTGTCGGCTGACCGGCTCGAAGCTGTTCGCGCCGGCCACTACGACCGACACGGTCGACACCACAACGTCGGGGAGGACGTCGCAGCTCATGGAGAAGGTCACGACCAAACGGCTCGCGTTGTACTCGGGCCGCACCCATCCTGAGCTGGCCCAGGAGGTGGCGACCCACCTCAACATCGAACTCGGCCACGACAACCTCGTCGAGTTCGCCAACGGTGAGGTGCGCTGCCGATTCGGCGAGTCGATCCGCGGGTCGGACGTGTTCGTGATCCAGAGCCACTTCGGTGTCGACGACCACTCGGTCAACGACTCGATCATGGAACACCTGATCATGATCGACGCCGCGTACCGCGCGTCCGCGAAGCGGATCACCGCCGTGTGTCCGTTCTACGGCTACGCCCGCCAGGACCGCAAGGCGGAGGGTCGGGAGCCGATCACGGCCCGGCTGGTCGCCGACATGTTCAAGGCCGCCGGCGCCAAGCGGATGATCTCGATCGACCTGCACTCCGGCCAGATCCAGGGATTCTTCGAGGGCCCGGTCGATCACCTCACAGCGATGCCGGTGCTCGAGCAGTACGTGCGCAGCCACGCGTCGGCCCCGGTGATCGTGTCGCCGGACGCCGGTCGCATCAAGGTGGCCGAACGGATGGCCCAGCACCTCGTCGACATCGGAGCGGACCTCGCGTTCATCTACAAACGGCGCCCGAAGGGTTCGACGAACGTGGCCGAGGCCGCCGAGGTGATGGGTGACGTCGAAGGCCGTCTCTGCGTGCTGACCGACGACATGATCGACACCGCGGGCACGATCTGTGCGGCGGCGGAACTGCTCGTCGAGCGAGGCGCGAGCGAGGTGTGGGCGATGGCGACGCACGGTGTGCTGTCCGGCCCGGCCATCGATCGGTTGAAGAACGCCCCGCTCAGCCGGATCGTGCTCACCAACACGCTGCCGTTACCGCCCGAGAAGCAGCTCGACAAGATCGAGGTGCTCTCGGTGGCTCCGCTGATCGCCGAGGCGCTCGGCGCTGTCTTCGACGACACGAGCGTCAGCGACATCTTCGGCGGCGAGAACCTCGCCTGATTCCGCCCACCCAACCGCCGACAGCAAGCGGGAGGGGATGCGCGATGGCGCCGATAGATTGGGATGCTGCTGTAACGACCTGGCGCCCGACGTGTGGGCGTCGTCACGAGATCTGATGGAAGCCGATCACCATGTCTGAGACCGTTCTCCAAGCCGAAACCGGACGCCGTGCCGGAAGCTCCGATGCCCGCCGCCTGCGCGCCGATGGCAAGATCCCCGCGGTCGTCTACGGCCACGGCATGGATCCACTCCCCGTCTCGGTCGATCGTCGCGAGCTTCGTCACGCCCTCTCGGGCGCCGCCGGCATGAACACGATCCTCGACCTCACGGTCGACGGCACGGTGTACCCGTCGCTGATCAAGGACATCCAGCGCCACCCCGTGAAGCGCTCGGTGCAGCACGTCGACTTCATCCAGGTCAACCTCAACGAGGAGATCGTGGTCTCGATCCCGATCCATCTCGAGGGTGAAGCCAAGGACGTCTCGGCCAACGGTGGTCTCGTCGACCTCGCGATGCAGGAACTGCAGGTTCGCACCACACCGCGCAACATCCCCGACGGCGTCACGATCGACGTGTCGGAGATGACCATGGACTCGGTCATCCGCGTCGAGGACATCCCGCTGCCGAGCGGCGTCGTTGCCGAAGCCGACGCCGACGCCCCGGTCGTCACCGTGCTCACGATGCGTACCCCGGTGCTCGACGCCGAGGAACTCGCTGCCGAAGAGGCTGCCGCCGCCACCGCTGAAGGCGAAGACGGCGAAGGCGCCGAGGCCGCACCGTCGGCCGACTCCGACGGCGAGTGATCCGACGAGCACCGGCGAATCCCGCCGGGTGCTCCACGCCTCACCAAGCGGTCCGACCAACACCCATCATGTCCAACCCGAGCGTCGTCCAACCCGAAATTCGGAGCGGATGTTGCGCTGACCGCCATGCTCACTCCGAATTTCGGGTTGCGGAAGTTCGGGTCGGGGAGGTTCGGGTTGGAGACCGTCGGGTCGAGGGAGACTGAGCCATGGGGCTGTTCGGGCGATCGGGCAAGGGTGAGCCGTACGACTGGTTGGTCGTCGGACTCGGCAATCCGGGCGAGAAGTACGCCCGGACGCGCCACAACGTCGGCGAGGAAGCCGTGCGACTGCTCGCCGAACGCAAGGGTGTGACCATGAAGGGTGGCCGCGACAACGCGCTGGTCGCCGAGACTCGCTTCGCGGGGCCCGACGGTGACGAGCGCACCGTGCTTGCCTTTCCGATCACCTTCATGAACGACTCCGGCCAGGCCGTCAGCTCGCTCGTGCGCCGCTACCGGATCGAGTCGCCCGAGCAGATCATCGTCATCCAGGACGAACTCGACCTGCCGCCCGGCGAACTGAAGATCAAGGCAGGTGGCGGGCTCGCGGGTCACAACGGGCTCCGCTCGATCACCCAGCACCTGAAGTCGCAGGACTATCTGCGCGTGCGAATCGGGGTCGGCAAGCCCGAACACAAGGACGTCGGCAAGGGCCACGTTCTGTCGAAGGTGCCCAAGGCCGAGCGCGAGTTGCTCGACATCCGCATCGCCGATGCTGCCGACGCCACCGAGTTGATCATCGCCCGTGGTGTGGATGCCGCGATGCAGCGCTACAACGGCACGCAATGACCTCCGCATCTGCGAAATTCGACTCGAGGCGCGCGCTCCGCGCGCACGCTGAGGAGAATTTCGGAGTCGAGGGTCGGGCGGGGAGGCGACGATGACGGCCGGCGTGCGCTCGACCACTGCGCCGCTGGGGGCGCTGCCGGCGTTGCTGCGTGACGAGCCCGGGCTCACTCGCGCGCTCGGCGAGCCGACCGCGCGACTCGCCGTCGTCGAGGTCGCCCGGCCGATCTCGCTCGCCGCGCTCGCCACCCTGTCGTCACGACGCCCGCTCGTCGTCAGCTGTCCGACCGGCACGATGGCCGGCCAACTCGCCGACGACCTCGCCCAGTTCCTCCCGCCCGGCGATGTCGTGCACTTCCCCGGCTGGGAGACACTGCCGTTCGAACGCGTCAGCCCGAGCGTCGAGACGATGGGCCAACGCCTCGACGTGCTCTGGCGCCTGCGCGACCCCGCCCGCTGTCCCGCCGTGATCGTCGCCGGCGTTCGCGCGTTGCTCCAGAAGCTCGGCCCCGGCGCCACCACCACCGACCCGATCATCGTGCGGCCCGGCGCCGAGGTGGATCCCGACGACCTCGGTCATCGCCTCGTCGAGTTCGGGTATCGGCGCGAAGAACTCGTCGAACACCGCGGCGAGTTCGCCCGACGCGGCGCGATCGTCGACGTGTTCCCCTCCACCGCCGATGCCCCGATCCGCATCGACCTGTGGGGCGACGAGGTCGACCGCCTCACCCGGTTCGGCGTCAACGACCAACGGTCGACCGACGACCTCGACGAGGTCATGATCTTCCCCGCCCGCGAGTTGATGCCGAGCGCCGACGTCCGAGCCAGGGCCGCGCGACTCGTCGCCACCGAACCGTGGGGCCGGGAGCAGTGGGAACGGCTGGCCGAGGGCGTGCACTTCGACGGCATGGAGAGTTGGTTGCCGTGGCTCGTCGACGACGACCTGCTCCTCACCGACGTGCTGCCCGACGCCGCGAAGGTCGTGCTCGTCGAACCCCGTCGCATGCGCGACCGTGCCGTCGACCTGATCGCCGAGGAAGACGATCTCGCCCGCACACTCGCCTCCACCTGGGCCCGAGATCCCGACAAGTCGTTCCCCCGGCTGCACGCCGACCCGGACACGCTGCTCGACACCCGGCGATCCAACTCCGCGCCGTACACCGGCTCCTTCTGGTCGATCGACTCCACTCCCGAGTCGCCCGACACCCCGGTCGTCGAAGCGTCGGGCTGGGGTCCGGTCGCCGGCGACGGCAGTGGCCTCACCGACCGCCTGACCGAACTCATCGGACGCGGGTACCGCGTCGTGGTCGCGGCCGACGGCACCGGATCGGCGCAGCGGCTGCACGACCTCCTCCTCGACCACGGCCTCGACTTCGCCATCTCGAAGTCCGGCGAAGCCGACGGCACGCCTGGGTCCGGCCGGATCGTGATCGCGCCGCTCCACCGCGGTTGCACACTGCCCAACGCGAAGGTGGCGATCGTCGCCGAGAGCGACCTCACCGGCCGACGCCGCGCTCACCGCACGGTCCGCAAGCAGAAGCGCGAGAGCGCCAGCACGTTCGAGGACCTCAAGACCGGGAACTACGTCGTGCACCACCAGCACGGCGTCGGACAGTACGAGGGCATGGTCAAGCGAGCGATCGGCGGTGTCGAACGCGACTACCTCCTCATCTCGTACAAGGGTGGCGACAAGCTCTACGTCCCGTCCGACCAGATCGACACGCTGCGTCAGTACGTCGGCGGTGAGGCGCCGAAGCTGCACCGACTCGGCGGGTCCGACTTCGCGAAGACCAAGAGCAGGGTGCGGTCCGCGGTCCGCGAGATCGCGCAGGAACTCGTCGTGCTCTACCAGAAGCGGGTCAACGCCGAGGGCCACTCGTTCGCGCAGGACACGCCGTGGCAAGCCGAGATGGAGGACGCCTTCCCCTACGTCGAGACCCCTGACCAGCGCACCGCCATCGACGAGATCAAGCGCGACATGGAGCTCGCCCACCCCATGGACCGCCTCATCTGCGGCGACGTCGGGTTCGGCAAGACCGAAGTTGCGATCCGCGCCGCGTTCAAGGCGATCCAGGACGGCAAACAGGTCGCCGTGCTCGCACCGACGACCCTCCTCGCAACCCAGCACGGCAACACGTTCGCCGACCGCTTCGCCGGCTTCCCGATCCGCGTCGAGGTGCTCTCCCGATTCCTCACCGCCGGCCAGGCCAAGAAGGTGATCGAGGGCGTCAAGACCGGCGAGGTCGACTGCATCATCGGCACCCATCGACTCCTCGCGAACGACGTGAAGTTCAAGGACCTCGGCCTCCTCGTGGTCGACGAGGAGCAGCGCTTCGGTGTGCAGCACAAGGAGACGATGAAGAAGATGAAGACGAACGTCGACGTCCTCACGCTCTCCGCCACCCCGATTCCGCGCACCTTGGAGATGTCGCTCGTCGGCATCCGCGACCTGTCGCTGCTCCAGACCCCGCCGGCCGACCGCCAACCGATCCTCACCTACGTCGGCGAATACGACGAACGCGTCGCCGTCGAATCGATCCGTCGCGAGTTGCTGCGCGAGGGCCAGGTGTTCTGGGTGCACAACCGGGTCCAATCGATCGAGACCGCGGCCAGCCGGCTGAGACAGTTGGTCCCCGAAGCCCGCATCGCCATCGCCCACGGCCAGATGGACGAGAGCACCCTCGAGACGGTCGTCCAGGACTTCTGGGACGGCCAGTACGACGTCCTCGTCTGCACCACGATCATCGAGTCGGGCATCGACATGCCGACGGTCAACACGCTCGTGGTCGAACGGTCCGACCTCCTCGGCCTCGGCCAGATGCACCAGCTGCGCGGCCGCGTCGGACGCTCAGGATCGCGGGCGTACGCCTACCTCTTCTATCCCCGCGACAAGGTGCTGTCCGAGGAGGCCTACGAACGGCTGCGCACGATCGGCGAGTCGACCGAACTCGGCTCCGGGTTCAAGATCGCCATGCGCGACCTGGAGATCCGCGGCGCCGGCAACCTGCTCGGCGAATCGCAGTCGGGTCACATCGCCGCCGTCGGGTACGACCTCTACTGCCAGATGGTGACCGAAGCCGTCAGCGAGATGAAGGGCGAGCCGCAGCCCGACGCACCGAGCGAGATCAAACTCGACGTGCCCACCGACGCGTTCCTGCCGACCGAGTACGTCACCAAGGAAGAACTCCGGCTCGAGGCCTACCGGCGCCTGGCCGGCGTCACGACCGAGGCCGAGGTCGACGACATCCGCACCGAGTGGGAGGACCGCTACGGCCCGCTCCCCGATCCGGCAGGAGCGCTGCTGCAGGTGGGCTACCTGCGCGCCGAATGCCATCGCCTCGGCATCAACGACATCCAGATCAACGGCTCCGCCTCCTCGGGCGGCACCGCCAAGCTCGCCCCGCTCGAGTTGAAGCTGTCCGAGACGATGCGCCTGCGCCGAATCTCCAAGGGAGCGAAGTACAAAGAGGACCTGGGCCAGCTCGTCGTGCCACTCCCCCGCGGTGCCGACGCATCGAGCTTCCTGTCCGGCTTCCTGCGAGATCTGGTCCCCGCCGAGGCGGACTGACCCGAAACATCACGTTCGACCCGGCACCGTGTGACGGGCTGACGTCGTGATCTGCGGGTAGCGTGCGGCGGGTGGTTCGACGCTCACTGCTGATCCTTCTTCCGCTCTCGCTGGCCGCCGTGACGACCGGATGCTCGACGTTCTCCGACAGCAACGTCGTGGCTCGGGTGAACGACGTCGAGTTGACACAGGACGCATTCGACGCCCGACTCACCGAGCTGGGCGTCGCCGACACCGACGTCGTGCAGATGGAACCCGTCCGTGCCGAGATCACCCGTTGGATCCAGCAGCAGCTCGTGCCCGACGATCAGATCGCGGCCATGTACGACGCCGGCCCGGCAGATGCCGGGGTGGTCTGCGTGCGCGGCATCGTCGTCGCCGACCAGGCAACCGCCGACGCCACACTCGGTGAGCTCCAGGCCGGCACCGACTTCACCGACGCCTTCCAACGCAGCAACCTCGACCAGAGCCTCGTCGCCACCAACGGTGCGATCCCGTGCATCTCGGCGGTCGACCTCGCCGGCAACGCCGGAACGCCGTTCATCGACCTCGCGACCACCTTGTCGAGCGACAACGTCTACGGGGATGCACCCATCCTGGACGGCACCGGTGCCGAAGTGGCGTGGGTCGTGCTGGGCTTTCGTTCGTGGGACCTCCTCGAGAGCGCCGATGCCGACCAGGTCGCCGGGATGATCGATGTCGGTGACGCCGCGGCGAACGCGGACGTCTTCGTCGCCTCTCGCTACGGCACCTTCGACAGCGCGACCGCCACGGTCGTGAGCCTCGGTTGAACGTGAACGACGACACCGGCCAACGCGCGCCCCGATGACGCCTGCACGCGATCCGGCCGTCACCAGACCACGGATCGTCGTCGTGGGCCTCGGCCCGGGCGGCCACGAACATCTCACCGACGAGACCCGGCGAACGCTGGACCGCATCGAACACCGTTACCTGCGTACGGCGGTGCACCCGAGCGCCGACCTGGTGGCCGATGCCACCACGTTCGACCACCTGTACGAATCGGCCGACACGTTCGACGACGTGTACACCGAGATCGCCGACACCCTGGCCGCTGCCGCCGGGACACACGGTGAGATCGTCTACGCCGTGCCGGGCTCACCGCTCGTCCTCGAACGCACGGTCCGCCATCTCCGCGATCGCGACGACATCGAACTCGTGATCCTCCCGGCGATGTCGTTCCTCGACGTCGCGTGGGCCCGGCTCGGCATCGACCCGGTCGAAGCCGGCGTGCGTCTCGTCGACGGCCACGAGTTCGCCACCGCAGCCGCCGGCGAGCGCGGGCCACTGCTGGTCGCCCACGCCCACGCCGATTGGGTGCTGTCGGAGATCAAGCTGGCCGTCGAAGGCGCCACGGGCGACGAGGCCGTCGTCATCCTGCAGGCGCTCGGCACCCCCGATGAGCGGATCGTCGAGACGACCTGGGCCGACCTCGATCGCACGATCACTGCCGACCACCTGACGTCGCTGTGGATCCCCGAGCTCACCGCACCGGTCGGCGCCGAGTACGTGCGCTTCCATCAGCTCGCCCGTCTGTTGCGCGAGCAGTGCCCGTGGGACATCGAGCAGACCCATCAGACCCTGGTCCCGCATCTGCTCGAGGAGACCTACGAGGTGGTCGATGCCATCGATGGCCTCGACCCCGACGACCCGACCACCGACGAGGATCTCATCGAGGAACTCGGTGACCTGCTGTACCAGATCGAATTCCACGCCACGATCGCCGAACAGGAGGGCCGGTTCACGATCGCCGACGTCGCGAGCGGCATCCACGACAAGTTGGTGCGCCGACACCCGCACGTCTTCGGCGACCTCGTCGGGTCCGATCTCGGCACCGACGAAGTGCTGTCCAACTGGGACGACATCAAGCGCACCGAGAAGGCGCGCACGTCGATCTTCGACGGCATTCCCCGCTCGATGCCTGCGCTGGCCTATGCCGCCAAGGTCGGCGCCAAGGCGTCGAAGGTCGGATTCGACTGGCAGGACGTGACCGGCGCGTTCCCGAAGATCGCCGAGGAGACCGACGAGCTCCTCGCCACGATCGCCCCCGACCATGCCGAGCGACGATCAGGCGACGAACGATCAGGCACGCAACGATCGGGCACGCAACGATCAACCGAGGAACTCGGTGATCTGCTCTTCGCGATCGTCAACGTCGCGCGTCACCTGCGCATCGATCCGGAGCTCGCGCTCCGCGCGGCGACCGACAAGTTCCGCGTGCGGTTCGAACACGTGGAGCGTCTCGCGACCGAGCGTTCCATCGATCTCCGCGAGGCCGACCTGGCCGCACTCGACTCTCTGTGGGACGAGGTCAAGTCCACCGAAACGTGATCGGTTCGCGATGTGTCGTGCACATCGCGAACATCACGCGTCGGGCAGGCGAGCGGGGGCCTCGGGTCCGGGTGCGGGTTGCGCCGCCATCGCGGCGAGCGTCTGCTCCCAGTCCTTGCGCCAACGTCGCCACCGCAGGTCGATGACCTCGTCGAAGACGGTCGTGGCACGCCACGTGGACAGCGCGAACACCAGCGCCGGCGCACCGAACACCACGGCGAGATGCAGTGTGCGTTCGCCCGGCGTCCAACCATCCTGGCTGAGCGAATCATTGAGTCCCAGCGCGCTGACCATCACCACTCCCACGGTCGCGACGATCGGCAACCAGAACCAGCCGGCCACCACGCGCTGTGGGGCTCCGATCCGCTGGGCCTGCCCGGTGTGGTAGTGGAACGGAAGCCACACCAGCAGAAATGCGACGAGCACTGCGAAGGTCGTGGCGACGACGACGGCAGCATCGTCGGGATTGTCGGCGAAGCGGTCACGTGCCCACGCGACTGCCCGGAACACGCCCAGTGGCGCGGCGAATGCCCCGAGCCACAGGACGACGGCAACGAGCGCGCTCGAGCTGCGGTGATAGGCGGTGGCCGGTACGAGTCGGCCCGCATCGGTCATGGCCAGCGCACTCCAGCAGACGAGAAGTGCCGCAGCGAGGGCGTAGGTGGTCAGGACGCTCGATGAGTGGCTGAGACGACCGGGTTGCACGTACTCGGCCGAGAGCACGACGACGATGCCGACGAGCTGCGTCAACAGGAGCAGGTAGCGCAGCCACCAGGTGGCATAGATGCGTGGCGGCGGCTCGACGCGCAGCGGCGTGAAGGGTGCGGTGACGTCGCTCGGATCGAACGACGACCGAGCGGTCGATGCGGCGAGCGCAGGAGCGGCGTCCGGCGACGCGGCCTGCGCAGCGGACATCGAGGCTGATGCCATCTGCGGGGGCGGAGGCGGAGGCGGAGGCGGAGGCGGAGGCGGGGCCGATGCGGGGAGTGCGGGAGGTGGCGAACCCACGTCGGGGCGGCCCGAGCCGGCAGGGGGCATCATGGGGGCCCTCCGACTGCCGCAACGGGCCCCGACACCGACGACAGACGTCCGGCATCGCCGTTGGTGCGACCGCGAGCCATCGACTCGCGCTGGTCGACCAGCGCATTGTGCGCAGCGGCCTCGTGTTCCGTCGCCGTCTCGATCGTCTGGCACGCCTCGGTCACCGCCAGCGTCGACAGCAGTTGCAGGAGCGCACCGATGGCGAGGAACGCCGTCAACCGTCCGAAGTCGGCATCGATCGACCGCTCGACCGTCGTGAGGCCGCCGAGGGCCTGGATGTAGACCAGCAGGACGACACCCGCCAGGTAGGCCATCCGCACGGTCGTGCGCCGGGCCCCGACGACGTCGGCGGCGCGTTCGAGCAGGAAGAACGGGACGTAGAGGACGGCCGCTTGCACGGCGAAGCCCAGGAGGATCGACCCGGTGGTCTGATCGACCACCAGGCGGTCGGCCGCGATCCAGACGCCAATCGCCGCGGCCGGCCACGACAGCGCGGCGAGCAGCGGGTTGCGTCGTCGACCCGATGCCATGCGAGCATTGGTGACCGCGACGAACGTCCAGATCGACGCGAGTGCGATCAACGCGAAACCGACGATCCGGGCACCCGAGTGCAGGACCGCCAGTGCGTCCCACGCCCGCTCGCCCTGACTCGGCAACAATACGCCGTCGTCGGACTCGAGCCAGAACATGAACATCACCGCGGCCCCGACCACCGACAGCAGCGCCAGGCCTGCCAGCAGCGTGACGACGCAGAGCCGCAGCAGGTCGACGCCGGGGATCAGACGAACCCGCTTGCGAGCCGCCACCGTTGCCTGACGTGCACCGGCGCGCCGCACCGCGGTCGGCGCGCGTCTGCCGATGGGGGCAGTCCGCCCTCCGCGTCGGGCAGCAGCCAACACCATGGCCTCCTCGGCGGTCGCCGCCGCCCGCCATCCGAGCAGCACGACGATCACGCACGGGGTGATCGCAACGATGGCGACGATCCACAGCGGCGCCCACTGGGATGCGTCGGCAATCGACTTCTCCGAATCGGGCACCGCACCGGAGAAGCGCAGCGCCACGATCGAGCCGACCCCGACGAGCGCCAACACCACCGGCACCCACATCCACTGCGACAACCTCGCCGAGTGGCCGCCGACCTGACGGACGATTCCCGACAAGAGGAAGAGCGGGCGGTAGGTCATCGGGATCGCGAGGAGGAGTGCGAACACGGCGACGATCAGCGGCAGCGACGACACCGGTTCGTCGGCGTTGCGGCTGACATGGTCACCGAGCAACGCAACGACGCCGACCGCCACACCGACGAACGCGAACGGTCCGGCCCACGCGGCGACGACCCGCCGCGGGTCGGGAAGTTCCCTCGACCTCGCCGGCTCGACCAGGCGACGAGCGTTCGTCGTGGTCATCCATGTCCAGGCGAGCACGCACCCGGCCGCAAGCCCACCGGCGACGATCGATCCCCACATGATCGGGTCCGACCACGCTTGGTCATCGACCAGCCGGCGGATCTCCCAGCCGATCAGGGCGAATGCGAGTGACAACGTCATCGCTCCGGCGAGTCGCCACGGGAACATCGGCAGGAGAACGACGGCAGGCAGCGCGCTCTCGCGCGGCGCCGTCGCCGCGCTCGGATTGGGCGCGTTGAACTGCACGGCGGCCATCGGTGGGGGCAGCGCCGTCGCCGACGACAGGGAATCCACTGGTTCCATGTCGTCGCCATCGGCAGAGGAGGCGAGGAACTTGAGAAAAACCTTCGGACTTGCAGACGACCCACGGACACATCGACCAGTTCGGCGGACGGCAAGGACCGCGATCTCGGCCGACCGGCCCGGGTACGTTGGAGGCCATGAGCGAGATCGTCAGCATCATCGGACGCGAAATCCTCGATTCGCGTGGCAACCCGACCGTCGAGGTCGATGTCCACCTCGACTCGGGAGCGATGGGCCGAGCGGCCGTACCGTCGGGAGCATCGACCGGCGAGCACGAGGCGGTCGAACTGCGCGACGGCGGTGACCGCTATGGGGGAAAGGGCGCCCAGTTGGCTGTCGGGTTCGTCAATGACGAGATCGCCGATGCCCTCGAGGGCTTCGACGCACTCGACCAACGACTCGTCGATCAGGTGATGCTCGACCTCGACGGCACCGACAACAAGTCTCGGCTGGGCGCGAACGCGATCCTGGGGACCAGCCTCGCCATCGCCAAGGCCGCGGCGATCGAACTCGACGTCCCGCTGTACCGCTACGTCGGTGGCCCCAACGCACACGTGCTGCCGGTGCCGATGATGAACGTCATCAACGGTGGCGTGCACGCCGACAACTCCATCGACCTTCAGGAGTTCATGGTGATGCCCGTCGGCGCGCCGAGCTTTCGCGAGGCACTTCGATGGGGCACCGAGACGTACCACGTCCTCAAGCAGGTGATCCACGAGCGCGGGTTGTCGACCGCCGTCGGCGACGAGGGCGGGTTCGCACCGAACCTCGACTCGAACGAAGAAGCGATCAAAGTGCTCGTCGAGGCGATCACGCGCGCTGGGTTCACGCCCGGCGACGACATCGCCATCGCGCTCGACCCGGCGACCAGCGAGATCTTCCACGACGGCGCCTATCACCTCGCCGGTGAGGGCAAGATCCTCTCACCCTCCGAGATGACCGACTACTGGGTGCGGTTGGTCGAGACGTATCCGATCGTGTCGATCGAAGATGCCATGGACGAGAACGACTGGGAGGGGTGGGCAACGCTCACGCAGGCCGTCGGCGACAAGGTGCAGCTCGTGGGCGACGACCTGTTCGTCACCAACTCGACCCGGCTGCAGACGGGCATCGACAAGCATGTCGCCAACTCGATCCTGATCAAGGTCAACCAGATCGGATCGCTCACCGAGACGCTCAACACGGTCGAACTCGCGACCCGGCACGGCTACACCTCGGTGATGAGCCATCGTTCCGGCGAGACCGAGGACTCCACCATCGCCGACCTGGCGGTCGCCACGAATTGCGGCCAGATCAAGACCGGTGCCCCTGCCCGCAGCGACCGCGTCGCCAAGTACAACCAGCTGCTGCGGATCGAAGCCGAACTCGGCGAGTCGGCCGAGTACCGCGGCCGCTCCGCCCTCGCACCCCTCTGAGTGGCGGGCTCGTCGTCCGCTCCGCTTCCTCCTCGCGCCTCGTCCGCCTCGTCGCTGGCGCTTCCCTCGCCGGCTGCCACATGTCTCGCTGCCCCACAGCCCACCCGCGGCGCACGGCGTCGGTCTCGCAGCTGCGCACGATGGCGCGCGTCGACAGCGAACGGGTGGCGCCGGGGCACGTCCGGGACCGGCCGAAGGCCGCACGCCCGGCCGTGTGCCGGTGACAGGACCCGTGAGCGGTAGTGCCACGGCATTCGAAGCGACAGCTGCGAGACTGACGCCGTGAGTCGCTCCCAGACCACCTCGATCCCGAGGCCGAAGCAGCAACCGAAGGCATCCGATGCCGGTCGGTCGCGTCTCGGCGACTTCACCCGGCCGATCCCGATCGACAAGCGGATTCTGCGGCGACCTCGCTGGGTGCTCTTCGGCGGTGCCTTCATCCTCGTCATCGGTGCCACGATCATCGCCGCGCTCTTCATCCTCCCGGTCCAGACCTGGATGGATCAGGACGTCGACCTCGCACGACGCCAGGCAGAACTCGACGAACTCCAGAAGATCAACGGACAGCTCGCCGGCGAGGTCGACAGGCTGCAGACCGATGACGGCATCCGTGAGGCCGCCCGCGAGGAGATCGGCTTCGTCGAGGCGGGCGATCAGCGCTCCACGATTCTTCCGTTGCCGCCGCTTCCGAGCGACCTTCCCGCCGGGTGGCCGTACAACGTGGTCACCGGCATCCTCGCTGCACGCACGGCTGGTCCCGCGCCGGTCGCTGCCGACTAGGTTTCCCACCAACAGCACCACCGATGCGGTGGCGCGAACAACGGGGTGAAGGAGAGCACGTGGCCGGCAGCATTCTCGGAACCAGGGTCCAGCGCAAGGAGGACCCGAAGTTCCTCACGACGGGTGGGGTGTACGTCGACGACATGACCGAGGAACTGCTCGAGGGCGCCCTGCACGTGGTCTATGCCCGCTCCGCGGCGGCCCACGGCACGATCCTGTCGATCGACGTCGACGGCGCGAAGGACATGCCCGGCGTCGTCGGCGTGTTCACGGCCGAATCGATGGGCCTCGAGCAGGTGCCGTCGGCCTTCAACCCGATGGTGTCGCGCACATTGCTCGCGAGCGGCAAGGTCCGCTACGTCGGCGAGCCGGTCGTCGCCATCGTCGCCGAGACCGCCACCCAGGCCACCGACGCCGCCGAGATGGTCTTCGTCGATGTCGACTTCCTCCCCGCGCTCGTCGACATCGAGGCCGCTGCGGCGTCGGAGACCCTGATCTACGAAGGCGCCGGCTCGAATGTCGTCTTCGACACGACCGCACTCGGCATGCCGGAGAACACGCCGACCGACCAGTACTTCGCCGATTGCGAGGTCGTGGTCAGTGGCCGCTTCCTCAACCAGCGCGTCGCTCCCTGCCCCCTCGAGGTGCGCGGGGCAGCAGCGACGTGGGTCGACGGGCGGCTCTACCAGTGGATCTCGACCCAACACGCCCAGGGCCTCAAGGCCGGCATCGCGGCCGCGAACGGGATCGACGGCGACGCGGTTCGCGTGATCACGCCGGACGTGGGTGGGGCCTTCGGCGCCAAGATCGGCGCGTATCCCGAGGAGTTGCTCCTCGGCCCGCTCTCGAAAGCGGTCGGGCGACCGGTGCGCTGGCGCGAGACCCGCAGCGAATCGATGATGGCGCTCGGTCACGGTCGGGCCCAGCTCCAGTACGTCACGATCGGCGGCACCCGCGCCGGCAAGGTGACGCACTACCAGATGCAGCTGTTCCAGGACGCGGGCGGGTTCATGGAGGTCGGCGGCGTGCTCGGCTTCGCGATGACCAGGCCGATGGCATCGGCCGTGTACGACATCGCCAACATCGAATGTCGCGCCACCACCGTGGTCACCAACACCACGCCGACCGTCGCGTATCGGGGCGCCGGCCGGCCCGAAGCGACCGCCGCGGCCGAACGGGCGATGGACCTGTTCGCTGCCGAAATCGGCATGGACCCCGTCGAGGTGCGGCGCAAGAACCTCATCGGGAAGTTCATGGAGCCGCACACCACTGCGATCGGCCAGACCTACGACGTCGGCGATTTCGAGGGCGCGCTCGACAAGGTGCTCGCTGCCGCCGATTACGCCGAGCTGCGCGCAGAACAGGCTCGGCGCCGCGAGGCCGGCGCCGACAAGCAACTCGGCATCGGTGTGAGCGTCTATGTCGAGATCACCGGTGGCGTCGACCCCATGGGCGAGGCCGCGAAGATCGAGGTGCAAGACGACGGTTCGGCACTCGTGTACACCGGCACGTCACCACACGGTCAGGGTCACGACACGTCGTGGTCGATGATCGCCAGCGACCAGACCGGCATCCCGATCGACAAGATCACGTTGATCTGGGGCGACACCGACCTCGTCCCCGAAGGGGGCGGCACGATGGGATCGCGGTCGCTGCAGGTCGGCGGAGCTGCCGTCAACAAGGCGTCGATCGAGTTGGTCGAGATGGCCCGCAACCTCGCCGCCTCGGTGCTCGAAGCCGACGAGGGCGACATCGTTCTCGACAAGGACAACGGCACGTTCCACGTCGCCGGTACGCCGGCGGTCGGCAAGAGCTGGGCCGAGTTGGCCGTCGCAGCGAAGACCCATCAGGGATTCGGGCGCATCGCCGTCGATCTCGAGGGCAACCATGCTCCGAGCCTCGGCGTCGACACGCGATTCGACGCAGGTCAGCCGACATTCCCGTTCGGTGCCCACGTGAGCGTTGTCGAGGTCGACACCGGCACCGGTCACGTGAAGCACTTGCGCCAGATCGCCTGCGACGACGCCGGTCGCGTCGTCAACCCGATGTTGCTCGAGGGCCAGATCCACGGCGGCATCGCCCAGGGCACCGCACAGGCGTTGCTCGAAGAGGTCCGCTACGACGACGACGGCAACCCGATCACGTCCAACCTCGCCGAGTACGGCATGATCTCGGCCGCCGAGCTGCCCAGCTTCGAGGTGATCCACATGGAGACGCCGACGTTCGTCAACCCGCTCGGCGCCAAGGGGATCGGTGAATCGGGCACGATCGGTTCGACGCCGGCGGTGCAGTCCGCCGTGATCGACGCGCTCGCGCACCTCGGCGTCCGTCACATCGACATGCCCGCCACCGCCGAAAAGGTCTGGCGCTCCATCCAAACCGCCACCAGTTGAATGCGACGCGGGGTCTGACCCGCGTCGCATTCGACGTCACGAGGAGATCACATGACCGAACTGGCCGACCACGAGACCACGGCGCATCCCCGCGCGACATTCACGAGCTTCGAGGAGTCGACGGCCGAGGACTGGGCGATCATCACCCCACAGCTGGCGATCACGCAGTCGTTCGTCGCCGACCGGGTCATCGGGCTGATGCGCGATCTCGAGTTCGACCACGGCGGTTTCCCGGTCAACCGTCTCGAGCACAGCCTGCAGACCGCGACCCGTGCCGAACGCGACGGCCGCGACGACGAGTACGTGCTGTGCGCGCTCCTGCACGACATCGGTGACACCCTGAGCCCGTACAGCCACCCCGACATCGCCGCGGGCATCCTCAAGCCGTTCGTGTCGGAGGCCAACCACTTCATGGTGAAGAACCACGGCGTGTTCCAGGGCTACTACTTCTGGCACCACATCGGCGGCGACAAGGACGCCCGCGAGCAGTTCCGCGACTCGGAATTCTTCGAGCACACCGAGGAATTCTGCGCCAAGTACGACCAGACCGCATTCGACGCCGACTACGACAGCAATCCGCTCGAGCACTACGAGCCGCTCATCCGCACCATCCTGCGCAGCCGCTGACCGTTGCGGCGCGAACCCGTCCCCAGGGCTCGGCGCGCCGACGGAGTACCGCTGGTCGCGGGCACCAGCGGGCTACCGTCGCCAGCGTGAACTACAGCCCCATCGGCCGGCTCCAGCGAGCGATCGCCATGGTGCTGGCCGTCATGGTGATCGGCACGATCGGTTACCTGCTGTTCGGGTTGTCGTTCACCGACGCGGTGTACCAGACGGTCACCACCGTCACCACCGTCGGGTTCCGCGAACTCAAGAACTTCACCGTCGCGGAGCAGTGGTTCACCATCTTCATCATCGTCGTCGGCGTGTCGACGGTGCTGTACACCTTCACCCTCGCCGTCCAGGTCGTCGTCGACGGACAACTGCGGGACTTCGTCGGGAGGCGATTCATGGATCGAGAGATCAGCAAACTCAGCGGGCACACGATCGTGTGCGGGTGGGGACGCGTCGGCCGAGCGGTCGCGGAGGATCTCGCCGATGCCGGCCACGCCGTCGTCGTCGTCGATCTCGACCCCGACCGACTCGCGGCTGTCCCCTTCCCCACCGTCGTGGGCGACGCAACGCTCGACAGCACCCTGCGCAGCGCGGGGCTCGAACGCGCCGGAGCGCTCATCGCCGCGCTCGAAGGTGACGCCGAGAACCTCTTCGTCACACTGTCCGCCCGGGCGATCATGCCCGAACTGTTCATCGTCGCGCGCGCCCGCCAGGACGAGAGCGTTCCCAAGCTCGCCAACGCCGGAGCCGATCGAGTGGTCAACCCGCAGGAACTCGGTGCGGCCCGGATGGCGTCGTTCGTCGCGAGACCTCATGTCGCGGAGTTCGTCGACGTGGTGATGCACGAACGCTCCCTCGAGTTCCGCATGCAGGAATTCGCCGTCCCCGAGCGCTCGTCGCTGGCGGGCGTGACGCTGCGCGACGCCGACCTGCGCAAGCAGACGGGCGTCCTCATCCTTGCCCTGCGGCGCGTCGACGGATCGTTCACCACCAACCCCGATCCGGACCTGGTGATCGAACCGCACCAGGTCCTGATCGCCGTCGGCACCGACGACGACATCGCCCGCCTCGATGAGCTGATCACGCGATGACCCACGTCCTGCTCGACCTCGACGGCACGCTGTCCGACTCGTCGCTGGGCATTGCCCGCTCGCTGCGACACGCGTTCACGACGTGTGGATACGAGGCACCGACCGACGAACAGGTCAGAGCGGTCATCGGACCGCCGTTCGAACTCAGCTTCCCCACGCTCGGCATACCGACCGAGGACATCGAGCGCGTCGTCGCGGTCTACCGCGAGCGCTACGAGGACGTCGGATTGTTCGAGAACGAGGTCTATCCCGGCATCGCCGCGATGCTCGACGAGCTCAGCGCGGCCGGCTTCGTGCTGTCGTTGGCGACTGCGAAGCCACAGTCGACCGCGATCCGCATCGTCGAGCACTTCGGATTCTCCGACCACTTCACCGTGCAGGCGGGGGCCACGATGGAGGTCGGGTCGGGGCGACGAACCAAGGCCGACGTGATCACCTACGCGCTGTGCGAACTCGGCATCGCCGCGACCCCCGACGCGCTGTCGCGTGTGATCATGATCGGCGACCGCGACCACGACGTCGAGGGTGCACGCGAGAACGGCATCGGCTGCATCGGCGTCACCTGGGGGTTCGGATCGGCCGACGAACTCAACTCGGCGGGCGCCGTCGCATTGGTCCACTCGCCCGCCGAAGTTGCCGGCGCCGTTGCGGCGACGTACCGTTCCTGACGGCCATGAGCACCACCGCCGATCGTTCCCCCGTCACACCGGCCAACGCCGCTGCAATCGCCCCGTCGACCTCGTCGGCCGACCGCTTCATGCGCAGCGTCCTGCGGCTTCCAGAAGGCCAGACATCGACGGCCGCTGAAGCCCGATCGGCATTCCAGAAGTCGCTGTTCATCAGCACGTGCCGATGCACGCTGATGTACATCGTGTTCCCGTTCGTCCTGCCGGCGGTCGGGATCGCACGCGGTGTCGGACCGATCATCGGTGTCGCCATCGGGTTGCTCGCGATCGTCTCGATCACCTACAGCATCCGCCGCTTCTGGCGAGCGAACCACTCGAAGCGGTGGCACTACACGATCTTCGGGCTCACCATCATCGGGTTCCTGATCTTCCTCGCGATCAAGGACATCGCCAGCATCACCTGAGTTCGGTCCCTCGACGACCGGGCCGTTTCGCCCTCGGTTGCGAGGAGGGTCGCCGGATGGTGCATGATGTGGATTCGGGCCTCGAGCCGGGGCGCCGACATCACACACGAGCGACTTGGGGGCACCAGTGGAGATCACCGTCACGGTCAACGGCACACCGCAGACGCACGATGTGGAGCCACGCCTGCTCCTCGTGCAGTACATCCGCGAAGTCGTGGGCCTCACCGGCACCAACATCGGCTGCGACACGTCGTCGTGCGGCGCCTGTTCGCTGCACCTGAACGGTGAGGCGGTCAAGAGCTGCACGGTGTTGGCGGTCCAGGCCGATGGCCAGGACATCCGCACGATCGAGGGCATGGCGGCCGCCGACGGCACGCTGCACCCGATGCAGCAGGCCTTCATGGAGAACCATGGCCTGCAATGCGGGTACTGCACGCCCGGCATGGTGATGGCTGCGACGAGCCTGCTCCAGGAGAACCCGAACCCGACCGAGGAGGATGTCCGACTCGGTCTCGAGGGCAACCTGTGCCGCTGCACGGGCTACCACAACATCGTGAAGTCGGTGCTCGCCGCTGCCTCGGCGAACGCCTGAGCGCACGACGTCACACCGTGACGCCCGACTGGATGGGGGTCCAGCAATGACCATGACAGACGCACCAACCGCCACCAGCGTGATCGGCCAACGGCTGCTCCGCAAGGAAGACCCGGTCTTGTTGACCGGCGAGGCCGTGTTCGCCAATGACATGAAGGTGCCCGGGGCGCTCCACATGGCGGTGCTGCGCAGCCCGTACGCCAGCGCCACCATCGTGTCGATCGACACCTCGGCTGCCGCGGCGATGCCCGGCGTGCGTGCGGTGTACACCGGCGCCGACCTCGCCGAGCAGTGGGCCGCGCCCATGCCGTGCGCCTGGGCTGTCACCGAGGACATGCTCAACCCGCCGCACCATCCGATCGCCATCGACGCCGTGCACTACGTCGGTGACGGCGTCGCCGTCGTGCTCGCCGACAGTGACGCGATCGCGCACGACGCGATCGAGGCGATCGATGTCGAGTACGACTCGCGCGAACCGATCATCGACCTCGACGACGCCCTCTCCGACCGGGTGCTGGTCCACCCCGATCTCGGCACGAACTCGTCGTACACGTGGAATCTCCTCATCGAGGAGACCGACGGTGCCGTCCAGAAGGCATTCGACGAGGCGGCGTACACGGTCAGCGAACGATACGTCCAGCAGCGACTGATCCCGATGGCGATGGAGCCACGGGCCGTCGTGTCGATCCCCCAACCGTTCGGCGGCGACCTGACGCTGTACACCTCCACCCAGATTCCCCACGTCCTCAAGGTGATGATCGCCGTCACGCTCGGCGTGCCCGAGCATCAGCTCCGGGTGATCGCCCCAGCCGTGGGTGGCGGGTTCGGCTCGAAGCTCGACGTCTACGCCGAGGAACTGCTCTGTGTCGCGCTGTCGCGCAAGCACGGTGTTCCGGTGCGGTGGAACGAGACCCGTTCGGAGAACACCGTCGCCACGATCCAGGGGCGCGGCCAGATCCAGCACATGGAACTCGCCGCCGACGCCGACGGCAAGCTGACGGCCATGCGCGTGCGGCTCACCGCCGACATGGGTGCCTACATGCAGCTCATCACGCCCGGCATCCCGCTGCTCGGTGCGTTTCTGTATGCCGGCGTGTACGACCTTCCGAAGGCGTACGACTTCTCGTGCACCGGCGTGTTCACGAACCTCACCCCGACCGACGCATACCGCGGCGCCGGGCGACCCGAGGCGACGTACGCCATCGAACGCGCGATGGACGCGCTCGCGGCCGTCGTGGGCCTCGACCCGCTCGAATTCCGGCGACGCAACTTCATCCGCAAGGAGCAGTTCCCGTACGAAGCCTGCACGGGGCTGACCTACGACTCGGGCGACCACGACGCCGCTGCCACCATCGCCGCCGACATGATCGACTACGCCGGGGTGCGCGCCCGCCAGGCCGAGCAGAACGTCGACGGCGCAACCAAGCGACTCGGGCTCGGCGTGTCGACCTACTTCGAGATGTGCGGCCTCGCGCCATCACGGGTGCTCGCCTCGCTCAACTACTCAGCGGGCGGCTGGGAAGCAGCGACGGTACGCATCCTGCCGACCTCCAAGGTCCAGGTCGTCACCGGTACGTCACCGCATGGCCAGGGCCACGAGACGTCGTGGTCGATGATCGTTGCCGACAAGCTCGGCATCGACCCCGCCGACGTCGACGTGTTGCACTCCGATACCACCATCGCCCCGCTCGGCATGGACACCTACGGATCGCGTTCGCTGCCCGTCGGCGGCGTCGCCGTGGGCATGGCCTGCGACAAGGTGATCGACAAGGCCAAGCAGATCGCCGCCCACCAGATGGAGGCGAACGTCGACGACCTCGAATTCACCGGCGGGGTGTTCCGCGTCGCCGGATCGCCCGACAAGGAGATGCCGCTCGCGGCGATCGCCTTCGAGGCCTTCACCGCCCACAACCTGCCCGATGGACTCGAACCCAACCTCGAGGCGCAGGTGACCTACGATCCGCCGAACTTCTCGTGGCCGTTCGGCACGCACATGTGTCTCGTCGAGGTCGACATCGAGACCGGGGCCATCGAGGTGCTGCAGTACGTCGCTGTCGACGACTGCGGCAACCAGGTCAACCCGATGATCGTCGAGGGCCAGGTGCACGGCGGCGTCGTCCAGGGCCTTGCGCAGGCATTGTTCGAGGGAGCCGACCACGACGCCGACGGCAACCTGCGCACTTCGACCCTCGCCGACTACCTCGTGCCCGCGGCGAGCGACGTTCCGTCGATCACCACGGGCCGCTCGGTCACACCCTCGCCCACGAACCCGCTCGGCGTGAAGGGTGTCGGTGAGGCCGGCACCATCGGAGCGGCGCCCGCTGTGATGAACGCCATCGTCGACGCACTCTCGGGCCTCGGGGTCCATGACGTGTCGATGCCTGCCAGTCCGAACACGGTGTGGAACGCCATCCATGCCGCACAATCCACCACCAGCCCCAACGGAGGCCCCCAGTGATTCCCGCCGCATTCGACTACGTCCGCGCCGAGTCAGCCGAGGAGGCCATCAGCCTCATCGGCCAGCACGGCGACGAGGCCAAGTTCATCGCCGGCGGGCACAGCCTGCTGCCGATGATGAAGCTGCGATTGGCGCAGCCGAGCGTCCTGATCGACATCGGTCGCCTCAGCGACCTGTCGTACATCCGCGACGGCGGCGACCACATCGCGATCGGTGCGATGACCCGCCACATGGACGTCGAGACGTCCGACCTCCTCGAGCAGCATGTCCCGCTGCTCGCGCACGCCGCCGGGCACGTCGGCGACCCGCAGGTGCGCCACCGCGGCACGATCGGCGGTTCGATCGCCCACGCCGACCCGGCCTCCGACCTTCCTGCGACCACGCTGGCGCTCGGTGCCACCTACATCGCACAGGGTCCCAACGGGACCCGCGAGATCGCAGCGAGCGACTTCTACCAGACGTTCTTCGAGTCTGCGCTGAACGCCGACGAGGTGCTCACGGAGATCCGCGTCCCGAAGATGAACGGCGCCGGCTGGAGCTTCCAGAAGTTCAACCGGCGGGCCCAGGACTGGGCCATCGTCGGTGTGGCCGCGTGGCGCAACGGAGACCAGGCCGGCGTCGGACTGGTCAACATGGGCGCCACCCCGGTGCTCGCCACCAGCGTTGCCGCGGCGATCGCCGGTGGCGCGAGCGTCGCCGAGGCCGCAGAGCAGGCGGCCGCCGACGCCGATCCGCAGGCGGACCTCAACGCCAGCGTCGAGTATCGCCAGCACCTTGCCAGGGTCCTCACCCGCCGAGCCCTCGAAACCGCCTCTGCCTGAGCGTGGCCCGTGGTGTCGGACACCACGGGCCACGCGACGCAATCGGCCGATCCTCGTGCGACACTGGCGCCCATGGTGACCACGGAGCCGGTGCCGACCGGGAACACGTACGACAAGTACGCCACGACGAACCCGATCGAGCAGCGCATGATGCGCGGGTTCTTCGCGGCGTTCGACTCGATGCTCGATGTCGCCTCGCGGCCGGCCCTGCCCGCCCGCATCCTGGAGATCGGCGTCGGCGAAGGGATCGTCACCCAGCGCGTGATCGAGCGATTCCCGTCGGCATCGGTGCTCGGCCTCGACCTCCCCGACGACGAACTGGCCCAGGACTGGCGGGCCCGTGACCTGTCGTGTGTCTTCGGCGACGCGACCACATTGCCGTTCCCCGACGACGCGTTCGACCTGGTGCTGGCCATCGAGGTGTTCGAGCATCTTCCCGACACCGCCGGCGCGCTGAACGAACTCCACCGCGTCTGCGCCGGTTCGCTGATCGCGTCGGTGCCGTTCGAACCGATCTGGCGAGCCGGCAACATGGCCCGTGGCCGTTACTGGCGAGACCTGGGCAACACGCCCGGGCACATCAACCACTGGACCAATCGCGGCTTCGCCAAACTCGTCGGCACCCGGTTCCGCGTGGCCGAGACGGCCAGCCCCTTGCCGTGGGCGATGTTGCGAGCCACGCCGATCGAATGAACCGGACGCGCCTCGCCAATCTGATCGGCATCGCCGTCGGCGTGCTCGGACTCGCCTTCGTCGCCCTGAGAATCGTGCGCGATCGCGAGGAGATCTCCGACGCACTGTCGTCCTCGGACCCGATCTGGCTCATCGCGGCCGCCATCTCGGGCCTGGCCGCGATGGCGCTGCTCGGTGTCAACTGGTTGGTCATCGTGCGCCATGGCGGCGCTCCGGCACCATGGCGCCGCGGGATGTACTGGTTCTTCGTCGGCCAGTTGGGCAAGTACGTTCCGGGCGGCATCTGGCCGATCGTCGGGCAGGCCGAACTCGCCCACCGCGACACGACCCCTCGCCCGGTCGCGTACTGGTCGACCGCGATGTCGATGGTGGCGACGCTGCTCGGGGCGGTCGCCGTCGGCGCCCTGAGCGGACTCATCGCACCGGCCGGCTCGAGAATCGTGCCGATCCTGCTGGCGGTCGCTCTGGCCGTCGTGCTGGCTGCTTTCGCCTCCGATCGAGTCCGCCGCGCCCTCCACCGCCTGGCCGGCCGCGTCACGACACGCGAACTCCGCCTCCCCGATGCCGGTTGGTTCGCGGTGTTGATCGTTCGCTACCTGCCGGTCTGGGTCCTGTTCTCCGGCATGAACATCTTCTCCGTCGTCGCGCTCGGCGGCACGCTCGATGGCGAACTCGTCATCACGCTCATCTCGATCACGTGTGTCTCGTGGATCGCCGGATTCGTGATCATCGGGCTGCCCGGCGGCCTCGGCGTGCGCGAAGCCGTGTTCATCTCGATGGCGACCGCGCCGCTCGGCGCCGGACTGGCGGTGTCCGTCGCCGTGATCAGCCGAATCGTCTCGGTGGCCGTCGACCTCCTCGGTGCGGCGATCTCCGTACCCGTCGGTCGCACGGCGCCACCGATCGAACCCGACACAGCCACCAGTTACGCTGCGCCGTGATGTCGAACGCCGTTCACGCCGAGCCGGCGCCTCCCATCAAGCTCATCATCCAGATCCCCTGCTTCAACGAGGAAGCGACGCTGCCGCTCACCGTTGCCGATCTGCCTCGCGAGGTGCCCGGCATCGACATCGTCGAGTGGCTCGTGATCGACGACGGCAGCAGCGACCGCACCGTCGAGGTCGCTCACGAGCTCGGCGTCGACCACGTCGTGTCACATCCCCACAACCGCGGGCTCGCCGCGGCGTTCATGACCGGTCTCGACGCCTGCCTGCGCGCCGGCGCCGACGTGATCGTCAACACCGACGCCGACAACCAGTACCAGGGGTCGTCGATCGCCGACCTCGTCGCCCCTGTCCTGTCGGGCGAAGCCGAGATGGTGGTCGGCGAGCGCCCGATCGACACGATCGACGACTTCTCGCGCACGAAGAAGTTCCTGCAGCGTCTCGGCAGTTCTGTCGTCCGACGATTCTCCGGCACCGGCGTGCGCGATGCCGCCAGCGGTTTTCGGGCCTACACCCGTGATGCCGCCATGCGCGTCCAGGTGTTCGGTCGCTACACGTACACGATGGAGACGATCGTGCAGGCCGGCTGGAACGGCGTGGCGATCACATCGGTACCGATCGGCGTGAATGCCAAGACGAGGGAATCACGACTGGTCAAGAGCAGTTCGCGCTACGTCTGGCGGTCGGCGCAGGCGATCATCCGCAGCTTTGCCCTCTACAAGCCGTTCCGCTTCTTCTTCCTCGTCGGCCTCGTTCCGTTCGCGGTCGGCGCGCTGCTCCTGCTGCGCTGGCTCGCCCTGTACGTGTTCGTCGACGACTACACGAGCCGCGTGCCGAGCCTGCTGGCCGGCATCGGCCTCATCGTCGTCGCCGCCCAGATCTGGGCGGTCGCCTTCCTCGCCGATCTCCAGGCAGCGAACCGCCGCGTGCTCGAAGACCTGCGCCTGCGCGCCCGGCGCATCGACTACGGCGACGTGACGAACCCCGGCCCGATCGAATCCTGACCACCGGCCCGATCGGAGCCTGGACTCCGGCCGAGCGGCTGGACGTCGGCGTTCAGCGACCGACTCAGGGCACGAGCGAGACGATCAGGCCCTCCGAGGGCGCGACCTCACCGCTGTACAACTCGGTCCACGCCAGCCGAGCGGCCGCCGGCCCGCGGCGCTCGTCGATCGTCAACCAGTCGGAGCTGTCGGCGATGAACGTCGTGAGCCCAGCTCGCACCCGCTCCTGGAATCCCTCGGGCCCCCACTCGGCCAGGCGATCGGCGACCGCCCCGGGGGCGAAGAACATCTCCGGTGTCGGGCCGTGCTCCACGGTGGCGGGCGGCGCATCGTGGTGGCTCTTGCCGACCACCATCGAGTACCGCACATCGTCACCGAGATGGGCATGCACCGCGGCGACGGCGGACCCGAGCCCGGCCATGTCGATGACCACGCTCGGCACGACCGCGATGTCGGTGAGCTGGTCGTACGTCACGATTTCGTCGTAGTAGCCGACGCTGCGCACGAAGTCGACGTTGCCGGGCGACGTCACCCCCACCAGTCGTACTGCACCCGTGGTCTTCACCGAGGCCGCATACCCGATCGCCGTCTTGCTGCTGGCCGACAGCACCACGGCCTGTTCGGCCCCTCGGTAGTCGTCCGCGGCGAAGAACGCGTCGGCAAGGAACCCGGTGGTGAACAATCCGCGCAGGAGCGCGTGGCGCGGCTCATCCTCGGCGCTGGTGGCCATCGCATCGCGGTCGGTCGCCGTGAACCCGCGGTATGCCGCGGCGTGCGGGGCGCGGTGCCGACCGTCGTCGCGGAAGCCGTCACGCGTCGGAACCGCCTGGACGTCGACAGCGGTCGCCATCGGGTACCAGCCGTAATAGCGCGAGCCGACGGCGATGCCGTCCACGTTCGACTCGGTGACCCTGGCGTAGCCCATCGCCGGCACGTTGCCCCACTCGGCGGTGACCGGATAGAAGTCCCAGTAGGCGAGCAGGTCGCCGAACTGCGCATAGGTGATGTTGTTCGCGGTGAGCGCGTACTGCTCGATCGTCAGGCGAACGTGCCCGTCGGCCAACGCTGTCTCGTCGACCTCGACGAGGCGGGTCTCACCGATGGAGCGACGATCGACCTGGAGCGTGATGCGAGGGGACATCAGAGAAGTGTTGCACGACATCGTGTCGACTACAGCAGGCCGACGTAGCTGCCCCCGTCCACGTGGAGTTGCACGCCCGTGGTGAACTTCGCCTGCTCGCTGCACAGGAATGCGGCGACCGCACCGAAGTCGGCGGCGTCACCCATCCGCATCGAGGTCTGCTGCGCGTCCGAGTACAGCTGTGTGACTCGCGGCGTTCGGTGCAGGCCCGGCTGGATGCTGTTGACGGTGACCCCGTCGTCGGCCACCTCGAGAGCGAGCGTCTTGAGGAACCCGGTCGCGCCCGCTCGCGCAGTGTTCGACAGGATCAGTTGGGCGATCGGCTGGCGGACCGACACCGAGGTGATCGCGACGACCCGCCCCCACCGTCGTTCCTGCATGTCGGGGACGGCCGCCTTGCACATCGCCACCACCGACATCAGGTTCAGATCGATCGCCGCCTGGTAGGCGTCGACCGGTGTCGAGGCGAACGTTCCCGGCGGGGGGCCGCCGGCGTTCGCGACGAGGATGTCGACCGCCCCGAGCGCCTCGACACTTCGCTCGACGAAGGATGCCGCACCCTCCGGCGTCGACACGTCGGCCCGAATGCCGACGCAGCCATGGCCGATCTGCTCGACCGCCGACGCCAGGCGATCAGCATCACGCCCACAGATGGCGACGTGCGCGCCCTCGGCCGCGAGTGCAGTGGCAGTGGCGAGCCCGAGGCCCGATGTTCCGGCGGCGACCGCCGCGCGCCGTCCTGCGATTCCGAGGTCCATCGCGCCACCGTAGGACGCCACGGCACCCGCGACACCCTCGGGTAGAATCGCCGGCCAGTGAGATCATGAGCAACAACAGCACCTCCGGCGACCCGTCACAGCTCGCACTCGACGCCATCGCCGACGCCGAGCCCTACCCCTTCTGGCTCGAGAGCGTCGAGATCCCAGAGTCGAACCCCACCTTGGTCCGCGACGAGCACTGCGATCTGTGCATCGTCGGCGGCGGCTACACCGGTCTGTGGACTGCGGTGATCGCGAAGGAACGCGACCCGTCCCGCGACGTGGTGCTGATCGACAAGGGGGAGGTCGGTGGAGCCGCCAGCGGTCGCAACGGCGGCTTCATGGAGTCGTCGCTCACCCACGGGGTCGGTAACGGCATCGACCGGCACGCCGACGAGATCGACGTGCTCGAGGAGCTCGGCCTGAGCAATCTCAACGAGATCGAAGCCGCGATCGAGCGCTACGCGATGGACTGCGACTACGAACGCAACGGCGTCATCGACGTCGCGCACACCGGCCATCCCGCGTCGTATCTCGACGAGCTGCGCGAAGAGCACGACCTGTTGCGTTCGATGGGCCAGCGTGTGACCTGGCTCGACCAGGACGCGATGCGCGCCCAGGTCAATTCGCCGACCTACACCGGAGGCCTGTTCCGTTCGGGACGCGCGGCAATCGTCGACCCGGCGAAGCTGGCGTGGGAACTCAAGCGAGTCGCCGAGGAGCTCGGGGTTCGGATCTACGAGCACTCGAAGGCCACCGACATCGCCCGCGACGGCGCCGGCGTGGCGGTGCGCACACCGCTCGGCACCGTGCGCTGCGCCAAGGTCGTGCTCGGAACCAACGCCGACAAGCCGTTGCTGAAGCGAATCGGCCAGTACATGATCCCCGTGTACGACTACTGCTTGGTGACCGAGCCATTGAGCCCCGAACAGCTCGACCGGATCGGCTGGAGCAACCGGCAGGGGTTGTCCGACATCACCAACCAGTTCCACTACTACCGACTCACCGCCGACAACCGCATCCTCTGGGGCGGCTATGACGCCATCTATTTCTGGGGGTCGAAGGTCGGCAACGAACTCGAGAGTCGGCCGGAGACGTGGGCCAAGCTGTCGGGCCACTTCTTCGAGACGTTTCCACAACTCGACGACGTCAAGTTCTCCCACGTCTGGGGTGGGGCGATCGACACGAGCACGCGGTTCTCGGTGTTCTTCGGTCAGGCGATGTCGAACCGGGTGGCCTACGCCGTCGGCTACACCGGCCTCGGGGTCGCGGCGACGCGATTCGCGGCATCGACGATGCTCGAACTGCTGGGCAGCCGCAAGACCATCGCGACCCAGACCGACTTCGTGAAGTCGAAACCCCTGCCGTTCCCGCCCGAACCGTTCCGCTTTGCCGGCATCCAGGCCACACGCTGGGCGATGAGCCGTGAGGACAAGACCGGCAAACGCAATCTCTGGTTGCGGACGCTCGACCGCATGGGACTCGGCTTCGACTCCTGAGTGAGACGCGGGGTCCGACCCCGCGTCTCACTCAGGTTTCGAGGACGATGATCGCCCTGGGGCCGACGGTGACCCTCTGACCGACGCGCTCGCCGACGCTGCCGCCCACCGGCGTTGACGACGGGGCGGTCGTGTCGAGGGCCAGCCGCCACTCGCCGGGCACCTGGATCTCGAACTCGACGGGTTCCCACCACATGTTCGCGATCACGTAGAGACCATCGACGTTCCACGCAATCGAACGTGACTCGAACGACAGGTCAGGGCCACCGCTCGCGCCGTAGAGCGTCGTGAGACCGTCGGCGGGGTCGGCGGATCCGAGGATCGGGTGGGCCGCGCGGAGCTCGATCAATCGACGCACGAAGCGTTCGAGATCGACGAACTCGGACGCGCGGTTCCAATCGAACCAGGAGGTCTCGTTGTCCTGGTTGTACGCGTTGTTGTTGCCACCCTGTGTCCGCCCGACCTCGTCGCCGGCGACGAACATCGGCACGCCGTGACTCAACAGCACGAGGCAGAACGCATTGCGGATCTGACGCTCGCGAAGGGCGAGCACGCTGTCGGGGACGCCATCGTCGCCCTCCCAGCCGGAGTTCCACGACCGGTTGTGATGATGGCCGTCGGTGTTGCCCCAGCCGTTCGCGTCGTTGTGTCGATGGTCGTAGGACACGAGGTCGTACATCGTGAAGCCGTCGTGCGCAGTCACGAAGTTCACCGAACTCATCGGCGAGGCGAAGAGGTCGGGGCTCCCGGCGAGTCGTTTGGCGACCAGGGGCACCACGCCTGGTTCGCCGCGCAGGAATCCGCGCATGTCGTCGCGGAACTCACCGTTCCACTGCATCCACCGGGTGTCGGGGAAGTCGGGACCGAGGAGGTAGCGCGCCATGTCCCAGGGCTCGGCGACGAGTCGGACGCCACGGCGCTCCCCCCAGTCGCCGATCGCCCTGACGAAGTCGGCGTCGCGGGCGAGCACCGCTGCCAGGTCGAACCGGAAACCGTCGACGCCGAGGTCGGCGAGGCGGTCGAGCGCATCCATGATCAGGCGCCGCGCCGACGGTGACAGCGCATCGATCACATTGCCCGTCCCGGCGTCGTCGAGATAGTTGCCGTCGTGGTCGACGACGTAGTACTCCCGTTCGGCGAGCGCGCGCAACGTGTAGGTCGGACCGTCGCGATCCTCCTCCGTGGTGTGATTGACGACAATGTCGAGCCACACCTCGATGTCGAGGTCGTGAGCCGCGTCGATCATGTCCGCGAGTTCCTGCGCCGGATCGCCGGTCGCCGAATACTGACGATGGATCGCCCCGAACACCATCGGCATGTAGCCCCAGTAATTGCCCTCGTCGGGGTCGAACTGATGCACGGGGAGCAGTTCGAGCACCGACACGCCGAGCTCACGCAGCCGCGCGAGCTCGGCGTGCGCGGCTCGAAACGTGCCGGCGTCGTCGCGTGGACGCCGCTTCGTGAGCCCCCGAGCGTGCGACTCGTAGACCACGAGCGGGCGTTGCGTGTGCTGCTGAGGGCGCCGCGTCGGCCATGGACGCGCCACGGCGCGTGGAAACGTGGCGATGTCGACCGTGCCGCCCGGCTCCGCGGCCGAACGCGAGTGGCCCTCCGGAAACCAGACCTCGGTCGCCCTCGGGTCGAGGACCGGTCGTTCTCCGTCGATCACCAGTACATACCGCGCACCGACGGGGACCTCCCCGCGCCAGTCCTCGAACGGTCGGGCACAACGGAGCGCGACGGTGTCGCCGTCATCGACCACCGCGTCGACGCGCGTCGCCAGCGGCGCATACACCGACACCTCGAACGCGGCCCGCACGCCACCATGATGCCGCCGGGCCGACCCCACACCAACCGGGCGTCGACAGCGCTCGCAGCGGGGTGCTCCGGTATCGTCACGTCGATGACTCCGAACGACGTGGCAGACGCGCTGTCGCGTCACGGCTACCTCCCCGACGAGGGCATCTCGACGGCCGTGTTCCTGGCGATGACGCTCCACCGGCCGTTGCTGCTCGAAGGCGAAGCCGGCGTGGGCAAGACCGAGCTCGCCAAGACGCTCGCGGCGGCCACAGGGGGTCAGTTGATCCGCTTGCAGTGCTACGAGGGCATCGACGTCGCACAAGCGGTGTACGACTGGGACTACGCCCGCCAACTCCTGCACCTCAGGGCAGCAGAAGCGACCGGTGAGACGGCCACGCGCACCGCCGACGATCTCGAGGCCGAACTGTACGGCGAACGATTCCTGATCAAGCGGGCGCTGCTGCGGGCGATCGAGCCGGGCGACGGGCCGGCGCCCGTGCTGTTGATCGACGAGATCGACCGCGCCGACGACGAGTTCGAGGCATATCTCCTCGAGGTCCTGTCGGACTACCAGATCACGATTCCCGAGGTCGGTGTCTTCACCGCATCGAGACCTCCACTCGTGGTGCTCACGTCGAACCGGACACGCGACGTCCACGATGCCCTCAAGCGCCGCTGCCTGTACCACTGGGTCGAACACCCCGATTTCCAACGTGAGGTGGCCATCGTCAAGCTGCGCGTGCCGGGCATCGACGGCGACCTGGCGAGACAGGTCGCCGGTGCGGTGGAGGCGCTACGCGAACTCAACCTGTACAAGCCACCGGGCGTCGCCGAGACGATCGATTGGGCGACCGCGCTCGGAAGCCTCGGCGCGACGCGCCTCGACGAGCGCGTCGTCGCGAACACGCTCGGCACGGTCGTGAAATACCGCGAGGACAGCGTCCGCGTCGAACAGCACGGCATCGCCGACCTCGTCAAGGTCGCCACGGAGAAGGCGCTCGCCAGCAAGCAGCCGCCCGGCCAGTTGACCATCCACGACGCGTGATGCCGGCGGCGATGGCGAGCGTCACCAGTGGGCCCGCCGAGATCGCCGTCGCGTTCGGCCAGATCCTGCGGGGCCTGGGTCTGACCGTGCCGACGAGTTGCACCAACACCTTCGCCGAAGCCCTCTGCGCGACCGGCATCGACGATCGTGACACCACCTACTGGGCCGGTCGGGCAACGCTCGTGCGTCGACCCGAGGACATCGCACTGTACGACCGCGCATTCGCGGTGTTCTTCGAACGGTTGCGCTCCGACTCCGACGACGACGGCGCCACCGAGACGGTGAGCGTCACGATCGCGGTCGACAGCGACGACGATGACGCCGACGGCGGCGGCGACTCGGACGACGCGTCCGACGACGTGATCGAGTTGCGCTTCTCGACCACCGAGATCCTGCGCAACAAGGACTTCGCCACGTACACGTCCGACGAACTCACGCAGGCGCACGAGCTGATGTCGCACCTGCGCCTCGTCGGCGCTCCTCGTGCCTCGTTGCGTAGGGGCCCGACACGCCGCATCACGTCGCAACCCGACATCCGCCGAACGGTCCGCTCGGCGATCCGGGCCGGCGGCGAACCGATCGAGCGTCATTTCTCGGCTCCCACGCCCCGCCTGCGGCGTCTCGTCCTGCTCCTCGACGTCAGCGGATCGATGGAGCCATATGCGCGAGCCCTGCTGCGCTTCGTCCACGCCGCGGTCGCCGGCCGCCAGAAGGTCGAGGCCTTCACGATGGGGACGCGCCTCACACGGATCACGCGCGAGCTGACGAGTCGTGACCCCGACATCGCGTTGCGTGCTGCCGGCCAGCGGGTGCTCGATTGGAGTGGCGGCACTCGTCTCGGCGCCGACCTCCGGGAGTTCAACGACCAGTGGGGTGTTCGCGGGCTGGCGCGCAATTCGATCGTCGTGATCCTCTCCGACGGGTGGGACCGCGGCGATCCGGATGAACTCGGCGAGCAGATGCAGCGCCTGCAGCGGGTGACACACCGCCTGATCTGGGTGAACCCGCTCAAGGTCACCCCGGGATACGCACCGCTGGCCCGTGGGATGGCTGCCGCGCTGCCCTATGTTGATCGCTTCGTCGAGGGCCATTCGGTCGCGGCGATGGAAGAACTCACCGCCGTGATCTCGCAACCTTGAGCGGACGGAACGATGGAGACTGAACGATGAAGGATCTGCTCGACGACATCGAACGATGGCGAACGGCCGGCGAGCGCATCGCGGTCGCCCGAGTCGTCGACATCGAGGGTTCGGGGCCGCGCGATCCCGGCGCGGCCATGGCGGTCACCGCATCGGGCGAGGTGGCCGGCAGCGTCAGCGGCGGCTGCGTCGAAGGTGCCGTGGTCTCCGAGGCCCTCGCCATCCTGAACGGGGAGCGGTCGGCCGGCATCGTCACGTTCGGGTACTCCGACGACGAGGCGTTCGCCGTCGGACTCACCTGCGGGGGCACCATCCACCTGTACATCGAGGAACTCGACTGGTGACGCTGTTCGACCACTATGCATCCCGCCTGCGCGACGCCGCCCCGGTGGCGCTCGCCACGGTGATCGACGGTCCGCATGTCGGCGCCAAGCTGCTCGTCGAACCCGATGCCGCACCGCAGGGCACGCTCGGCCACCCCGAACTCGACCGGGTGGTCGCACGCGACGCCCTCGCAGAACTCGAAGCGGCGCGGTCCGGCATCCGCCACTACGGGCCGGAGGGCCAGACCACACCGGAGGACCTCGTCGACCAGCCCACCGTGAGGGTGTTCATCGAGTCCCACGCCCCTCCCCCGCAGATGTGGATCTTCGGCGCCGTCGACTTCACGGCCGCGCTCGCGCGTGTCGCCAAGCTGCTGGGTTATCGGGTCACGGTGTGCGACGCCCGAGAGGTGTTCGCCACCCGCCGGCGATTCCCGATGGCCGACGAGGTGCTGGTCAGCTGGCCAACGCCGGTGTTCGAGCACCACGGTCACACACTCGGCGCTCGTGACGCGGTGTGCATCCTCACGCACGATCCGAAGTTCGATGTCCCGGCCGTCCAGGGCGCGTTGGCGACCTCGGTCGGCTACATCGGTGTCATGGGCAGCCGCTCGACACACGCACGACGCATGGAGCGTCTCGCTGAGGTCGGCGTCACCGCCGACCACGATCTCGACCGGTTGATGTCACCGATCGGACTCGACATCGGCGCCCGGACGCCCGAGGAGACCGCGGTGTCGATCTGCGCCGAGATCATCGCTCGACGCACCCACCGTCGCGTGCCGTCGCTGCGCGACGGCTCAGGCGACATTCACTCCTGAGGGATCGCCGGAGCAGGGATCGTCAGGCGACGGGATCGCCGAAGCGAACCGAGCGGGCCCGACGGTCGCTGATCGTGTCGAGTTCGACGGTTCGCCCACGCATCACGGAGTGGATCACGGCATCGCCGACGCCGAGGTACATCATCACGTGACCGGGATACTGGACGAGGTCGCCGGCCTTGGCATCGGCACGATCGACCGGCCGAGCGTTGCGGATCTGCTGCCCGCTTTGCCGGACGAGCTGGATCCCGGCCTTCGCCCATGCATAGGTGGTGAGGCCCGAACAGTCGAAGCCAACACCTTCCTTGCTGGTGTTCGTTCGGTAGGGAACCCCGACCTGCGTCATCGCTGCCAGGACGGCGCGCTGATGGTCGATCGGCGCCGCAGCCCAGGCTTCGACCATCTGCTGGCGGGGGTAGCCGAGTTCGGTTGCCGCATACTGCGCGGTCTGCGTGCGGTACCAGACGTAGCTGCGGTAGGCGCCGGCATCGTCTCTGGCCTGCCATTCGTCGTAGCTCGCCAGGGCTGCGCGAGCCGACGTGGTGACGATCGGCGCCATTGCGTTCGTGTCCAGCGCGGGCGTCGTGGCGAGCGCTGCCGGAGCCGCTGACGCCGGGGTCGACTCAGCGGCGACCACGCCGGTGCAGACGATCGCCGTCGCGGCGAGCGCGACCGCGAGATGGCGCAGTCGCACGAGGCGAGTCGGTGCTGGGCACGAGGAGATCCGGCTGGATGGCTGTGTGAGCGTCATGGTTCGGACGGGTCGAGTCGCACGATCCCGAGACGGGCCGCATGACGGATATGTAACGTATCGTCACGCGATCGCAACACTCAAGCCGAACGGCAAACTTTTCGTCACTCGACCGTCATCTCGATGGGGCCGAACCAGGGCGACAACGCCCTCGACATGGGGGTCGCACGCCTCGCGATCATGGTCGTACGCTGGGAAGATGTCCGTCGAGATCGCTGCCGTCATCCTGGCCGCCGGGGCCGGTTCGCGCTTCGACGGCACCGGCCACAAATTGTTGGCCAACTTGCCCGAACGGGAGGACGAACCATCGGCATCGGTCATCGAACGGTCGCTCGACCACGTTCTCGCCGCCGGCATCGGACCCGTGCTGGTCGTCACGGGCGCCGTCGACGACGTCGTTCCCGACCGCTTCGCCGACGTCGTCGACGTCCACCACAACCCTCGATGGGCCGACGGACAGATGACGTCCGTGCACGTCGGGCTCGATGCCGCCGCCATGTTGGGCTGTCGTGCCGCCGTGATCGGGCTCGCCGATCAGCCGTTCATCACGCCAGCGGCCTGGCGAGCGGTCGCCTCCGCCGATGCCCCGATCGCCGTGGCCACCTACGATGGCCGACGCGGCAACCCGGTCAGGCTCGATGCAGCCGTGTGGGATCTGCTGGCGGATACCGGCGATGAAGGTGCACGTTCGCTGATGCGAGTTCGACCCGACCTGGTGCGTGAAGTACCGTGCACAGGTTCCCCAGCCGACATCGACACCGAAGAGGACCTCCGACGATGGCAGAACAGTTGATCAACGAGTTCACCGTCAATCGCCCGATCGAGGAGGCATGGCCACTCATCACCGACGTCGAACGAATCGCGCCGTGCCTGCCTGGCGCCGAACTCCAGGAGATCGAAGGTGAGACCTACCGCGGCGTGGTCAAGGTGAAGCTCGGTGCGATCAGCAGCCAGTTCAAGGGTGAGGCCCATTTCATCGAACGCGACGACGTGAACTACCGCGCGGTCATCAAGGGAGCCGGACGTGACACCGGCGGCCGCGGCAACGCCTCGGCCGAGATCACCGCCCAGGCGGAGGCGCTGTCGCCCACGAGCACCCGCGTGGCGGTGACCACCGATCTGCACATCACCGGCAAGGTCGCCCAGTTCGGGCGCGGCATCATGGGCGACGTCAGCTCGAAGCTGATGGCCCAGTTCGCCGACAACCTGAACCAGATGATCGACGACGACGTCCTGTCCGAGCCGGTGGCGCCCAGCGAGCAACCCACGGCGGAGACGACGCCAACAGCGGATGGGGCACCAAGTCCGACGGTGCGCAAGATCGACGGGCCGGCGACCGAGCCGATCGATCTGATGGAGGTCGGCGGCAGCTCGATCGTCAAGCGCGTCGCGCCGGCGATCATCGCCATCGTCGTGCTGCTCTTCCTCCTGCGACGCCGTCGCCACTGATGGACGACCGGGTTCGCGTCGCGCAGCTGCTCGGCCGCGAACCCCGAGGCGCGTTCGAGGTCGTCGTCCGCGACGACCAGGGTGACCCGGTCGTGGTTCGCAACGCACCGTTGCTCGACGACGGCACACCGATGCCGACGCGGTACTACCTCGTCGGCGCCGACCTCGTGCGCGAGGTCAGCCGACTCGAAGCCGACGGCGGGGTTCGCCGAGCCGAGGCAGCGATCGACGCCGATGCGATCGAAGCGGCCCATCGTCGCTACGCCACCGAGCGCGACGCCGCCATCGCCGTCGACCACGTCGGCCCGCGACCGTACGGCGGCGTCGGCGGCACCCGGATGGGCGTCAAGTGCCTGCACGCTCACGTCGCCTACACCCTCGCCGGCGGCGACGACCCGGTCGGACGATGGGTGCTCGCCCAACTCGGCGACTCGCCAGATGCTCCGGGGACACTGCACCTGTACCTCGACGACCACTCGATCGACCTCGCCCTCACCGGTGGAGAAACCATCACCCTCCCCGTGGGACCACTCACGCTGCTCGCCGGACCCCTCCAGGGAGCCGATCCTCCGTCGCCTACGAACCTCACGAACGCCCTCGGCCTCGTCCACGACCATCTCGACGACGCGATCATCGCGTCGCCCTCGGTCCTCGCAGCCCCGACGGTGATCGCGTCCGGACCACATGCGATCGCGATGGCCCGTGTCGAGATCGGAGACACCGTCGTGCCGAGCGGTTACCGACTCCGACGCGCCGACGCCGACGAGGTCTTCCGCACCTTGGCGATGGAGCCGATCGACGATCGACGCCACAACCCCGGCCTCGACGACCGCCATGTCGAGTCGATCATCGCCACGTGTTGCGTGATACTTGGCGTCATGCGGCGACTCGACCTCGACTCGATCGGCATCGGCGTGACCGCCGGCGCGCCGGCACAGGGAGCGGTGCGCTGATGGCGCTACGTCACCCGGCCCGCACGTCGTCGCCCGTCAGGCTCTACGGCCGACGCGTCGTCCTGCGTCCGCTGGCGGCCAACGACTTCCGCAGCTGGAGCGAGGTTCGACAGCGCAACGCCGACTGGCTCACCGTGTGGGAGCCGAGCCGGCCGATCCACCAGGCCGACCCGGTCACCGATCGCGGAGCGTTCACCGCTCGATGTCAACAGCGCGACCGCGACCGCAGCAGCGGATCGGCCTACCAGTTCGGCCTGTTCATCGACAACGGTGTCGCCGGCGAGGTGAACCTGAACAACGTCATCCGCGGCGCCATGCAGTCAGGGACCATCGGGTACTGGATCGATCAACAACACGCCGGTCAGTCGTACGTCGCCGAGGCCGTGGTCGTGGTGCTGCAGTTCGCGTTCGAACAACTCCTGCTGCACCGCGTCGAGATCTGCATCGTCCCGCGCAATGCACGCAGCCGACGGATCATGGAGAAGCTCGAAATCCGCGACGAAGGCGTCGCCGAGCGCTACCTCGAGATCAACGGGACATGGGAGGACCACATCCGCTACGGCATCACGATCGAGGAGTGGCGAACACGCCGCGACGAGTTGCTCACCGCGTGGATCGAACGCCCACGCGATCTGGTCTGAACGACGGCTCGGCGCTCAGGCGACCGCGTCGCCGCGGCGCACGATGCGAATCTGCTCGGCACGGTCACGACGCAGCTGCGTGCGGCGCTTCCACATCTTGGTCTTCCAGTGCCGCTTGGTGCGGCTCCGCTTGGCGAGCTTGCTCTTCGCCACCTCGGCGTCATGGTGATGCGTGGGCTTCCACGCCGCCCCCGGCTCGTGCACGTCTTCGGGTTCGAGACCCGAGCTCACGTCCTGTGCGACGGACTGCAGCTCGACGTGGATGCGGTGCCGCTCGCTGTGAGCATGGGCACGCACCTCCTTCTTGAGCGGGACCAAGACTTCCTCGGTGCGATGACGCTGGCTCATTGGCTACCTCCTGCTTCGTGGCCGGGCCACGGTGGTTTCGGTGCTTGCACTCTCGAACCTAGTGCACCGACGACGCCGCGGTCCCGGTTGTTCTGTAACGATCCTGCGCGATTCGTCATCACGGGTGCACCTCGGGTCGACCTCATCGGCCCGCGCTGCACCCAGCCTTCACGAGGCGGTCAAGACGGGGTCGCCAACGGCCGATGAACCACCCGTGGACACGTTGCCGCCGCCCAGCCCACTCGCGCCCGCACGCTCGGGATCGGTGATCGATCGCGAGACACAGACCGTCGCCGCGCTCGGCGCGCGGTTGATCGGCACCATGGACGCCGTCGTGGCCGGCAAGCACGATGTCGTCGAAGTCAGCGTCGCCACCATGCTCGCGAGTGGCCACCTCCTGATCGAGGACATTCCCGGCGTCGGCAAGACCTTGCTCGCCCAGGTGCTCGCCCGCGCGGTCGGTGGAAGCTTTCATCGGATCCAGGGCACCTCCGACCTGCTGCCGGGCGACATCACCGGCTCGATGGTGCCGAGCGGCAAGGTCGACGTCGACGGGATGAGATTCCGACCGGGGCCGGTCTTCGCGAACATCGTCGTGTTCGACGAACTCAATCGAGCGACCCCGCGTACACAGTCGGCGCTGTTGGAACTCGCCGAGGAGTCCACCGTCACTGTGGACGGTGTCAGCCGTCCACTTCCCGACCCGTTCATGCTCGTCGCCACCCAGAACCCGATCGACATCGCCGGCACGTACGGGCTCGGCGAGGGGGCTCTCGACCGGTTCACCGCAGTGGTGATGCCAGGACGAGCATCGCCCGCCGCCGAACTCGAGGTGCTCACCGGTCGACGCGGACGCTCGATGCTCGATGCCGTCGAGCCCGTCGTCACGCTGGAGGAATTGGCCGCGGCCCGTGCCATCGTCTCCATGGTCCAGATCACCGACGCGGTGGCCGCCTACGTCGTCGAGTTGCTCGAGGCGACGCGCAACGATCCGCGTGTCCCAGTCGGCGCGTCGACCCGCGGCGGCGTGGCGATCGTGGCGCTCGCCCGGTCGTTCGCCGCACTCGACGGGCGGACGTACGTCACCGCCGACGACGTGGCGCATGCCTGTGTTCCGGCCCTGGCACACCGGCTCGCGGGATCCAACGCGACGGTCGCCGCCGGTCGCGAGATCGCTGTCGACTGCGTGTCGAGGGTCACGCCACCCACGGTCTGAGCGTGGCCGGCACCACACGCACCCGACCGATCGGCCTGTCGCGCGGTGCCCCCGCGTTCGTGGCCGCATGGTTGGGAGCAGGCGCGATCGCCCGGCTGACCGGGACGCCGGTCGTGCTCGCGATGATGGCGGCGCTCTTCGTGGCGGTCGCCGTCGAGGGGCTCGCGGGATGGTCGACCGCGCGCCGATTCTCCGTTCGCTCCATCACCGGGCCGCGGGTGACCACGGTCGGTTCGGCAACGACGTTGCGCCTCTGCGTGACCGGTCCGACACGTCGTCGTGACGGTCGGTTGCGGCTGTCGACGGCGCCAGGCTCCAGTGCCGACGTCGTCGCCGTCGAACTCGCCTCGGCGACGATCGACGGCACCGACTCGTTCGTCGCCGATGGCATGTTCGAGACGGCAGGCATCGTGTCCGAGCTGCACACGTCGATCGAATTCGCCGGTCCACTCGGACTGTGCTGGTGGCGACGAGCGGCGACAACCGTCGTCGAGAGCATCCATGTCGCACCGGTGGCCGCGGGTGACCTGCTGGCTGTTGCGCGGTCGTCATCGGTCCATGACGGACCGGCGACGGGCGCGGGACGGAACCGTCGAGGTGACGTCGACGGCGTCCGACCTTGGCGTGACGGCGATGCCGTCGGTGCGATTCATTGGCCGTCGACACTTCGCGCCGGGGACCTGATCGTCCACGATCGCGCCGCCGCGACCGACGAACACTGGGTGATCGACCTCGACGGGTTGCTTGCCGCTGGATCCACCGCGACGGTCGCGGCCCAGGTGCGACGCACACTGGACGACGGGCTCCGACGCGGGCACGACGTGGCCATCGATCTCGCCGGTGAGCGCTCGCAGGTGCGGACCGATGACGACGCGGCCCGATGGGCGGCGTGGGTCGCGGAACGCGTGACGGTCGACGATCGCACGACGTCGCCGCCACCCTTCTGGCGACGCCAGATCACATTGACCCGACGAGATGTCGAGCCGTCGTCGACCGTCCGGGCGTCCGCACGCTGGGCCGCCGGCGCGGCCGCATTGGCGAGCCTCACGATGCTCGTGGGCGCCCTCGAGTGGTCGACTGCACTGTTCGCGACCATCACCGCGGGCATCGTGATCGGCGTGGTCGTCTCGCTGTGGGTCGCGAGACGCGCGGGTCGACGACCCGCTGCGTTGCAGATCGCCGTCGCGCTCGCGCTCGTCGCTGCGCTGGCTGTGATCGCCGATGGCGCACGCGGTGTCGACGGGTTCCTCGCGGCGCTGCGCGGGCCGTTGCCGCACCTCTTGATGCTGCTCGTCGTGCTCCACGGATTCGAGGTCGTCGACCGACGGACGATGCGCGTGCATCAGGCGATCACGTTCGTGGTGGCCGCCTATGCCGCCGGGCTGCGCCTCGACGATGCACTCGGTTGGTGGATTGCCGTCTGGGGCGTTGCGCTCGTCGCGTCGATGCTGCTCACCACCAGGTCGGCCCCGACGCACCGGTCGGCGATTCCCGGTCCGGCATCTGCGCTGCGATCGATCGCTTGGGTCGGTGGCGCCGCCATCGGCACGCTCGCCGTGCTCAGCGTCGTGCCCGTCCCCGACGGTCCCGCGCGGCTCGGCCTGCCCGCTCAGTCCAACCGGAACCCCGAGGTGAGCACGCCGGGAGGGCTGGCCTCGCCCGACGGGTCACCGGCACCGAGCGGCGGGACCGACCGTGGAGCGATCGGCGACGCGACGGGATACCCGGGGTTCACCGAGCAGCTCGACACCAGCGTGCGCGGCGATCTCGGCGACGACGTGGTGATGCGAGTTCGCGCGCCCGAGCCGGCCTTCTGGCGCGGCCAGACGTTCAGTGACTTCGACGGACGGTCGTGGTCGGTGTCGCCCGATCCCGGAACTCGCCAGGACGGGCCGATCATCGACGTTCCGCCATCGCTCGGCGACGTGTCGGGGCGGAGCGTGCCGACCGAACAGCTGATCCAGACGTACTACGTGGAGGCCGGGTTGCCGAACGTCGTCTTCGCCGCCGCCCGTCCGACGCAGGTGATCTTCGAGGGTTCACTGTGGATCCGCCCCGACGGCGCCATGCGGTCCGACGTGACGCTGGCGCCCGACTCGATCTACACGGTCATCTCGGAGCGGGTCGCGGTGACCGCCGACCTCCTTCGCGCCCAGGGGAATCTCGGCGACTTCTTCGCCGGCTTCCGCACGACGGCGAGCGGCTGGCAGATCGATCCGTTCCTCGAGCTGCCGGATTCGACCACACCGCGGACGATCGACCTCGCCGCGGCGCTGCGGGCGCCGGGTGAGTCGACGTACGACACCATCCTGCGGTACGAACAGTGGCTGGCAGCCAACACCGAGTACGACCTCGATGCTCCGGTTCCCGCGGATGGCGCCGATGCCGTCGACGACTTCCTGTTCGTCTCACAGCGCGGGTTCTGCGAGCAGATCGCCTCGAGCCTCGCGATCATGCTGCGCAGCCAGGGTGTGCCGACACGGCTGGTCACCGGGTACATCCCGGGCGAGCGTGATCGCGTGTCAGGCGTCTGGAAGGTCCGCGAGCGTGACGCCCACGCCTGGGTGGAGGTGTGGTTCCCACAGACGGGCTGGCAGGCATTCGACCCGACCGCGGCGGTACCGCTCGCCGGTGAGGCCGATGCCGGCACGGTCGGTGGCGATCTGCTCGGCGCGGCGGCGTCGTCGGTCGCCTCGCATCGTGTGGAACTCGCGGCCCTGACGCTCGCGGCCATGATCGCCTGGCTGGGTGTCCGAGCTCTTGCCGCGCGTCGCCGGCGCCGCGACCGAGGTCGGTGGGGGTTGCTCCAAGACCGATTCGCTGCCATCGGTCGACCCGTCTCGCACGACACG
>JAHENF010000008.1:74003-94718 GCA_024643255.1 Ilumatobacteraceae bacterium
ACGACACGGTCACCAACGACACGGTCACCAACGACACGGTGCTGGTGATGACCAATCCGAGACGGGCGGCGCTGCTCGCTCGGCGGGACAGCGATCTCGCGGCATCGATCGCGGTCACGCTGGACCGGGCGGCATTCGATCCGGGGTGGGTCGACGACGACGAACTCTTCGAACGGACCCGCCAGGCGGTCGCGACGCTCGAGCGCGACACCCGAGGATGAGCGGCCGATCCGGCATTGGGCTGCTCGGACGGGCCGCAGCCCGAGGCACTGGCTACTTCGTGGAGATGCGCGCCTGGAGCGCCGCGAGACGCTCGGCGAACCACGGTTGCTGCGTGCTCCACAGCTGCGGCTCGAGTTCACGGGCGACCGCGGCGCCGTGATCGTCGATGTCGGCCATCGCCTGAATCGTCTGCTTGGTCGCGATGGCGAGCTCCCGCGGCGTCGACGCGGCCTTGGCGGCGAATTCATGGGCGACCTCGAGCAACGACTCGGACGGGACGCTGCGGTAGGCCAACCCGATCCGCTCGGCCTCCTTGCCGTCGAGGACCTGGCCGAACACGACAGCCGCCATCGCCGCCTGGGGGCCGACGATGCGCCGCAACATCCATGTGTGGCCGCCGCCGGGATGGATGCCCAGCTGCAGGAATCTGGTGTCGAGCTTGGCCGAGTCGGCGACGATGCGGACATCGCAGCCGAGTGCCAGGTTCATCCCCGCGCCGACCGCCGCGCCGTTGACCGCAGCCAGCGTCGGCATCGGGCTGCGGGCGATACGCAAGAAACCCTCGTAGATCCGCCCGAGGCTCTCGCCCGTCGCCTCGGCCAGGTTGCCGAGGTTGGCGCCCGCGCAGAACGCAGGAGGTGTCCCCGTGACCACCACCGCACCGACCGACTCGTCGGCTTCGAAGGCATCCATCGCCGCGATGATCTCGGCCACCAGTGGGGCGGTCAGCGTGTTGCGTTCATCCGGGTTGTTGAGGGTGAGGGTGGCGACACCGTCGGCGATGTCGGTGAGCACGAGCGCGGTCATGAGCGCAAGTGTGGCACGGGCACCCGGTTAGCCTTCGGCTTGCACATGCTCGACCACGTCTTCACCGATGCCATCAGCGCCTTGCGCGACGCGTTCGAGGCGGCCTTCCTCGAACGGCAGGCGTTCGAGGAGCACTTCCAGGCCGACGTCTTGCTCGGCGACCTGACCTGGGAGACGAGCTACGGCCTGCCGGGTGAGGGCGAACCGCCGCGCGTTGTGGCACACATCACCTTCGACTGGCCGGCGTGGAGCCAGGCGGCGTACCGGCAGTGGTACGTCGAGGCCGAGCTCGAGCGCCGCCCCGCGATCGAGATGGAGATCGTGTTGCGCATCCAGCGCATGGCCGAGCCCGTCGATCCGGCGATGCTCTTCAACGCCGTTCCCGAACAGAGCCCGCTCGTCGGCGACGACCGCCTGGAGCGCGCCGGGCTGACCTCGGAGATCGCTCATCCCGACACGGCGATCGATCCGCTCGACTTCACCACCGAATACGCGGCCGAGATCACCTTCGAAGGATTGTACGAACTCGCCGAAGAGACAGTCGCCGACGGCACGAGCACGCTGCTCGACGAACATTTCGGTGCGCTCGGCGGCTGGATTGCCTCCACCCTCGTCAAGCTCGGCGACCTCCCTCTCGCCTTCCTCCCGCCCGACGACAACGACTGACAAGCACCCCGCCCCCGCCTCGACCTCTCCCCTCCCCCAACCCCGAAATTCGGAGCGATCATTGCGCTCAGCGCAATGATCGGCCCGAATTTCAGAATGGGGGGCGGGCAAGGAGCGGTTGCGGGCAGATTGGGCGTGCGTGGGAGGATGTCGAACATGGCTGACGACGATGTGGTGCTGTACGAGGTGTCGGAGCGGATCGCGACGATCACGCTGAACCGGCCAGAGGCCCGCAACGCGCTGTCGAGCCAAGTGTTGGAGCTGCTCCCCGAACGGATGAAGCAGGCCGAGTCGGATGCCGACGTCGACGTGCTGATCCTCACGGGCACCGACCCCGCGTTCACCGCCGGGCTCGATCTCAAGGAACTCGGCAGCGACGGCGCCAACCTCGGCGGTGGAACCGGCGCCGACGGCAGCCGCAACCGCGACGGCGTCCGGGGTCCGTTTCCCCGGCTCAGCAAGCCGGTGATCGGCGCGATCAACGGCGTTGCCGTCACGGGTGGCCTGGAGCTCGCGCTGAACTGTGACTTCCTCGTCGCGAGTGAACACGCCAAGTTCGGCGACACGCACTCACGCGTCGGCGTCATGCCCGGATGGGGCCTGACCGTGCTGTTGCCGCAGGCGATCGGAGTACGACGGGCCCGGGAGATGAGCTACACCGGCAACTTCATGCTTGCCGACGAGGCCCTCGCATTCGGGCTCGTCAACCACGTCGTCGCGCACGCCGACCTGTTGCCGTTCACCAGGCAGCTCGCGCTCGACATCATCGGCAACGATCAGCCCGGGGTCCGACAGATTCGAGACACCTACTTCCAGATCGCGACCGACGACGACCACTGGGAGATCGAAGCGCGCGACAGCCGGGCGTGGCGCCGCACCCAGTTCAGCCCGGAGGCCGTCGAAGCCCGTCGCGCCTCGATCCAGGCCCGAGGCCAACAGCAGTGAGTCGCGTCGCGATCGGGGTCTGACCCCAATCGCGATCAGATCTGGGCGCCTTGTTCGCGAAGGGTGTCGCGGATCGCTTGCGCGATGTCGATGGCGAGGATCTCGGCGCCGTTCTGATTGAGGTGGAAGCCGTCGTCGGCGCGCACGTCCTTGCCCTGGCCGTCACGGGGATCGATCACGAACTCGGCCCATCCGCCGTCTCGACCCGAGAATCGCTTCCAGGTGTCGATGAAGACGACGTCGGGGCGCTCGGCGGCCGCCGCCTTGGCCGCCGTGTCCTGGATCGCCATCCGGGCGGTCACATCGGGATTGTCGTCGTTCGGGATACCGACCCAGATCACCGTACGTCCGCCGGCGAGCAGCTGGTCCATGACCGCGCCGACCCGGGCTTGATACTCGGTGGTCCATTCGGCCTCGTTGCCCACCGGATCACCGACGATGAACTCGCCGCTCGCGACCGAGAGCCCCTGAGCGTCGTTGCCGCCGAACGTCGCCACGATGATGTCGGGATCCACCGCCGGCAACTTCGCATCGATCTCCGCCGGCCAGTCGTAGAAGTCCGGCCGAGCAAGTCCGGACGACACCTTGTAGTCGAGTTCCGTCGTCACGAGCCCGGTCCCGTCGAGCAAGGACTGCAGGTACGGACCGAAGGTGCCGGCGTCGCTGTCGCCGACGATGAACACCTTGGACGGATTCGCGACCGATGGTGGCCCGGTCGGCTCGGGTGCGCTCGCGACGGTGTCGGCGGGTGTCGAGTCCGCGGTGACATCCACTGCGGGGATGCTGCCCGTGCCATCGCTCGTCGGCTGCACGATCGTGGCGGTCGAGCCGTCGGCACCGGCAACACCGTCGTCGCTGCCGAGCACGCCACCGATCAGACGAACCGTCGAGTAGCCGACGACGAGCACGGCGACGAGCGCGACCAATCGCCGCACGGCATAACGCCGGCGGCTGTGGCGGCGGGAGGTGGGGTTCGCAGGCACGGTCGACCCAACGATACGTGCGCGCACGGCGCACGGCTCGGCACCCATCCGTTCGGCCGCCCCGATCTGTCGATCGCGGTTCACGCGCTCATCACGTCAGCGCGCGCCTGCGGCGTCCTACCAACGGGTAACGTGACGGTCACGTGAACACGGCCGCCGCCAGAGGCGATGTCCGCAAACCATGTACCACAACCATCATCCTGAAGGGGAGAACATGATCAAGAGCAAGAAACTGCTCGCTATCGCAGCACTCGCAGCACTCGGCCTCGCCGCGTGTGGCAGTGACAGCAGCTCCAGCTCGTCGACCGACGCGCCGGACACCACCGAGGCCGCCGGGACCACCGACGCCACCGCCACCGGCGACTGCGCCGTCGGCGTGGTGTACGACATCACCGGCCGTGGCGACCGCTCGTTCAACGACGCCGCCGGCGCGGGTCTCGACAAGGCCGCCGCCGAACTCGGCGTCACCGCCAGCGAGTCGACACCGACGGGTGACGGCGACCGCGCCGAGCGCGTCCAAGGCCTCGTCGACGAAGGCAACGGCATGGTCCTCGGCGTCGGCTTCCTCTTCGGTGACGCGATCACCGAAGCAGCGGCCAACAACCCCGACACCACCTTCGCCATCGTCGACTCCGTCGTCGATGCACCGAACGTGGCCTCGCTCGTCTTCGCCGAAGAGCAGGGCTCGTTCCTCGTCGGTGCCGCCGCTGCGCTCAAGAGCACGACCGGCACGATCGGCTTCATCGGTGGCGTCGAGAACGACCTCATCAAGAAGTTCGAGGCCGGCTACACCGCTGGTGCCAAGCAGATCAACCCCGACATCGAGGTGTTGGTCAACTACATCTCGCAGCCGCCGGACTTCAGCGGCTTCAGCGACCCGGCACGCGGCAAGGAAATCGCCGCATCGCAGTACGAGGCCGGCGCTGACGTCATCTACTCGGCCGCTGGTGGTTCCGGTCTCGGTGCCTTCGAGGCAGCCGCAGACGCGGGCGCACCCGGCGATGTCTGGGCGATCGGCGTCGACTCCGACCAGTACAACCTGGTCTCCCCGGAGCTGCAGCCGTACATCCTGACCTCGATGCTCAAGAAGGTCGACGTTGCGACCTTCAACACCATCAAGACGTTCTGTGAGGGCGGCGACGCCTCCGGCGTGCAGGTCTTCGACCTCTCGGTCGACGGTGTCGGCTACTCCACCACCGGTGGATTCGTCGACGACATCGCCGCACAGCTCGACGACCTCAAGGCACAGATCGTCGCCGGCGACATCGTCGTCCCGACGGCTCCCTGAGCTGACCTGAACTGACGCCGTTCGCACCCCATGGTGCGCTCGGTGACACTCGAACGATGCCCGTCCGGCTCTGCCGGGCGGGCATCGTCGCGTCCGGCGAAGGACGCCGTGTGGGCGTGCTCTTCCTCGCGGGTGGCCACGATCGACTAGAAAACAGGCGATGAGCGACGATGGCGACGCGACACCGACCGATCGGCAACCGAGCGGTGCGCCGATCGCGATCCAGCTGACCGACATCGTCAAGCGATTCCCCGGTGTCGTCGCCAACGACGGCGTCAACCTCACCGTGCGTGCTGGCAGTGTGCATGCGATCGTCGGCGAAAACGGGGCCGGCAAGTCCACGCTGATGAAGACCCTCTACGGTGCACACAAGCCCGACGAAGGCACGATCTCCGTCAACGGCCGCGTCGAGGTCTTCTCCTCGCCGAAGGACGCGATCGCCGAGGGAATCGGCATGGTCTTCCAGGCCTTCATGCTCGCCGCGAACCTCACCGTGTGGGAGAACATCGTGCTCGGCGACGAACCGGGCAGTGCCTTCTCGCTCAACATCGGAAAGGCGCGGTCGCGGATCACCGAACTCGGTGCCCGCTACGGACTCGACGTCGACCCGGATGCGCTGATCTCCGACCTCGGCGTCGGCGACAAGCAGCGCGTCGAGATCCTCAAGGTCCTCTACCGCGGCGCCAAGATCCTGATCCTCGACGAGCCGACCGCCGTGCTCGTCCCGCAAGAGGTCGATGCCCTCTTCGAGTCGCTGCGAGAGCTGACGACCGAGGGCGCCACGATCATCTTCATCTCCCACAAGCTCGACGAGGTCCTCAAGCACGCCGACGCGATCACGGTGATCCGTCAGGGGCGAACGGTCGGCGAAATCGACGATCCGAGCGCGGTGACATCACACGAACTCGCCGAGATGATGGTCGGCAGCGAACTCCCGACACCGGAGACCCGCGACAGCACGGTCACCGACATCCCGGTGCTCGAACTGCGGAACCTGACCGTGGCGAACGGCGACGCCGGCGCGCGCAAGATGCTCGACGACATCACCTTCACGGTGCACCGGGGCGAGATCGTCGGTATCGCCGGCGTCGAGGGCAACGGCCAGAGCGAGCTGGTCAAGGCGATCGTCGGGCTCGACCGATCGACCGGCACGATCCTGCTCGACGGACTCGACATCGCGCGTCTGTCGACGCGCGAACGACGCGACGCCGGGATCGGCTACATCGCCGAGGATCGTCACAAGGACGGGCTCGTGATGCCCTTCGCGCTGTGGGAGAACGCCGCGCTCGGCCATCAGCACCGAGCCCCGTACGGCCGGGGCCCGTGGTTGAACGTGGCCGGAGCCAGGACCCAGACCGAAGCGATCGTCGAGGAGTTCGACGTACGCACGCCGGGCATCAACGTGCCGGCATTCACGCTGTCGGGAGGCAACCAGCAGAAGCTCGTCGTCGGACGCGAAATGACCGCCGACCCCAAGGTGCTCGTCGCCGCCCATCCCACGCGAGGTGTCGACGTCGGCGCCCAAGCGGTGATCTGGGACATCCTGCGCGATGCCCGCGCCGCCGGCCTCGGCACGATCCTCGTCTCGGCCGATCTCGAGGAGCTGATCGGTCTGTCGGATCGGCTGCTGGTGATGCTTCGAGGTCAGGTGGTCGCCGAGGTCGATCCTGCCTCGGTCACACCGGCCGAACTGGGTTCGTACATGACCGGAGCGAAAGCGGGGGCTGCCTGATGTGGGAGAAGATCTGGCGGGGTTCACTCGCTCCGCTGATCGCCGCGGCTGCGGCGATCATCATCTCGTCGATCACCCTGATCATCTCCGGCAACGACCCCATCGAGGCATTCCGCGAGATGTGGAAGACGATCGACTCGACACAGTCGGTCGTCCTGATCGTCAACACCGCCGTGCCGTACTACATCGCCGGTGTCGCCGCCGCGATCGGCTTCAAGATGAACCTCTTCAACATCGGCACCAACGGCCAGTACCTCCTCGCAGCACTGGTCGCCGGTTGGGCGGGCGCCGAGGTCAGCCTGCCACCGGTGATCCACGTGGCATTCGTCTTCCTCGTCGCCATCACCGTCGGGGGCTGCTGGGCCCTCATCGCCGGCATCTTGAACGTCACCCGCAACGTCAACGTCGTCGTCTCGACGATCATGCTCAACTACATCGGCATCGGCCTCAGCGCCTTTCTGCTCTCCGAGGTGTTCCGCGACGAGGTCAACGGCGGCCTCGTCGCGCAGACCAAGAAGATGCCCGAATCGGCACGCCTCCCGGCGCTCAACCCGCTCTTCGAGCTGTTCGGGTTCCACTTCGGCTCGAACGTCGAGCTCTTCGGTTTCCTGCCGTTCGCGATCCTGCTCGGCATTGCCTACTACGTGCTGCTCAACCGCAGCCTGTTCGGCTACGAGTTGCGCCTGTCGGGCATGAATCCCGACGCCGCACTGTCCGCGGGCGTCAACCCGAAGCGCATGGTGCTGATCACGCTGTTCATGTCGGGTGCCGTGGCGGGCATGATCGGCCTGCCGTTCCTGATGTCGGATCCCAGCTTCCTCAAGTACGGCGACGCCTTCCCGACGATGATCGGATTCACCGGGCTCGGCATCGCCCTCCTCGGTCGCAACCACCCCGTCGGCATCGGTGCGGCGGCGATCGTGTGGGCGATGATCGAACGGGCGACGCAGCGGCTCGGACCGCTCGGCATCCCGCCCGAGATCGGCAAGATCCTCCAGGGCTCGTTCCTGCTCGCCGCGGTCATCGCGTACGAAGTGGTCCGCCGCCGCAACGACGCCGCCGCGGTCGCCGCAGCCGCCGCAGCCACCCGTGACGAGAAACCACCGCCGCCGACACCGCAGATGGCACCGATCGGAGCCACGTCATGACCGCCACGATCGACGCCGCACCGATCGAGACCGCCGACCGACCCTCGTTCCTGCATTCGGCCCGCTTCCGGATGCTGGCCATCGTCGTGATCGGCATCGGGGTGATGTCGGCGGCGCGCCTCATCGCCGACAACCCCGACATCACTTCGAGCGGCACGTTCGGCGCCGGCCTGCGCACCGCAGCGCCGATCGCGCTGGCGGGGCTCGCGGGCCTCGTCGCCGAACGCAGCGGCACCGTCAACATCGGGATCGAGGGAATGATGGTGATGGGCACCATCTTCGCCGGATGGTGGGGATGGGAGTTCGGCCCCTGGATGGCCCTCGTCGGCGGCATCGTCGGCGGCATGCTCGCTGCACTCCTGATGAGCCTCGCCACCACGACGTTCGGCGTCAACCACATCGTTGCCGGCGTCGCCATCAACCTGATCGCACCCGGCATCGCCAGGTTCATGGCGAGCGAACTGTTCGTGGGCGTGCAGGGTGGCTCGGTCACGTCGTCGCCAGGCAACTCGGGCAGCATCGGAGCGTTCACCGTGCCGTTCCTGTCGGGAGGTGACCTGTTCGGCTGGCAGTCGCCCGACATCCTCGGCAAGCTCGAGGACACGGGATGGTTCATGATCGCCGACATCTCCGGCCTGGCCAAGGGCCTGACGACGGCGGTCACGTGGGACGTCGTGTTGACGATCGCGCTCTTCTTCGGCATCTCCTACCTGCTCTGGCACATGCGCCTCGGCCTTCGACTGCGCTTCGCCGGTGAGCGACCTTCAGCGGCCGACTCGCTCGGCGTGTCGGTGCACAAGATGCGCTGGATCGGCATGGCCATCTCCGGCGGCCTCGCCGGTATGGGCGGCGCCGTGCTCGTGCTGTTCTCCAACCGGTACCTCGAGAACCAGGTCTCCGGTCGAGGCTTCCTCGGGCTCGCCACGATGATCTTCGGCAACTGGATGCCGGCGGGAACGGCGATCGGTGCCGGCCTGTTCGGCTTCGCCCAGGGCATCACGCTGCGCACCGGCCCCGGCGATCTCGTCCGCACCCTCCTCCTGGCCGCTGCGATCGCACTGATCCTGCTCGTGGTCTGGATGCTCGTCCAGCGCAACTACGCGCCCGCCGGAACCGTGACCGTGTTCGCCGTCGTTGCACTCTGGTCGTACTTCGCAGCACAGTCGCCGAACAACCAGCTCGTGTTCGTCACGCCCTACGTCGTGACGCTGATCGCAGTCTCGATCGGGGCGCAACGGCTCCGGCCGCCCGCCGAGGAAGGCATCCCCTGGTTCAAGGGGATGCAGTAACGCGCGGTCGATGATCACGCTCGAGCGCGCCGGCGAACTCCCCAAGGTCCTGCTGCACGACCACCTCGACGGCGGTCTGCGGGTGGCCACGATCCTGGAACTCGCGGACTCGATCGGGTGGCGGCTGCCGACCACCGATCCCGACGACCTCCAGGCGTGGTTCACCCGGGGGGCCGAGACCGGCGATCTCCTGCAGTACCTGGCCACGTTCGAACACACACTCGCTGTGATGCAGACCGGCGAATCGATCGAACGGGTCGCCTACGAGGCGGCGGTCGACCTGGCCACCGACGGCGTGGTGTACGCCGAGGTGAGGTTCGCCCCCGAGCTCCACCAGCAGGACGGATTGCCGCTCGACGCAGTGGTCGAGGCGGTGACCAATGGATTCCGCCGAGGCGAGGCCGCAGCAGCAGGTGACGGCCGCACGATCATGGTCAACGCCATCTGCTGCGCGATGCGCACCGAGCACCGGTCGCTGGAGATCGCCCAACTCGTCGATCGGTTGCGAGCGTGGGACGACAAGGTGGTCGCGTTCGACCTCGCCGGTGCCGAGACGGGGTTCCCGCCGTCACTGCACGCCGAGGCCCTGACATTCGCCCGCGCCGCACACCTGAACATCACGATCCATGCGAGTGAGCCGCCAGACCTGGAACTGATCTCCGACGCGCTCTCCCACGGAGCGCATCGCATCGGCCACGGTGTCCGCCTGCGCGCTGACACGAACCTCGTCGATCCGGAGCACGACGAACTCACGCTCGGTCCGCTCGCCCAGTACGTCCTCGACCACCAGATCCACCTGGAGATGGCACCGACGTGCAATGTGCAGATCGGTGCCGTGCCGAGCGTCGCCGATCATCCGGTCGGCCCGTTCCTGCGCGCCGGGTTCAGCGTCGGGCTGAACACCGACAACCGGCTGATGAGCAACGTCCGACCGTCGAGCGAGTTGCTCGCCGTGGCCACGGCCCACGACCTCACGCGCGAGGAGATGGAGAGGTTGGCCGTCAACGCGATGATGGCGTCGTTCGCGCCGATGGAAACCAGGCGCCGCATCGTCACGGAGACGATCATCCCCGCCTACACCCCCTGAACGGGCGACGGAGACCGTCACACGGTGCCGGGTCAAACGTGACGTTTCGGATGCGACCGGGCATGCGATCTGCCGCACCACTACGGTGACCTGGTGCGCATGACCCCGGCGGGACACCAACGAGGACGATTCGCGATCGCGGCCGTCACGACGTGCCTCGTCGTGGCCGCCTGTTCCTCCGGCAACGGCGGACTCGAATCAGCCGGGAACACCACTGGATCGACCACCCCGCCGCCGACCACCGCGCCGGCAACCACTGCGGTACCGACCACGACGATCGACCCGACCGAGGCCCGAACGATCGAGCAGGTCAACGCGTACGTAGCCGAAGCAGCGGCATTCGACCAGGTCGGCGCCGACGCGCAGTTCCCCGCCGGCCTGAAGTTCTCGGCCGGCGGCGCGCCGGGCTACTCCCGGTACGTGTTCCGCGAGAACTCCAGCGGCGTCGTGCCGACGTTGGTGGAAGGCCCCCTCACCGGCACGGTGCGCTGCCAGGACGAGGCACTCCCCTGCTCGTACCTGGAGTTGAAGGCACTCGCCGAATCAGGCGCCCCGATCCCGGCGGCACTCGAGATGACCCCCGACGAACTCACCGAGCTGGTCGGCCAACTCGACACGCTGAGCGCGTTTGCCGAGGCTCACCGCGACGTGAACTCCGCCTGCGCCGAAGGGTTCGTCAGCGACCAGATCCAGACGCCCAACATGGGTTCGCACTTCTACCAACCGCAGTGGCTGGGCGACGGCTTCGATCCGGCCCGACCGGAGATCCTGCTCTACGCCCGCGCCGACGGCCAGGTACCGGACGGCCCGATCGGGCAGTGCGTCGACGGCGCGTGGCAGGGCGAGCCGATGCAGCTCGTCGGCACGTCGTTCATCATCCCGCCGGCCGTCATCGGCAACCAGCATCCGGAAACCTTCGCCGGACCGCTCGACAACTGGCACATCCACTACAACCTCTGCCGGGGCAACTCGCAGGGGCGCGACACCTTCGTCCCGCGCAGTGAGTGCGAGGCCGCCGGCGGCAACTTCTCCGCGGCGCTCGGCTGGATGATCCACGCGTGGGTCGACCCACAGCACGACAACCAGCTCGGCGTGTTCAGCATGTGGAACTCGACAATCGCACCCGTCTCCGACGCCAACACGATCCTGGAGACCCGCGAGGTCCGCGGGTCGGACTTCCCCGCCGGTGCCCAGCAGTCGCTCATCAGCGACTTCCTCTACAACGGCAAACTCGACGTCGCCGTCGGCCAGCCACTGTTCTTCAACAACGTCGACGCCGTGCCGCACACCGTGACCGCCGGGACGCCCCGAGACCCCAAGCTCGGCGACTTCGACTCGGGGCTGCTCGCTCCCGGGAGCAACTTCGCCGTCACGTTCGACGAGCCAGGCACCTACTCGCTCTTCTGCGCCCTGCACACCGACATGGTCGCCACGGTCACCGTCACCGAGTGATGACTCGCTGCGACATCGCCACCGCCGGTGCGGGCGAACGCCGACCAGCACTAACATCGCATCGTGCTGAGCAGCGACCAGATCGAGTCCTACCGACGTGACGGATTTCTCGTCCTGCCCGACTTCGTGTCGGTCGACGCATGCCGACGCCTTCGCGAACGAGCGCTGGCGATCGTCGACGCATGGGAGCCGTCGCAGGAACGCTCGGTGTTCACCACCAACGAGCAGGAGCGCACCTCCAACGGAGAGTTCCTCGAGAGTGGAGCCGGCACGTGGTGCTTCTTCGAGGAAGAAGCATTCGGACCCGACGGGGAGCTCACGCAGGCCAAGGAATTGAGCATCAACAAGATCGGCCACGCGCAACACGATCTCGACGACGAGTTCGGGCGTTTCGCCTACAACCCCGACATCGCTGAGGTCGCCGCCGACATCGGGATGGCCGACGCCCTCGCGCTGCAATCGATGTACATCTTCAAGCAACCCCGCATCGGCGGCGAGGTGGGCTGCCATCAGGACGCCACCTTCCTCTACACCGATCCGATCACCGTCACGGGCTTCTGGTTCGCGATCGAGGATGCGACGCTGGACAACGGGTGCCTGTGGGCCGAGCCGGGCGGTCATCTGGGGCCACTGCGCCAGGTGTTCAAGCGCAACGCGACCAACGACGGAACGATCTTCGAGCCGCTCGATCACACGCCGATGCCGACGCCACCGCCGGTCGGCGACACGCTGGTGCCGCTCGAGGTGCGCGCCGGCACGATGGTGGTGCTCCACGGACGCCTGCCGCATTGGAGCGGCGTGAACCGGTCGGGGGTGAGTCGCCACGCCTATTCGCTGCACTGCATCTCGAACTCGGCCGCGTACCCGTCGTGGAACTGGCTGCAACGACCCGGCGACTTCCCGCTGCGCGCGCTGTCGGCCGCTCGCTGAGACACCACCATCACGGTCGATAGCGTGTGGCCATGTCTCTGGCCGAACTGATCCAGCGGGCGCCCAAGGCGCTGCTCCACGACCATCTCGACGGCGGGGTCCGCCCGGCGACCGTGATCGAACTCGCGCAGGAGTACGGGTACAAGGATCTGCCGACGACCGATGTGGACGACCTCGCCACCTGGTTCAACCGCGGCGCCAAGCGCAACGACCTCGTGCTCTACCTCGAGACGTTCGCCCACACGGTCGGAGTGATGCAGGACCGTGACGCGATCGAGCGTGTCGCCTACGAATGCGCCCAGGATCTCGCGGCTGACAACATCGTGTATGCGGAGGTGCGATTCGCGCCTGAACTCAGCACCGAGAAGGGCCTCACGCTCGACGAGGTGATGGAGGCGGTGCTCGCCGGCTTCCGGCGAGGGTCGGCCGACACCGACCTCACGATCTATGCGATCGCTTCGGCGATGCGCACGGCTGCACGCAGTCTGGAGATCGCCGAGCTGGCCGTCCGCTATCGAGATGCCGGCGTCGTCGGCTTCGACATCGCCGGCGCGGAGGCCGGCTATCCGCCGTCGCGCCACCTCGACGCCTTCCAGTACGTGAACCGCGAGAACTTTCACTCGACGATCCACGCCGGCGAGGCGTTCGGTCTGCCCTCGATCTGGGAGGCGGTGCAGTTCTGTGGCGCCGAACGACTCGGCCACGGGGTCCGCATCGTCGACGACATCGACCCGGGTCAAGGGCTCGGCACCGAAAAACTCGGTCGCCTCGCGACCTTCATCCGCGACCGCCGGATCCCCCTCGAGCTGTGCCCGACGTCGAACGTCAACACCGGTGTCGTCCCCTCGATCGCGGACCATCCGATCGGGATGCTCCGCCGCCTGCGCTTCCGCGTGACGGTCAACACCGACAACCGGCTGATGAGCAACACCTCGATGACCAAGGAGATGCAGAAGCTCGCCGACGCCTTCGGATGGGGCCTCGACGACTTCGAATGGCTCACCGTGAACGCGATGAAGTCGTCGTTCGCTCCGTTCCCCGAGCGACTCAAGCTGATCAACGGTGTGATCAAGCCCCGGTATTCGATTCTCAAGTCCGAGCTGTCGCTCGGGGAGGCCTGACATGAACGTCCAGATCACGCTCGTCGACCATCCCGTGTGCACGGACGCGCTCGCCCAGATCCGCGACCGCGAAACGCCAAATGCGTTGTTCCGTCAGAACCTCGAACGGATCGGTGGGTTGCTGATCGCCGAGGCGACCCGGAACCTGCCGACCATCGACGGGACCGTCGAGACGCCGCTGACCACGTCGCCCGCACGACGCATCGCGGTCCAACCGGTCGTCGTGCCCATTCTGCGCGCAGGCCTCGGGTTCGTCGGCCCCGCCCAGGAACTGTTGCCCAACGCCGACATCGGCTTCATCGGCATGGCCCGCAACGAAGAGACCCACCAGCCCGAGCCATACGTCAACAAGCTGCCCGAGTCGCTCGCCGGACGGCCGGTGATCGTCCTCGACCCGATGGTGGCGACCGGTGGGTCGTTGATCAGCGCGATCGAACTGCTACTGACGCGTGGAGCGCCCTCACCGGTCACGGTCGTGTGCGCCCTCGCCGCACCGGAGGGGATCGCCGCACTCGAGGCCGCCGGGTTGTCGATCCACCTGGTCACCGCAGCGATCGACGATCGTCTGAACGAGCACGCCTTCATCGTCCCCGGTCTCGGCGACGCCGGCGACCGCCAGTTCGGCACCCCCGCCTGAGGTGACGCCGGTGCCTGGCACCGGCGTAACGTGTCAGGGGGTAGCGAGCGCTCGGAGGAGCTCGTCGACCGTGGATCGTTCGAGGTCGACCGCTTCGGCGTAGAGCTTGACCTTGGGTTCAGTGCCGCTGGGGCGGATCTGGAGGCGCACGCCCCCTTCGAGCATCAGACGAACGAGGTTCGCCTCGGGATACGACGTCACCGCCGTCACCGCTCGGCCACCGACCTCGGTCGGCGGGTCTGCCTCGATCGACGCCACCCACGCGGCACCGTCCGCCGGCGGCATCTTGACCGAGAGTTCGGCGGTCACGTAGCGGCCGAATCGATCAGCGATCGCATCGAGACGGTCCTGCAAGGTCACGCCGTCGGCAGCCGCTACCGAGGCGATCTCGGCCATCAACACGGCCGCCGTGATCCCGTCCTTGTCGAGTGGTCGCTGTGCGACCAGGTATCCGAGCGCCTGCTCGTAGCCGAGGACGAGCCGGAGATCGGGCCGTTCGGTGGCGATCTTGCCGATCCACTTGAAGCCCGTGAAGGTCTCCTCGCTGTGCACGCCCGCCTCTGCCGCCATTCGCGCGAGCAGCGACGACGACACGAGCGTGGTCACCACCAGACGATCGGCACCGCTGGTGTTGGCGAGGATGTGGTCGGCGAACAGCCAGCCGATCTCGTCACCCGTGAGCCTCCGCCACGACCCGTCGGCCTGCGGGATCGCTGCTCCCAATCGGTCGGCGTCCGGATCGTTGGCGAGCGCCACGAAGGCACCACACGACCGTGCGGTCTCCAGCAGCAGATCCATGGCACCCGGCTCCTCCGGGTTGGGGAACGCAACCGTCGGAAAGGTGCCGTCGGGCTCCTGCTGGGCGGCGACCACGAACGGCGGTTCGAACCCGGCCGCTTCGAACGCACGGAGCAGCACTGCTCCCCCGACGCCATGCATCGCCGTGTACGCCACCGGTACGCCCGCAACATCGGGGCGGAGACGGACCGACGGCGTGAACTCGACGTATCGATCGACCCACGACGTGTCGAGACGCTCGATCAACGGATCGTCGGCGGCGGCGACGTCAACCGTCAGGGGATCGAACCCGCCGATACAGGCGGAGATCTCGGTGTCGACCGGCGACACGATCTGCGACCCCGTGTCGAGGTACACCTTGTACCCGTTGTCGGCCGGCGGATTGTGCGACGCGGTGACCACCACGCCGGCCGCCGCGCCCAACCCGGTGATCGACCAGGCGAGCACAGGCGTGGGCTGCACACCCGGATGCAGCATCGAGCGGATCCCCATCGCCGCGAGCACGCAGGCGGTGTCCTCGGCGAAGAGGTCGCTCTTGCGGCGCGCGTCATAGGCGATCACCACACCCCGGCGGGCCGCGTCGGGAACGGTCCCATCGGCCTCACGTTCGAGCAACCACTGTCCGAGCCCGGCCGCGGCTTGGCGCACGACCAGCCGATTCATCCGCATCGAACCGGCAGCGACGGCGGCGCGGAGCCCGGCCGTCCCGAACTGCAATCGCCCTCCGAAGCGCGCCCTCAGTTCCGCCGCGTCGCCGCGTTCGGCAGCGATGATCACGGCACCGAGTTCGTCGCGGATGTCGGCGTCCGGCTCGGCTGCGAGCCACGCTCTGGCGGTCGTCAGCAGTTGATCGACGACGAGGCCGTCAGCAGTGTTCTGGTCGTTGTCACCCATCGCCGATCAGGCTACGCAACTCGACCAGCGGACGTGGCCCGACGTGGCTGATCACCTCGGCGGCGGCGATCGACCCGTAGTGCCCGCACGTGTGCAGATCGTGCCCCTGGGTCCAACCGTGGAGGAATCCCGCGGCGAAGAGGTCGCCGGCACCAGTGGTGTCGATCACCTTCTCGACCGGCACTGCCGGGACCCGCACCAGTTCGTCGGGCGTGACGATGACGCAGCCCTCCGCTCCGACCGTGATGGCGGCGAACTCGCACTCCTCACGCAGCGCCGCGACCGCATCGTCGAAGGAGTCGAGCTCGTACAGCGACAGCAGTTCGTCGTGGTTGCCGAAGAGCAGGTCGACGCGGTCCTGGACCAGCGTGCGGAAGTCACTGCGGTGCCGGTCGACACAGAACGAGTCCGACAACGTCAGCGACACCATCCGGTCGTGGGCGTGCGCGACTTCGGCTGCCCGACGGAACGCCGCCTTGGCGTCCTCGCGATCGAAGAGGTAGCCCTCCATGTACAGCACGCTCGCGTCGGCGATCACCTGCTCGTCGAGGTCATCGACACAGAGCAGGCTCGAGACACCCAGATAGGTGTTCATCGTGCGTTCCGCATCGGGTGTCACGACGATCACGCAGCGACCCGTCGGTGTGCCGTGACGGCCCGGTGGGCGGTGGAAGGTCACCCCGAGCGCCCGCATGTCGTGGCCGAACACGTCACCCAGATCGTCGCCGTCGACCTTGCCGATGTACGCCGCGCTCCCGCCGAGGCTGGCGATGCCGCACACGGTGTTCGCGGCAGACCCGCCGCTCATCTCGACCGCGCGATCGAGCGCGGCATACAGCTCGACCGCTCGTTCGGTCTCGATCAGGGTCATCGATCCCTTGACGAGGCCGTACGCCTCGAGAAAGTCGTCATCGGTCGGGGCGATGACGTCGACGAGCGCGTTGCCGATGCCGACGACGTCGAACCGGCTGGCACGGCTCGACTCGTCGGTCGAACGGTCGGCAAACCGTCGGGTCAGGTCGGGCACGGTCGACCAGGCTACCGGTACGATCCGGGCGATGACTGTGACCTCGAGTGAAGCGATCGACCCCTACCGCCTCCCCACAGCCGTCCGCCCCAGCCGCTATGGCGTCCGGCTTCGGCCGATGCTCGACACCGCCAGCTTCACGGGGACCGTCGAGATCGACCTCACGGTCGACGCCGACTGCTCGGAGATCGTGCTCAATGCCGCCGAACTCGACATCAACGCCTGCCGCGTCGACGGTGTCGCCGCCGAGTGGGAACTCGACGAGACGACCGAGCGGATGGTCGTGCGGCCTGCACGCCCGCTCGAGGCGGGGACCTGCCGCTTGCTGATCGGGTTCGACGGGGTCCTCAACGACAAGCTGCGTGGGTTCTACCGCAGCACCTATGTCGACGCCGACGGCAACGAGCAGGTCATCGCCACCACGCAGATGCAGGCGACCGATTGTCGTCGCGCGTTCCCGTGCTGGGACGAACCCGAGTTCAAGGCGGTGTTCGGCATCACCCTCGATGTCGACGACGACCTGACTGCGATCTCGAATGGTCCCGAGATCGAGCGGACCACCGCCGACGGACGCACCGTGGTTCGGTTCGCCGACACCATGCTGATGAGCAGCTACCTCGTTGCCTTCGTGGTGGGTCGCCTCGAGATGACCGACCCCGTCGATGTGGAAGGCACCCCGATCCGGGTCGTGCACGTCCCCGGCAAGGGACACCTCACCGCGTCGGCGCTCGACGTCGGGGCGTTCTGTCTGCGCTGGTTCCAGGACTACTACGGCATCGCGTATCCGAGCGACAAGGTCGATCTCGTCGCGTTGCCGGACTTCGCGGCCGGAGCGATGGAGAACCTCGGCTGCATCACGTTCCGGGAGAACCTGCTGCTCGTCGACCCCGCGACCAGCACCCAGAACGAGCAACAACTGATCGCCGATGTCATCGCCCACGAGCTGGCCCACATGTGGTTCGGCGATCTCGTGACGATGCGCTGGTGGAACGGCATCTGGCTCAACGAGGCGTTCGCCACGTTCATGGAGGTTGCCGCGTGCGAGGCCTACCGGCCGGACTGGGAGCGGTGGACGTCGTTCGGTGTCGAGCGCACCGAGGCGTTCGACGTCGATGGACTCGACAGCACTCGAACCGTGGAGTTCGAGGTGCGATCGCCGGCCGACGCCGACGGCATGTTCGACGTGCTGACGTATCAGAAGGGCGGCGCGCTGCTGCGCATGCTCGAGCAGTATCTCGGCGAGGACCGGTTCCGTGAGGGCGTGGGCCAGTACCTGCGCAGCCATTCGTACGGCAACACCGAGACGAACGACCTGTGGGATGCGATCGAGACGACCTCGGGGGAGCCGGTCCGGCGGATCATGGACTCCTGGATCTGGCAGCCCGGGTACCCACTCGTGCACGCATCGCTCGTCGACCTCGAAGGACGTGGCGGTCTCCGCCTGCAGCAACGTCGCTTCCGGTTCAGCTCCGACACCCCGCAAGACGAGAAGGAGATGTGGGCCATCCCGGTCGAGATCCGCAACGGAGGGGTGACGACGATCACCCTTCTCGACGGCGCCGAGACCACTGCGTTGCTCACCGACCCGGAGGCGCCGGTCGTCGTCAACGCCCGCGGCAGCGGCTTCTACCGCGTGGCATACGACGACGCCTTGCGTCACCGTCTCGACGGCGATGTGCTGGCGGAGCTGACGACGTCCGAGCGGTACAACCTCGTCGACGACGCGTGGGCGGCGACCATCGCCGGCCAGCTGGATGCTTCGGAGATGCTCGAGTTCCTCGAGATCTTCGTGGACGAACGCGAACACGCCGTGTGGCAGGCGATCATGAGCTCGCTGCGCGGGCTCAACCGACTCCTCGACGACGGCCCCGCGCACGAGGCCTTTCAGGAGCGTGTTCGGGCCCTCGTCGGCCCCGCCCTCATGAGCCTCGGAGCGCCACGTCCCGACGAGGCCGGCCTCATCGGCAAATTGCGCGGCATGCTCACGAGCGCCCTGGGAGTGCTCGGCGGCGACGCCGGTGTCCAGGCACGATGTCGCGAGGTCTTCGACGCGACGATCACCGACCCGACGTCGGTCGATCCCGAACTGGCGGCCGCCGCGACGAGCGTGGTGGCGGCGACGGGCGGTGTCGACACCTTCGACCGGATGCGCCAGCGTTTCTCGACAGGCGCAACCCCCCAGGAGAAGCTGCGCAATCTGTATGCGCTGGCCGAGTTCGACGACGAGGCACTCGTGCTCGCGACCTGCGAGTTCGCGATGACCTCTGCGGTCAAGACCCAGAATGCACCGTTCTTGCTCCACCGCGCCATCGCCAATCGGCGCCACGGACACCTCGCGTGGGCCTTCGTGTGCGACCACTGGGAGGCCGCCAACGAGCGCTTCCCGGCGAACACGATCGTCCGCATGGTCGATGCCGTCAAGCTGCTCAACACCCCCGAGCTCGTCGACGACGCAGCAGCGTTCTTCGCGGCTCATCCGATCGACCAGGGCGCGAAGACGCTCGATCAGATCCTCGAACGTCAACGCGTCAACGCGTCGCTGCGAGCCCGCGAAGGCCGGAGATTTGCGGAGTTCCTGGCGCCGTCGGGCAGCTGATCCCGACCCCGTCGGAGCATTGAGTACGAAAACTGTCATCCGCATTCGGCGTGGCGTCGTAGAAGGTCGGACTGTGGGATCGTCCCATGGTCGTGATCCGAAAGGACCTACGATGAAGAAGATCCTCGCCGGAGTCGCTGCGCTGGCCGCCGCACTCCTCGCCGTCCCCGCCGGCTCGTCGAGCGCCCAGGAATCGGTCAGTGTGATGCTGCTCCACGGGATTCCGGGTGTCACCGTCGACGTCGTCGTCGACGGTGCCGTCGTGATCCCGGGTTTCGCTCCCGGTGATATGCAGGACCTGAGTTCCTTCGCCGGCCAGACGCTGGCAAACCTGGAAGTCCGCGTCGCCGGCACGGAAGACGTCGCCATCGGGCCGGTGGCCGAATTCGCCGTTCCGGCTTCGGGCAACTGGACCGTGGTTGCCCACCTCGACGCCGACGGCACGCCCACGATCACACCGTTCGAGAACGACACCGCGGCGGTCGCCGACGGGTCCGGTCGCCTCACGGTGGTCCACACCGCCGCTGCCCCTGCCGTCGACGTCGTACTGGGCGATGCCCGTCCGGTCGAGAACCTCGTGAACGGTGAGGCGCAAAGCCTCGTCCTTCCGGCCGGAGAGATCGCCGGAGCGCAGATCGCGCCGACCGGCGGCGACCCCATCGGCGACGTGCCCACCGTTGCCGTCGTCGCCGGCGAGAACCTCACGGTGTACGCAGTCGGCTCTCTCACCGACGACACGTTCACCTACTACACCCAGACGATCGCCCTCGACTCCGCCGGTTCCAGTGCGGCGGGCGACGGCACGCCGGCGCCGACCGCGGTCAACACCGGTGGGGAGACGGGCTCGGCCTCGAACTCGATGCCGCTGTTCGCTGCGGCGGCCGGACTGTTCGCCCTCGCAGGCGGAGCGTTCGTCCTGCGCCGTCGCGCCGTCGAGGCCTGAGCCGGCCGGGGCAACGATCTCGTGAGCGACCACCGCCTCGCCTCGCGTCGTGCGCTCACGCTCGTCATCGTCGCCGCACTCCTCGTCGGTGGCGGGCTGGCAATCGCCGGCCTCGTCACCCGAGGGGGCGGCGACGGTGTCGTTCTCGAC
>JAHENF010000080.1 GCA_024643255.1 Ilumatobacteraceae bacterium
CGGGTGGGACGCGTTCTTCGGCAATCGAGTTTCCGCCGTCGATCACGATGCACTGACCTGTCGTGTAGGCCGCGCCAGGGGTGGCCAGCCACGCGATCGCGCTGGCGACCTCGTCGGGAGTGGCGCTGCGGCCGACCGGGGTGACGAATCCCTCGGCTCGTTCGTTCGGTGTCTGCGAACCGGTTTCGATCCAGCCCGGCGCAACGGCGTTGACCGTGATGCCGTCCGCGGCGTGGTCGAGCGCGAGCGCCCTCGTCAAGCCGACGAGCGCAGCCTTGGACGCGGCGTAGGCGGGTTCGTGCCGCATCGCCATCACCGGTCCCGACACGCTCGCCACCGAGATGATTCGGCCCCAGCGCCCGGACTGCATGTGTGGGATCACGGCGCGTGACATCAAGAACGCCGTGTCGAGATTGCGTGCGATCGCCGCGCGCCATTGCGAGTACGGCAGGTCCGTTGCCAGGTCGGCTTCGTCACTTCCCGGTCGGCTGACGCTCGTCATGCCGGCGTTGTTCACCAGGATGTCGACGCCACCGAGGACGGAAAGCGCTTCGTCGGTGATCCGCCGAACCGTTGACTCGTCGGTCAGATCACCGAACGCCCCGTGTGCGGTCAACCCGGCCTGTCTGAGTTCGTCGACCCGAACGTGAATGCGGTCGGTCGTCGACGTGACCATGACGCGAGCGCCGAGCTCGGCGAGCATTCGTGCGGACGCGAACCCGATGCCTGTCGGGCTCCCGGCGCCGGAGATCAGCGCAGTCTTTCCCTCCAGGGAGAACTGGCGCGGTGTCACCTCGGCACTCTAGTTCGGGCCATCGGCGTGGTGGTGAGGTCGCGCGCCGCAACCGACCTCGCGTTCGGTGCTCGTCGCAGCAGCGCCCCTCAGGCGCCGGCGGCCGTCACGTCGGGATGATGCCGTGCCACGAGATCCGGGTAGCTGCGGGTGAAGTAGTTCCACAGCTGCTCGCCGTAGGTCGCCGCACCAGCGGATCGGATCCCGCCGTCACCGGCCACGAGCTCGTCACGCTTGGCCATGAATCCGGCGTCGCGGTGGCGGCGGCTGGCATTGACAGCGTCGGCGAACCGGCGGTCCAACGGCAGCGGGTCGAGCCCGGTCCGCAGGTCCGGACCGTGGAAGTACCCCGATGAGTAGCGCCCTTGATTCGCGATCACCCGGTGGGTGGTGGCCACGAAGTAGTTGCCGGTCATCGCCTGCAGGATCTCGCCGAGGTTGACCACGATCGCGTCGGGTGACGGTGGCACGTCGATCCATTCGTCGTCGGGGTTGAGCGCCTGCAGTCCGGCCACGCCGTGCTGCCAGAGCAGGGTGAGGAACCCAGCGTCGTTGTGGGCGTTGACGCCGGCCTCACCGGACGGCGTCTGCGGGTAGTGGATGAGCTTGACGAGTGACATTCGACGCTCGCCGAACAGGCGGTCGAGATGGTCAGGCGCCAGACCCAGCCCCACGCACATGGCTGACATCAGCTGATCCGCGATGGCGCCCATCTCACGTTGGAAGCGCTCGACCAGGGAGCGGAATCCCGGGAGCGTGCCCTCGTCGAGCCACTGATTCGGGCCCTCGAGCAGGAGATACTCGGGCTCGACGTGACCGGACCTCGCTGGGTGCTCGGTCCACACGTCGATCTGCTCGCGGTGGTCGACCCGGTTGTCGGTGAGCTCGGCCCCGACGCGCTCCCAGCCGCGGAACCACGGCGAATTCGTCTTGTCGATCTTGGCCTTCGTCTGGTCGCGAAGCTCGAAGAACCGTCGGAGCCCGTCGAAGTATTCGTCGACGAACTCCGGATCGACGCCGTGGCCAGTCAGCTGAAAGAACCCGACCTCGTGGCAGATCGCCCGCAAGCGATCCGCGAACGCCATCTGGTCTGCGCCGGGCAATGTCCACTCGGTCAGAGAAACCGTCGGGATCTCCTGGAACGACACGATTGGGGATGGTAACGGACCCCCTGTTGCTCAGCGCCTGACGAGCAACGGCGCCGAGGAGCGTTCGATAGGCCTCGCCGGCTCCGCCGCGACGCTTGCCGTCGGTGTCCGACCCCGGTGGCCATCGCTTCGGGCACCCTCCCGTTCTCGTCAGTGTCGATGGGCCGTTCGATAGGCGGCCGGCGGTGAGCCGACGACGGCTCGGAAGTGCCGGCTGAACGCGCTCTGATCGTAGAAGCCGCATCGGTGGGCGACTTCGGCGATGGGGAGTTCGGTCGTCGTCAGCAGACGCAGACCCTCCTCGAGCCGGAACCGCATCACGAGCTGCTTCGGGCTCAAACCGAGAACTCGGCGCGCCGTGCGCTCGAGCTGCGCGACCGACATGGCGGCAGCGGCAGCGAGATCCGCCACCCCGATCTGCTCGGCGAAGCGGCGCCGAGCGACCTCGACGGCTGCGGCGAGCTGGGCATGAGGCGCAGCAGCGTCGACAGGCGTGCGCAGGTCGACCGAGACGCTCACGACGCCGACGGCGGCTCCCGCGTCGTCGGTCCAGCGAGACTTCGAGGTCAGGAACCAGCCGACCGAGCGGTCCCGGCGAGTGATCAATTCGAGTTCGTTGGTCAACATGCGCCCGGTCTCGATCACCCGTTGGTCCTGCGCCTCGTAACGTTCCGCCAGCTCGGCGGGGAAGAGGTCCCGGGCGGTGCGACCGACGACGTCGCCGGCGCGGGCCACCCCGGCGCGTTCGGCGAACGCGTGATTGGCCGCCAGGTATTCGCCGGTGACCGCCTTGGCGCAGAACATGACGTTCGGCGTCGTCGCCAACACGTCGGTGACCGCTTCGAGCGACCGATCGAGCACGCTCCAGTATCCACCATCGAGGCGGGCAGGCGCGCTGACGCGCCGATCGGGCGATGTCCTTGGTCGAACTCGACATCGTCGGGTGCGGGGTTCGTGCAAGACCGCCATCTCCGCAGCGGGTTCCATGGTGAGATGCGACCATCGCCGCCCGACACCCTCCGCCGAACCGACGCAGAACTCGCGGTGGCCGCGGTCGAACTGGCAGCGCGGTTGCTCACCTCCAGCCGACGCGACGAATCAGCAGCGGAAGTTCGCCGCCGCCGACGGCTGGGGGCGCTCCTCGCCGACGACGAGGGTCGGCAGCTGATCTTCGCCCTCACCGACGAGGTCATGCGGATCGACGACCCCCGACTCGCAGCTCAGCGCTTCGGTGCCGTCGTCGGCGCTCACCGCACCGAAGCGGTCGGCCGGCTCGATGCACCGCTGTTGCGTGTCGGTGCCGCGGTCGCGCCCCGCCTCCCTCGGCTCGTCATGCCGCTCGTGCGGCGACGGATCAAGGCGGAGACACATGGGATCGTGATCCCGTCCGGCGATCCCGGCTTCGCCCGTCACCTTCAACGGCGCGCCCGTGACGGCGTGCGGATCAACGTCAATCCGCTCGGTGAAGCGATCTTGTCCGACGCCGAAGCAGACGAGCGGATGCGTGTCGTGCTCGACCGAGTCGCCCGCGCCGATGTCGACTACGTCTCGGTCAAGGTGTCGGCGATCGTGGCCAACCTCGATGTGCTCGCCTTCGAAATGTCGATCGAGCGGATCTGCGAACGACTCCGGGAGCTGTACCGGCACGCCGAGGCCGCGTCACCGCGAACGTTCGTGAACCTCGACATGGAGGAGTACCGCGACCTGGAACTCACACTCCAGTCGTTCATGCGGGTGCTCGACGAACCCGAGTTCGACGCCGTCGACGCCGGCATCGTTCTCCAGGCCTACCTGCCGGACTCACACGAGGCGCTGGCGCGACTCGGGGACTGGGCGACGCGCCGGTACGCCGAGCACGGCGGCACCGTCAAGGTTCGACTCGTCAAGGGCGCCAACCTCGCCATGGAATCCGTCGAGGCGTCGCTGCACGGCTGGGTCCCGGCGCCGTACGGCTCGAAGGCGGACGTGGACGCGAGCTACAAGGCGATGCTCGACGCCGCGCTTCGACCGCAGTGGACGGAGGCGCTTCGCATCGGGCTCGCCAGCCACAACCTCTTCGACATCGCCTGGGCGCTGACGCTCGGTGCCGAACTCGGTGCGCTCGATCGCATCGAGTTCGAGATGCTCGAGGGCATGGCGCCGGCTCAGGCACGCGCCGTCCACGACGCCGCCGGTGCGCTGGTCATGTACACGCCGGTGGTGGCAGATGACGACTTCGATGCCTGCATCGCGTATCTGACTCGGCGTCTCGACGAGAACACCCAGCCCGAGAACTTCCTGCGATCGCTGTTCACGCTCACGCCCGGTACTCCGGCCTTCGACGACGAAGCCGACCGGTTCCGCACGTCTGTCGAGGCTCGTCACGACGTGTTCCGAGGCCGACGCAGGGCACCCATCGACCCGCTCGCCGGCGATCGATTCGTGAACGAACCCGACAGCGACATGACGACTCCCGAGGTTCGAGCGGCGTTCCTCCGCGCCGTCGCCGCGCCGCCCGAGCCCACGTACGCCCGACTGGACTCGATCGAACAGATCGACGACGTGTTCGCAACAGCGCTCGGTGCACCCACCGCGGATCTCGCCCAGCGGCGGCGGTGGCTGCTGGCGACGGCGGAGCTGATGAGCGCGGAACGCGCCGCCACGATCGGGCTGATGGCCGTCGGTGCCGCGAAGACGATCCATGAGGGGGACCCGGAGGTGAGCGAGGCGATCGACTTCTGCCGCTACTACGCGACCGCCGGCAGCGCTCGACTCGATGCTGCCGTGGCAGCGGGATGCGAGGTGGCCGGTCGCGGCACCGTCGTTGTCGTCGGTCCGTGGAACTTCCCGTACGCGATCCCGACCGGCGGCGTCGCTGCCGCGATCGCGGCCGGCAACAGCGTCGTCCTCAAACCGGCGCCCGAGGTCGAAGCGGTCGGCGCTTGGATCGCGGACCAGTTCTGGCGGGCGGGCGTGCCGCGTGACGTGCTGCACCTGGTGGTATGCGACGACGGACCGATCGGTCGCCATCTCATGACCCATGACGGCGTCGACACGGTCGTGCTGACCGGGGCATACGAGACGGCATCGATGTTCCTCGACTGGCGACCGGACCTGCGGCTGTTCGCCGAGACGAGCGGCAAGGACGCGCTGGTGATCACGTCGTCGGCCGACATCGACCAGGCGATCGCCGACCTCGTGCGCTCGGCATTCGGGCACGCCGGCCAGAAGTGCTCGGCCGCCAGCCTCGGCATCGTCGTGCGCGAGGTGTACGACGACCCGAGCTTCCGGCGGCGGCTTCGCGACGCCGTGACCAGCCTGCGCGTCGGAGCCGCCACCGATCCGGCGACCATGATCGGGCCGTTGGTTGCGCCGCCGACCGGCAAGCTCGAGCGAGCGCTGACAACGCTCGACCCGGGCGAGATGTGGCTCGTCGAACCGCGCTCGCTCGACACGCCCGCAGCGGCCGCGGGAACGAGTTGGACCCCGGGTGTGCGACTCGGCGTGAAGGCAGGATCATGGTTCCACCGAACCGAATGCTTCGGCCCCGTCCTCGGGCTGATGCGCGCCGAGCATCTCGACCATGCGATCGAACTCCAGAACGCCGGCGACTACGGGCTGACCGGTGGCATCCACTCGCTCGACCATGACGAGATCGAGCGTTGGCTGGGCGCGGTCGAGATCGGCAACGCGTACATCAACCGTCACATCACCGGCGCAGTTGTCCGGCGCCAACCGTTCGGCGGCTGGAAGCGATCGTCGGTGGGCGGCGGCGTCAAGGCGGGTGGCCCCGGCTACGTCACCCAGTTCGCTCGTGTTGCCGATGCCTCGCCGCACCAGATCGACGACGAGGTACTCCGCTCGGCGATGTGCGCGACCTGGCGACGGTACTTCTGTGTCGAGCACGACGAGACGAATCTCGATGCGGAGGCCAACATCCTGCGGTACGCGCCGCTCGCACACGTCGAGGTCCGACACGCAGGAAACGCCGACCGACAACTATCGGTGCTGCGGACGGTCGCCGAGGTGACCGGTGTGGCACTCGGCGAATCGACGACCGCCGAGGAGACCGATGAAGAGTTCGCGAGGCGACTCGCCGCCGACGCGTCCACGGTCGGTCGGGTCCGGCTCCTGACGGGGCTCGATGGCGCTGCACGCCGCGTCCTCCACGCCGCAGACATCGTGATCGATGCGAGCGAGCCGGTGTCCGAACCATTGGTCGAGCTGTCGCGTTGGGTCCGTGAGCAAGCCGTCAGCCGCACCCTGCACCGCCACGGCCGCCTCGAGCGCGCTCGCCCGCGCGGCCGCTAGATCACGAGCCGCACGCTCGCTGCGTCTCGGTCGAGGTGGGGTCGGTCCGGACGGGTGCGATGTTCAACGACCATGTGGCCGCCGACGAGCGCACGCGTCCAGTGATGTTGCCGATCGGCGATGGTCTCACGATGGTTCGTCGCGTCCAGTAGCGATCGGCGAGGTCGAGACCCGCCCCGCTCAGGCAGCGGTTCGGCGGCCTGGTGGTCCGGTGTTGTGGATGGTGCCGTCGGGGAGGCGGAGGGTGAGTTCGCGGCGGGGTCCGAGTTCGATCACCCAACCGTCGTGGTGCACCTTGCCGTGATGCTTGCTGCACAACGGCAGCAGATTGTCGAGATCCGTCAACCCACCGTGGCGCCACCACACGAGATGGTGGAGCTTGCAGCGGTCGTAGCCGACGCTGCAGCCCGGGATCGCACACCCCCGATACAACCCCCGCAACGCGCGGCGTTGTGCCCGGTTTGCGAGGCGTGTCGTGCGGCCCAGGTTGAGTTCGCCCGGTGCGTACAGCACGACACCGTTGCGGACCACCACGGCATGGATGTCGGCGTTGCCGGCGAGTTCGGCCAACACGCGGGTGGGGATCTCGACGGGGATCGGCCACTCCGCGACCGGACCAGAACCATGCACGGACGGGTCGGCGTCGGCGTCGACGACCACCACGTACTCGCAGCGCCCCGAGCGGGTGACACCGGCGGTGCCGTCGATCAACGCGGC
>JAHENF010000081.1 GCA_024643255.1 Ilumatobacteraceae bacterium
CCGAACGCCTTCACGAACTGCGCTGGTGGCACCTCGACGAGATCGAGTTGGCCACCACGGACGGTGTCTGGTTCTCGCCACGATCGCTCGGCTCGCTGCTGCGCTCGCTCGTCACCGACGGTGCGCCGGCGACCCCACTCGACACCGGCATCTGAAGGGGGCCGATCGTCGATGACATGTCGGTAACCACGGCCGACGGCTGCCCAATCCTCCGGTCCATTTCTGGTGTGACGACAACTATTTATGTCGCAACATAGGAAGAATAGAATCGACACAAACCTCTTGTATTCGATGAATCAATCAGTTACTATTTCCATAAAATCGGGAGGACGAAACATGGGGATCAATTTTAAATTCGCTGCTCTTGCCGCGCTCGGGCCACTGCTGTTCGTGGGGTCGGCATGCGGATCGGATGACGACGGTGGGGGTGGCGATTCCGGCTCGACCGAACTCGAGGCCACCCTCTCCGACTTCAAGTTCGACCCCGGCAGCTGGTCTGCGGCCGCCGACGAAGACGTGACGATCACCCTGACGAACGAGGGCGCCGTGGCCCACGAGTGGGTGATCCTGCAATCAGGCGTCACCATCACGAGCGAGGCGGATCTTCCCGCCACCGAGGAAGAACTGCTCGCTGATTTCGTGCTCACCGAGACCGAGGTGGAACCCGGTGACACTCAGGACATGGTCTTCAATGTGCCGGCAGGGACCTACCAGATCATCTGCGCCATCGAAACTCATTTCGATGCGGGCATGGACGGCACGCTCACCGTCGAGTGATGCCGTACGGTCCACGTTCGATCATCGAGGCACCATGCAACGTCGTGCATTGCTGCGTGCGTCCACGCTGACGTTGGTTGCCCTGTCGCTCGGAGTCGTCGGGTGCGGGCCCGACGGCCCCGACGTGGTGGGCGGTCAGATCGTCGACGTCGACGACACCGATGACGTGCTCGTCCGTCCGGGTGATCCGGTTCGAATCACCATGGCCGAGTTCGAGTTCGATCCCGAGGAAATCATCGCGGAGCCCGGCGAGTACTCCGGCGAACTCGTCAACGAGGGCGCCGTGCTGCACAACCTGACGTTCGCCGACGGCAAGTCGTTTCCCGTGCCGCCGGGCGAGTCAACCACGATCGATTTCACCGTGCCCGAGGGCGGTCTGAGATTCATCTGCTCGGTCGAGGGCCACGAGGCCGCCGGTATGCGAGGCGAGATCCAGACCCCCGAGACGCACGACAACGACTGACCATCACCGGTCGCCAACGGAACGAATCTTCAGAGGGTGTGGTGGCTCGTGCGGATGATGCAGGTCTGCTGGGCGATGCCCATGAGCCGGCCGTCCTGGCTCCAGATCCGCAGCGAGCCGTGGCCGACCGAGCGGTGGAATCCTTCGGGGGTGATGTCGAGCAGCACCCACTCCGACGCCGCGGGGTCGATCACTCGCAGCGTGTTGTCGAGGCTGGTGCCCCCGGGCATCACGCCGAGTGCAGCGCACACGGCGAGCGGGATGATGTCGGCGACGAAGGCCTGAGTCGCCGGGCTGCCGATCTCGCGGTCGGGGATGCGGCACCACATCGCGAGCGGGCCTGCCGGAGCGGTGCCGACCGCCTCAAGGCCGACCTTTCCGGCGGCAAGACGCCGCTCGAGGTGGTCGGAGAACGTGCCGGCGAGCACGGCGGCGAACGGTTCTGACATCGACGGGCACTCGTCCGGTGGCGGAACCTCCGGCATCTGGAGGAATGAGGCGCCGTCACCGGTCGGGCGTTGCGTGTGGGCGCACAGCGACGTGAACATCGGGCGTCCGCCGACGCTCGCCGCGACCTGGGCCTGCGTGGTCGCTCGCCCGTGGGCGGGAAGCGTCACCTCGATGTCGACCACGTCGTCGGGCACGGGGCTTCCGATGAACTGCGTCGTGATCCACTGGAGCGGTCGACCAGTCGCCCGCTCGGCCGCCTCGATCGAGCCGGCGATCCCGCTGCCGCCATAGAGGAACCCGAACGGCGTGCAGAGCTGCTTGCGCGCATCGAGGCGGAACTGCAGGGGGTCGTCGGTCGGTTGCAGATCGAGCAGATCGAACGTCGGGAGCACGGCGAGACGTTCCCAGAGGCGAGGTCGACGCAGCAAACTCGACCCAGGGGCTGGTGCCTGACACCGTGCGTACGTGCGCCACGTAAGGTCGACGCCGATGCGCATCGTCGACTGCACCACGTTCGTGATCGCGAACCCGCCACCACACTTCGGCGGGCGCTACTTCATCGTCGTCAAGCTGACGACCGACACGGGCGTCGTCGGCTACGGCGAGGTCTACGTCGCCACGTTCGGCCCGCACACGGTGGCGGCGATGGTCGCCGACGTCGCCGACCGGTGGGTGATCGACGCCGACCCGAACCGCATCGAGCTGCTGTGGCGGAGGATGTACGCCTCGGGGTACGCACTGCGGCCCGACCCGACGCTGGTCGGCGTGATGAGCGGCATCGAGATGGCGTGCTGGGACATCGTCGGCAAGGACGCCGGCAAACCGATCTACGACCTGCTCGGCGGGCGAGTGCACGAGCGGGTCCGCACCTACACCTATCTGTACCCGGCATCGGGTCTGCCGGATGTGTACACCGACCCGATGCAGGCAGCCGAGCAAGCCGCGTTCGAAGTGTCGCGTGGGTTCTCGGCGGTGAAGTTCGACCCGGCTGGTCCCTACACCGCCTTCGACGGCCACCAGCCGAGCCTGGGGGACATCGACCGGTCGGTGGCGATCACGAGCGCGATCCGCGAGGCGGTCGGGTCGCAGGCCGACCTGTTGTTCGGCACCCACGGTCAGTTCACGGCCGCCGGTGCGATCCGGTTGGCGCAACGATTGGAACCCTTCGATCCGCTCTGGTTCGAGGAGCCGACGCAACCAGACCAGCCCGAGGAGATGGCGAGGGTGGCACGCCAGACGTCGATCCCGGTTGCGACCGGCGAGCGCCTGACGACGATCACCGAATTCGCCGCGTTGGCACGACACCAGGCCGCCGCGATCTGGCAGCCCAACCTCGGACGTTGCGGTGGGCTGCTCGCCGGGAAGAAGATCGCCGCGATCGCCGAAGCGTCGGGATGTCAGATCGCCCCGCATCTGTACTCGGGCCCGATCCTCGGCGCGGCGAACATCCAGCTGGCGGCGACGCTGCCGAATCTGCTGATCGTCGAGGGCATCCAGGACTGGTCCGGCTTCCACGCCGAGCTGCTGACCACACCGATCCAGTGGGAGGACGGTCACGTGATCCCGTCGAGCGAGCCAGGCCTCGGCGTCGAGTTGAACGAAGCGGTCGCCCTCGCCAACCCCTACCCCACCGACGGCGACCTCCACTTGACGATGGCGATTACACCAGGGGTCAGACCCGCGATGTAATTGCTTGCGATTACATCGCGGGTCTGACCCCTGGTGTAATCAGCGGAAGTCGCGGGACCTAACACTGGCCGGCATCGGCAGCGGAGCGAGGTGGTCGGCGACGATGTTGACCACGCCTTCGCTGCGTTCGAGGCGTCCGCGGATCAGCATCGCCGGCGCTTCCCGGGCGACCTTGCGGAACCTCGCCCAGCACCCCTTCGAGATCACCACGTTGATCAAGCCGGTCTCGTCTTCAAGATTCAGGAACGTCACCCCCTGCGCGGTCATCGGCCGCTGGCGATGGGTGACCACGCCGGCCACCTGCACGATCGAACCCGGCTCGGGATCCCACAGCTGCGCCGAGGTGAGCACCCCCAACTTGCTCAGTTCCTCCCGTATGAAGATCGTCGGATGCCCGTCGGGCGACACACCGGTCGCCCACAGATCGGCGACGGCTTCCTCCACCGGGGTCATGCCCGGCAGGCGCGGCGCCGCGTCACCGGTGACCACGCCGGGCAGCCGACCGGGGCGTGACTGGGCGGTGGCACCGACGGTCCACAGCGCCTCGCGCCGATCGAGGCCGAAGCACTCGCCGAACAGTCCACCGGTCGCCATCGCCTCCAACTGCGCGGGTGTCAACGACGGCACCCGCCGCACCAGATCCTCGGTGTCGGTGAACAGTCCGCCCGCCTTGCGGGTCGCCTCGATCTCCTCGGCAAGCTCCGAGCCGATGCCGCGCACCGACCCGACCCCCAACCGCACCGCCACACCGTTCTCCGATTCGGGACATGGCTCCAACGTCGCCCCCGCCAGCGAGGCGTTGAGGTCGGGCGTGTGCACGACCACGCCGTGGCGGCGGGCGTCGCGCACCAGCGTGTGTGGCGACCAGAACCCCATCGGCTGGGCATTGAGCAGCGCCGCACAGAACGCCGCCGGCTCGTGGTACTTGATCCACGACGACGCGTACACCAGGTAGGCGAAGCTCACCGAGTGCGACTCGGGGAAGCCGTAGTTGGCGAACGCCTTCATCTTCATGAACAGTTCGTCGGCGACGTCGCCGGTGATCCCTCGCTCGGCCATCCCGGCATAGAGCCGCTCCTTCAACCGCTCCATCCGCCGCGCCGAGCGCTTCGACCCCATCGCCTGGCGCAGCTCGTCGGACTCTGCCGGCGTGAACCCGGCGACGTCGATCGCCATCTGCATCAGCTGCTCCTGGAACAGCGGCACCCCGAGCGTCTTACCGAGCGAGTTCTCCAGCAGCGGGTGCAGGTAGGTGATGGGCTCGAGCCCGTTGCGGCGACGGATGTACGGGTGTACCGAGCCGCCCTGGATCGGGCCGGGTCGGATCAGCGCCACCTCGACCACCAGGTCGTAGAACCGGCGCGGTTTGAGGCGTGGCAGCGTCGCCATCTGTGCCCGCGACTCGATCTGGAACACCCCGACGGTGTCGGCGCGACACAGCATCCCGTAGACGTCGTCGTCCTGCGGGATGGTCGCCAGGTCGATCTCGTAGCCGCGATGCTCGCGGACGAGGTCGACGGCGTAGTGCAGCGCCGAGAGCATCCCGAGCCCCAGGAGGTCGAACTTCACGAGGCCGGTGCGGGCACAGTCGTCCTTGTCCCACTGCAGCACCGAGCGCTTGTCCATCCGCGCCCATTCGACCGGGCACACCTCGATCACCGGCCGGTCACAGATCACCATCCCGCCGGAGTGGATGCCGAGGTGTCGTGGCGCGTCCTCGACCTCCAGCGCCAGCTCCAGCACCGGTTCGGGGATCGAACAGTCGGCCTGCGCTGCGGTCACCGCCACACCACCCCATCCGTCGACCTGCTTCGACCAGGCGTCCTGCTGGCCCGGTTCGAACCCGAGCGCCTTGGCCATGTCGCGAACCGCCGATCGCGCCCGGTAGGTGATCACGTTTGCCACCTGCGCAGTGTGATGGCGCCCATAACGCTCGTAGACGTACTGGATCACCTCCTCCCTTCTGCCACTTTCGATGTCGACGTCGATGTCGGGTGGACCGTCACGCTCGGGCGACAGGAACCGCTCGAACAACAGCCCGAGCGAGACCGCGTCGGCCGCCGTGATGCCGATCGCGTAGCAGACCGCCGAGTTGGCGGCGCTCCCCCGGCCCTGGCAGAAGATGTCTGCCCGGCGGCAGAACTCGACGATGTCCCACACGATCAGGAAGTAGCCGGCGAAGTCCAGCTGCTCGATCAGCGCCAGCTCGTGGTCGATCGTCGTCCACGCTCGGGCTCGCAACGACAGATCCTCCGAACGCGTGGGACGGTCGCCGTATCGGCGTCGGGCGCCCTCCTCGGTCACCCGTCGGAGGTACTGCATCTCGGTCAGCAGTCGGCCGTCGGGGCCGGAGGGGCAGGGAAACGGCGGCAGCTTCGGCGCGACCAGCGACAGGTCGAACGCCGCTGCCCGGCCGATCTCGGCCGCCCGCTCGATCACCCCCGGATAACGCCGGAACCGCTTGGCCTGCTCGGCTCCCGAGCGGAGATGCGCTCCCGACGCCGCCGGCAGCCACGGGTCGATCTGGTCGAGGCTTCGGCGTGATCGCACCGCAGCGAGCGCCGTCGCCAGCCGACGCTGGGCCGGGGTTGCGTAGTGGACGTTGTTGGTCGCCACGCACTCGACGCGCTCGCGATGGGCCAGTTCGGCGAGCGCGTCGTTGCGGGCCGAGTCGAGCGGGTCGCCGTGGTCCCACAGCTCGACGAGTACCCGGTCGCGCCCGAACGCGTCGACCAGCCGGAGGAGCTCGCGTCGAGCTGCAGCGGGCCCGTCGGCGACCAGCGCGGCAGGAACCGCTCCCTTCCGGCACCCGGTGAGCGCCCAACCGTGGCCGCCAACCGCAGCGGCGACGTCGCCGAACGTGAACTGTGGCGCTCCTTTCTCACCCGCGAGATGCCCGGTGCTCAACGCCCGTGAGAGCCGGGCGTAGCCGTCGGGGCCGTCGGCGAGCACCAGCAGGTGGGTCCCGGACGGATCGGGCGCGTGCGAGTCGGGCACCATGCCGGTGTCGACCTGGCGGAGCGTGTCGGCTTCCGATCGGGCGACACGGGCATCGTGCGCGGCGAGCGTGATCTCGGTGCCGAACACCGTCGGGAGGCCGACCGCCTTGGCCGCTTCGGCGAAGCGGACCACCCCGTAGAAGCCGTCGTGATCGGTGATCGCCAACGCCTCCAATCCGAGCCGGGCGGCCTCGGTGGCCAGTTCCTCGGGGTGTGAGGCCCCGTCGAGGAACGAGAAGTTCGAGTGACAGTGCAACTCGGCGTACGGAACGGCCGATGCACGCACCGTCGACGGCGACGGCGACAGGTCGACCGGCGCCTCGAACGGCTGGCGCTTGCGGCTCCACGCCGGCCCGTCCCCTCCGGAGTTCCACGACGGACTCCCCGGGGCGCGCCCGTCACGACCTTGCCTGCCGGAGAGCGTCGCTTCGAGTTCGCTCCACGACCACGACGGGTTGTTGAACCCCACTCACCCAGTATCGAACACATGTTCGATACCACGCAAACCCACAACCTCAGGCCCGAACCC
>JAHENF010000082.1 GCA_024643255.1 Ilumatobacteraceae bacterium
AGCTCACTCCGGCCGAGTGGCCGTCGCTGCGCATCGTCGCCCAGCTCCCCGTGCCCGGCGACGACTCCGCCGAACGGCTCGCCGTGCGCCACTACCTCGTCTGAATGGGGCGCGGGGTCTGACCCCGCGTCGCAACCGCGTCGCAACCTTGTCTCGTTCGTTCGACCGGCACGTCGCCATGCGCTACAAAGTGGAGGGGTGCGCCGACGCGAGGAGGTTGTATGACGATCGACAGTTCGGGGACCCGACAGCAACGAGGGGACCACGCCTACGAGCTCGTCGACCGATTCCGACTCGAGGACGGTCGTGTGTTCCTCTCGGGCGTCCAGGCCCTGGCCAGGCTTCCCGTCGACCAGCTGCGCCTCGACCGCCGGTTCGGGCTCACGACCGCGGCGTTCGCGTCCGGCTATCAGGGGTCGCCGGTGGGAACCTTCACGGAGGAGCTGCGACGCGCGGCCGGCGCTGTGGCCGACCTGCCGATCGTCGTGCAGCCGGCCGTGAACGAGGAACTGGCGGCGACCGCGGTGATGGGCAGCCAGCTCGCGATGACACTCGCCGACGCCCGCTACGACGGCGTCGTGGGCGTCTGGTACGGCAAGGGTCCGGGGTTCGACCGCAGCAGCGATGCGATCCGCCACGCCGTCTTCGCCGGGACGTCGATGCACGGTGGCGTCGTTGCCGTCGTCGGCGACGACCCGGCCGCGAAGTCGTCGACCCTGCCGTCGTCCAGCGATGCGACGATGGTCGACCTCCACATGCCGATCCTGTTCCCCGGCGATGTCCAAGAAGCGCTCGATCTGGGGCGTCACGCCGTCGCCCTCTCACGCTCGTGTGGCCTGTGGGCCGGCCTCAAGCTCGTCACGGCGGTCGCCGACGGGACCGGCACGGTCGACGTTCATCCCGATCGTGTCCGGGCGATCGCCCCGGTCGTCGAGGTCGACGGCGAGCCGTTCCATCCTCGGCCCAACGGTCGTCTGCTCACCCCGTACACGCTGGAGATGGAGCGCGAGTTCCAGGAGATTCGCTGGCCGCTGGCGCGCCAGTACGGCGTCGACAACGGACTCAACCGTGTGGTCACGCGAACCGCCGACGACTGGCTCGGCATCGCTGCGTGCGGCCAGACCTTCCACGAGGTCCGCGAGGTCCTCCGACTCGTCGGGTTGGAGAGCGACGACGACCTGCGCGCGGCCGGCATCCGGCTCTTCCAGCTGTTGATGCCGGTTCCGCTCGATCCGGGCCAGGCTCGGGACTTCGCCGAGGGGCTCGACGAGGTGCTCGTCGTCGAGGAGAAGAACCCGACCCTCGAACAGCTGCTGAAGGCCTCGTTCTACGAGGGCACCCATCACCCGCGGGTCGTGGGCCGACGCGACGAGCGTGGCGATCTGCTCGTCCCCGGCCACGGCACCCTCGACGTCGACACGCTGATCCGCCCGATCCACGCCCGCCTGGCGGCGCGCCTGGCCACCCGGATCCGTCCGATCGCCGACCTCGTGCAGCCACCACGACCACGGATCCCACTCGCCGTCACCCGCGCACCGTTCTACTGCTCGGGATGTCCCCACAACCGGAGCACACGCGCCGCGCCCGGCACCCTCGTCGGCGGCGGCATCGGGTGTCACGCGATGGTGGCGATGATGGACCCCGACCGCGTCGGCGACATCGTCGGGCTCACGTGCATGGGCACCGAAGGAGCGCAGTGGATCGGTATGGCTCCGTTCGTCGGACGCGATCATCTGGTCCAGAACCTCGGTGACGGCACCTTCTTCCACTCGGGCTCGCTCGCGGTCCGCGCGGCGATCGCCGCGGGCGTCGACATCACCTACAAACTGCTCTACAACGGAACCGTCGCCATGACCGGCGGCCAGGACCCGGAGGGGCAGATGTCGGTGCCAGACCTCGCCGGAATGCTCCTGCTCGAGGGCGCCGCCCGCGTCATCGTCACGAGCGACGACCCCGACCGACATCCACGCAACTCGTTCCCCGCCGGCGTCGACGTGTGGGATCGCAGCCGGTTCGACGAGGCACTCGAGGCACTCGCGGCGGTGAACGGCGTGACCGTTCTCATCCACGACCAGGCCTGTGCCGCCGAGAATCGACGCGGTCGAGCACGCGGCACCATCGCCACGCCGGCCTTCCGCGTCGTCATCAACGAGCGGGTGTGCGAGGGCTGCGGCGACTGCGGCGACAAGAGCAACTGCCTGTCGGTGCAGCCGGTCGACACACCGTTCGGCCGCAAGACGCGGATCCACCAGACGAGCTGCAACTTCGACTTCTCCTGTCTGCAGGGCGACTGCCCGTCGTTCGCGACGGTCACCACCGACTCCGTCGCGCGCGACCGATCCGCCTCGCGCCGTCCGGCACCCCCCGGCGATGTTCCCGCACCCGCCGACCCCATCGTCGATGCCGACGACTTCACCGTGCGCATGGTGGGCATCGGCGGCACCGGCGTGGTCACGGTCAGCCAGGTGCTCGGCACCGCTGCGATGCTCGCGGGCTTCAACGTCCGGGGTCTCGATCAGACCGGCCTGTCACAGAAGGCCGGGCCGGTGATGAGCGACCTCCGGATCACTGCCGGCGACACCGTGGCGTCGAATCACGCGAACGTGTCGGGCATCGACTGCCTGCTCGCGTTCGATCTCCTCGTCGCCGCGACCGACAGCAACCTGGCCGATGCCAGAGCCAATCGCACCGTGGTGATCGCCTCCACCGCTGCGGTTCCGACGGGCCAGATGGTGACCCACCCCGACCTCGCCGCACCGACGAGCGCCGCGTTGATCGACCGGGTGAACAACGAATCTCGGGCTGCCGACAACCGCCATCTCGATGCAGCAGCACTCGCGGACGCACTGCTCGGATCGACGACGACGGCGAATGTGATCGTCTTGGGTGCCGCAGTCCAGATCGGAGCCGTTCCGGTGCCGGCCGACGCGATCGAACGCGCGATCACCCTCAACGGCGTCGCGGTCGACACGAACCTCGCCGCGTTCCGATGGGGTCGGGCATGGGCACACGATCCCGAAGCCGTCGATCGCGCGGCCGGACTCCCGCAGACGGCCCGACCCGAGACGATCGACGAACTCGTCGATCGCCTCGCCGACGATCTCGTCGGGTACCAGTCGGCCGAGTATGCCCAGCGGTACCGGGGGGTCGTCGCCGAGGCACGTCGGGCGGAACTGCAGGCGTCCCCGGAGTCGACCCGATTCGTCGAGGCGGTCGCCCGGAACCTGCACAAGTTGATGGCCTACAAGGACGAGTACGAGGTCGCCCGCCTCCTCCTCGACGATCGAGCCCGCGCCGGCTACGAGGCTGTCGGCGGGCCGGACACGGCGGTCACCTACCACCTCCACCCGCCGATGCTGCGAGCGATGGGCATCGACCGGAAACTGACCCTTCGGCGCTCGGCCACGCCGGCCCTGCGCGTGCTGCGGGCCGCGAAACGCCTCCGGGGAACGCTGGCCGATCCGTTCCGGTGGGCCGAGGTGCGGCGCGTCGAACGGGCGATGATCCCCGAGTACATCGAGGCACTCGGCCGCGTCCAGCGGCGACTCGACGTCGCCAACCTGGACGAATCGGTCGCCATCGCTTCGCTCCCCGACCAGGTTCGCGGCTACGAAGATCTCAAGCTGCGGCGCGCCGTTGCCTACCGAGCCGAACTCATCCACCGCACCACCTGAGATCGCCGACCCACGCCGGAAATCGAACGACCGGGCCTAGCCTCGGCGCCTGATGAGCGCCACCACGATCCTGCTGCTGATCGCAGGGCTCATCGCACTCGTCGTGGGCGCAGAAGGCCTCGTCCGCGGCGCGTCGCGCCTCGCAGCGCGCACCGGAATGTCGAGCGTGGTCATCGGGCTCACCGTCGTGGCGTTCGGGACCAGTGCACCCGAGTTGGCCGTGAGCGTCGGCGATGCGATCCGCGGCGGTGACGACGCCGGTTCGATCGCGATCGGCAACGTCGTCGGATCGAACATCGCCAACATCCTGCTGGTCCTCGGACTGGCTGCCGCGGTCGGCGGATCGCTGTTCGTGGCGCAGCGAATCGTTCGCCTCGACGTGCCGGTGATGATCGGCGTGTCGGTCCTCGTGCTCGTGTTCGTCCTCGACAAGCAACTCGGCCGTGTCGAGGGTCTGGTGCTCGTCGGCCTGCTCACGGCGTACATCGTCTGGACGGTCATCTCGGCCACGCGCGGATCGAGTCCCGAGGTGGTCGCCGAATACGACGAAGCCCTCGATCCCGAGATGCTCGCCGCGTCGTCCGTCCTCGTCGATGTCGGATATCTGATCGCCGGCCTGGTGTTGCTCGTGCTCGGATCGCAGGCCCTGGTCGGTTCGGCCAGCGACATCGCCGCCGACCTGGGAGTGAGCGACCTCGTGATCGGGCTGACGGTCGTCGCGATCGGCACATCGCTTCCGGAAGTCGCCACATCGGTGCTCGCCGCGCTCCGCGGTGAGCGCGACCTCGCCGTCGGCAATGCGATCGGGTCGAACCTGTTCAACCTGATGGCCGTGCTCGGAATCACCGCCGTCGTCTCACCCGGCGGACTCAACGTCGCCTCGAGCGCGGTGCGCATCGACATCCCGGTGATGGTGGCCGTTGCTGTCGCCTGTCTGCCGATCTTCGCGAACGGTCACGTCCTCAATCGCTGGGAAGGCATCGTCTTCCTGGTGCTCTACTCCGGCTACATCACCTGGCTCATCCTCGACGCGAACGACCACGGCCTGCGCGGCACGTATGGCGCGGCGATGGTCTTCCTGGTGATCCCGGTCGTCGCCGTGGCGATCATGGTGATGTGGGCCCGAGGTCGGGCCTCGTCACCGTTCACTCCGGACGCCTGACGGGTCGGTTCGTCTCAGGACGCCGCGTGGAGTCCGAGACCGGCACCGACGAGCGCAGCGCCGACGATGCCGGCGTTGTTCGCCATCACCGCAGGAACGATCTCCGTCTCGATCGAGATCAGGCGCAACCAGTCGTGTGCGGCCTTCGAGGCCCCACCGCCGACGATCAGGAGATCCGGCGAGAACAGCATCTCGACGTGGCGCAGATAGCGCTCGACTCGGGGAGCCCACTGGTCCCAACCGATGCCCTCCCGCTCGCGCACGACAGCGGAGGCACGGGTTTCGGCGTCGTGGCCGTCGAGTTCGAGGTGCCCCAACTCGCTGTTCGGCACGAGCACGCCGTCGAAGAACAGACCGGAGCCGATCCCGGTGCCGAAGGTGAGCATGATGACCACACCGTCACGTCCGCGTCCCGCACCGAAGCGCATCTCGGCGATGCCCGCGGCATCTGCGTCGTTGACCATCGTGACCTCGAGGCCGCACGCCTGTGTGAACAGCGCGTCGGCATCGACGCCCATCCAACTCCGGTCGATGTTGGCCGCGAGGCCGACGACGCCGTGGTGGACGATCGACGGAAAGGCGACCCCGAGCGGCCCGGACCAGCAGTGACCGTCGACGAGTTCGCGCACGACGTCGGCCATCGCGGCCGGAGTCGCAGGCTGTGGAGTGGCGATCCGATGTCGATGCGACACGAGCGATCCGTCACTCAGATCGACGATGGCGGCCTTCATCCCCGTGCCGCCGATGTCGATGCCGAATCCGTGGGCGCTGGTCACGGGTCGGAACCTAGCCAACGCGCTCAGGTGGCGAGGTGCCGCGCCTCCGACCAGGTGAGTCCCTTCTCCAGGTTCGGCTCTCGCGGCAACCCGAGGACGAACTCGCCGACGATGTTGCGTTGAACGGCGAACGTGCCACCGCCGAGCGTGAGGGCAGGGCTGAACAGATAGCCGTAATGCCAGATCGGGTCGACGTCCGGGTACGGACGCGTCCCCTTGAAGTTGTTCTCCGTCGGGCCGTTCTGCGCCGACGAGGGGATGTCACCCTGCGGCCCCGAACCGGCGAGCATCCCGTCGGCACCGGCAACCGCCTTGGCCAGCGCCATCACGTGCTGGCCGTGTTCATCGGCCATGATCTTCTGGATCGAGGCCTCCGGGCCCGGCGTCTTGCCCTTCAGCGTCGCACTCAGACTGCGCATCCGGTTGAGGCGAAGGAGTTCCGACTCGATGTGCAGGCGTGCCGCCTGGTCGCGCAACACCGGATCTGTCGACCCGCCGCCTTCGCGGATGAGCTGCAGCAGCTGTTCTGCCGACGGCCCCACACCCCACAGCGAACCCGCGGCCGAGAGCGAGACCCGTTCGTTCGACAGCGTCACCTTCGCCAATCGCCATCCGTCGCCCTCGTCTCCGACGCGCAGCGATGCCGGGATCCGCACGTCGTCGAAGAACACCTGGTTGAACGAGTGCGCGGTCGTCATGTCGACGATCGGGCTCATGGTGATTCCCGGAAGATCCATCGGACAGATGAAATAGGAGATGCCCTTGTGCTTGGGCTGGTCGGGGTCGGTGCGAGCGATCAGGATGCCGAGCTGCGAGTGGTGGGCCCCGCTCGACCAGATCTTCGAGCCGTTGACGACGTACTCGTCGCCGTCGCGCACGGCTCGCGTTCCGAGATTGGCGAGATCCGACCCGGCGTCGGGCTCGGAGAAGAGCTGACACCAGAACTCCTCGCCGCTGAAGATCTTGGGGAGATACCGCTCATGTTGTTCAGGAGTTCCTGCGAGGAAGATCGTCGGCGCGGCCCAGCCGATGCCGATGTGGTTGTTGGGGCGTCGAATGCCGGCGCGCGACAGTTCGTCGTCGATCACCAGCTGGTCGATCGGATCGGCCTCCAACCCCCACGGCTTGGGCCAGTGCGGCACGACATAGCCGGCTTCGGCGAGCACCTTGCCCGTCGGGTCCGGGTTCGCGGCAATCCATTCGCGAACCGTTCTCCGGGTCGGGTGATCCTCGGATGGCAGGTCGAAGTCCATGTCGTCACTCTTG
>JAHENF010000037.1:0-18985 GCA_024643255.1 Ilumatobacteraceae bacterium
CGAACGTGGCAACCAGCACCACGAGGGTGATCCAGGCGTCGGTCGTCATCGAATCAGCGAGTGTCGAGAACGATCGTCGCCGAGTCCGTGCCGGCACGCTGATGACGCACCGTCACCGTCACCTCGGCGCCCGCCGGGGCGGCGACCAGCCAGCTGCACGTGGTGCGATCGGGGGTCCCGGCAGCACCGAGGCGCACCGACGAACTTCCGTCGAGTTGGCCCAGCTTTCGCCGTGCAGGCCCGTCGAGCACGACGACGCCGGCACCCGCGAGGTCGGCGACGATCGGGCGGACGAGATCGTGGATCGCCGCCTGGGCCGTGACGGTCGTGGGGAGCCAGCCGGTGTTCGCGACACCGACGGTCACCCGCCAGGTGCCGTCGCCGACGGCGTCCACGGCGGTGTGGGCGATGTCGAGGCACGGCGCGGCCAGTGCCTGGGCGACGGCGAAGTCGGCATGACGATCGACCTCGGCGCACAACATCGATCGCGGCGGATTCGTCCACGAGTGCAGATGGTTCCATCCGCCGAGCTCCACGGCGCCCAGCTGCGGGTGGTCGAAGGGATACCAGTCGACGAACCCGTCGTCGGCGGCGTCGTCCAACTCGTCGAGCCAGCGCGCGACAGCGAGCCGTTCGTCATCGGTCGGGCCCGTGTACCAGAAATGCGTCGACTGCTTGTGTCCCGTCGCAGCCTGCACGACGTCCCAGAACTCGGTGGTCCAACTGAAGACGCCGAGATGTTCGTAGGCCCAGTCGTCCGATGCGCCGCTCATCGTCTCGGAGGTGTCCCAGGTGAAGTCCTCGTAGAGCGAGTGTGACGGATAGCCGGTGAGCTCCGTGCCGATCGCCGCGAGCTGCTTCCACGCCCACAGGTCCTTGGGCGGCAGCTTCGAGTCGGGCATGGTCGACGACGGCCGCAGCAGCACACCTCCACTGGTGTGGAACGCGTTGAACCCGCAGATGTTCGGCCGGGCGACCATCGCCCTCACCAGGGCGTCGATCTCTGGTTCGGACAACGGGTGGTCACCCGAGCCCGGCACCTTGGTGCCCCAGCCTGCAGGGAAGTTGCGGTTCAGGTCGAGGCCCTCTGGCGCCCGCGGAGACGGCACGGTGAACCCGTCGAAGTCCTCGACCGTGCCCTCACTCAGCACCCGGTAGCGCGGCATGCCATCGGCAACTCCGGCGGGCGGCACGGGGACGAGCACGCGGGCGTCGTCGCCATGAGCGACCCACGGACCGTCCGGGTCGGGGAAACGCATCTGCAGGATCCGGCCATCACCATCGATGTCCTCCTCGTGCAGCCCGGGCCAACGGTGGGCGTCGGCAAACGGCCACGGCCGAACGCTGGAGCGGCGGAATCGAGGACGGTCGGCGAGCACCCATTCGGCACCATCGGGATTCACCCGCGGCACCACGTAGAACGTCCGGGTACGCAGCGCACGGGTGATCGTCTCGTCCCCGGATCGGAATCCGTCGACGAGCCGGTGCAGGACCCGGCACGCGGCCACGGTGGCGGTCAGTTCGACGGCGTGGATGCTCGCATCGATCCACTGCGCCGGCTTCGTGTCGTGCGCGCCGCTCGACGAATCGGTCACCGTCACCAGCAACAGGTCGCGGCCCTCGAACGAACGGCCGTAGGTCTCGACCGCGACGAGATCGGGGTTCGCGACCGCCAGCTCGTCGACCCAGGCGACGAGTTCGTCGTAGCGGAGGTAGCGGTCGAAGGCGTACGCGGTCTGGCTGGTCACCCCGGAAGACTACGCGCGCCCCGATCGGTACGATCGGAGCCATGACCGGAACACTCGTGATCCTCCGCCACGGCCAGTCGGAGTGGAACCTGAAGAACCTGTTCACCGGCTGGCACGACGTCGCGCTCACCGACAAGGGCGCCGAGGAGGCCACCGCAGCCGGCGTCACGATGGCCGACGCCGGCCTGCGGTTCGACACCTCACACACGTCGTTGCAGACCCGGGCCGTGATCACCCAGAACCTTGCGCTCGATGCGATGGGGCAAGCGTGGCTCCCGGTCGAGCGGAACTGGCGCCTCAACGAGCGGCACTACGGAGCGCTGCAGGGGCTCGACAAGAAGGAGACCACCGAGCTCCACGGCGCCGACCAAGTGCACGCCTGGCGCCGCGGATACGCGACGCCGCCGCCGCCGGTGCCGCTCGACAGCCCCGAACACCCGATCAACGATCCCCGCTACGCCCACCTTCCGCCTGATGTCCTGCCCGCGAGCGAATGCCTCGAGGACGTCGTCGACCGGGTGCTTCCGTACTGGTACGACCGGATCGCGCCGCAGCTGATGGCGGGTCTCGACGTGCTCGTCACCGCCCACGGCAACTCCCTGCGAGCGCTGCTCAAGCATCTCGAGAACGTCAGCGACAACGACATCGCCGACGTCAACATCCCCACCGGCGCGCCTCGCCAGTACCGCTTCGACGACCACCTGGGTGTGGTGTCGGCGTCGTATCTCGGCGATGCCGACGCCGTTGCGGCCGCGGCCGCGGCCGTTGCCGCGCAGGCGGGCACCGCCTGACCAGCGGCCACCGCTGCGCCGCGCGCGGTCCGCTGCTCATTCGCAGGTACGAAACCGCCTAGTGTTCGACACATGGCGAGCAAGAAACAACATCTGGAAACGCTTCGTACGGTTTCGCTCTTCAGTGGGTGCAGCACGAAAGAGCTCGAGAAGGTGGCCAGGGCCAGCGACGAGATCCGCATGACCGCGGGCACCCTCATCGTCGACCAGGGCCAAACGGGCCGAGAGGCGTTCATCGTCCTCGAGGGCGACATCGAGATCAAGCGCAACAACCGCAAGGTCGCGACCCTCGGTCCGGGCGCGGTCGTCGGCGAACTCTCACTGCTCGATCACGGCCCGCGCACGGCAACGGCGATCTGCGCCACCGACTGCACGCTGCTCGTGATCGACCAGCGTCGGTTCCTCGGCGTGCTCGACTCGGTTCCGACGATCACCCACAAGCTGCTCGCCAGCCTCGCCGCGCGCATCCGCGACCTCGACCGGCAGTACTTCGGCTGACCGGTCACGATGTGCCCGGCACATCGTGACCAGAAATGACCGTGCGCGCGGTCAACGACTAGCGTTGCCGCCGACATGAGCACGACAGTCGAACACGACGAGACGACCACCGACGGCGCACCCAAGGCACCGAAGCGGGTCAAGCCGAATCAGCTCGCCCTGGTGCTCGGCATCGGCATGGGGATCTTCATCATGGTGTCGGGCATCCTGCCCCAGATCACCGGGTGGGAGAACGACAACGCCATCCACCGCAAGGTGTTCGGCGGCATCCCCGGTGCGCTGGTGATCGCCTTCTACACGATCATCCCGGTGATGGTCATCTGGGGCGCGTTCATGTTCGCCAACCGGATGAAGAACTGGGAGCGTGGCGCGCCGGCGCAGCGTCGTACCACGTCGAAGAACGCGGCGAAGCGACTGAAGGACTTCCGTGCCGGTGCCTACATGCAGACGCTGCTGCGCGACAGCGGCGCCGGCCTGATGCACTCGATGATCTACTTCGGGTTCCTGGTGCTGCTCGGCGTCACCACGATCCTCGAGGTCGACCACCAGATGCCCGACGCGTTGAAGTTCCTGCACGGCACGACCTACCAGGCCTACAGCTTCGTCGGCGACGCCGCCGGGCTCGTGTTCCTCGGCGGCATCGTGTGGGCGATCGTGCGTCGCTACGTGCAGCGTCCGTATCGCATCCGCATCAAGTCGAAGCCCGAGCACGCGGCGATCCTTGCCACGTTCTTCGCGATCGGTGTCACCGGCTTCGGCGCCGAGATGTTCCGGATCGCCGAGGAGGGCACGCCCGACTACGAGAAGTGGTCGTTCATCGGGTACCCGCTCGCCACCCTCGTCGACGGGTGGTCGTTGTCGACGCTCGAGACGACCCACCAGTGGATGTGGATCGTCCACGTCGTCGCCTTCATCATCTTCCTGGCTCTGCTGCCGATCACGATGCTGCGCCACATCTTCACCTCGCCGCTCAACATGTACCTCTCCGACAAGGACCGGCCGAAAGGCGCGATGCGGCCGATGCCGAACCTTGAGGAGACCGAACTCGAGAGCTTCGGCGCGTCGTCGATCGAGGACTTCACGTGGAAGCAGCTGCTCGATCTCGACGCGTGCACCATGTGTGGTCGCTGCACCAGCGTCTGCCCGGCACACGCCACGGGCAAGCCGCTCGACCCTCGGGAGATCGTGCTCAAGTCCGGCGAGGTCATGGCCGCGACCGGCACCCCGGTCGTCAGCCCTCCCATCGGCGTCGACAGTGAGATCACGGTGACCGCGAACGCATTGTTCGAACGCATCACACCTGAGGAGATCTGGGCCTGCACGACGTGCAAGGCGTGCGACGAGATCTGCCCGGTCAACATCGAGATCACCGACAAGATCTTCGACATGCGGCGCTACCTGTCGCTGATGGAGTCGAACTTCCCGGCGGAGCTCGGCAACGCGTATCGGGCGATGGAGAACCAGAGCAACCCATGGGGCATGAATCAGGGTGAGCGCGGCGACTGGGCCGACGGCATCGACGGCGTCACGATCGTCGATCCGGGCGAGGCCCTGCAGTCCGAGTACCTCTACTGGGTCGGTTGCGCCGGATCGTTCGACGACAAGAACAAGAAGGTCACCCAGGCAATGGCGCAGCTGCTGCGTCGCGCCGGCATCGACGTGTCGATCCTCGGCCCGTCGGAGATGTGCACCGGCGACTCGGCTCGCCGGTCGGGCAACGAGTACCTGTTCCAGATGCTCGCCCAGCCCAACGTCGAGATGCTCAATGGCATGGGCGTGAAGAAGATCATCACGCAGTGCCCGCACTGCTTCAACACGCTGCTCAATGAATACCCCCAGATCGGCGGCAACTACGAAGTGGTCCACCACACGCAGTTGCTGGAGGAGCTGATCGAGTCGGGCCAGCTCGATGTGAGCCAGGCGACGCTCGAGGAGCGCATCACCTACCACGACTCGTGCTACCTCGGCCGCCACAACGACGTGTACCTGGCGCCGCGCAAGGTGGTCGCGTCGATCAAGGGCATCGAGGTCGTCGAGATGCCGCGCAACGGCACCAAGGGCATGTGCTGCGGCGCCGGCGGCGCCCGCATGTGGATGGAGGAGAACACCGGCACGAAGGTCAACGACGAGCGGGCAGCCGAGGCCATCTCGACCGGCGCGAGCCGAGTCGCGACCGCGTGCCCCTTCTGCTACATCATGCTCGACGACGGCGTGAAGGGTGCCGGTGTCGAGGAGGACCAGGTACGCGTCGCCGACGTCTCGATTCACCTGCTCGAAGCCATCCAGGCAGGCGAGGCGAAGATGCACCATCCCGACACGCCGCTGTCGCCCGTCGCCGGCGACTGACCTCTTCGCGCCATCCCGTTTGCGGCGCACCTTGGTTGGGGCGGGTCAACACGAACGCACCACGAACGGAACTGGGGCGCGGCCCGCGCGCGTCGTACAGTTGTCGGAGAGGAGGTGGTCATGGACGAGGCGATCACCGGGCGGATCAACGATCTGGCCCATCAGGAGCACTCGCTGCTCGCCAAGGAGTCGAACGGCACCGCGACGGAATCCGATCGGGCCCGACTGCGAGCGGTGAAGGAACAACTCGACCAGAGCTGGGATCTCCTCCGACAGCGGCGCGCCCGCCGCGATGCGGGGCTCGATCCCGACGGCGCCACGGCCCGCCCGCTCAAGACGGTCGAGCACTACGACGACACGCCGCCCGCTCGACCGGGCTGAGCACACCGCCCGGTGCCTCATGCCGGCGTCTGTGCACCGACGTTTCGATCGGCCACGCCGTCAGGCACCCTGTCTAGGGTGACCGAACCTGGCGTCGAGACCCCCCGCAACCGTCGAGTCTGGGTCGGTGCTCCATTCCCGCTCGGCGCCAACTACGACGGGTCGGGCACGAACTTCTCACTGTTCTCGAGCGTTGCCGACGGCGTCGAGCTGTGCCTGATCGGCGACGACGATGGTGCGCACAGTGGCCGCGGCAACACCAGGGATCATGGCCCGATCGAAGAGGAGCGCCTCGAGCTGACCGAGGTCGACGGTCACTGTTGGCACGTGTACCTGCCCGACGTGCGACCCGGCCAGCGGTACGGCTACCGGGTCGACGGACCATGGGAACCGAGCAAGGGACTCTGGTGCAACCCGGCGAAGCTGCTCCTCGATCCCTATGCGAAGGCGATCGCCGGGGAGATGGACTGGTCACCCGCATGTTTCGGATACGACTTCGACGACCCCGACCGCCCCAACACCGACGACAGTGCGCCCCACGTGATGAAGGCCGTCGTCGGCGACCGCTTCTTCGACTGGGGCAACGACCGGCCGCCACAGGTGCCCCTCCACGAGACGATCATCTACGAGGCGCACGTGCGCGGCCTCACCAAGACGCACCCCGACGTGCCCCCTGCCCTGCGCGGCACCTACTCCGGCCTCGCCCACCCCGCCGTGATCGAGCACCTCAAGCGCCTCGGCGTCACGGCGGTCGAGTTGATGCCCGTGCACCAATTCGTGCACGACCATCACCTCGTCGAGCGTGGCCTGCGCAACTACTGGGGCTACAACTCGATCGCCTATCTCGCGCCGCACAACGGCTACACGTCGTCGGCCGCGCTCGGCCAGGTCCAGGAATTCAAGACGATGGTCAAGGCGCTGCATGCCGCCGGCATGGAGGTGATCCTCGACGTGGTCTACAACCACACCGCCGAGGGCAACCATCTGGGCCCGATGCTCTCGATGCGCGGCATCGACAACCACGCCTACTACCGCACGATGGACGACAACCCTCGGTACTACCTCGACTTCACCGGCACCGGCAACAGCCTGAACATGCGCCACCCCCATGTGCTGCAGCTGATCATGGACAGCCTGCGGTACTGGGTGCTCGAGATGCACGTCGACGGGTTCCGCTTCGACCTCGCCTCGACGCTCGCTCGTGAGCTCCACGCCGTCGACCGACTCTCGGCCTTCTTCGACCTCGTGCAGCAGGACCCCGTCGTGTCGCAGGTGAAGTTGATCGCCGAGCCGTGGGACATCGGCGAAGGCGGCTACCAGGTCGGCAACTTCCCGCCACAGTGGTCGGAGTGGAACGGGCGCTACCGCGACACCATTCGCGACTTCTGGCGCGGCGAACCGTCCACGCTCGCCGAATTCGCCTACCGATTCACGGGTAGCTCCGACCTGTACGAGGCCGACACCCGTCGCCCGACAGCATCGATCAACTTCGTGACGGCCCACGACGGGTTCACGCTCGCGGACATCGTCTCCTACAACGACAAGCACAACGACGCCAACGGCGAAGGCAACAACGACGGCGAGTCACACAACCGGTCGTGGAACCACGGCGCCGAAGGACCGACCGACGACGCCGGCATCATCGCGTTCCGCGCGCGGCAACGTCGCAATCTCGTGACCACCCTGCTGCTGTCGCAGGGCGTTCCGATGCTGCTCGGCGGCGACGAACTCGGCCGCACACAGGGGGGCAACAACAACGCCTACTGCCAGGACAGCGAGATCTCCTGGTTCGACTGGGAACACGTCGACAGCGACTTTGCGAACTGGTGCCAGCGCGTGATCTCGTTCCGTCGAGACCACCCGGTCTTCCGGCGCCGGCGCTGGTTCCAAGGGCGACGAATCCGCGGCATCGAGGATCTCGCCTGGCTCCGTCCCGACGGCCTCGAGATGACCGACGACGACTGGGACGCCGGCTTCGCACGCGCCGTCGCAGTGTTCGTGAACGGCAACTCGATTCCGACCACCGACTCCTACGGAGAACGCGTCGCCGACGACACGTTCCTCGTGATCTTCAACGCGAGCGACCATCCGATCGAGTGGAAGCTGCCCGGCGCCGACTGGAGCCGGCGCTGGACGATCGACCTCGACACCTCCGAGCCCAAACGCGGAACGACGCGCACGATCAACAAACGCCCGAACGACGTGATCGACGTGATCGACCGCTCGATGGTCGTGCTGCGCTCGGTGCGTGCTCCGCTTCACCCCGTGGCAGCCACCCGCACGATGGGCCATCCGATCGATGCGCCGAACGACATACCGGAACCATCGACCCAGGTGCTCGAGCGCACGCCCGTCGACGAGATCGCACCCGACTCCCCAACCCGCGCCGAAGGGAACCACTGAATGCCCACCCGCACCGCCTCACCGCAGCCCCAGCGACCCTCACGCGTGGTCGTCGAACCGGTCCGACCGATCGTCGACGGGGGTGCTCTGCCCGCCAAGGCGACCGTCGGTGAGCCGATGCGCGTCGTGGCCGACGTGTTCACCGACGGTCACGACGTCGCGGTGGCGGCGGTCAGATGGCGCACGGTGCCCACAACCGGCAAGCCGGGCGCATGGCAGGAGCAGGCGCTCGAACCGCTCGGCAACGACCGATTCACCGCGATGATCGTGCCGGCCGAGCTCGGCCGCCTCGAATTCGACGTGATCGGTTGGATCGATCATCTGGAGACCTGGCGGCGAGGCACGGCGGCAAAAGTCGCGGCCGACCTCGACGTGACACTCGAACTCGCCGGCGGTGAACGACTGATCGACGCCGCCCTGGCGTCGACCACGATGCCTGATGCCGACCGACGGGCCCTCACCGCACTGCGCCGTTCGCTCCGTTCCGGGGACACCTCCGAGCTGAGCGATCCACGATGGCCGTCGGTGTTCTGGCGCACGTCGCCCCGAGATCCGATCGCGAGCCTCCCGACGCCGCTCCCTGTCGACGTCGACCCGCTCCACGGCGCCTTCGGAGCGTGGTATGAATTCTTCCCACGCTCGACCGTCAACTCCGAGACGAGCCCCGGCGACGAACTCCGGCACCGCACCTTGGCCGAGTCGATCGATCGTCTCGATCACATCGCCTCGATGGGATTCGACATCGTGTACCTGCCGCCGATCCACCCGATCGGCACGACCAACCGCAAGGGCCGCAACAACTCGACCACTGCCGAGGCAGGCGAGGTGGGGAGCCCCTGGGCGATCGGCTCGTCGGCCGGTGGCCACACGGCCGTTCATCCGGCGCTCGGCACCGTCGACGACGTCGCCGACTTCGCCACGGCGTGCCGGACCCGCGGGATGCATCTCGCACTCGACATCGCCTTCCAGTGCTCACCCGACCATCCCTGGGTCACCGAGCACCCGGAGTGGTTCGCGAAGCGATCCGACGGGAGCATCCAGTTCGCCGAGAACCCGCCGAAGAAGTACGAGGACATCTACCCGCTCGACTTCGAGTCGTCGGACTGGCAGAGCCTGTGGGACGCACTCGCCGACGTGTTCCGCTTCTGGATCGCCCGCGGCGTGACCGTCTTCCGCGTCGACAACCCCCACACCAAGGCCTTCGCGTTCTGGGCATGGGCGCTCCAGACGCTTCGGGCCGAACACCCCGAGACCGTGTTCCTCGCCGAATCGTTCACCCGGCCCCGGGTGATGGAGCGGCTCGCGAAGATCGGGTTCAACCAGAACTACACGTACTTCACCTGGCGCCAGGCGTCGTGGGAACTGCGCGAGTACTTCACCGACCTCTCCACGCGAACGGTCGACTACTTCCGCCCCAACGCCTGGCCGAACACACCCGACATCCTCACCGAACAACTCCAGACCGGCGGCCGCGCCGTGTTCGTCACCCGGGCCATTCTCGCGGCGACGTTGTCGCCGAGCTGGGGTGTGTACGGCCCCGCCTACGAGCTCCTGGAACACCTGCCGATTCGGGACGGATCAGAGGAGTATCTCGATTCGGAGAAGTACCAGCTGAGGAGCTGGGACCTCGACCATGAGGACAGCCTCGCCCCCCTCCTCGCGCGGCTGAACCAGATCCGTCGCGACCATCGCGCGTTCCGCAACCTCGACACGATCCACTTCCACGACACCGACCACCCGGGCCTGCTGTGCTTCACCAGAACCGACCCGAGCGGCGCCGGACTTCCGGTGATCGTGGTCGTCAACCTCGACCCCGCTGATCGCCACAGCGGGTTCGTCGACATCGACCTCGCCGCAATCGGACTGCCCGAGGGGGCCGACTACGACGTGGTCGACGAACTCGGTGGGGTGACCCATCGCTGGAACGGGAGTCGGAACTTCGTCGACCTCGCACCCTGGTCGGCCTCGGCCCATGTCTTCTCGGTGCATCGAGTGGACGACCGGACATCGACGACCCGAGGAGTGACGGCATGAACGACAACGAGGACTGGTTTCGCGACGCAGTCATCTACGAACTGCACATCCGTGCGTTCGCCGACTCCAACGGCGACGGCACCGGCGACTTCGACGGACTCACCTCGCGGCTCGACTACCTGAGCGACCTCGGCATCACGGCTGTCTGGCTCCTGCCGTTCTACCCGTCTCCGTTGCGCGACGACGGCTACGACATCGCCGACTACCGCACGGTCAACCCGGACTACGGCAACCTTCGCGCCTTCCGACGGTTCATGGACGCCGCCCACGCGCGCAACATCAAGGTGATCACCGAGTTGGTGATCAACCACACCTCCGACCAGCATCCCTGGTTCGAGCGCGCTCGCCGAGCAGCTCCGGGCTCTGCGCATCGCGACTTCTACGTGTGGACCGACGACCCCACCGACTACAGCGACGCGAGGATCATCTTCCAGGACTTCGAGACGTCGAACTGGACGTGGGACCCGGTCGCCGGCCAGTACTACTGGCACCGGTTCTACTCCCACCAGCCCGACCTGAACTTCGACAACCCCGCCGTCGAGAAGGCCGTCCTCGAGGTGCTGGACCACTGGCTCGACATGGGTGTCGACGGCTTGCGGCTCGACGCCGTCCCGTACCTCTACGAGCGCGAGGGCACCAACTGCGAGAACCTGCCGGAGACCCACGCCGCACTCAAGCGCATCCGCAGCCACATGGACTCGAAGTACGAGGGCCGGATGCTGCTCGCCGAGGCCAACCAGTGGCCAGAGGATGCCGCTGCCTACTTCGGCGACGGCGACGAATGCCACATGAACTTCCATTTCCCGGTGATGCCTCGACTGTTCATGTCGTTGCAGACCGAGAACCGGATGCCGATCATCGACATCCTCGATCAGACACCGGCACCGCCCGAGAACTGTCAATGGGCGACGTTCCTGCGCAACCACGATGAGCTGACGCTCGAGATGGTGACCGAGGAGGAGCGCCACATGATGCTGCGCGCCTATGCCCGCGACGACGAGATGCGGATCAACCTCGGCATCCGTCGTCGGCTGGCCCCACTGCTCGGCAACGACCGACGCAAGATCGAACTTCTGAACGCCGTGCTGTTCTCGCTGCCCGGCACGCCGGTGATCTACTACGGCGACGAGATCGGCATGGGTGACAACGTCTACCTGGGCGATCGCGACGGTGTGCGCACCCCGATGCAGTGGTCGTCGGACCGCAACGGCGGCTTCTCGTCGGCCAACCCCCACCGTCTCTACCTGCCGCTGATCACCGAGCAGGAGTACCACTACGAGGGTGTCAACGTGGAGACACAGCAGGCCAACCCGGCCTCGCTGCTGTCGTGGATGCGCCAGCTGATCTCGCTGCGCACGCACCATCGGGTGCTCGGCCGCGGCACGATCGAGTTCCTCGATCCCGACAACCCTCACGTCCTGGCGTTCATCCGTCGCCTCGACGGCGAACCGCCAATGTTGTGCGTCGCCAATCTCTCGCGCCTCGCGCAGCACGTCGAACTCGACCTCCGCGAGTTCCAGGGCGCCACGCCAGTCGAAGTGTTCGGCTACAACGAATTCGCACCGGTCCGTGACCGCGATTACCAGGTGACCCTCGCTCCGTACGGCTTCTTCTGGTTCTCGCTCCAGGGGACCGGCTCCGACGAGGCCACCCACCATGCGCCGTTGCTCCCCGGGTCGATGCCCGAAGTGCTGCGCCGCCGCGCCGGCCTCGGCCGCGCCATCGCCCAGTGGCTTCCTCAGCGCCGGTGGTTCGCGGGCAAGGGTCAAACCATTCGCAGTGTCACGATCGACGACGCGGTCGCGTTCGACGGTGACGCATCCGTCGCCCTGCTCGTCGCGACCGTCTCGTTCACGGAAGGCGACGACCAGCGCTACAGCGTCCCGGTGATGCGGATCAGTGCCGAACTCGTCGCCGCGAGCGAACGACTGCAGACGATCCCGGCGATCGCCACCCTCGACGACGGCGCCGTACTGATCGACGCGATGAGCGACCAACGCGGTGCGAGCATCGTCCTCGGCGCGGCACTGCGGAGGCGGTCACGTCCGGGTCGTCACGGCGAACTTCGTGGTCACCCGCGACGCAACCGACTGGCATCGCTGGTCGACGACCCCCGCAACGTGAACGTGCTCGGTGTCGAGCAGTCGAACACGTCGGCGTTGATCGACAACCAGCTGATCGCCAAGCTCGTTCGTCGACTCGAGCCGGGGCTCAACCCCGACATCGAACTGCCGATTCATCTGGCCGCTGCCGGGTTCGATCTCGTGCCCCGTGTCGCGGCCACGCTCGACCTCGATCTCCGTGGCGAGCCGACTCCCGCCAGCGTGGTCATCGTTCACGATGCGATCACCCACGAGAGCGACCTGTGGGCCAAGGTGCTCGACGACCTCGGGCTGGCGATCGATCTCGGCGTCCCGTCCGATCATGCTGCCGACGACGTCGCGGTGTCGATCGCGACGTTGCTCGGCCAACGGACCGCCGAGATGCACCTGGCGCTCGCTCGCCCGGACGTGCGCACCGACCAGGGCAACGGCACCGCGCCGATGGCGCCGGAACCGTTCACGCTGCTGTGGCAACGCAGCATCCTCCAGACGCTGCGCAACGCCGTTCGCGGAACCCAGCGGGAACTCACCCGTGCCGGCCGCGCCGGTGCGATCGACGCCGACGCGGCCGGTGGCGCCGATCTCCTGCGTCAGCGAGCCGACGAGCTGCTCGAGCGGTTCGACCGGCTGCGTCATGTCAAGTTCGACGCCAAGCGGATCAGGGTGCACGGCGATCTCCATCTGGGCCAGATCCTGTGGACCGGCCAGGACGTCGTGTTCATCGACTTCGAGGGTGAACCCGGCGCGCCGATGGCGCAGCGCACGATCAAGCGTTCGCCGCTCGCCGATGTCGCCGGTCTGATCAGGTCGTGGGACTACGCGGGCCGGATGGCCGTGCACACGGCGATCGAGCGCGGGCGGATCGGAGACGGCGATCGTGAGCAGGTGGAGGCATGGCGGCGCAGGTGGACGCAGCGCATGGAAACTGCGCTGATCGACGCCTACTTCGCCGGAGTCGACGGAGCAGGTCTGATCCCGACCGACGCCGCCGACCGTCGATTGCTGCTCGACATCTACGTGCTGGTCAAGGCGCTGTACGAGGTGCGATACGAGCTGAGCAATCGTCCGGCATGGGCGAGCTGGCCGATGGACGCGGTCTCGGAGATGTTCCCGCCGCCGGTGACGAAGTGAACGACACACTGCGCGCCCGCGCCGCGGAGTTGGGCGTGCAGACCGACTACCACGACGTCGACGGTGTATTGCACCATGCCGACGATGACGCGCTGGAACGCGTCGTCGCAGCGCTCGAGGCAGACCGGGTCGCGTCCGCGGCTGTTCGCCGCGCCGCCCCCGCGCTGCATCTGGCCGACACCGGACCGGTGACGGTGTCGTCGTCGGTGCGCGAAGCAACGATCGATGTCCTCGGCCATCCGACCGCATTGCAGGTCCGTCACGGTGAGGAGGACGACTCGATCGCGCTCCCGTCGGATCTCCCTGCCGGCTGTCACGTGCTGCGGTTCGACTCGGACGCCGGGCCCGGTGAGACCGTGGTCGTCGTGGCGCCGACCGCCATGCCTCGCGACGAACGCCTCGCCGGACAAGGCTGCCTGTTCGCACCCACGTACGCGCTGTGGGAGCACGAGCATCCGCTGCCGTCATTTCGCCACTTGCACGACTTCGCCCGGAGCGCTCTCGCCACCGGCATCGGGGTGGTGGCCACGCTGCCGCTCTACGAGATGTATCTCGACGACCCGTACGACCCGAGCCCCTATTCACCGGTCAGCCGCCTGCACTGGAGCGAGCTGTACCTCGACGACGATGCGCTCCCTGCTGCTCCCGTCCCGCACCTGGGCGACGTCGTCGAGTGGCGGGCACTCGCCGCGCGGCGACGAGGCCAGTTGATCGAGGCGGCGGCGATGCTCGAGCCGACCGGGATCGACGAGATCACCGCGTTTGCGACAGCCCATCCCGACGTCGGTGCGTACGCCCGGTTCCGGGCATCGCGCGACGCCGGTGGCGACCTCCTCGTCGAACGTTCCCACCTCCTCGCCCAATACCTCGCGGACCAACAGCTCGGAGCGATTCGCCGCGACCCCCAGGCGGCGGCGCTCGCGCTCGACCTGCCGATCGGATCGAACCCGCTCGGCTACGAGGTGTGGGCCGATCCGGCGATGTTCGCCACACAGATGAGTGTCGGTGCTCCACCGGACACGTTCTTCACCGAGGGTCAGAACTGGGGTTTCCCGCCGCCGCTGCCCGGCGCCATGAGTGCGAGCGGGCACCGGCTGTGGCGTCAGCTGATTGCTCGTGTCGGCCGACATGCCGACGTCTTGCGGATCGATCACGCAATGGCAGTGCACCGCCTGTGGTGGGTCCCCGAGGGCTGCTCGGCCGAACACGGCGTGTACGTGCACTACCCACGCGAGGAGATCCTGGCCGTGATCGCCGCGTCGGCCGCGGCGACCGGGATGACGATCGTCGGCGAGGATCTCGGCACGGTCCCGACCGAGGTGTCCGATGCCTTCGACCGCTGGGACGTGCTCGGCATGTACGAGGAGCAGTTCCACCTCGAGGACGATCCCTTGCCGCGCATCCCGTCCCGAACGGTCGCGGGCATTCGAACCCACGACATGGAACCGTTGGCCTCGCTGATCGCGAACCACGACACCTGGGGATACCGCCAACGAATCGGCCGTGCCCACGGACGCGACGTCCCGGCACGATGGGATGACGTCGTCGACGAGATGCTGGTTCGCCTCGGCGCCAGCGACGCCTACCTCGTGCAGGCCGACCTCGACGATCTGATCGGCGAGACCCGCCCGCACAACCTGCCCGGTCGCGTCGTCGACGGACTGTGGGCGCGCCGCCTCGCGTCACCGACCTCCGAGACCCTCGCCGACCCCGACGTTCGCCGCCGACTGTCCATCCTGGGAAGGACCACCTCATGAGCACCGACCCCGCGTCTCACAACGTTCACGCCGACGAACTCGATCGGTACCTGTTCAACGAAGGAACCCATCGGTACCTCCACCGACGGTTCGGCGCGCAGCCCGGCAACGGCGGCACGAACTTCGCCGTCTGGGCCCCCAACGCCCGATCCGTCACCGTCGCCGGGACGTTCGACGGATGGCGCGACCACCCGCTCGGACCCACCGAGTCCGGAGTGTGGAGCTGCTGGGTCGACGGCGCCGGCTCAGGCGACTCCTACGTGTACCGGGTCACGACCCAGAACGGAACGGTGGTCGAGAAGTCGGACCCGTTCGGCGCAGCGACCGAGGCGTCGCCGTCGATCGCCTCCGTCATCGCCGACCTGGCGTACGACTGGAACGACGGCGACTGGATGGCGACTCGCGCCGAACGGGTCGCGCTCGACGGCCCGATGTCGATCTACGAACTCCACCTCGGCTCGTGGGGTCGCCACGTCACCGAGGGCCGGCGCTTTCCCCGCTACGACGAGCTCGCCGACCCGATCGCCGACCACGTGCTGGCGCACGGTTTCACGCACGTCGAGTTCCTGCCGATCATGGAGCACCCGTTCTACGGATCGTGGGGCTACCAGACGACGGGATTCTTCGCCCCGAGCGCCCGGTACGGCTCGCCGACCGACCTGATGCGGATGATCGACCGGCTGCACCAGCGTGGCGTCGGCGTGATCCTCGACTGGGTCCCGTCGCACTTCCCCAACGACCGCCACGGCCTCTACGAATTCGACGGGACGCACCTCTTCGAACACGCCGACCCGCGTCAGGGCTACCACCCGGACTGGAACTCGGCGATCTTCAACTACAGCCGCAACGAAGTGCGGTCGTTCCTCGTGTCGAGCGCGATGTGTTGGCTCGACCGCTATCACGTCGACGGCCTGCGGGTCGACGCCGTCGCGTCGATGCTCTACCTCGACTACTCGCGCAACGAGGGCGAGTGGATCCCCAACGAGTACGGCGGCCGCGAGAACCTCGACGCGATCATGTTCCTCCGTCAGCTGAACGAGGCCGTGTACGGCGAGTTCCCCGACGTGACGATGATCGCCGAGGAGTCGACCTCGTGGCCGATGGTGAGCCGCCCGACCTACATCGGCGGGCTGGGGTTCGGCTTCAAGTGGGACATGGGGTGGATGCACGACACGCTCGCCTACCTCGAACGCGACTCGATCCATCGCCAGTGGCACCACGGCGAGATCACGTTCCGATCGGTCTACGCGGCGAGTGAGCACTTCGTGCTGCCGCTCAGCCACGACGAGGTCGTGCACGGCAAAGGTTCGCTGCTGGGCAAGATGCCCGGCGACGACTGGCAGCGATTTGCCAACCTCCGATTGCTCTTCGCGATGCAGTGGGCACAGCCCGGCAAGAAGCTGTTGTTCATGGGGTGCGAGCTGGCAACTCCGGCGGAGTGGAACCACGAGTCGACGCTCGACTGGTCGTTGCACGACGCCGACGGGCACCGCGGCGTGCGGACGTGGCTCGCCGACATCAACCGCCTCTACGCTTCCGAGCCGGCGTTGCACCGGGGCGACAGTGACCCCGGCGGCATCCAGTGGGTCGAGGCCAGCGATACCGCGCAGAGCGTGTACGCCTGGTTGCGCAAGGACCCCACCGGCAAGAGCCGACCGGTGCTGGCGGTGTTCAACGCCACGCCGACGCCGAGACACAACTATCGCCTCGGCGTCCCGCAGGGAGGCCGGTGGACGGAACTCGCGAACTCCGACGCCGACGGCTACGGCGGAAGCGGCGTCGGCAACTTCGGTGGCGTCGACACCGTCCCGGTCGACTCGCACGGTTTCCATCAGTCGATCGTGCTCAGCCTGCCGCCGCTGGGTGCCCTGTTCCTCGCCCCCGAGCCGACCCCGTGATCTCTGCCAACGCAGAGGCGCGCCTCGGCGCGACGGCCGTCGGCACCGGCACCCGCTTCGAGGTCTGGGCACCCGATGCGCGCTCGGTCGAGGTGCAGGTCACCGACGATCAGCGCAACGTCCACGTGCATCCGCTGCGTCGCGCCGACGGCGCCGTGGGCGAACTCGACACGTGGTCGACCATCGTCGATGGCGTCGAGCACGGTGATCGATACCGATTCCGCCTCGACGGTGGCGATTGGCTGGCCGACCCTGCATCTCGCTGGCAGCCCGAGGGCGTGCACGGGCCGTCGGCCGTGGTCGACGAGCGTCGGTTCAACTGGCACGACGACACGTGGACCGGCGTGGCCCTCGGCGACACGGTGTTGTACGAGCTGCACATCGGCACGTTCACCGAGGACGGCACGTTCGACGCGGCGATCGGCCGGCTTCCCCGCCTCGCCGATCTCGGAGTGACCACGATCGAGGTGATGCCGGTCGCGGCGTTCCCCGGCACGCGCAACTGGGGGTACGACGGGGTGTTCCCCTTCGCCGTCCAGCACTCCTACGGAGGCCCCGAGGGCCTTGCCCGGTTCGTCGATGCGGCGCACGGGTTCGGCCTCGGCGTCATCCTCGACGTCGTCTACAACCACATCGGACCCGAGGGAAACGTGCTCGGCCGGTTCGGGCCCTACTTCACCGACGCGCACCACACACCGTGGGGCGACGCGGTCAACGTGGCGGAGGCGAACAGCGACGGTGTCCGCCGGTACTTCATCGAGAACGCCGTGAGCTGGATCCGCGACCATCATCTCGACGGACTGCGCCTCGACGCGGTTCACGCCATCGTCGACCCGACACCGACGCCGTTCGTCGAGGAACTCACGACCGCCGCACACGCCGCGGGCGGCGACCGGACCGTGCTGATCACCATCGAGAGTTGCGCCAACGACCCGCGCATCGTGCGACCCCAAGCGGAGCACGGCTGGGGTTGCGATGCGGTGTGGGACGACGACGTGCACCATGCCTTGCGAGTGGCCCTCACCGGCAACCGTCACGAGTACTACGCGGCGTACACCGGCGCGGCCGATCTCGCCACGGCTTGGGAGCGGCGCTGGGTCTACTCGGGGCAGTACTCGCCGACCTTCCGGCGGCGCCACGGTGCACTCGCCGATGATGTCGACCACGGCCATTTCGTGGTCTTCGACACGAACCACGATCACGTCGGCAACACGCCGGGCGGGGCCAGGATGCTGTCCGACGCTGCGCCCGACGATCCCCGGCATCGACTCGCCGCAGCTGCGATCCTGCTGTCGCCGTTCACGCCGATGCTGTTCATGGGCGAGGAGTACGGCGACACCGCACCGTTCCCGTACTTCATCGATCACGGCGACCCCGAGCTCGTCGAAGCCGTCCGCCAGGGCCGTCGTCGGGAGTTCTCCGGCGCCGACTGGTCGGCCGACGTCGCCGATCCGGCCGAACCGGAAACGTTCGACCGCGCCAAGCTCGACATCGGCCTCACCGAACGCGAGCCCCATCGATCACGTCTCGCGATGTACACCGAGCTGCTGCGCATCCGGCGTGAGCACAAGGTGCTGACCGACTCGTCGGCGCAACAGCGCGTGTCACTCGGCGGCGATGTGGTGTCGATCGTGCGATCGATCCCCGGCGTCACCGCCACGCTGGTCCTCAATTTCTCCACTACGGCGGTCGACCACCCGGCTCCTGGCGCGATCGACGCCGTCGTGTTCGACTCCGACGACGAACGCTGGGCCGGCCTCGGCTGGTCGCCGGCGGTCGTCAACGCCTGGTCGGCCCGCCTCGTGATCGTCTGACGCCGCGCCGCGGATCAGGAGCGGGCGCCGAGGATGGCGACCGGGAAGCGGTCGAGCCACGACGCAACGCGCACTGACGTTC
>JAHENF010000037.1:19085-26720 GCA_024643255.1 Ilumatobacteraceae bacterium
GTCGTCAACGCCTGGTCGGCCCGCCTCGTGATCGTCTGACGCCGCGCCGCGGATCAGGAGCGGGCGCCGAGGATGGCGACCGGGAAGCGGTCGAGCCACGACGCAACGCGCACTGACGTTCCGCCGGCATCGATCTGCGCATCGTCGTCGAGCACGTTGCGCCACGATCCATCAGGCAATGCCACTGCCGTGTCGGCCCAGTCATCCACCTCACGGATCGTCACCACCGTGACGACATGTGCGCCCTCGCCATCGCTGCGGGCGAACGCGAGCACGGCATCGGCGTGGGTGCCGCTGACGTCGAGCGCCAGGTAGTGAGCATCCGGACCGAACGCTGCGGGGCATTCGCGCCGCAGCGCCAGGGTTCTCGTGATCACGACCGCCTTGGCCGCCTCGATCTCGTCGTCGACCCAGGCCGACGGCCCGTCGAGCGACGCTGCTCGCGCGACGAGTTCCCGCCGTTCCGTCCAGTCCGGCTCGATGCGGTTGTCGGGGTCGACGAGCGAGTAGGTGAACGCCACGGTGCCCTGGTACAGGTCCGGAACACCCGGCGCGGTGAGTCGGATCGCCAAGGCGGCGATCGAACGCGCCCAACCCGGGCGCAATGTCCGTTCGACGATCCCCGCAAACGGACCGGTGGGGTCAGCGGAGTCCAGCTCGCCCGCGAGCACGTCGGCGAGGCGCCCCAACGCATCCTCGTAGGCCACGTCGGGTTCAATCCACGAGGTCTGCTCGTCGGCTTCCCGAGCGGACTTGACGAGATACTCGGTCAGCCGGTCGGCATCGACCGGCCAGGCGGTGACCGCTGTCTCCAGCGCGAGCAGCGTGGTCGCAGCGTCGAGCCCGCCTCCCCGGAGCAGGCCGGCGTGCTCGACGAACCACGCCCGCACGACGGCGGCCCAGTCGTCGGCGATCTCGGCGAGGGCCAGCGCCCGAGCGCGGACGCCCTCGGATCGCTTGGTGTCGTGCGTGGTCCCGGCGAGCAGCGTGCGCGGCGTGTGCACCTGCACGAGGCGGTGATGCTCGTGGAACTCGACCGCAGGCAACGTGAACTGCCCGGGGGCACCTCCGACCTCGCACAGTGCGCAGAGTCGCAGGTAGCGATAGAAGGCACGGTCTTCGGCGCCCTTGGCCATGACCGGGCTGGTCAGTTGCTGCCAGCGTTCGGCGACCGCTGGATCCTGACGGATCAACTCGGCCAGTCGGTCGAGGTCGTCGCTGAGGTCGGGGCGTGACGCCACCGCGCGTCCGAGCGCTGTTTCGAGTTCGGACAGCGACGCCGCATCGTCGGGCAGGTAGGTCCGGTAGCGATGCAGCCCGATCGTCAATTCGACGATGGCGTCGCCGACGTGGTGGGCAGATCGGTCGGTGCCGAGGCGGTCGTCGATCAATCGGACCAGGCGGTCGAGGTCGGGACGGAGCCCACCGTCGAGCACCTCGCGTCGGGCGACGTCCTCGATCGTGGCGAACGATCGGTCATCGCCGGTCAGGTCGGTCCAGAGACCGGTGAGCGGATCCTCGGCAGCGGGGTCGAGCATCGCGTGATCGCTGGCGCGGATGTGCTCGTAGCCCGTCGTCCCGTCGATCGGCCAGGAGGCCGGCAACGGCTCACCCACCGCGAGGATCTTCTCGACGAGCAGCCACCGCTCGGCACCGATCCGACCGCGGAGGCCGTGCAGGTACGCCTCGGGTTGTGCGAGGCCGTCGACGTGGTCGACGCGCACGCCGGCGAAGGCGGGATGATCGGCGAGTTGTGCCGGAATCGTGTCGATCGTCGACGCCACCGCCGGGTTCTCCGCGCGCACGGCGACGAGATCGTCGATCGTGAAGAAGCGCCGGACGTTGCGGGTCGGGTCACGCCACCACTGCAGGCGATAGTGCTGGCGAGCGACGGCGTCGGCGACGGCGAGGTGCTCGGTCCCGACGGCGAGCGGGAAGCGCAGCGGGCCGTACCGCAGTTCGCGACCTCGTTCGCCGTCGACGATCGCCAGTCCGCCGGCGGCGACGACCTCGGCGAGTGGGTCACCGAGCTTCGGAACGATGACGCGCCCGTCGGCGGCGTCCCAGTCGACGTCGAACCACGCCGCTGCCGGCGAGGTGGGACCATCGCGCAACGTCTCCCACCAGCGTTCGTTCAGGTGGGCTTGCGCGACCGACATGTGGTTCGGGACGTGGTCGATGATCACACCGAGGCCGTGACCGTGGGCCGCGTCGAGCAGCGCCCGTAGACCCTCGGGACCTCCGAACTCGGCGCGCACCCGGGTGTGGTCGACGACGTCGTAGCCGTGCAGGCTGCCAGGGACCGCCTCGGCGACCGGCGACAGGTACACGTGGCTGACGCCGAGTGCGACGAGATGGTCGAGGATCTCGACCGTGTCCGCAAAGCCGAACGACGGCGTCAGCTGAATGCGGTACGTCGCAACCGGGATCGGATCGAGTCGAGCGGCCACCTCTGCTGTCTACCCACTGGCGACACCGATCACTCCGAGCCCGCCGTCGATCGGAGCCGTTCGGAGTCAGACGAGCGCGGAGATGGCGGTGCCCATGAGGTCGACGAAATTGTCGGCGTAGAAGCTCTGGCGCACGTCCTCCGAACGGTCGCCGAGACTCTTCTCGAACCGCTCGAATGGCCGGCGGCCGCCTTCCACGTGGGGGTAGTCGGTGTTGAAGAGCAGCACGTTCGGGCCGATCTGATCGGTGACCCAGCCGACGTCCTCGGTCGGGTACGGCGTGACGCGAACCTGCCGCTCGACGAAGTCGCTCGGGCGCATCGACAACTTCTGGAGGCGTTCCTCGTGACGACCGAACGCGTCCATCGCCGACTCCATCTGCTTCATCCAGCTCGGCAGCCAGCTGCAGCCCTGCTCGATCACGCCGATGCGCAGGTCGGGGAACCGGTCGAGCACGCCGTCGAAGATCAGCGTGGCGAGCGTCTGCATCGGTGGGAACGGAATCGCCATGTAGTCGACCGAGCGGAAGTTCTCCTCACCGCCGTGGAAGTCGGCTGGGATCGGCAGGCCGTTGTCGAAGTAGGCCCGATCGATCAGGTCGCCCGTGCCGCCGACGTGGAACACCACCGGGATGCCGGCCTCTTGCGCCTGTCGCCACACCGGGTCGAGGGCGATGTGCGAGGGCGAGTGATCCCTCGGGCAGCCCGACGCCACCAGCAGCGCGGCCGCACCCATGTCGATCGCTTCGGCCGCCATCGCCTCGGCTCGGCCGAAGTCGGCGAGCGGCACGTAACAGGTCGGCAGGAGTCGGGGATCGACGGAGCAGAACTCGACCATCCCGCGGTTGTGCGCCCGCGCGGTTCCGTAGGCGAGGTCGAGGTCGGGTTGGTGCTCCCACTGGTAGAGCCGGCTGTTGTGGAACGTGTTGAACAACAACTGGCTCTCCACACCGATGAAGTCGAGCACTCGCGGCCGGTCGTCGGCGAGGAACGAGCCGGTGGCGGCGAAGTTCTTGCGGTTCATCACGTCGACGTCCTCGTTCTCGAGGAACTCTTCCGAGCGATGCCGGTCGGCCAGGCGGGCGAACACGGCATCGATGCGATCCTGGTCGCCACCCGATTCGGCGTAACCGTCGCCGTCGCCGGTCTGGACGAGCTCGTTGGCGTAGCCGGGACGTTCGATGCGGTCGCGAATGTCGGGATCGGCGTGGTCGCGCAACCAGTTCGGAGGCTCCATGATGTGGGCGTCGGCGTCGTGGGCGACACGGTCGGCGATGTAGGCCATGGAACATTCTGTTCGATCCGGGCCGCGACGTTCGTATCGTTGGACAATTCCCCTGCCAGGAGCACGCGATGAACGACGACCACGACGAACCCACCACTGCCGATGACGACACCGTCGTCGACGCGGCCGACCAGGCGCACGACGACGACAGCGCCGGCGGGTTCGCCGCGCTCGGGTTGCGCGACGAACTGCTCAGGGCACTCGACGACCTCGGCTATGAGGAGCCCACACCGATCCAGCGCGAGACGATCCCGCTGCTGTTGACGGGCCAGGACCTGCTCGGTCAGGCGGCGACCGGCACCGGCAAGACCGCCGCGTTCGCTCTGCCGGCACTCCAGATGATCGACCCCGGCCGCCGTGTGCCGCAGGTGCTCGTCCTGGTCCCCACCCGTGAACTCGCGGTGCAGGTCAGCGAAGCAATGTTCAAGTACGGCAGCGAGCTCGGCATCAAGGTCGTCCCCGTGTTCGGTGGGCAGCCGATCCAGCGTCAGCTGCAGGCGCTCGACCGCGGCGCGCACGTCGTGGTCGCCACCCCCGGCCGCGCACTCGACCACATCGGCCGGGGCTCGCTCGCGCTCGAGTCGATCACCACCGTCATCCTCGACGAGGCCGACGAGATGCTCGACATGGGTTTCACCGACGACATCGAGTCGATCCTCGAGAGCACCCCCGAGGACCGCCAGACGGTGTTGTTCTCCGCGACCATGCCCGGGCGCATCACTTCGATCGCAAAGCGCTACCAGCGCAACCCGCAGCGCATCACCATCAAGCACAACGACTCCGAGAGCGGGTCGAAGGCCAACATTCGTCAGACCGTCTACGTGGTGCAGCGCGCTCACAAGCCGTCCGCACTCGGACGCATCCTCGACATCGAGGCTCCGAAGGCCGCTCTCGTGTTCTGTCGCACCCGCACCGAGGTCGACCAGCTCACGGTGACGATGAACGGACGCGGCTACCGCGCCGAGGCGTTGCATGGCGGCATGGACCAGGGCCAGCGCGACCGTGTCATGGCTCGTCTCCGTGACGGCACCGCCGAGCTGTTGATCGCCACCGATGTCGCCGCCCGCGGCCTCGACGTCGACACCCTGACGCACGTCGTCAACTACGACGTCCCCTCCGCCGCTGAGAGCTACGTGCACCGCATCGGGCGCGTCGGGCGGGCAGGGCGCGAGGGTGTGGCCATCACGCTGGCCGAGCCGCGCGAGCGGCGCGGCCTCGAGAACATCGAGAGACTGACCAAGCAGAAGTTCGAGATCGCGACGGTCCCGACCGTGTCGGACCTGCGCGCCAAGCAGATCGAGATGACGGTCAACGCGGTGCGCGAGGCGCTCGCCTCGGTCGACCTCGAAGACTTCAACACCGTGTTCAACGCCCTCGCAGGGGAGGACAGCGACCGCAACATCGCGCTGGCGGCAATCAAGTTGGTCCACGAGTCACGTGGCGCGACGATCGACGAGCTCGAGATTCCCGACGCGTCCGATCGGCTGCGTGGCGGCAAGCACGGCGGCGACGGCAAGAAGTTCGACAAGACCAAGCAGCGCAACACCGGCGAACGCGACCGAGGCGGCAAGGGCAAGCACTCGGGTGCGGGAGCAGGTTTCGTCCACGTCAGCCTCGGGCGCAAGGCCGGCGTTCGCCCGGGTGACCTCGTCGGCGCGATCGCCAACGAGACCGGTCTCGTCGGCCGCGAGATCGGCCCGATCCGGATCGCCGATGCCTACTCCGTCGTCGGCGTGCCGGAAGCCTCCGTCGAGCACGTGATCGACAAGATGTCGAGCACCACGCTGCGCGGCAAGCGCGCTCGCGTCCGCCGCTACACCGACTGACCCTGCCTCAACCCTTGCCCAACCCACGTTTGCGGTGCAGTTTCGTTGGACCAGTCCAACCGAAACGCGCCACAAACGTCCGAGAGCGGGGGGTCAGCGGTAGAAGTTCTCGAAGTAGCGGCTCGGGGTCGGGCCGCGCTGGCCCTGGTACTTCGAGCCGCTCGCGCCGCTGCCGTACGGCTTGTCGGCCGGCGTCGTCATCTGCATGAAGCTGACCTGGCCGATCTTCATGCCGGGGTACAGCGTGATCGGCAGGCTGGCGACGTTGGCCAACTCCAGGGTGATGTGGCCGTCGAAACCGGCATCGATGAAGCCGGCCGTCGAGTGGATCAACAGCCCGAGCCGACCGAGCGACGACTTGCCCTCGACGCGGCCGACGAGATCGTCGGGCACGCCGATGCGCTCGAGTGTCGACCCGAGGACGAACTCGCCGGGATGGAGCATGAAGGGTTCCTCGGACCCCTCGGGGATCTCGATCAACTCGGTGAGGTCGACCATGTCGAGCTTCACGTCGATGATCCCACGGGTGTGATTTCGGAACACCCGGAACAGGTTCGAGATCCGCACGTCGACCGACGACGGCTGGACCAACGACTCGTCGAACGGGTCGAGGACGATCCGACCGGCAGCGAGCTGTTCACGAAGGGTGCGGTCGGACAGGATCACAATCGGCCACGTTAGTGACCCGCCCCTCCCCACCCCGTTTGCGGCGCGATCCCTCCCCGTTTGCGGCGCGATCCCTCCCCGTTTGCGGCGCGTTTCGGTTGGCACGGGTCAACCGGAATGCACCGCAAACGTCTCTGCGATCCGGCCTTCCCGTTTGCGGCGCGATCGAGTTGGGACGGGCCAACCGGAACGCGCCACAAACGCGCGGGGAGTGGGTCGTGGTGCGGGAGTACGGTCGTCGGGGTGTACGTGCCGAGGGTGAACGCGGTCGAGGATCCCGAGGTGGTGCTCCGGCTGCTGCGCACGGCGGCGATCGGGCACCTCGTGTCCGGCGATGGATCCACCGGCTTCGAGTCCACGCCGATCCCGTTCCTCGTCGACGACGCGATGACGACCGTTCGAGCACACCTCGCCCGCGCCAATCCGCACTGGCGTCGACTCGGGGAGACCGCGGCGGTGCTGATCGTGCCGGTCACCGACGCGTACGTGTCGCCGAGCTGGTATCCGTCGAAAGCCGACGACCCGCGTGTGGTCCCCACCGCGAACTACGAGGTCGTCCACGTGCACGGCTCGGTGCGTGTCCGCGACGAGCCGACGTTCGTTCGATCGGTCGTCACCGACCTCACCACGTACCACGAGACCGAGCGCGCCGCCGGAACCCCCACGCCTCCACCGTGGTCCGTCGACGATGCTCCGGCGGACTTCATCGAGCGACAGCTGCAGGCGATCGTCGGGATCGAGCTGACAATCGGCCGCGTCGTGGCGAAGCGCAAGATGAGCCAGAACCGCAGTGAGCGCGACCAGGCCGGCGTCGCCGAGGGCCTGCGGCGCACGCCGGAGCGGCGACACCACGATGTCGCCGACGCGATGGAGCGGGGCACGACCTGACGTCTCCGGGGCGACGGTCGGTTCGTACCCGATGGGAGATAGAACCATGGGCAGTGTTCGAAACCCTCGGAAGGACCTGGTGACATGGCGACGGCGTTGATGGTGTGGATCGATCAGGATCTTTGTACGGGAGATGGCATCTGTTCGGAGATCTGCCCTGACGTGTTCGTCTCTCGCGACGACGGACTCTGGGTGGTGAAGGAAGAAGCGTCCCACTTCGGTACGACGACCATCTTCGACGGTGCGGAGGGTGCCGGCCACGGCCCCGACAACGGGCGAGGCGTCGCGCAGATCCCCGATTCGCTGATCGACCTCGCCGTCGACGCCGCCGAGGAGTGCCCCGGCGAGTGCATCATGATCGAGCCGTACGACCAGACTGCCATCGACGCTCGCGGAGTCTGACACTTCAAGACTCTCGGCCGGCCCCCGCTAACCTGGGGGCTTCTTGCGGATGTAGTTCAATGGTAGAACATCAGCTTCCCAAGCTGAGAACGCGGGTTCGATTCCCGTCATCCGCTCCA
>JAHENF010000083.1 GCA_024643255.1 Ilumatobacteraceae bacterium
GCCTTCTTCACCGACGAGGAGGGCTCGCGATTCGCCCCCGACATGCTCGGCAGCCTGGTCCATGTCGGTGGCCTCCCGCTGGAGGAGGCGCTCGACCTGGTGGCTGCCGACGACGGTGCCCGTCTCGGTGACGAACTCGGGCGAATCGGCTACGCCGGTCCGGCACCGTGCCCGACCGCTACGGCGCCGCACGCCTACGTGGAACTCCACATCGAGCAGGGACCGGTGCTCGAGGCCGAGGGGACCACGATCGGTGTGGTCGAGGGGGTGCAGGGGATCTCGTGGACCGAGATCGTGATCGTCGGTCAATCCGCCCATGCGGGGACCACGCCGATGCGCCTGCGTCACGATCCGGTGTACTGCGCGGCAGCGGTCACCACCTACGTCCGCGACCTGACGCGAGTGCTCGGGGCCGAGCAGGTGGGAACCGTTGGTCGCGTCGACGTCTACCCCAACCTGGTCAACGTGGTGCCGGCACGTGTGGTGATGACCGTCGATCTGCGCAACACCGACGACTCGGTCCTGCGCGAGGCAGAGGCTCGCCTCGCCACGTTCCTCGACGAACTCGCCGCGGTCGAGGGCGTCCGCATCACGAGGACGTCACTGGCGCGGTTCGAGCCCGTCGATTTCGATTCCACGATGGTCGATCTCGTGGAGGCGACGGCGACCCGCCTCGGCCATTCGACTCGGCGCATGCCGAGTGGTGCCGGCCACGACGCGCAAATGCTCGCGCGGATCTGTCCGACGGCGATGGTCTTCACCCCGAGCGTGAACGGCCTCAGTCACAACATCGCCGAATTCACCGAGGCCGACGACATCGAAGCGGGCGCCAACGTCTTGCTGCATGTGGTGCTCGACCTGCTGTCCGGCAACGATCGGGACTGACTGGATGGCGACGCGGTTCGACCTCGTCACGATCGACTCACCGGACACCGACGCGCTCGCATCGTTCTGGTCGGCGGCGATCGACCTGCACGAGGTCGAGCGTGAGGACGGCGACCGCTGGATCGTGCTCGCCGATGGCTCAGGCAACCGGCGTCTCGGAATCCAGCGCGGCGCGACCCGTCCGGGCTCGGTGCACCTCGATCTGTCGTGCCCGCCGGCTGAGTTCGACGCGGAGCTCCAGCGGCTGGTCGGGCTGGGAGCCGAGCAGCTCCACGAGCCCCGTCGCGAGCCCTACGGCGCGATCGTCAATCTCGCCGACCCCGACGGCAATCCGTTCGACCTCTGCGCCTACGGGTGAGTTCAGCGGGGTCCTTCGCCCGTGATCGGACCGGCTAGCGTGCCCTGCGGGGTGGCACGGTCCAGGTTCCGCACAGCCGAAACGCGATGTTCACGCTCGTCGGATGGGCAAGTACGGTCGCGACAACTAACTTCACCGAGGACATGATGACCGACACCGAATACGCGTCGGATCTGTCCGGGACGGCGACGTCGCCCCGGCTGCGATTCGAGCACCTCTCGATGGTGTTCCCCGACGGAACCCACGCGATCGACGACGTGTCGTTCAGCGTCGACCCCGGCGAGTTCGTCACCGTGGTGGGCCCCTCCGGTTGCGGCAAGTCGACATTGCTGCGCATTGCTTCGGGGCTCACGCAGCACACCGGTGGTGTCTGCGACGTCAACCGTGACTCGATCGGCTACGTCTTCCAGGACGCGACCCTGCTGCCGTGGCGCACCGTCCAGAAGAACGTCGAGCTCAACGCCGAACTGCACGGGATGTCGAAGCAGGACCGCCAACGCCTCTCGGCGGAGGCGATCGAGTTGGTCAACCTGGTCGGTCACGAGGACAAGTTCCCCAAGCAGCTCTCGGGCGGTATGAAGATGCGCTGCTCGCTGGCGCGTTCGCTCGTACTCAACCCCGAGGTGTTCCTGTTCGACGAGCCCTTCGGCGCCCTCGACGAGATCACCCGTGAGCGACTCAACGACGAACTGATCAACCTGTTCAATTCGGAGAAGTTCGCTGCATTGTTCATCACCCACTCGATCGCCGAGGCAGTGTTCCTCAGCACCCGCGTGCTGGTGATGTCGGCCCGGCCGGGCCGGTTGATCGGCGACTACCAGATCCCGTTCGGTGCCGAGCGGCCGCACGACATCCGGTTCGAACCGGAGTTCGCCGAGATCTGCGGCCTGATCAACAACGATCTCAAGGACGCGCACACGTGACCGCGCTCGACGAATCGCCAGCCGAGGTACCGCAGGAATCGATGGCCGTCACGGCTGCCGTCGGGGCGTCCGTGCCGGTTCACCAACCGAAGGGCAGCTCGAAGGGCCACCGGCTCAAGAACCTCATCCCACCGCTGGTGACGTTCGCCATCTTCATCGGCGTCTGGTACCTGTACAGCTGGTCGCGCTTCGACAATCCGGCACAGCGCCGCAATGCCCTTCCGTACCCGCACACGGTGATCACCGACGGTTTCCTGCCGTTGTGGGACGAGTCGAACGGTCTGCGGCCGATCCTCGGCTACATGTGGCCGACCGTGAAGGTCACGCTGATCGGCTTGGGGATCTCGATCGTGCTCGGCGTGGCGATCGCCGTGGTGATGAACCTGTCGAAGGGGATGGAGCGAGCGCTGTTCCCGTACGCCGTGATCCTGCAGACGGTGCCGATCCTCGCCATCACTCCGCTGCTCACCCAGTTGTTCGGTGACGAGATCGGTGTACGGCTGGTGGTGGTCGTGCTGATCGCCATCTTCCCGGTGATCACCAACACGTTGTTCGGCCTGCAGTCGACCGATCGGCTGCATCACGACCTGTTCACGCTCAACCACGTCAGCCGGTGGACCAGGCTGCGCAAACTCGAGCTCCCGTCCGCGCTGCCGGCGATGATGGCCGGCATCCGGATCGCGTCCGGCGGCGCCGTCATCGGCGCGATCGTCGCGGACTTCTTCTTCAACCAGGGCGAGAAGGGGATCGGCTACTACATCCGGAACCGGCAGCAGCGTGCAGCCAACCGGCCCGAGATGTTCGCCGGCACCATCACCGCATCGATGTTCGGTGTCGTGATGTTCCTCATCGTTGGCGCGATCACGGCTCGCGCCATCCGCAACTGGCACGAGTCTGCCTCACGGCAGACCTGAGCCAACCCTCCAGCCGTTCCAACACCATCAAGGGGAGAACCACCACATGAAAGCCCGTAGAACCGTGGCGCTGCTCAGCGCCACCAGCATCTTGCTGCTCGCCGCGTGCGGCAGCGACGATGATTCCAGCAGCGGCGGCGAGACCACCGACGCAGGCACCGAGACCACCGACGCAGGCACCGACAGCGCCGGCGTGTGTCCCGAGAAGCTCACGATCCAGACCGACTGGTTCCCGGAACTCGAGCACGGTGGTACGTACCAGCTGATCGGACCCGACGGCACCGCCGACAAGGACAGCGTGTCGTACTCCGGCCCGGTCCAGGAGCAGTACGCGGTCGGCGGGCTCAAGGAGCTCCAGATCAACACGGTCAAGTTCGACAAGCTCAACAGCGCGATCCTGCTCGATGGTGAGGCCGACATGGCCTACATCAACATGAGCGACATCATCAAGGACTCGGCGGCTGTCGACATGGTCGCCGTCGCGAAGACGCTCGACAAGGACCCACAGATGATCATGTGGGACCCCGAGCAGAACCCGATCTCGGGTCCCGAGGGCATCGCCGAGACCGGCGCCCAGGTCCTGCACTTCCCAGGCGTCGCCTACATCGACTACATGATCGGTCAGGGCTACATGACCGAGGACCAGAGCAACCCGAGCTACGACGGTTCTGACGCTGCCTTCGTGGCCGACGGCGGAAACTTCTTCCAGCAGGGCTTCGCCACCAACGAGGTGTACAAGTACGAGAACGACATCGAGTGGAAGGACGGCGCTCCGGCTCCGGTCGACTTCTTCACGGTCGGTGACATCGGCTTCGACAACTACCCGGCGGCGATCACGATGATGCGCGACAAGGCCGACGAGCTGAGTGAGTGCCTGAAGGTGCTCGTTCCGGCGATGCAGCAGGCTTGGGTCGACTTCCTGAACGACCCGAAGCCGGTCACCGACGCGATGATCGACATCAACGTCGCTCACGACGGGTTCTGGACGCTCAGCGAGGGCCTCAACGAAGCCGGCATGGCGCTGGTCGAGTCCGGCGAATTCGCCATCAACAGCCCCGACGGCACCTACTGCAGCTTCGACACGGAGCGGGTCCAGGGTCTCTACGACATCCTGGCCCCGATTTACGACGAGCAGGGCACCGAGATCGCCGACTCGATCGACGGCATCTTCACCAACGACTACTGCGCAGACGCCCCCGGGCGCTGATCGGTACGTCCTGAGTCGAATTCGTGCTTCCCGGTCGGGCCCCACGGCCCGGCCGGGAGACGCGGGTTCGCTGATGCGATGACGACCGCAACGGGTGTCTGGCTCTACCCCGACGCACCGATCGACGAACTCGTCGCGACGGTCGTGGAAGCCGAGCGGTCGGGCATCGACGAGGTCTGGATCGCCGACGAAGGCGTCATGCGCGACCCGTTCGTCGTCTGTGCAGCCGCCGCCGGTGCGACCGAGCGAGTGCGGATGGGGATCGGGATCACCTCGCCCGTGTTGCGACACCCAGGGGCCATCGCCGCGACGGTGGCGTCGCTCGACGAACTGTCAGGCGGGCGGATGATGCTCGGCTTCGGAGTCGGCGGGCAGCAGTCGTTGGAGCCGTTCGGATTGACGGTCGATCGACCGGTGGCGTTGATGCGCGATGCGTTGCGCACCGCCCGTGCCGTGCTCCAGCGTCGCGACGACGCCGGCTACGTGCTGACCGATCACGCCGCGCCGGCACGTGACGTGCCGTTGTACGTGGCGTCGCGGGGCGAGCAGATCAACCGGTTGGCGTCACGTGAAGCCGACGGCGTGTTCCTCTCGGGATTCGCGCCGGATCGCCTCGATGAAGTCGTCGGATGGGTGCGCAGCGATGGCTCGCCCCGAGTTGCGTTGTACCAGTCGGCGCGGTTCGGGACGGCAGGCGACGACGATCCAACCGCGATCACCGGCGATCCGGGGAAGGTCGCCGACGTGCTCGCCGCGCTCGTCGATGCGCACGCGCCGGATTCCATCGGCCTAGCGCTCGTCGACGGCGCCGATCCGCTGACGATGCTGCGCGATGCCATCGAGGTGTTCGAACGGCTCAACAGTCGCGGATGACCTCGTACGTCCGGCAGCTGCAGTCCCTCACCCAGGGGCCCATCGAGGCATCGACGGCGGCGAGTTCGTCGGCGGGGATCTGCTTCCACTGGGCGAGCGACGCCCACTCGATCATGGCGTGCACGTGGCCAGGGTCGTCGACGTCGACCCAGAGCTGCTTGCGGACGAAACCGTCCTGACGTTCGAGGAACCGGCTCCACGTGGCCTCCTCGACCTGCATCCATTCATCGCGCTCGTCGAGCGGGACACGGAACGTGAGGAACTCGATGACCACGTGGTGATCCACCTTTCGTGCTCTCCGTGATCGGCGGCTGCTCGGTGACGGGTGGTCCTATGGTGCCACGACCTCGACGCCGCAACGGAACACTCGCCGTGGAACTGGGCCCTCGGCGATCGCCTGACGCAGCGAGGAGCCCGCGACGGCGAGGAGATCCGCAGGTACACCGGGTTCGATGGTGCCGCCGGTGAGACCCAGGACGCGGCGGGAAGCTGCGCTCACCGAGTCCCACGCGACCTCCGGAAGGTCGTGGGCGACCAGCACCATCAGCGACGCGGTTTCGAACGGGCAGGCCCGGCCCATCGGGTTGAACGGGTCCTGCAGGTTGTCGGCACCCGCAGCGACCGCAACGCCAGCATGCCGAAGCGCATCGACGGCGGTGAGCCCGCGGGGCACGGGTTGCTGACCGCGGCCGCCGAGCCAGAGGTTGGTGTGGGGGAGTGTGACCACCCCGATGCCGGCGGCGGCGACGAGTTCGGCGATGCGCTGTTGTTCGACGGCGTTGCGTTGGCCGAGGCTCACGCAGTGGCTTGCGGTCACACGGTGCGGGAATCCGGCAAGAACTTGGCGGGCCAGGTACTCGAGGCCCATCACTGCGGGATCGAGGGTTTCGTCGGTGTGCAGATCGACGCCCACGCCGGTGTCTGCGGCAATCTCCAGGAGCACGTCGGTGGCTCGCTCGATCTCGCCGTGGCCATCCACGTGGTCTTCCAGGTGGGGGCACCCTCCGACGAGGTCAGCACCTGCGGCGATCGCATCTCGGAGCAGGGCCCGGTGCTGCGCGCCGGCCGAGCCCACCACCGGAGTGCCCGTCAGCGCCACGATCTCGACGTCGATCACGTCGGCGACGCGCCGGCGCACCTCGACGAGCGCCTCGACGTTGCGGAGGCCACCGACGTCGATGGTGTCGGCATGTGTCCGAACGGCGATGTAGCCGTTCGCCGCCATCAGCCGCGCGGCGCGCTCGGCTCGTTCGACGATGTCGTCGAACGTGATCCGGTCGCCCATCGAGATCATGGCGTCGATGGCCCCGGCGAGGTCGCCCGTGTGATTCTCGGCGCGCTCGGCGAGGAACGCCTTGTCGAGATGCGCGTGCGGTTCGACGGCCGCCGGGAGCAGCAGCGCTCCGTCGAGATCCACGACGTCAGCGTCGTTCGCTTCCAGTGCCTCGCCGATCTCGGTGATCGTCCCGTTGACGATCCGCACGTCGGCGAGACCGTCTGTCACGGTTCCGTGAACAATCGTCGCCTGCCGTAGGAGGGTGCTGGACATCTGCGCGAAGCTAACCCTCATGAGCGAACGACCCGACCTCAAGCTCGGAGCCTTCTTCTTCGGCGGCGTCGAGATGGAC
>JAHENF010000001.1:0-16740 GCA_024643255.1 Ilumatobacteraceae bacterium
GCCGCGACGTCACTCGTCGGGATCGTCGTCGTCGTCGAACGTGACGCCGTACTTCTCTGCCAGTGCCGCGTACTCGTCGTCATCGTCGTCGCCTTCCGGCAACGAGGGCGCGGAACGGTCACCGAATCCGAGATCGAACGCTCCCGGGCCTGACTGCTTCAGTTTTCTCGCCTCTTCGAAGCGGCGATGACGACCCTTCTTCACGACAGGGCTCCCACAGACTAGAAAGTTGACATTCGGGCACAGGGTAGCGGTGAGGTCGATGATTTCTCTGGATCCGGGTAAATGGATCGACAGTGTCGTCAGTCGGACACGGTGGTCAGCCGAAGTCGGCCCTGGCCGTCGAAGGTCAGGCCTGCTTCACCACCGACGAGCCGGCGGATGCCGTCGCCGACCAGCACGTTTCGCCACCCCGAGGCCAGCCGCGCATCGTCGTCGCCGCGCAGGAAGGCAACAATGTCGGACCGGGTTGCGAGCAACGCCGGGTCGAGCCGCTCGTCGCGGGCGAGTTGCGCCACCCATGCCGACACCAGCGTGACGGCCGGACGCATCGATCGATCGAGGTCGTCGGCCGACGGTGGTGGAGCCGGTGCGGGTGCGCCCTTCGCATCACGCACGGCCTCGAGGATCTCCTCGGCGAGTCCACCACGGGAGTGCCGATCGTCGACCCCGCGAGCCTGCGACAGTTCCTTGGCGTTCGACGGCGCTCGTTGCGCGATCCCGAGGATCGCCAGGTCGGGAAGCACCTGGCGCACCGGGATGTCCGTGCGCATCGCTCTGCGCTCACGCCATGCTGCGACGCTCTGGGCGACGGCACGAGCATTGGGTCGCAGTGAGCGAGCGTCCTTCAGTCGCAGCCAGGCGTCGTCCGGCGCCGACCCACTCGTCGGGCGTGTGCGGAGTTCTTCGCATGCATCGTCGGCCCACGTGAGTCGATCGACATCGGCGAGTTTCGCGACCAGACGCTCGTGCACCTCGAGCAGGTACTCGACGTCGACGGCGGCGTACTGGCGCTGGCTCTCGGTCAGGGGCCGGCGCAGCCAGTCGGTCAGTCGGTCACCCTTGGCCGGAGTCACCCCGATCTCACCCTGGAGCAACGACACCAGCGACGGCGTGCCGTAGCCCACGAAGCCCGCGGCGAGTTGGGTGTCGAACATGCGGTCGGGCACGGACCCCACCGCGTGGGTCAGGACGTCGAGATCCTGCTGCGCGGCGTGGATCACGCACAGCGACTCCGAGGCAAAGAGCTTGCCGAAGCTGGTCACGTCGACCGCGAGTGGGTCGATCAGGGCGACCTGTTGTCCCTCGTCGCTGCGCCACGCAACTTGGACGAGCGCGAGTTTCGGGTAGTACGTGCGCTCACGATGGAATTCGGTGTCGAGCGCGTAGCGCGGCTGATCGAGCAGCAGCTCGACGACCTCGTCGACGTCGGCCTGACCGTCGATCCACCGATACTCGAGTGTCGCCTCACTCACCGTCGGCACCAGATCCGGCGCCGAATTCGGTGTCGAACCCTGCCTCGATCCAGGCGAGCATGCCGCCGGCGACATTGACCGTCGCGATGCCCTGCGCGCCGAGGAACTCACACACCCGCGCACTGCGATTCCCCGACCGACACACGACATACGTCGGCGAACCGGAGAACGCAGCGATCCGATCCGGCACGACACCCATCGGCACCAGCTCGGCGTACGGGATGTGTCCGCTCTCCCATTCCTGCGGCTCACGCACGTCGACGACCCGAGCGGTTCGTCCGATCGCCGCCAGGTCGTGCACCGAGATCTCCAGAACTGTCACGGCGTCAAGGGTACCGATCGAGGTCGGCGGGCGTGTTGATGTTGCGCAGCGAACTGGTGGGCAGCGTCACTTCGACGGTGGTCAGGTCGGCGAGCACGCGGTGGACCGCGCGTTCGCCTGCGTCGAAGGCCGTTCGCACCCCGGGCGCGCTCGAGGTCCGCCACAGGGCGCATGCCGGCTCGAGCAAGAGGCCGCGTGCGACGACGACGTCCGCGTCCGGGCGTTCCCTTGCCGCAGCGATCAGCAGCCCCAGATCTGACGCGTCGAGGTGCGCGAGGTCGCACGCGACGACCAGAACGTCGGCGTGCCGGTCGACGAAGAGTTCGAGCACGCCGAGAATGCCCCCGAGTGGCCCATGACCGGGATGTGCGTCGGGGAGCACGGGCCGGCCGAGCGATGCGAGTTCGACGGGGTCTCCGCCGTACAACACCACGGACGCACACCCGGCGACCGACATCGCCCGCGCCACACGTGTCGCCATCGGCGTCCCGTCGACCTCGACCAGGGCCTTCGTGCGCCCCATGCGTCGACTTGCACCACCGGTGAGGACGGCGCCGAGCAGCGGCATGCGATCAGCCAGCGGGAATCCCTGTCGGGTCGAGTTGCAGGAGGAATGTGCGACAGCGCTCGGCCTCGTCGACTTCGCCGATCTCGGCCGCCATGTCGGCGAGCCCGCGCATGCAGCGCAGGAAGCCTTGATTGGTCGGTTCGGCCCATCTGACATACCCGCTCCCCCGCCAGCCGTTCGCCCGCAGCGCATCGAGCCCGCGGTGATAGCCGACGCGGTACGCGGCGTACCGGTCTACCGTGTCGCGTCCGAGATCGCCGAGCGCCGCCCACGCGTCGAGCGACCGCGGCGCCGACGCGACCACCGCCGCAACCGCCGCGCGTTGCTCGTCACCGCTCGTGGCCAGCGCCGCGGCGAGCCGCTCGGTGACGACGGGGTCGGGTCGAGGTAGCACCGTGGTGGGAAGCCCGGACGACAGGTTGATCGGCTGATCGCTCACGGCGGCGAGCGTACCGACGCCGTAGTGTGCTGCCGTGATCGCCGTGACACTCGACCAGGCCGAGACGATTGCGATCGTCGGCACGACCGCACTGATCGTCGGTGCGATCGCCTCGTTCTGGGTGATGAAGACCTTGGTCCAGAAGCTGATCGTCGCGGCGCTGCTCGCCCTGCTGGCATTCGCGGTCTGGACACAGCGCGGCGCCCTCCAGGACTGCGCCGACAAGGTCAAGGCGAGCTACCAGCGATCGGGAACCGACGTCACGGTGTCCGACACGGAGTGTTCGTTCTTCGGCATCTCGATCACGATCTCGGACCCACGCCCGGGGTGAGCGCGGATCCTGCCGATCCGCCCATCGGACGCACGCTCTTCGAACTCACCGCTGCCAAGACGGTGGCGAACACGGCGCTGCGGTGGGTCCCGCTGTTCCTGCCGACGCTGGAGAGGGCCTTCGGCGCCAGCACCACCCAGTTGACGACGGTCCTCGGAGCCGGCGAACTTGCAGGATTCTCGACGATCTCGACGGGGCCGCGACTCGACCGCGGACGCGAGCGCGCCGTGATGGTCTCGGCACTCGGCCTGGTCGCGGCATCGTCGGTGATCGCCCTCGGCGGTTCGATCGTCTCGTTCGCCGTCGCCTTCTTCGTGCTCGTACTCGGTGTGGCGAACTTCACCGTCGCGGGTCAGTCCTGGATCAGTCACCGGGTTCCGTACGGACAGCGAGCACGTTCGCTCGGCCTGTTCGAGACGTCGTGGGCACTCGCCCTCCTGGTCGGCGCGCCCGCAATCGCGCTGCTGATCAACGTGTTCGGATGGCGTGGCCCGTTCGTGGCGTTGGCGATCGGGGCGTCAGCGGCGGCTGTGGTCGTCGCCCGCGTGCTGCCTGCGTGGACCGATCGCCCTGGCGAGGTCGAACTCGTGCCGGTCGAACGACTGGTCGATGGCGCAGTCGATCGTGGGGTCGATGGTGCGATCGCGTCATCGGGTCGACCCGCGATCACCACGTCGGCGTGGCTGGTGATGCTCGGGTCGGCGGCGACCGCGATGGCGGGGTTGTCGGTGTTCGTGGTGACCGGAAGCTGGCTCGACCAGGATTTCGGGATCTCGACGGGCGGCATCGGCATCATCGCCGTCGCGTTCGGGGCGGTCGAACTCGCGGCCAGCCTGGCCAGCGCGGGGATCGCTGACGCGGTCGGCAAGCTCCGCAGCACGATCACGGGGCTGTGTGCACTCGCGCTGGGGCTCGGCGTGATGGTCGTGGCAAGTGACACGCTGTGGGTCGGCATCGTCGGCCTGCTCGTGTTCCTGCTCGGCTTCGAGTTTGCGTTCGTGACGTCACTCTCACTCGTCAGCGAGGCGATGCCCGGCGCTCGTGGGAGCACGCTGGCGATGTCGAACGCCGTTGCGACGGTCGCCCGCGCTGGTGGAGCGGTCCTGAGCGGCTGGCTCTTCGGGCGGTACGGAATCGACGGAACGGTCGCGCTCTCGGCGACGTCGGCCGTCGCGGCCGGTGTCACGCTCGTGCTCAGCCGCCGGCGGCCGGCCGCGAGGGCCACGCCCGTTCCGACCTGAGGAAGGCCTCGAACGACGTCGCGACAGCATCCGCGCTCGCGTGCGGTCCGGCGTGGCCGGTTCCGGGAATCATGGCGCACGTGCAGCCCGGCAGCAGTTCGACGAGTTCGGTCATCGCCGTTCGGTGGTGGGGCCGCGCGTGTTCTCCGTACATGGCGAGCACGGGCGCCGAGATCCGCTCGCCGAACCACGGTGCGCCCCTGCGGAGATCGGCCAGTTCGGCAACCATCGGTGCGCCTTCGGCGCGTCGGGCCTCCTGCTTCGACACCGGCATCCGGTCCCAGACCTCGTCGCCGACGAGTCGCCGCATGAAGGCCTCGGCGGCGTCGCCGGGATCGTCCGTCGCCATCGCCATGGACCCCGCCGAGTTGCCGGGCCACCAGTCGAGCCATGACAGCGGTGTCTCGTAGACACCGACCGCTCGAACGAGGTCGGGCCGTCGCTGCGCCATCGCCAGCACGACGTTGCCGCCGAAGCTGTGGCCGAACAGGACGACGGGCGCCGTCGCCGCGTGGTCGATGATCGCTTCGAGGTCGTCGACGTTCGCCTCGACCGTCCATGGCGGGCCGACCGCACTGGAGCGCCCGTACCCGCGCCGGTCGTAACGCACGACCCGGAAGTCGTCGTCGAGACGTCGGCTCAGCCGCAGCAGGCCCGCCGAACGGTCCATCGACCCGTGCACGACCACCAGTGTCGGCCGATCGGGCGCTCCGGCGGTCTCCCACCACACGGCGGGCTCGGCCGTCACTCGACGCGCACGATCCGCAGCACGTCGGTGGCTGCACCGGCGAGTCGCGGCCGAACGGGGTCGGGCGCACCGGCCAACACGAGCACGGTGTCGCCGGGAGCGACGAGCGCCGCACGCAGCGCGGTCTCGACGGCGAACCAGACCATCTCGTCGGTCGTGCCGTACACGTCGACCTCGAGCGGTTCGACTCCCCAGCTGAGCCCCATCGATCTGACCACGGAGGGGTCGGGCGACAATCCGATCATCCGGGCGGCCGGACGGAATCGGGCCATGGCCCTCGCCGTGCGGCCGCTGCGCGTGCAACACAGGATCGCCGTCGCCCCTGCGTCGTGTGCCGCCTGCGACGCGGCATGGGTCAACGCTGCAGTGATCGGGTCGATCGAGGACATCCTCTCGTGATGCGGCAGCTGTTGCATCCGCCCGAGCCGGTTCGCCCACTGGCGGTACGACGCCTCCGACTCTGCTCGCTCGGCGACTGCGGCCATCGTGCGCACGACGAGGGCAGGGTCGTGGCCGATCGCGGTTTCGCCCGACAGCATCAGCGCATCGGTGCCGTCGAACACGGCGTTGGCCACATCGCTGACTTCGGCGCGCGTCGGCGATGGCGCGGTGATCATCGACTCCAGCATCTGCGTGGCGGTGATCACCGGCACACCCGCCTCGACGCAGTGGCGGATGATCCGCTTCTGGAGGTGGGGCACGTCCTCGATCGGGCAGTCGATCCCGAGGTCGCCGCGAGCGACCATCACGACATCGCTCGCCGCGATGATCTCGTGCAGATGGTCGATGGCGGCGGTCGTCTCGATCTTCGCGACGAGTTGCGCCCGGCTGCCGACCACCGCCCGCACCTCCTCGACGTCGGACGCCGCGCGGACGAACGACACGGCGATGAACTCCACCCCTGCAGCGGCAACCGCCTCCGCGAGCACGAGGTCCTCGGCGGTCGGCGACGGCAGACGCAGCGTCTCCGACGACAGGTGGACGCCGGGACGCCCGTTCGCTTCGCCACCGGTTTCGAGCTGCGCGACAACGGCATCCTCGCCGACCTCGGTGACCCGCATCGCGATCGCCCCGTCGCCGAGCTGCACCCGGCTGCCGACGTGCAGATCGTCGATCAGGGTCGGATACGGCACGGTGATGTTCGATTGGTCGCTGGGGCCGTCGCCGGGTCGGAGCGTGACGAACGCTCCGGCGACGAGCGCGACGCCACCCTCCGGAAATGCGCCCGCGCGGATCTTCGGGCCCGGAAGGTCGGCGAGCACGGCGATCGGCCGGCCCCGCTCAGCGGCCACGGCGCGAACGCGCGCGAGCCGTTCGAGGTGTCCTCCGAGTCCACCATGGCTGAGGTTGAGTCGCACCACATCCATGCCGGCGTCGATGAGGTCTCCGAGCACGTCGGCGGAATCACTCGCCGGCCCGATGGTCGCCACGATCTTCGTTCTGCCGCTCATTTCTGCTTGTCTATCGTGCAATGGAACTACTGATCATTCGCCATGGCCTGCCGGTACGCCGCGAACTCACCACCGGCATCGCGGATCCCGAGCTGTCCGAGGCCGGTTGGGCCCAGGCCGAGCACCTCGCCCGCTATCTCGAGTCCGAGGCGATCGATGCGATCTATGCGAGCCCGCTCGCGCGAGCGCAGGAGACCGCCACGCCGCTGGCGAAGGCCCGCGCCATGGAGATCCACACGTCCGATGGGATCGCCGAGTGGGATCAGAACAGCCCCGAATACGTCCCGGTCGAAGAGCTCAAGGCGGCCAACGATCCGCGATGGCAGGCGATGCTCGACGGCGAATGGGGCGCCGACGAGTCGGAGGTGGACTTCCGTGATCGAGTCGTGTCGTCGATCGAGGCGATCATCGCCGATCACGGCGGGCAGCGCGTCGCCGTCGTCTGCCATGGCGGCGTGATCAACGGCTACCTCTCGCACATCCTCGGGCTGGACACGTTCGCCCGCGGGTTCTTCTACCCGAACTACACCTCGATCAACCGCGTCGCTGCAGCCTCGAGCGGCGAGCGCTCGGTCGTCACGGTCAACGAGACCAGCCATCTGCGTGGCACCGGGCTCCCGATGGGTCTCTTCCAGCGGGGTTGATCGATGGACGACGACCTGATCAGGTTCCTGGACGCATCTCCCTCGCCGTGGCACGCCGTTGCGTCCACCATCGAGCGACTGGACGGTTTCGAGCGCCTCGACGAATCGGCGGCGTGGGACGACCTCCCGGCTGCCGGCTACGTCCAGCGCGGCGCAGCGCTCATCGCCTGGCGACTCCCGGCCGACGATCCCGGCGCCCACGCACCGTTCCGCCTCGTCGGCGCGCACACCGACTCGCCGTGTCTGCGGGTCAAGCCCCGCCCCGATGTGGGCACTGCCGGCTGGAAGCAGCTCGCCGTCGAGGTCTACGGCGGCATCCTCAACAACAGCTGGCTCGACCGCGACCTCGGCATCGCCGGAAGGGTCGTCGCCGCTGACGGCACCTCGACGCTCGTCAACGTCGCCGAGCCGGTCGCCCGTGTGCCCCAACTCGCCGTACACCTGGATCGAGACGTCAACTCCGGCGGACTCGTCCTCGACACCCAACAACACCTGAGCCCTGTCTGGGGCGTGGGGACCCAGTCGCCCGGAGAGTTCGCCGAGTGGATCCGTGGTGCGGCGAACGTCGACGCACCCCCCGCATGGTGGGAACTGTGCCTGTACGACGTCCAAGGGGCCAGCGTCCTCGGCGCCGATCGGTCGCTGCTCGCTTCGGGTCGCCTCGACAACCAACTGTCGTGCTGGGCCGCCGCCAAGGCGCTCGTCGACGCTCGCCCGACCGACCATGTCGCCGTGATCGTGCTGACCGACCACGAGGAGGTCGGTTCGTCGAGCGCGACCGGCGCGGCCGGTCCGTTCCTCGAGTCGGTCCTGACCCGCTTGGTGGCCGCCCGTGGTGGCGCGGGCGACGACCTGCATCGGTCGTTCGCCGCATCGGCGTGCATCTCGGCCGACAATGCCCACGCGGTCCATCCGAACTACACCGAACGACACGAACCGGGGCATCGCCCCTTGGTCAATGAGGGGCCGGCAATCAAGGTCAACTCGAACCAGCGCTACGCCACCTCGGCGGAGACCGCCGCCGTCTTCCAGCGATCGTGCGAGCGCGCCGACGTCCCCTGGCAGGTGTTCGTGTCGCGCAACAACATGCCCTGTGGTTCGACGATCGGACCGGTGACAGCGACACGCCTCGGCATCTCGACCGTCGACGTCGGCGTTCCCCAACTCTCGATGCACTCCGCTCGCGAACTCTGCGGCGCGGACGACCCGGACTATCTGGCTCGGGCGATGCGCGTGTTCCTGGCAGGAACCGACTGAGCTAACCGACCCGCGACTGCGCCTCGTCGAAGAGTCGTTGAAGTTCCGCGGCGAGCTGGTCGGTCGTGTCCCGAACCGCCTGGCGCGGCACCCGCTTGGCGGTCGCGAGGTCGTCGGGATCGCGAACCCAGATCGGTTCACCGATCACCACGCACACCTTGTGCGGGCGGATCATCTTCGCGGAGCGGCGCATCACCAGCGCGGAACCGCCGATGCCGACGGGGATGATCGGTACGCCGGCGCGCGCCGCCACGTACGCGGCGCCGTCGAACAGGGGGTGCACCACGGGGCCGTCCTTGCGTTCGCCTTCCGGAAACAGCGTGAGCGGCTCTCCCTGGTCGAGGATCCTGATGCAGGTGAGGAGCGCTTCGCGGTCGGCGTGCCCACGATTGACCGGAAACGCACCGAGGGATGACACGAGCCACCCGACACTGCGGTATTTCCAGACCTCCTGCTTGCCCATGAAGCGGATCCGACGGGTCGACACACACGCGGTGATCGGCGTGTCGACGTAGCTGCGATGCACCGGGGCCAGCACATAAGCACCCGTCCGCGGCAGGTTCTCCCGGCCCTCGATGCGCATGCGCGTGAACGCCTGCGTGAACCAGCAGACCAGACTCCGAATCACGACGTAGGCGATACGGCTGGCGCGCGACTCGGCGGTCGGCAGGGATCGACGCTCGGGAGTGCTCACGATTCGAGGAGTGACAGGACGTGATCGACCACTTCGTCGATCGACAGCTCACTCGTGTCGACGACGACCGAGTCCGACGTTTCGATCAGGGGACTGTCACTCCGAGTGGAATCCTTGCGGTCCCGCGCGATGATCGATGCCTCCACGTCGGCGACGTCGCCGCCGATCTCGGCGACACGACGCTCGGCACGCACTCTCGGCGACGCCGTCACGAAGAGCTTCAGGGTCGCGTCCGGGAACACGACCGAACCGATGTCTCGCCCCTCGACCACGCCACCGCGATGTTCTGCGACCCAACGCCGTTGACGGCGAACGAGTTCGGAGCGCACCCGGCTGTTGGCGGCGACCGCGCTGACCGCCGAGGTCACCTCCCGGCCGCGGATTTCGATCGTCGCATCGACGCCGTCGACGTGCACCGACGTGCCCGCAGGCGTCGCCTCGAGCGTCATGACGACCGATTCCGACAGCTCGCCGATGTCGGCCTCCTCGGTTGGATCGAGCCCCCGACGCAGCGCTGCGAAGGTGACCGCACGGTACATCGCTCCCGTGTCGAGATACTCGAGCCCGAGCCGTTGCGCCACCGCTCGGCCCACCGTGCTCTTGCCGGCGCCGGCCGGACCATCGATCGCCACGATCACATCGGACCGCTCTGCGGCATTCGCCGCGGTCTGCGCACTCACCACGACACCCCCAACGGACGGCCCTCGTCGTAGCCCGCCGTGCTCTGCACGCCGACAACCGCGCGCTCTTGGAAGGTGTCGATCGAGTCCGCTCCGGCATACGTGCACGCGGAGCGCAGACCGGCCACGATCTGATCGATGATGTCCTCGACACTGGGGCGTTCGGGATCGAGATACATCCGCGAGGTGCTGATCCCCTCCTCGAAGAGCTCCTTGCGGGCCCGTTCGAACCCGTCGTCGGCCTGGGTCCGGTGCTTCACCGCGCGGTTCGACGCCATCCCGAAGCTCTCCTTGTACAGCCGACCATCGGGATCGCGCATCGTGTCGGCCGCAGACTCGTAGGTGCCGGCCAGCCACGATCCGAACATGACGTTGGCCGCTCCACCCGCGAGCGCGAGCGCGACGTCACGGGGGAAACGCACACCGCCGTCGGCCCAGATGTGGCTCCCGAGGCGCCGGGCCTCGTCGGCGCACTCGACGACGGCGGAGAACTGCGGCCGACCGACGCCGGTCATCATTCGGGTGGTGCACATCGCTCCGGGCCCGACACCGACCTTGACCACATCGGCCCCTGCCTCGATCAGCTGTCGTGTCCCGATGGCGGTGACGACGTTGCCGGCGACGATCTTGGCGTCGGGCAGCTCGGAGCGCACCGACTCGACAGCGCGCAACGTACGCGTCTGATGACCGTGGGCGGTGTCGATGACGAGCACGTCCACGCCGTGGCCGATGAGCTCCTTCGCACGAGCTGCCGGCTCGCCGTTGATGCCGACCGCGACGCCAACCATCAGCCGGCCCTGACCGTCGACGGCGGGCTCGTAGATCGTGGAGCGCAACGCACCCTCGCGAGTGATCACGCCGAGCAACTGTCCATCGCCGTCGACCACCGGAGCGACACGCAGACGGTTCCGGCCGAGATGGTCGAACGCCGCCCCCGGTTCGATGTCGGGGCTCAAGATGTGCAGGCCAGAACTCATGACGTTCTCGAGCTGTGTGAATCGATCGAACCCGTCGCCGTCCTTCTCCGTGAACACACCGACGGGTGTGCCGTCGTCGACGACCACGACCGCGCCATGGGCGCGTTTGTGGATCAGCGACAGGGCGTCGGCGATGGTCGCGTCCGGCCCCAGCGTGATCGGCGTCTCGAACACGGTGTGACAGCGCTTGACGTAGTCGATCACCCTGGCGACCACGTCGACGGGGATGTCCTGCGGCAGAATCGCGATCCCACCCCGTCTGGCGACGGTCTCGGCCATTCGACGACCGGCGACGGCCGTCATGTTCGACACCACGAGCGGGATCGTCGTGCCGATGCCGTCCGGTGTCCGCAGATCGACGCTCATCCGAGATGGAACGTCGGACAGGCTGGGCACCATGAACACATCGCTGTAGGTCAGGTCGAAGCCGGGTTCGGGGTGGAGCATGCGCATGGAGTGGAGATCCTTTTCGAGGCCGACCTGGTCATCGCCGACGACTGTCGCTCTGGAAGCGACCACAGGCTAGGCCCTAGTCTGACGCCTCCATGACACGAACCACGACACCAGTCGTTCTGATCCACGGGTGGGGTGGGTCGTTCGCATCGACATGGGAGCGAAGCGGATTCACGGCGCTCCTGCAGGACGCCGACGTGCCGGTGATCGGGATCGACCTCCTCGGACACGGCAACGCCCCCAAGCCGCACGACCCTCAGGCGTACGCCGACCTCACCCAGCGCATCGTCGACACGCTCCCCGACGAGCCGGTCGACGCGATCGGATTCTCGCTCGGCGCGATGACGCTGCTCCGCCTCGCCATCGACCATCCCGAACGATTCCATCGCATCGTGCTGGCAGGGATCGGCTCGAACCTCTTCGACCGCGACGAGTCCGCGACCGCCGCGATCATCGCCGGACTCGACACGGTCGCCGCAGGCGGCGACTCCTCCACCCTCGACAACACGGTGCGCCTGTTCACGCAATACGCCGGCCAGCCCGGCAACGACATCGCCGCGTTGACGGCCGTCATGCGCCGCCCCGCCGGCGTTCCGATCACGCCCGAGGCCTGTGCCGCCGTGACCTGCCCCGTGCTCGTGGTCGTCGGCGATCAGGACTTCGTCTACCCGGCCGACGAGCTCGCGGCGGCGTTCCCGGACGGACGTTGCGAGACGCTACGCGGCGTCGATCACTTCGCGACGCCGGAATCGTTCGGGTTCTTCGACGCCGCCCTCGAGTTCCTCGACGCCGTGTGCTGAACGCGAGTCGCGTGCTCATCTCCACCGATGTCGACCGCGCGGTCGAGGTGATCCGCGCCGGCGGCCTCGTCGCCATTCCCACCGAAACGGTGTACGGGTTGGCCGCCGACGCGACGAATGCCGCCGCGGTCAAACGAATCTTCGAGGTGAAGGGACGCCCCGTCGATCACCCGCTCATCGTGCATCTCGCCTCGGCGGACCAGATCGACGGCTGGGCGTCGTCCGTCCCGCCCACCGCACGCCGCCTGATCGAGGTGGCATGGCCCGGTCCGCTCACGATCATCCTGCCGCGAGCCGACGGTGTACTCGACGAGGTGACCGGGTCGCTCGACACCGTCGCACTCCGCGTCCCCGCCCATCCGAGTGCCTCCGAGTTGCTCGAACGTGTCGGCGTCGGTCTTGCCGCGCCGTCGGCCAATCGGTTCGGCGCGGTGAGCCCCACGTCCGCCGAGCACGTGTTCCATGACCTCGGCGACCGGCTCGATCCGGCCCGCGACCTGATCCTCGACGGCGGGTCATGCCCGATCGGGGTCGAGAGTACGATCGTCGACTTCGTCAACGATCCACCACAGGTCCTTCGCGCCGGCGGTGTGCCGGTCGAAGACATCCGTCGCCTGCTCGACGGTGTGCTGGCGAACGCGTCCGGCCCGAGCCGAGCGAGTGGGATGCTCGCATCCCACTACGCCCCGAGCTGCGAGGTCCGCCTCGTCGATGACGCCGACGATGCGTTCGCGCGACGCGCCAGGACCCCGAACAGCGAAATCCTCGACCTGACCGACGACCTGGTCGCCTACGCCCACGATCTCTACGCGCGGCTCCGCGACGCCGACGCGCGCGGTGTCGGCACGGTCATCGCGGTCATGCCGGCGCCAAACGGTCTCGGCCATGCGATTCGCGACCGCCTGCTCAAGGCCGCCGCGCCGAGACCTGACTGAGCCCAGAGCCGTCAGGTCCAGTCGACCGCGTTCAGGTTGGCCACCCACGAGTCGCGCACGGCGATCACATCCGGAGTCGGCGCATCATCCAGTCCGGCCACCGTGAGGCTGACTGTCGACGCGCCCGCATCGGGGACGACCTCCAGACGGCACCAACACTCGATCGGCTCGTACAGATGCGTGTCGAGCCGGTACGGCGGGTCGTCGTCGAGCACCTCGCCCATCCACGACGTCACGATCAGCAGGCCTTCGAACGTCTCGACGGGCAGTGCCTCCACGGTGAACGACGGCGCGTCCCTCGCGAGGCCGATCCATGGCTCCTCGGCGACGTCACGTGCGGGCGTCGGTGCCTCACCGGCCGGTGTCGGTGCCTCCAGATCCTGGAGCGCCGCGTCAGCAGCTTCGTTCACCGCTCGCATCGCGGCACCGTCCCCGCCACGATCGGGGTGATGCCGTTTGGCGAGCTCACGCCTGGCGACTCGGACGTCGTCGGCGGTGGCGCCGGCCGTGAGCCCGAGGACACCGAGTGGATCGGTCACGTCGTCGAGTCGCGCAGCTCGGCGTAGCGCTCGCGCAGGTTGCCCGAGTCGACGGCCTCATCGACGATCGTGCCGCCACCGAGCCCCCAGCGCTGCTGAATCGCACGGTGATCCGACCCTTCGAGCACGGCGGCGGCCTGCACGGCGGCACCGGTGGCCACCGCCTGGTCGACGCCGGCGACCACGACGACACCGTCGACCAGCCCCGCGATCACGGCGCGGAGCGCACGCGACTGCGCTCCGCCGCCGGTGAGCAGGAGTCGTCCGCCGAGCGTCGCGTGGCGTCGCAGTGCATCCAGCGCGTCGAGCAGACCGCACGCCACGCCGTCGACGGCCGCACGCGCGAACGCTTCGCGGCTGACGTCGCTGCGCAGTCCGCTGAGCACCCCGGTCGCATTCGGACGGTTGGGCGTCCGCTCACCATCGAGATACGGGAGCAGGATGGGGCGATCGTTGCCGCCAGCCGCCAGCGCGAGGCGGTCGAACTCGTCGTGGTCGACGCCGAGCAGCCGGGCGGTCGCGTCCAACACCTTGGCCGCATTCGAGGTGCACACCAGCGGGAGGAATCGTCCGGTCGCATCAGCGAAGCCGGCGACCTCGCCGGAAGGATCGGCGCTCGGACGATCGGCGACGGTGAACGCCGTGCCGGACGTGCCGATCGACAGCACCGCGTCGCCGAGTTCGAGGCCCAGCCCGAGTGCGCCTGCCATGTTGTCGCCCGTCCCAGCGGCAACCACGAGGTCGTTCCAGCTCCCCGCCACATCGAGTGGGCCGAGCACGGTCGGCAGCACCTGAGTCCAATCACGCTCCGAGTCGATGAGCGCGAGGAGATCCCATCGGTACTCCCCCGTCGCCGGCGACCAGTAGCCCGTGCCCGACGCGTCACCACGATCGGTCGTGAACGCACCGGTCAATCGGTGGGTGAGGTAGTCGTGCGGCAGGAGCACCCGTGCGAGCCGTGTCCACGCGTCGGGATGTGTCCGGTGCAGCCACGACAGTTTCGTCGCGGTGAACGCCGCGACCGGCACGCTGCCGACCGCGTCCGCCCAGGCCGCAGCGCCATCGACAGTGACGGTGCCCTGGTCGTCACGAACCGACAGCCGTGACACGAGCCAGTCCGCGTCCGGGGCGGACTCGGTGTCGTTCCACAGTTTCGCCGGGTGGACCGGTCGGTCGGTCGCATCGAGCGCCACCATGCCGTGCTGCTGGCCCCCGACGCTGATCGCTGCCACGGCGCCGCCAGGTGTCCTCGAGGCGAGCTGCGCGGACGCGCTCGACCACGCCCGCTCGAACGCGTCCCACCACGACCGGGGGTCCTGCTCGCTGCACGGCGGGGTCACTGCGGGATGCGGCGCCGATGCGGATGCGACGATCTCACCCGAATCGAGGTCGCGAAGCTCCACCTTGGTCGATTGGGTGGACGAGTCGACGCCGGCGACGAAGGGCACGAGGTCAGACTAGATCCAGGTGGCGCGCTGTCCCCAGGCGTCGTCGAACACGATCTCGTCGACCGGTTTGCGTTTCAACGGCCCATGGCGCCCTTCGGGAACCCCGAGCGTGATGCACGCCGACAACGCGACGTCGACCGGGATGTCGAGCAGCGCGCGGAGTTCGTCCTCGACGCCCAGATGCCACATCGTCAGCGCTCCGCCGTAGCCGAACGCTCGTGCGGCCAGGAGCAGGTTCTGACATGCGGGATACACCGACGCCCCCTCGTACGGCGACGCGCCGCGATAGCGCTCGAGACAGGCGAGCACGACCACCGGCGTCTGCTCGAAGCGGTCGACATACCGTTGCATCGAGTCGGCGAACGCCGACGGCCGGTAGCCGTCGCCGTGCCGCTTGGCGTTCCAGCCGGCACGGAACGCCTCGCCGAGCAGCGCCTTGGCCCGCACGGCTCGGTCGCCGGTGCGCAAGACCACGAATCGGAACGGCTGCCGATTCGAGCCCGACGGGGCGCGCCCGGCATGCCACAGGATCGTCGCCAGATCGGCGTCGGGAATCTCGGCGTCGGTGTAGCGACGGATCGCCCGGGTCGTGGCGAGGCCCTCCAGCAGTGTGATCGGCTGGTCGTCCGCCGTGCTCACCGGCCGCGGAACACGGGTTCGCGCTTCTCCATGAATGCCGTGACGCCCTCGGTGAAGTCGTCGGTGCGCAACAGGGGCAACAGCTGGAGGAACACATGGTGCACGTTCTGCTCGAACGTCTCGGTCTCCGCCGCCCGCATCATCCGCTTGATCGCCCGCACCGCCAGTGGCGCGTTCGCGGCGATGTCGGCGGCCAGCGCGGCAGTCTGCTCGGCGAACTCTTCGGCCCCGACGACCCGATTGACCAGTCCGAGTTCGAGCGCCTCGGAGGCCGTGAGGGTGCGGCCGGTGAACGCGATCTCCGCGGCCTTGGCGTAGCCGACCATCCGCGGCAGCAGCCAGGTTCCTCCGCTCTCGGGGAGGATCCCGCGCTTGGCGAAGCCCGGGTTGAGCTTCGCCGTCTCGACGGCGATCCGGATGTCACAGCCGAGCGCCAAGTCGAGTCCGTAGCCGGCTGCGCCTCCGTTGAGCGCACAGATCGTCGGCGTGTCGAGATTGTGCAGGACGACAGGGGGTGCCGACCGCAGGTCGAATTCGCCGGTGAACCCCCCGCCGTCGCCGAGGTTGCCCAGGCCGCCCTTGGGTCCGGCCATCTGCGCTTGGAGATCGAGACCGGCGCAGAACGCCCTGCCCGATCCGGTGAGCACGATGCACCGCACGTCGGGGTCGGCATCGGCGCGCAGCAGCAGTTCAGAGATCTCCTGGAGCATGACACCAGAGATCGTGTTCATGCGTGCGGGCGCATCGAGCGTCAGCGTCGCGACGTGATCGGCGACCGCATACCGCACCTCGGACGGCGCCCGGACGGGTTGGGGGTCGGACACGAAATCGTCAGGAGCGTTCACAGTGCCGAAACGGTAGTGCGTACATTTCGGCGGGCACGATGCGTAGAGTAGTTGGACCTTATGAGTGCGGACATCCCGTCCGCACCCCAACAAGGGGGAGAAACCACAACATGCAGAAATCACGCGTGAAGCGCGTCGGTGCGCTGCTCGTCGGCCTGACGCTCGTCGCCGCAGCCTGCGGCAGCGACAGCAGCTCGTCGTCCAGCACCGAAGCACCGGCAGGCACCGATGCCCCGGCAGGAACCGATGCCCCG
>JAHENF010000001.1:16840-59200 GCA_024643255.1 Ilumatobacteraceae bacterium
ACCGATGCCCCGGCAGGAACCGATGCCCCGACCGGCACCGACGCTCCGACCGATGGCGGCACCGTCCAGTCCGCTCCGACCTGCACCGGCGAGAGCGATGGCGTCTTGAACATCGCCACCGTGCTGCCCGAGACGGGCAACCTGGCCTTCCTCGGCCCGCCCGAGTTCGCCGGCGTCGACCTCGCCATCCAGGACATCAATGATGCCGGCGGTGCCATCGGCGCCGACGTCACCATCGACCAGGGCGACTCGGGCGACACCTCGACCGACATCGCCAACCAGACCGTCGACCGCCAGCTCGCAGCCGGCGCCGACGCGTTCATCGGCGCCGCGTCGTCGGGTGTGTCGTTCACGTTCATCGACAAGCTCGTCGAGAACTGCAAGATCCACTTCAGCCCGGCCAACACGTCGCCGGACTTCACCAACTACGCCGACGACGGCCTGTACTTCCGTACCGCGCCGTCCGACGTGCTGCAGGGCCGCGTGCTCGCCGATCTCATGATCCAAGAGGGCGTGACCACCGCGACGTTCATGGCACTGCAGGACCCCTACGGTGAGGGCCTCCTGAAGTACTCGACCGAGCCGTTCGCTGACCAGGGCGGCGAAATCGTCGACCAGTTCACGTACGACCCGCAGGCTGCCGAGTTCTCGGCCGAAGTCGACAAGGTCGTCTCGGGTGACCCCGAAGCGCTCGTCATCATCGGCTTCGAGGAGACCTCCAAGATCCTCACGGCGCTGTTCGAGGCAGGCTTCACGCCCGACTCGGGCAAGAAGATCTTCCTGGTCGACGGCAACGTCGGCAACGCACTCGGCGAGCAGCTGCCCGCCGGGTCGATGGAGGGCATCCAGGGCACCCTGCCGGCCGCTGAAATCACCAGCGACTTCCAGGCCCGCCTCCTCGAGGTCGACCCGTCGCTCATCGACTTCAGCTACGGCCCGGAGAGCTACGACGCGGTCATCATCGTGGCGCTCGCTGCCGACATCGCCGGCACCGACGATCCTGCGGCGATCGCCGCTCAGATCAACGGCGTCACCCGCGACGGCGAGAAGTGCACCACCTACGCTGATTGCGTGGCGCTCATCGATGCCGGTACCGACATCGACTACGACGGACCTTCGGGCCCGCAGACGTTCGGCCCCGAAGGCGAGCCGACCGAAGCGAGCTTCAAGATCCTCACCTACGATGCGAACAACAAGGTCGAGGGCGACGTCGCGACCGAGTATCGCTTTGCCAAGATCTGATCATTCGGATCTGAACTGATCACCCGTCACGGGGGTCGCCTTCGGGCGGCCCCCGTTTCGCGTCCCGGATCGCGTCAGCGAGCGGTGCTCGGTGAGCCGTTCGCACCGAGCGGTGCTCAGCGAGCCTTGGCGAGCGTGCCGAGGTAGAGCTCGATCACCTTCGGGTCGTGGAGGAGCTCTTCACCCGTGCCCGTGTAGGCATTGCGACCCTGATCGAGCACGTAGCCCCGATCGCAGATCTGCAGGCATCGAGCGGCGTTCTGCTCGACCATGATGATCGACACGCCGGTCGAGTTGACCTGCTTGACCCGATCGAACACCTGGTCCTGCAACACCGGCGACAGACCGGCGCTCGGCTCGTCGAGCAGCAGCACCGATGGTTCCATCATCAACGCCCGACCCATCGCCAGCATCTGGCGCTCGCCACCGGACAGCGATCCCGCCCGCTGGTCGATGCGCTCGCCGAGGCGAGGGAAGATGTCGACGACCTCGTCGATCATCTCGGCAACCCCCGACTTTCGCAGATAGCCACCCATCTCGAGGTTCTCACGGATCGTCAACGACGGAAAGACGTTGTTGATCTGTGGGACGTAGCCGATGCCACGAGCAACGAGGAAGTTCGCCTTCTTGCCGGTGACATCGTCACCGCGATACCAGACGGTGCCGTCGGAGATCTTGATCAGTCCGAACAGCGCCTTGAGCATCGTCGACTTGCCGGCGCCGTTTGGGCCGATGATGCCGATCAGTTCGCCGTCGCCGAGGATCAACTCGGCACCGTTGAGGATGTTGACCCCGGGGACGTACCCGGCAACGACGTTCTCGACGTGGATCAGTGGATCAGCCATCGGTGTCGTCCCCTTCGGGAAGGTCGGTGAGGTCGGTGTCGGCAGGAACTTGCTCGACGGCTTCACGTATCTCGTCGGTCAGCGCGGCGTGCGAGGAGCCCAGGTAGGCATCGACCACCGCCTGGTTCTCGCCGATCGAGCGGGGCGGGCCTTCCGCGATGATCGACCCCTCGGCCATCACGACCACCCAGTCGGAGATGTCCTGGACGACGTCCATGTCGTGCTCGACGAACATCACCGTGATGCCCTCCGACCGCAGCCGCTTGACGTGACCCAACAGCGACTGTGTCAGCGCCGGGTTCACGCCGGCCATTGGCTCGTCGAGCATGATCAGCGACGGATTGGCCATCATGGCCCGGGCCATCTCGAGCAGCTTGCGCTGTCCACCGGACAGCGCCCCTGCGTATTCGCTCTCCATGTGGGTCATGTTGAACTCGTCGAGGATTTCGCGGGCACGCTGCTCGACCTCGTTCTCCTGGCGACGCCAGCCGTTCATCAAACCGCGTCGCATCACTTCACCGGACTGGTTCTGCGCGGCGAGCATCATGTTGTCGAGCACCGACATCTTCGCGAGGACCTTGGTCAGCTGGAACGTGCGCACCATCCCCTTGGCGGCGAGCTCGTGTGACCGCACGCCGCTGGTCTCCTCACCGTTGAACTTGACGGTGCCCGTGTCCGGATGGTCGAAATTGGTCAGCAGGTTGAAGAACGTCGTCTTGCCGGCGCCGTTCGGGCCGATCAGTGCGGTGATCGCTCCGCGTTGGATCTCGACGTGTTCGACGTCGACGGCTCGTAGCCCACCGAAGGAACGGCTGACCTCGCGAGCCACGAGGATCGGGTCGGGCTTGGGCGAGCCGGGCGCCTTGTCGACGCCGTCGAATGCTCCGATTGCCGGATTGTCCCATTCCTTCTGGAGGCCAGCAGCGCCGCCGCCGCCGGACGTCCGCCCGAACTCGATCGTCTCGCCGGCGTCTGACATCTCGTTACTTGCGTTCATCGATCGCGATCTCTCGTTTGTCACCGAAGATGCCCTGGGGTCTGAAGATCATCAACAACATGAGCGTCAGACCCACGAGCATGAATCTGACGGGGCCGACCTGGGATCGCTCCATGATCGAGTCGGGCATGATGTTGTTGTCGATCAACTCGATCAGGACGTTCTCGGTGAACGACAGGATGATCCAGAACAGCATCGCTCCCACCACGGGCCCCCAGATCGTCGCCAGACCACCGAGGATCGCGGCGGTCAGGGCGAAGAACGTCTGCTGCGTCGCGTAGTTGTCGGGCTGCACCGAGTTCTGCTGGACGGCGTAGAAGATGCCGGCGAGCGTCCCGAACGAGCCACCGAGGATCAGCGACTGCATCTTGAACCGGAACACGTCCTTGCCGAGCGCTGTCGCCGCGTCCTCGTCTTCGCGGATCGAGCGCAGTACACGCCCCCAGGGTGACCGGATCAGTCGCCAGACGACGAACACCGACAGCAGGACCAGCGTCCATCCGACGAGCAGCTCCCAGACATCGGCGCCGCTGAACTCGAGATTGATGCGGTCGAACAGGCGGAACCCGTAGGTGGCCGAGTTGTTGAACGGGTTCCAGTCCTGGAAGCTGTTGGCGAAGCCGTTGATGCCGTTCGAGCCGCCGGTGGTGTCGCTCAAGACGGCCGCTCGAACGACTAATCGTATGATCTCGCCGACCGCGATCGTCACGATGGCGAGATAGTCGGCTTTCAGTCGCAGGGTGGGCAATCCGAGCAACAGCCCGAGCACGACGCCGGCGAGCATGCCGACGATGATGCCGACCCAGAGCGGTGCTCCGAGCGTGTTCGTGGTGATCCCGACGCCGTAGGCACCGGCGGCCATGAAGGCGACCTGACCGAAGTTCAAGAGGCCGGTGTACCCGAAGTGCAGGTTCAGGCCGATCGCCGCGAGCGCGAAGATGATCGCCTGTTGCGAGATGCCCGAGCGCAGCGAATTGGAGATGATCGAGTTCCAGTCCACGGCGCTATCCGATCCTCTCGGCTCGTCCGAAGATGCCCTGTGGTCGGAACATCAGGATCAAGATCATCACGAGTAGCGCACCCACGTTCTTCAACTCGGGGGCGACGACGAGCGTCGCCATGAACGTGAAGATGCCGATCACGAGACCGCCGACCATGGCACCGAAGTCGGTCCCGAGACCGCCGAGGGTGACTGCGGCGAAGACGAGCAGCAGCAGCTGCTGACCCATCAGCCAGTTGATCTGACTGTTGAGGCCGAAGAAGACCGCACCGGCGGTCACCAGCGTCCCGCCGACGAACCAGACCGAGGTGACCACCCGGTCGACGTCGATACCCGTCGATGCCGCCAGGTCGTTGCTGTCCGCGACCGCCCGCATCGCCTTGCCGAGCTTGGTGCGCCGGAGACCGACGGCCGTGCCGATCAGGAGGAACAGTCCGACGACGATGATGATCAACTCCTTGGGCAGGACGTCCACCGGACCGACCGAGAACAGGATCTTGGTCTGGACGGCGTACTGCTCGTACGGCCGAGAACGCTCGCCGAACAGGAAGAGGAAGAAGAACCGCAGGAACAGTGCCAGACCGATGGAGATGATCATCATCGCGGTCAGCCCGGTCCCCCGCTTCCGCAAGGGTCGCCACAGCCCCAGATCGAGCGCCGCCGAGCCGAGACCACCCACGACGAAGGCGATCAACGCCGCGATGATGAAGTTCAGCCCGAGGATCGAGTTGAGGAAGTACGCGACCAGGGCCCCGAACACGATCTGCTCGGAGAGCGCGAAGTTGACCAGCCCGGTCGTGCCATAGATCAGCGACAGCCCGATCGCACACAGCCCGATGATCAGTCCGAAGATGATGCCCTCGAACAGCAGGCGGGCACCTCTCGTGAGCACACTGTCGCTCGTCTTGTTGCGAGCTGCACCCGCTGCGTCACCTTCGGCCAGGTTGAACAGCACTCTGGTGGGCTGACCGATCCGGGCCTCGACCGGCAGGATCTGCTTGTCGGCGCGGACCAGTTCGACGCCGGCGGGCAGCGTGTCGACGTTCAGTTCGACGGCGTACTGACCGGGAGCAGGGAGCGCCACCGACACGTAGCCGGTTGCGTCAGACGACGCCCGTCCGACCTCCGCTCCGGTCGACTCGATCTGGCGATCGACGATCACCGCGTCGTAGACGATGATCTCGACGCCTTCGACGGGGCTCTTGTCGCCACCCGCCTCGGTCTGCGCGAGCAGGGTGGTCTCGACCGATTCGCCCTCGGTCTGCGCCGACGCCGACGCCGACGGTACGAGACCCATCATCGCAACGATGCACAAGAGCAACCCGACAAGCGTCACACTCCGCCGTCGCGCGGCGTGATTTGGTGGCATAGGCGCAGGAGCTTAGGCGGTTGGCGCGGTGTCGAACGAGAATCCTGGTTCCTGGAGCGTTTCTGCTTCGTGAACTCGTTCGGTCGGCAGCGGCTCGACCACCTCGAGGACCAACTTGATCGTGACGACCCACAACGCCGTCGCTCCCGCCACGTGAGCGGCAACGAGTGTGGCCGGGACGTCACTGAAGTACTGGACGTACCCGATCGTTCCCTGGACGATCGCCACGAACATCCATGTCGAGAGGTGGGTCGACATCCTGCGGTACAGGTTTGGGACGCGTCGTATCGCGACCATCAGCCCGACGAACAACGCGACGGCGATCCACACCGTGATGCTGTGCAACTCGGCGACCGTCGAGATGTCGAACCCGTATCGACGAGCCGTCTCGTCACCTGCGTGTGGGCCGGCGCCGGTGACGACGGTGCCGGTCACGAGTGCGACGGCGACCATCGCGGTGAGTGCCGTCGACAGCGCACCGATCAACGGAGTGACCCCGGCCTGTCGGCGGCCGCCCACCGGATCGGGACCGGCACGATGGACGGCGACCAGACCGAAGGCGATCGACGCCATGGCGAGAATGAAGTGCGACTGCACGAGCGACGGATGGAGGTCGCCACGAACCGCGAGTCCGCCCACCACCCCGTTTCCGAGGATGCTCACCAGCACGCCGATGGCCGGCCACCGGAGCCCGGAGCGACGGGGGAACACCCTGAACGCTCCGATCGCCAACAGCAGCGTGGGAACGCCGATGAAGCCGCTGATCAGGCGGTTGACTTGCTCGATGGCGGCGTGGCCGGTGCGTACATCGATGAACCGCTCGCTGTTGCAGTTCGGCCAGTCGTCGCAGCCGAGCCCGCTTCCGGTCAGGCGAACGACCGCTCCGGCCACGGTGAGCAGGCACACCCCCGCAACGGTGATGATCGCCAACTGGCGAAACCGACGCAGCGGGAGCGAGTACCTGTTCTCCATACCCCCGACACGATACGGCTAGCGTCGCTCGGGTGCTGAGTTCCTTCGACGACTTTCCGGTCCATCAGACGTCACACCCGATTGCGCAGACCGCGTCGAGCGACATCAACCACTACGACCGCTACTTCTTCAACGGCTGCACCAAGGACACACGACTGTTCTTCGCGCTGGCGATGGGTCTCTACCCGAACCGCCATGTCGCCGATGCGTCGTTCAGCGTGGTCGTCGACGGGGGCAAGGTCGATGCCCGACAGATCAGCGTCCACGCATCGCGCCGGGCGCCGGCCGATCGCGCCGACGTCAACGAGGTCGGCCCCATCAGGGTGGAGGTCCTCGAGCCACTCAACGCGTTGCGTGTCGTGATCGAGGCGCCCGAACACGGTCTGCGTGCCGACCTGACGTTCGTCAGGCGCTCCGCGCCGATCGAGGAAGGCCACTTCCACCAGCAGGTCGGGCTTCGCGTCGTGTTCGACTACACCCGACTCACCCAGTTCGGCGGCTGGGAGGGCTGGATCGAGGTCGACGGTGAGCTGACCGATCTCGCCCCCGGCGAGACACTCGGTTGCCGCGATCGTTCGTGGGGCGTCCGACCGGTCGGCGAACGCGGTTCGACCGGCGCTCCGGTCGCCGATCCGCAGTTCTTCTGGCTGTGGGCGCCGATCAACTTCGACACGTTCTCGACCCACTTCGACGTCAACGAGTACTCCGACGGCCGACGGTGGCACGAGAGCGGATTCGTCGCCCCGATCGCCAAGCCCGACGGCATGCCGGGCGCCGAAGCGATGCGCTCGGTCGACTACACGATCGACTGGCGACCGGGCACCCGGACCGCGGAGGCGTTCGAACTGGCGCTGACGCCGTGGGAGGGCGAGCCCTCGACGATCCGCCTGGAACCACTGTTCGAGTTCCACATGTCGGGTCTCGGCTACCTGTCACCGGACTGGGGGCACGGTGTGTGGAAGGGAGAGCTGGCGGTCGGCGGCGAACGTTGGGATCTTCCGGTCGACGACGTCCTCGCACCGAACCACGTGCACGTACAGTCGATCGTCAGGGCGACGAGCTCGGGTGCCCTCGGCGAGCACCAGGGCATCGGGATCCTCGAGCAGCTGGCGATCGGGCGACATGCCCCGACCGGGCTCGAAGGGGTCTTCGACGGCTTTGCCGGTTGACGCAGGCCGAACGACCGGGTGATCAGGTGTGCCGGATCGTCATGCCACCGTCGACGGCGATCGTGGCGCCGTTGACGAAACTCGACGACGGCAGACAGAGGTTGAGCGTCATGTGGGCGACCTCCTCGGGGATCCCGTAGCGGCGAAGCGGTACCCGTCGACGGGCGTAGGTGTCCTTGGCGTCCTGTGGGATCGCCTCGGTCATGCCGGTGTCGATCGGGCCGGGACAGATGCAGTTGACCGTCACCCCGTGCCGACCGAGTTCGACCGCCAGACTGCGGGTGAGCCCCGCGACGCCCGCTTTGGACGCTGCGTAGGCGGCGAGTCCCGCGGTGGCAACGATCGATTCCGTCGAGGCGATGTTCACGATGCGGCCGGCGCCGGACGCGACGAGATGCGCCAACGCGAGGCGGATCAGCCGCGCGTGTGCCGTCAGGTTGACATCGATCGTCCTCGCCCAGTTGTCCTCGAATTCGTCCTCGTCCTGGAACGCCGAGGTGACCAGCGAGACGCCGGCGTTGTTGACGACGATGTCGAGCCGTCCCGCCCAGGCGATCGTTCCGTCGACGAGTACGCGCAGCTGCGACTGGTCGGCGACGTCGCAGACGATGCCCAGTGCCGCGCCGTCGCCGTGCATCGCCGTGATCTCACCGACGACGGCGTCGACGCGGTCGACACCGAGGTCGGCGACCACCACCCGTGCACCTTCGTCGGCGAACAGGTGCGCCGTGGCGCGCCCCATTCCGCTCGCGCCGCCCGTGACGATCGCGACCCGCCCTTCGATCGAGCGCGACAACTCCGTCAGCCGCCCGGCCGCGCTCACGTTGCGGACCAGCGCTGCATCCCACCCATCCCGTACTGCTTCAGCACGAGTGCGCGCTCGACGGTGATCGCCAGGAACACGGTGTCGGGTGAGTCGTCGGGCCCACCGGGGGCGAACGCATTCAGGTCGTAGTCGAAGACTCCGGTCCACAGCCGACGCTTGGTCTCGACGTCGCCGAACACCTCGGCGGTCCCCCAGATCTCGACGCCGTCACCGTTCGCCGTCACCTGCCAGTGCATGGCCACGTCAGGATGCGCAGCGACGTTTCTGGCCTTCACCGACGACGTGCCGATCATCACCCAGCACAGGTCGCCCTCCCAACAGGGATGGACGGGCACGACATCGGGCTTGCCGTCGGCTCCGACCGACGCGAGGTGCGCCCACGGGCTGAGGCCGGCCGCCACCGACTTGACTTCTTCGAGTTCGATCTGTTCGCTCATCGCCGAACAGTACCCTCGTGCCCATGTCGCTGACGGTCCTGGGCAACACGGTGCGTGAACCGATCGAGCACGTCGAGGTGTTCCCGGCACCGGCGCACGTCACGAGCGTCACGTTCACGAGCGATGAGCTCACCTCGATGTGTCCGGTGACCGAACAACCCGACCTGTCGACCGTCACGATCGAGTATGCGCCCGGCGAATGGTGCGTCGAATCCAAGAGCCTCAAGCTCTACCTGTGGGGTTTCCGCGACCGCGCCGTGTTCGCCGAGGCCCTCGCAGCCGAGATCGCCGGGGAGATCATGACGACGGCCAAGCCGGTCCGCGTCATCGTCACCCTGGTGCAGCGCCCGCGCGGCGGCATCGAAGTGAAGGCCGTCGCCCAGCTGCCGTGAGCGGCGGTCGCTGACGCGTCGTTCAGGGGCGGATCTCGTAGAACGAATTGACCGAGTGGTCCACGTCCAGCGTGCGAAAGCGCGTGAATCCGGCTGCGCCCGCCATCTCCCTCGCCCGCGACTCGGGCAGACCGAGCGTGCCGAGACCTGCACCGTCGGGTGCCGAGAGCGCCGACGACATGCACGACAGCACGCTGATGCCGTACATCAGCGGCGCCATCGGGTTCTTGCGGACGTTCTCGGCGAACGTGTCGCGTCCCTTGATGTCGACGAGCAGCCAGACACCATCGGCCGACAACGACGCGGCGATGGCGTCGATCATCTCCTGCGGATGGGTCATGTCGTGGATGCAGTCGAACGTGGTCACGAGATCGACGGAGTGGTCATCGGGCAACGGTTCGGAACGCGGGTCGACGAAGCGGACGTTGGTCGCGCCGGCCTCCCGACGGCGATGTTCGGCGCGATCGAGCGCATGCTGCGAGATGTCGTATCCGACGAACGTGCTGTTCGGGAACGCGGCTGCCATCAGGAGCACTGCACCACCGGCGCCGCACCCGATGTCGGCAATGGCGATCCCTGCTTCCAACCGTTCGACGACGCCATCGAGAGCCGGGAGCACCGTGGGGATCAGGTGGTGGCGGTTCCACGGCTCGAAGCTCCGCTCGATGCCGACGGCCCCCTCGGGGCCGTGGCTGTCGTAGTCGTGCCCGAGACCGGTTCGGAAGCTCTCGGGCATCACCTCGAGCGCGGCCATCGTCTGGGGGAATCGGTGGAACATCCCCATTCCGAACGCCGGCGAGTCGGGCGTTGCCAACACGGCAATCGCCTCGGGCGTCAGCCAGAAGCGCTCCGGCGTGCTGTCGGTGTCGACCGCGATCAAGGCGGCCGCGGCCTGGTTGTAGGCCCACTCGCGAACCCATCGCTCGTCGAGCCCACAACTCGTGGCGAGCGACTCGGTGGTCATCGGTTCGTCCGCCGATGCCAGTGCTGCATAGAGCCCGAGACGGTCGCCGAGATGGATCATGCCGGCGGTGACGGCACCGCTGAGCTGCGTGAACACCGAGAACGAGTAGAGCTTGAGGCGGTCGGGATCGGGTGCATCGGCCATGCGCCGACCGTAGTGGCGCGCAGCGTCAGCGGGTGCGTTGGTCGGCTGCCAGGTGCTCGACGTCGCTGAGCTTCGACAATCCGAACGAGTAGCCGTCCTCGAGTTCCATCGCTTCCACCCGGCTGATCGAGGTGTGGCCGATGACGAACCGGTCCCACTCCCACGGCGTCGGGTCCAACCCGAGCAGGTGCCCGATCGTGACGGAATTCGTCCCCGCGTGCGCGATGAGCGCGATCCGCGCGCCGGGCTCGGCGATGTGCCAGACGGGGAGATCCATCTCGGCACGCACGACGCCGCGATCGGCGAGGAACTGCGTCGCTCCGGCCCGGATCCGAGCGACGAAGTCACGCATCGACTCGCCCCCACTCAACCCGTGCCAGCGGTCTTCCGCCTTGCGACCCCTCAGCTCCGCGTACGCCTCCGCAGCCTTCTCCGCCGGCGTGCCGTGCCAGACCGGGTCGCGGATCTCCTCCAGCCAGGGGTCGATCGCCTCGGGGCGACCGAGCGCTTCGAGCAGTGGTGCGGCCGTCTGTCGGGCGCGCAGGAGCGGCGACACCAGGATCTCGTCGAACGGTTCCCGGCCGAGCGCGTCAGCGAGCAGGGCTGCCTGTCGGTGGCCGAGATCCGTGAGCGGGGGGTCGACGACCGTCAGTCCCTCGCGGACCCACTCCGGCTCGCCATGTCGGATCAACACGATCTCCATGGTCGACGACTGTACGGCCGCCACAGCGATAGCTTGCGGCGCAGTGACGAACGAGACCGGTGCTGCTGCGGGCTGGTACGCAGATCCGACCGGCCGATACGAGCACCGGTACTACAACGGACGCACATGGACGGCCGACGTGTCGTCCGGTGGCGAGCGCTTCGTCGACCAACTGGGGCTGGCCCCGACGACCGCCACCAACCTGGCCGCCCAGACGGGCTCGCCCTCCGGAATCGGTACCGCGGCCATGGTGCTCGGCATCATCGCGATCACGATCTCCTGGATGCCCTTCGTCGTGGTGCTCGGCCTGATCGCCGCATTGCTCGCGATCGTGTTCGGCTCGATCGGACTACATCGCTCCGCGCGCACCGGGAGCAGCCGTTCGGCGGCCGTCGTCGGTCTCGCAACCGGTGCCAGTGCCCTCGTGGCCGCGGTCATCGGGGTACTCCTCAGCGTGGCCGTACTCGACGCCTACGACAGCTACGTGCATCCTCAGCCGAACGAGACCACCGTCTCGGACTGCGCCCAGGCCGGATCGCGCGCGACGATGAAGGGCACGCTCACGAACACCGGTGACCGCACCGCCGACTACTCGGTGCTCGTCGGGTTCGTCCGACCGGGGACCGACAATGCCCACCGGTCGACGCGCATCACGCTCGAACAGGTCGAGCCAGGGGCGACCACGGACTTCGAGGCCCAGACACAGGTCGACCTCGATGCGGTCGACTGCGTGATCCTCGAGGTGAACGGACCGCTCCCCTTCGGCGTCGCCGTCGACTGAGCTCCGCAGCTTCACACGGTCGTGGCCGATACCCACGCATCGTAGAGGCGTCGGTACGCACCGTCGTGCTTGATCAGTTCGTCGTGGTGACCGTCCTCGACGAGCCGGCCGTGGTCGAGCACCAGCACCCGGTCAGCACGTGCGGCCGTCGACAACCGGTGGGCAATCGCAATGGTCGTACGCGAGGCCGCGAGCCGTTCGAGCGCTCTCGCGATGCGCACTTCGGTGAGCGCGTCGACCGACGACGTGGCCTCGTCGAGGACCAGCACGTCGGGATCGGCGAGTCCTGCTCGCAGGAGGGCGACGAGTTGTCGCTCACCCGCGGACAGCTGGTCGCCACGCTCCCCGACACGGGTGCGCAGACCGTCGGGAAGTGAGTCGACCCAGTCCTGCACACCGAGATCGGTGACCACGCGCTCGACGTCGACCGGTTTCGCATCCTCCCAGGCGAACGCGATGTTCGCCGCGACCGTGTCATCGAACAGGAACGGCTCCTGTGAGACGACGACGAGTCGACTGCGTAGTTCGGCGCGGCCGACGCGCCGCAACGGGACGCCACCGAGGTCGATCTCACCGATCGTCGGGTCGGCGAATCGAGCGATCAGCCGGCCCAGCGTGGTCTTGCCGGAACCGGTCGAGCCGACCAACGCCACCTGCTGACCGGCGGGAATCGTGATGTCGAGGTGCTTGAGCACCGCGGTGTCGGACGACTCGTCGCTCCGGCTGCGATAGGCGAAGGTGACGTCGCGGATGTCGATCTGGAGCTGACCGACCGGCAGCGGTATCGGATCGTCGGGCTCGGGCGGCCCGAGCGGCATGTCGAGCACGGACAGCACCCGTCGAAGGCCGGCAACGGCCATCTGGGTCGTGTCGATCACCTCGGTGAATTCGGCGATCGGCTCGAGGAATCGATAGGTGAGGAAGATGAAGCCGATCAGCGCACCGGCCGAGAGTCCACTCGCCGGGCCGAGCAAGACCCCGACACCCACCACCGCACAGACGGTGAGGGCGGAGAAGACCTCGCCGGACGGGAAGAGAAACGCACCGAGTCGGGCCGCACGGATCTGCGCGACGGTCTTGACCTCGACGGACCGCGCGACGTCGGCCTGCATCTTCGATCCGGCCCCGTACACCCGGATCGTCGGCGCGCCCGACACCACCTCGGCGACCGAGCCGAGCATCTGCCCGTTGCCGTGCCGAGCCGCGTCGTAAGCGACCAGGAGCCGTGCCTGGACGGCGCGCAGCACGAAGATCAGCGGAAACGACACGACGAACGCGACGAGTGCGAGCTGCCAGTTGATCGCCAACATCACGCCAGCGACGATCACCATCAACGTGCCGTCGACCAGCCAGGCGAGGCCCCCCCACTGGAAGAACTGGGCCAACGTCTCGATGTCGCTCGTCACCCGAGCAACGAGGCCACCGCGACGCTCGTCGTTGTGATCGGCGAGGCTCAGCTGGTGGATGTGGCTGATCAGGCGGACCCGGAGGTCGTGCAACGCCCGTTCGCTGCGCACGCCGAGCCGGAGCGCCGCGTACCGGAAGGCAACCCCCGACAGGACGACGGCGATCGCTGCGGCGATCGCCATCTGAACGATGACGTCCATGTTGACGCCTTGATCGGACAGCCCGCGGTCGATGGCCTGCTGGATCAGCAGGGGGACGACCACGCGGCCGGCGGCGCCGATCGCCGCGAGCACCCAGGTGAGGCCGAGCCCCTGGCGCAGTACCGGGGCGGTCCGCAGACCTCGACCGATGGTCCTGACCGCCGAGTCCTGGTTCGTCGGCGTCATCGTGCCGGCCTTCGCGGCCAGTGACGGATCGACGAGGCTCACGACCGCACCGCCTCGCGCTCGTCGGCGCCGCGATCCGACTCGAACGCCTCGACGAGCTCGCGGTATGCCGCGACCGATTCCATCAGCTGTTCGTGCGTGCCATGCGCCGCGACCCGTCCGTCGGCGACGAACACGACGTCATCGGCGAGCGCGATCGTCGAGGGTCGCGAGGCGACCATGAGCACCGACGAGTCGACGAGCTCCCGGCGCAGGTTCTCCAGGACCACGGCCTCGGTGGCCGGATCGAGCGCCGAGGTCGTGTCGTCCAACACAAGGACAGAGGGGTGGCGGACCAGCGCGCGTGCCAACGCGAGTCGCTGACGTTGTCCACCGCTCAGGCTCACGCCGCGCTCACCGACGACGGTGTCGAGACGCTGAGGCAGTCGCTCGACGAACTCCTTCGCTGCCGCGAGATCGATCGCGTGCCAGATCTCCTCGTCGGTGAACCGTCGCCCGAGTTCGATGTTGTCGCGCACCGTCCCGCCCATCAGGAACGGCTCCTGGAAGACGATGCATCGTTCACCGGCGTTCAATGCCACACCGCCGATCGTGGGGCCGACCAGCCCGATCGCCAGCTGGGCGATCGTCGACTTGCCCGAACCGGTGGGGCCGACCAGCGCCGTGACGTTGCCGTGCGGCAGTGCCAGGGTCACGTCGGTGACCGTCGGCGGACCGTCGGCCTCGTGGGCGAAGCAGACGCCGTCGAACCCGATGCCGATGCCGTCGGATGGCTCCACGATGTTGTCGACGGGATCGGTCTCGAGCGGTTCGTTCAGCACGGTCTGGATGCGGTTCCAGGCGGCGATCGAACGGGGCAGCTCCGACAGTGCGAAGCCGATCAGACGCAGCGGGAACACGAGCAGGGTGAACAGGAAGATCACACCGGACAGCTCGCCGATCGACAACTCGCCGGAGCGCACCCGGATCGAGCCGATGACCACGAGCAGGATGTTGGTGAGCGACGGGATCACGTCGAGGAACGCCTCGAACCAACTCCGCAACCGCAACGCGCGCACGCGTGATGCTCTGACCTGGTCGGCGAGACCTGACAGCCGCTCCGTCTCGCGTTCCTCGGCGCCATACGACTTCACGAGCTGGACGCCCTCGAAACTCTCGTGCACGCCCGCCGAGAACTCACCGAGCTGGTGCTGGGCGCGCGCGAAGTGCGCCGAAACCGAACGTTCGTAGACCACGTTCGTCGTCACGAGCAGCGGGAAGACGATCACGGCCACCAGGCCGAGTGGAGGATCGATGAAGAGCATCCAGATCGTCGAAACGATCACCATCACCACGGTTCCGGACGCGAACGGGATCGGAGCGATCACACTGACCGTCGATTCGGCATCCACGCCGGCGCGGGCGACCAGGTCACCATCCGGGCGCCGGTTGTGCCAACTCATCGGCTGTCGGACGTATCGATCGACGACGTCGTTGGTCAACATCTGGGCGATCCGCCACATCGTGATCGAGGCATAACTCCGCCTGATCACGATGGCCGTGGCTCGGAGTACGCCGATGCCGAGCACCATCGCCACACCCGTGAGGAACGTGGCCAGCGCGACCTCGCCCTCCTCGAAACGAGGCAGGATCACGTTGTCGATCACCCAGCTGATCGCGAAGCTCGAGGCGACAGTCAGCATCGCGAACACCGCCGCCCCACCGACGGCGGTGCCGAACAGTTTCGGCTGCATCTTGACCATCGACCAGATGAAACGCGCGTTCCGGCGCGCGCGCTCCCCTGCACCGATCTGCTCGTCGAGCTCCTCGCTGTCGGCCGGGTCGGTCACAGGACGTTTCTACCAGCGGGTACCGGGCATATCGTCAACGATGTGAACGCCGACCCCTCGACCCCGTCGCCGACGGAGCTCGACGCGTCGATCTCTGCCTCCGTCGTCGACGACACGCACGGACCATGGCGACGCTCGAAGGTCCGCAAGGCGCTCCTCGCAGTGGGCATCGCCGGTTTCGTCGTGTTCTGGGTGTGGGCGCTCTTCTTCGCCTCCAAGACCGCGGTGAACAAGATCGACGATCGGGCCTGGGCCGCACGCGCCGAAACGACGTGTGCCGGCTACGACATCAAGGTCCGCGCCCTCGAGGCGCAGGCCTCCCCCGACCTCGTGGTGCGCGCCGATCTCGTCGTCGAGTCGACCGATCTGCTGTCGGCGATGCTCGACGAGATCACCGCCGTCGCCCCCACCGACGAGAAGGGTCAGGCGATCGTGCCCGCGTGGGAGGCCGACTACCGGACGCTCCTGAACGACCGCTACCGATATGCCGAGGAACTCCGCAGCGGCCAGGACGGGCCGTTCACCGAGACCGCCGTCGACGGCGTGCCGATCACCGAACGCATCGAGACGTTCGCCGGCGACAACGAGATGCCGAGTTGCGCGCCGCCACGCGGCTCGATCAACTGATCTGCTTGATCACGCGCGCCGGCACGCCGGCGGCCACGCTGTTGTCAGGGATGTGGCCGGTGACGACACTGTTGGCCCCGATGACGACATGTCGTCCGATCGTTGCGCCCGGCAGCACCACGCTGCCATGGCCCAGCCAGGACCCATCGCCGATCGACACCGGACGTTCCGGCATCACCTGCAACGAGATCGGCAGATCGAGGTCGGCGTAGCCGTGGTTCTGGTCGGTGATGTACACGTGATGGCCGGTCCACACGTCGTTGCCGATCGTGATGCTCAGATGTCCGACGATCCCACTGCCCTTGCCGATGAGGCACCGATCGCCGATCGAGATCACCGGGTCGGACACCATCTGCTGGCCGGGCACCATCCCTGCCGACAATGTGATCTGCGGCCCGAACATCGTCCGTTCACCGATGCTGATGTACTGCTCGTTGAAGATCGTGTTCCAGGGGAAGCAGATGACGCTGTTTCGTCCGAACCGTCCGAACCGATGTCCACGCCTGGTGTCCGGACCGATCGCTGCGAGTTCCACGGTCGCCTCCCACCCGCGGATCAGCAACTCGCCCAAGGCGCGCCGCATGCCGATGCGGGCCCGCAGAGCGAACGAGTCGGGAACCGGGGGGCGGTCGAGCACGAACCGCGACGCTACTTCGGGTCGGCCACCGCTCCCTACAGTGGCCCGATGAGGCACGCTCCGCTCGGATCGATCACCGACATCCCCGGCATCCGCGTCGGACATCACCAGCGATCGGGTCGTGGCTGGCAGACGGGGACGACAGTGGTGTTCGCTCCGGCCGGCGCAACCCCTGGGGTCAGCGTGCGCGGCGGGGGTCCCGGCACCCGCGAGACCGACGCGCTCCACCCCGAGAACCTCGTCGAGCTCGTGCACGCCGTGTGCCTCACCGGAGGCAGCGCCTTCGGTCTCGCGGCGGCGGACGGCGTCGTGGCCTGGCTCGAGGAACGTCGACTCGGCTTCCCGGTCGGCGCGCCGGACCACCTCATCGGTGTCGTGCCGGTCGTGCCCGCCGCGGTCGTGTTCGACCTCGGTCGTGGCGGCAGCTTCGCGCATCGTCCGGACGCCGACTTCGGCCGACGTGCCATCGCCGCCGCACGTCGGTCCCAGCCCGCGTGGGGTTCGGTCGGGGCCGGAACCGGCGCCAAGGCCGGGGGCCTCCAGGGCGGAGTCGGCACGGCGAGCACGACCGTGAGCATCACCGGCGACACCATCGGGACACCGGGAATCGACACCGACGTCGTCGTCGGCGCGATCGCGGTCGTCAATGCCAACGGCTCCCCGATCGATCCGACGTCGGGACTTCCGTGGGCCGCGCAAGGCCTCGGACTCCGACGACCATCGGCATCCGACCGGGCACGTCTCACCGCCGCCCTCGATGGTCAGGCTGCCGGCGAGACGAGCCTCAACACGACCATCGGGGTCGTCGCCACTTCGGCGGCACTCACCAAGTCGGAGGTCACCAAGTTGGCCGACGTCGCCCACGACGGGCTGGCGAGAGCGATTCGGCCCGCGCACTCGATGTTCGACGGCGACACCGTCTTCGGCCTGGCGACCGGCGACGCCGACCTCGGGCACCAACCGGCGGCGATGCGGTCCACCGTGTCCCGCCAACGCGCGCTGAACCAGATCCTGACGGCGGCGGCAGACACCTTCGCTGCCGCGTGTGCCCACGCGATCATCGCCGCCGATCGCCGCGGTGCACTTCCCTCGTACGGCGAACTCTGTCCCTCGGCGCGGCGCTGAGCTCCACCGAGCGGACACGAAGGCGCCGACGAGAGGTCGTTAACGTGGCCGCCGTGCTGCGCCCGGTGACGATCGAGAATCCTGCCGACATGCGATCGTGGTCGCGCGCCGCTCGCAGCTCCGGACGTTCGATCGCGCTCGTTGCGACCATGGGAGCCCTGCACGACGGTCACCTGGCGCTGATCGAGCACGCCCGTTCGCGCGCCGATGCGGTCGTGGTGTCGATCTTCGTCAACCCGCTGCAATTCGGCGAGAACCATGACTTCACGAACTATCCACGGCCGATCGACACCGATCTCGCGGCATGTGAACGCGCAGAGGTGGCGGCGGTGTACGCGCCGACCGCCGCAGCGATGTACCCGCGCGGATTCGAGACGCGCGTCGTTCCCGGCCGGCTCGCCTCCACGATGGAAGGACACAGCCGCCCGGGTCACTTCGAGGGGGTGACGACCGTCGTCACCAAGCTCCTCGCGGCCGTGGGCCCTGACCTCGCCGTCTTCGGCGAGAAGGACTACCAACAGCTGGCGATCATCCGCCGCATGGTCTCCGATCTCGACCTCGGCGTCGACATCGTCGCTGCACCAACCGTCCGCGAACCCGATGGGCTGGCGTTGTCGAGCCGCAACCAGCGGCTGACCCCAGCACAGCGGCGAGCAGCGGTGTGCATTCCGCGATCCATCGCCGAGGCCCGAGAGGTCGCCGCACGACCCGATGCCACGCTCGACGCCATCCTCGCTCGTGTCCGGCACGTCATCGACGACGAGCCGCAGGCCTCACTGGACTACGTGAGCGTGTTCGACGCCGGCACGCTCGAAGCGATCGACGACCTGGACGACCCCATGCGAGTGGCCGGCCGATGCCGGATCGCCATCGCGGCCCGAGTCGGTGACGTGCGGCTGATCGACAACGCCGACCTGTACGACCGCTGAGCCGGCATCCTGCAGGCGGTCGGCGACACCGGTCAGCACGATCAACAGCACCGCGCCGTTGAACAGGGCGTGCGCGACGATCGACGGGCCGAGTCGGCCCAACAGGTGGCTGGCCGCGCCGAAGGCGATGCCGACACCTGACAGCACGACGACGAGGCCGGCGTTGCCGGCGCCGCGTACCGGATCGACGTGGGCGGCCCCGAACAACACGCCCTGGGCGATCACGGCGACCAGGGCCGGCAGCCGGCTGCGCAGCCCACGCAGCACGACGCCTCGAAACACCATCTCCTCGACGATCGGCGCCGCGATCACCGCCGTGATCACGATGGCGACGACGTAGGTCCGGTCGACCGAGGCCTGGTCGATCGCGTCGGTGTTGCCGGAGATCGGGATGCCGAGGACGACGACCACCGCTGCGGCTGCGAGCTGTGCGCCCAGCGCAGCGAGCCAGACCACCGGTCCCCAGCCGAGGTCCGACCACCGGGGGCTGAGTCCGATGTCCACTCCGAGGTCGCCCGTCGCCCATCTGGCGCTCGCATACCGACACCACCACACGGAGGGGGCGTACCCGACGAGGGCGAGCAGCGCCACGTACACCGCCAGCGGCCAGCCGAAGTCCACGACGGCGTCGAGCAGATACTTCGACGTGATCAGTGACGTCGTGAGCACCACGATCGCTCCGACCACCGCACCGAGCGGCAACGTCGGCGTGATGCTGCGACGCCGGTCGTCCACGGCCGGCAGGAACGCGGTTCCGGGAATCGGTGGGGGGAGCTGATTCGTCAAGGTCTCGTCAAGGTCTCGTCAAGATCCGCTCAACGACGAAGAACTCCGTGCCGAACGCTTCAGAACCGTACCGCTCGTGCCGATACAAGGGAAACGCCGGGGCACCCGGCTGCCCGACCGACATCCGCCACCAACACCGAGAGGCCGCAGATGCGAACCACCTCCTCGACACACTCGACGACGACCCGCTCCACCAGGCGCCCGACCAAGGGCCTCGCGCTGTTCGTGTCCGCACTCGCGACGATCGGCACGGTGCTCGTGACGGGCGGTGCCACGTCGCCGATCGTCGAAGCGGCAGGTCCGGCGAACTCGGACTGGCTCGGCATCGTCAACACCTATCGCGCCCAGTCGGGCCTGGCGCCGGTCACCGAGAACATCTGGTGGTCCGCCGGCGCTCGGAACCATTCGTGTTGGATGATGCTGAACGGGATCGCCCACGACGAGACGCCGGGAACGCCCGGCTACACCACCGAGGGCGACCAGGCAGGCAACGCCAGCAACGTCGCCGTGTCGAGCAATGGCAGCAGCCCAGCGCGGAACCACATCGATCTCTGGATGTCCGGTCCGTTCCATGCGATCGGGATCCTGCGCTCGTCGTTGTCGCAGACCGGCTTCGGATTGTGTTCCAGCCCGCCCAACCCCTCGACGACCTCGTGGAAGTCCGCCGGCACGCTCGATGTCGTGCGCGGCAACAACTGGAGCGCCCCGAAGCCGTCATCGCCGGTGGTGTTCCCCGGCAACGGGGTCACGACGAGTCTCACCCGGTTCGTCGCCGAGTCGCCCGATCCACGCTCGTTCTGCGGATGGGGCGCGCAGAACGTCGGCCTTCCCCTGATCGCGCTGATGCCGAGGACGGTCAGCAGCGCCACCGCCAGCCTCGTCGGGCCCGACGGCCCGATCTCCACCTGCGTCCTGCACACGGGCAACACCAACGGCATCGCCAGTTCGATCCTCGGCGGCGACAACGCGGTCGTCGTGATCCCGTCGGCGCCACTGCGCACCGGGAGCTACTCCGTGTCCGTCGGATCCAACGGCGGCAACGCGGCGTGGTCGTTCAACGTCGACCCGTACGCTGCGCTCGTCGTCCCCGGCCCGCCACCGGAGACGTCGAAGCCGTTGGCCACCAGCGCCCGATTCGAGCCGGTCACCCCGTTCCGTTTCGCTGATTCACGCATTCGCCAGACGATCACCGCACGGCTCAAGGCCGGCCGGTCGCTGCGCGTCAAGGTCGCAGGCACCCAGGGAATCCCGAGCGATGCCACCGCGTTGAGCGCGAGCTTCAAGGTCGTGGCTCCCTCCGGTCAGGGTTACCTGACCGCCTACAACTGCGGCACGCTCCCCAACGTCTCCACGCTCAACTACGGACCCGGCGAGACCGTGTCGAACCAGGCGATCGCACCGCTCGATCGTGGTGACCTCTGCCTGTTCGCCCTGCAGAACACCGATGTCGTGATCGACGTCAACGGCTACGTCGCTTCCGCGGGGACCTACACGTTCGTCCCGGTGACACCCAAACGCCTCCTCGACACCAGGGACACCAGACGGATCCGCATCGGAACCCGTACGAAGGTCGCCATGACGGGCGCCGACAGTCCGGTACCACCGACGGCGACCGCCGTGGCCGTGAACGTCACCGGGGTCCTGCCCGACACGAATGGTTGGATCAAGGCGTTCCCGTGCGATGTCACCGAGCCCGAGGTCTCCACCGTGAATGCACGCGCCGGCCGCACGATCGCCAACGGGATCATCGTCCCACTTGCCGCCGATGGCACGCTGTGTCTCACCGCGATGACCGGCACGGACGTCGTTCTCGACGTGACGGGCTGGTTCGGGCCGGCCACAGGACTCGAGTTCATTCCCGTCGCACCGATCAGGCTGGCGGACACCCGCTCGTACGACAAGGTCATGAACCCACTCACGAATGGCCAGATGCTGAAGGCCGGCAAGGTGCTCGAGGTGGAGGTCGCCGGTGTTCGCGGACTCCCCGCCGACATCTCGGCAGTCACGCTCAACCTCACCGGCGTCGGCTCGGACCAGCGTGGCTGGATCCGCATCGTGCCATGTGGCTCGGCATCCAAGGTCTCGACGCTGAACCACTGGAGCCCCTCGGCGGTTGCCAACGGGACCAACGTGAAGATCGGACCAGCGGGCACGGTCTGCGTGATCGGCATGCAGACCGGACACGTCATCGTCGACGTCACCGGCGTCTGGAAGTAGCCACTACCGCCGAAGCGAGTGATCGGTCACCGTCGCGCGATAGCGCACGGTGTGCACGCTGTCGCCCGACAGGATCGCGCCGCGCCCGAGGGTCCGCCCGGTCTGCCAGTTCGACAAGCCCAGTTCGGGTGCCTCCAGTGCGTACTGGCCGTCGACCCAGCGCGTGAAACCGTTGCCGACGAAGGGCGCGTCGACCTGCGCGTAGAAGCGATCGTGCTCGGCGGGATCATCGCTGATCAGCGAGGCGACGAAGTGGGGGCTGTAGCGGTTGCACAGCTCGACGGCTTCGTCGATCGACTCGACGACCACCAGGGTCACCTCGGGTGATTCCTCCCACTCCCATTCTGTCGCGAGCATTTCCGGTGCGATCACCGACGCTGCCCGTTCGACGTGGGGGCCGTCCGCACGCCGGACGGTGACCGACACGTCGAAGCGACCGTCGGTGATCGCCGACTCGCCACCGGCGACGACGTGGAGGCGCCCCACCGTGCCCCGTGCACGCGCGGCCGCGTCGAGGCCCGCGAGGAAACCGGAGACGACGTGATCGCTGTCCGAGCGCACGACGGCGAACACATTGAGTGTGTTGCAGACCTTGCGGTCGAGCGAGTGCTCCACGACGCTGGCGATCACCTGACGATCGGCGCCGGCCCCGGCCACCATCCAGGCACCGCCGGTGCCGTGCAAGCTGACCGGAGTCCCCGATTGCGATGCGACCGCACCGAGTTCGGCCACCGCGCGGCCCGAACCGCGCGCCACCGCAAGGGCCAGTCGGGGGTCGCTGAACAGATCGTGGCCGGCCGCGTGCGTGGGCGAATCGACGAGACGCACGACCCCTGACGGGAGCCCGGCGGATTCGAGGGAGGGCGTCAGTGCGTGATCGACGATCGCCCGCGCAGTCCCGAGGGCGTCGGAACCGATCCGGAAGACCACGGCATTGCCGGTGCGCACCACGCCGCACGCATCGGCGAACACGTTCGGACGCCCTTCGAACACGAAGCCGACCACGCCGAGCGGGGCGCGGTTCGACACGATCGTCCAACGATCGTGCTCGACGCGTTGCAGCTGACCGTCACGTCGGCTGGGCGAGTCGCGCCACCCGCGCAGGCCGTCGATCATGCCGCGCCGCATCGCATCGTCGAGCACGAGACGCGTCGTCGAGCGTCCCCGGTCGGCGGCGCGTTCGACATCGGCCGCGTTGGCCGCGGCGACCCTCGAGAAGGTCTCGTCGTCGGCGAGCGAAGTCGCGAACGCATCGAAGAACGTCGAGATCGACTCGTCGCTGCAGGACGCAAGGCCGGCGAACCCGGCAACGGCATCACCGACCGCGGCGTCGACCAGGTCGTGGACCGCGGCAGGGATGTGGAGCAATGCCCCGGTCGCCTGCACCACCACGAGCCGGTCCCCCGGCACGAACCGGTCGGCGAGATCGGCGTCGACCCGCACGACGCGATCGCCAGCGAACGGAATCTCCTGGCCGACCGTGAGGCGACTGAGTGGTGCGATCTCTGGTCCCGCCGACATCGCAATTAGCGTAGGCGTGTGCCCTCGTCTCCGCTCTACTTCCGTCAACTCCTCTCCGGTCGCGACTTCGCCGTCGGCGATCCGCTCGCCACACAGATGGTCAACTTCGTGTACGCCGTCGGCGACAAGCGCACCGGCGAGTGCGTGCTGGTCGACCCGGCGTATGCCGTTCGCGAGCTGGTCGACCTCGTCGGCGAGGACGACATGTCGGTCACCGGCGCGCTCGCCACCCACTACCACCCCGACCATGTGGGCGGATCGATGATGGGCCACACCATCGAAGGCATCTCAGAACTGCTCGACCACGTCGACTGTCCGATCCACGTCCAGCGCGACGAGATCGAGTGGATCACGAAGTCGACATCGGTCACCCTCGACCATCTGGTGGGCCATGACTCGGGTGACGTCGTCCGCGTCGGCGACATCGAGATCAGCCTGGTCCACACGCCGGGTCACACCCCCGGGAGCCAGTGCTTCTTCGTCGACGACCGCTTGATCGCCGGCGACACCCTGTTCCTCGAAGGTTGCGGGCGAACCGATCTGCCGGGCTCGGATCCCGTCAAGATGTTCGAGAGTCTCCGGCGCCTCGCCGAGGTTCCCGACTCGACGATCCTGTTCCCGGGCCACCGCTACTCGTTCGCGAGCAGCGCAACGATGGATGTCGTCAAGGAGACGAACTTCGTCTTCCAGTGAGTGTCAGCAGGACGTCTTGGCCGGGATGACGATCACGAGCCCCGGGTAGAACGACGAGTAGTTCGCGGTGCTCGCGTTGGCCGCACGCAGCGCTTCGACCGTGACGTCGAACTTCTTCGCCACCTTGCCCTCGTAGTCGCCGTCGGCGATCGTGTAGTCGCCCTGGGCACAGTTGTCACCGGCGTCGGGAATCGTGCCCGCCGGAGCGGTCGTGTCCGCCGTCACCGTTGCGTCACCCGTCGAAGCCGCGGCGGACGCACCCGGCACCGTGCCACCCGGCGGGATCTTGATCGTGTCACCGGGGTAGGCGAACTCGTTGACCGCCCACTCGTTGTACGCGATCAGGTCGGCGACGTCGACGCCGAACTTGTTGGCGACACCGATCGGCGTGTCACCCGCCTGGACGACGTACTCCTGCTCGGTGTTGACGACATCGCCCGGCGCGACCGAGTCGTTCGGCGGCGTCGTGGTGGCGGGCGGTCGCACGACGAATGCGGTGGAGGCTGCGCTCAGGTCGATCGTCGATTGCGTCGCGGCATTGTCGGCGGCTCCACACGACGCGAGGAGGAACGCGCCGACGGCGATCGGACCCACGATGGCACCGAGACGGCGCGGATGTGACGACTGCATGACGATCAGCGTAGGCGGTCGCGCCACCAACGTGTCGTCAGCCGCCCGGTCACATCAGCGGGCGGTCCGTCGGCTTGATCGGCGCCGGGAGTCGCGTCTCGCCCATCAGGTACGCATCGGCGCCCGCGGCCGCGGCGCGCCCTTCGGCGATCGCCCACACGATGAGGCTCTGACCGCGACCCATGTCACCCGCCACGAAGAGCCCGTGCTGGTTGGTCATGTAGCGCTCATCGCGCGCCACGTTGCCCCGAGCGTCGTAGTCCACGCCGAGCGAGTCCAGCCATGAACCCTTCTCCGGTCCGACGAACCCGAGCGCGAGGAAGACGAAATCGGCGGGGATCTCGTGCCCCGTGCCCTCGACCTCGACGAATGCTCCGTCGACGAGTTCGACCTCGTGGAGACGCAGCGCCCGGACGCGGCCGCTGCCGTCGTCGAGGAACTGCTCGGTGTTCACGCTGTAGAGCCGCTCGCCACCCTCCTCGTGCGCAGAGGTGACCTTGTAGGTCATCGCGAACTGTGGCCACGGATTGCTCTCGGCGCGCAGCTCAGGAGGCTTCGGCAGGATCTCGAGCTGGGTCACCGATGCCGCACCCTGGCGATGCGCCGTGCCGAGACAGTCGGCACCGGTGTCGCCGCCGCCGATGATCACGACGTGCTTGCCCGCGACGTCGATCGGTGAGGTCTCGATGTCACCGAGTTGCACCCGATTGGCGAAGGGCAGGTACTCCATTGCCTGGTGGACCCCGCCGAGTTCCCGACCGGGAATCGGAAGATCGCGCCAGGCCGTCGCTCCGCAGGCGAGCACGATCGCGTCGTGGGATGCCCGCAGCACTTCGATGTCGACGTTCTCGCCGACGACTGCATTCGTGCGGAACTCGGTGCCCTCGGCCTCCATCTGCTCGATGCGTCGGTCGATGTGGCGCTTCTCCATCTTGAATTCGGGAATGCCGTACCGCAGCAGTCCACCGATGCGATCGGCGCGTTCGAGCACCACCACGTCGTGGCCGGCCCGCGTCAGCTGTTGAGCGGCGGCGAGGCCGGCCGGGCCCGAACCGATGACCGCGACGCGCTTGCCGGTGCGAACCGCGGGGACGTGCGGCGTGACCCACCCCTCGTCCCAGGCCCGATCGATGATCTCGACCTCGACCTGCTTGATCGCCACGGGGTTCTGATTGATCCCGAGCACGCACGCCGATTCGCACGGCGCAGGGCAGAGCCGACCCGTGAACTCGGGGAAGTTGTTGGTGGCGTGCAAACGCTCGATGGCGTCCTGCCAATGGTCGCGATAGACCAGGTCGTTCCAGTCGGGCACGAGGTTCCCGAGCGGGCAACCGTTGTTGCAGAACGGGATGCCACAGTCCATGCACCGCCCTGCCTGGTGGGTGAGCGCCTCGGCGTCGAACTCCTCGTACACCTCCTTCCAGTCGCGCAGTCGCACAGGGACCGGCCGCCGCTGCGGCGTCTCGCGATCCCACTTCAGAAATCCGGTTGGCTCGCCCATCAGGCCCTCGCTGCTTCCATGATCTTGTCCACCGTCTGTTGCTCGTCGAGGCCTGCGGCCTGCGAGTCGGCGATGACGGTGAGCACCCGCTTGTAGTCCCTCGGCATCACCTTGCGGAACGAACCGACTTCGACGTCCCACGACTCGAGAATCCGGTCAGCGACCGCCGAACCGGTCAGGTCACGATGTCGCAGGATCGTCGCTGCGAGGAACTCGCGGTCGTCGTCGTCGAGGTCCTCCAGTGCGACCATGTCGCCGTTGACCTTGCTGGCGAAGACCTCGGTCGGGTCGTAGATGTACGCGATCCCGCCCGACATGCCGGCGCCGAAGTTGCGGCCCGTCGGACCGAGCACGACCACGCGGCCACCGGTCATGTACTCACAACCGTGGTCGCCAACGCCTTCGCTGACCGCGGTTGCCCCCGAGTTGCGCACGCAGAAGCGTTCGCCCACCCTGCCACGCAAGAAGATCTCGCCGCCGGTGGCGCCATAGGCGATCACGTTGCCGGCGATGATCTGCTCTTCGGCGACGAACGGCGAGAACGGATGGGGATGCACGATGATCCGTCCGCCGGACAACCCCTTGCCCACGTAGTCGTTGGCGTCGCCGACCAGGCGGAGTTGGATGCCTGCGGGCACGAACGCACCGAAACTCTGGCCGGCCGACCCGGTCAGCGTGATGTCGATCGTCCCGTCCGGAAGCCCTGCACCCTTCCACTTCTTCGTGACGTGGTGGCCGAGCAATGTGCCGACCGTCCGGTTCACGTTGCGCACCGGCAGGTCGATCGACACGTGCTGCGCATCGTCGATCGCAGGCTGAGCGAGCGCGATCAGCTGTTGGTCCAGTGCCTCGTCGAGGCCATGGTCCTGCTCCACGCTCTGGATCATCGACTGGCCGTAGGGGTTCTGGGGCGTCGCCAGGATCGGACCGATGTCGAGCCCGGACGCTTTCCAATGGGTGACCGCCCGTCGCGTGTCCAGCATCTCGACGTGGCCGATCATCTCGGCCATGGTGCGAAAGCCCAGCTGTGCCATCAGCTCACGGACCTCGGTGGCGATGTACTCGAAGAACGTCTCGACGAACTCCGGCTTGCCGCTGAATCGCGACCGCAGCTCCGGGTTCTGTGTCGCGATGCCGACCGGACAGGTGTCGAGATGGCACACGCGCATCATGATGCAACCCGACACGACGAGCGGTGCGGTGGCGAAGCCGTACTCCTCGGCACCGAGGAGGGCGGCGATCACGACATCGCGACCGGTCTTCATCTGACCGTCGGCCTGCACGACGATGCGATCTCGCAGACCGTTGAGCAGGAGGGTCTGTTGCGTCTCGGCGAGGCCGAGTTCCCAGGGTCCGCCGGCGTGCTTCAGCGACGTCAGCGGGCTCGCCCCGGTGCCGCCGTCGTGGCCGGAGATCAGCACGACGTCCGCCTTCGCTTTCGACACCCCCGCGGCGACCGTGCCCACGCCCGTCTCGGCGACGAGCTTGACGTGCACGCGCGCCACCGGATTGGCGTTCTTCAGGTCATGGATCAGCTGCTTGAGATCCTCGATCGAGTAGATGTCGTGGTGCGGCGGCGGGCTGATCAGGCCCACCCCCGGGGTGGAGTGGCGGGTTGCCGCGATCCACGGATACACCTTGTGGCCGGGCAGCTGGCCGCCCTCGCCGGGCTTCGCTCCTTGGGCCATCTTGATCTGGAGGTCGTCGGCGTTGGTCAGATACTCCGAGGTGACCCCGAAACGACCGGAGGCGACCTGCTTGATCGACGAACGGCGCTCGGGGTCATAGAGGCGATCGACGTCCTCGCCGCCCTCGCCAGTGTTCGACTTGGCGCCGATGTGGTTCATGGCGACGGCGAGCGTCTGATGGGCTTCGGCCGAGATCGACCCGTAGCTCATCGCCCCGGTCGAGAACCGGGCGATGATGTCGCCGATCGGTTCGACTTCCTCGATCGGGATCGCCTCGCGGTCGGCGGAGAACTCGAAGAGTCCGCGCAGGGTCATCAACTTCTCCGATTGGTCGTCGACCTTGGCGGTGTACTCCTTGAAGACGTCGTAGCGCTTCGAGCGGGTGGCGTGCTGCAGCTTGAAGACCGTCTCGGGATTGAAGAGGTGGAGTTCACCCTCGCGGCGCCACTGGTACTCGCCGCCCAGTTCGAGCTTGCGGTGGGCGCGCTCTTCGGGCCGCGTGGGGTTCGCCATCGCGTGCCGAGCGCCCACCTCCGCGGCGATCTCCTCGAGGCCGATGCCCCCGAGCTGCGAGATCGTCCCGGTGAAGTACGCGTCGACCACGGGCTGACCGAGACCGATCGCCTCGAAGATCTGGGCTCCGGTGTACGACGCCACCGTCGAGACCCCCATCTTCGACATCACTTTCAACACGCCCTTGCCGCAGGCCTTGATGTAGTTCTTGACCGCCTTGTGGGCATCCATGCCGCCGAGGCCGTGCATCTCCTCAGCGATCAGGTCCTCGATCGATTCGAAGGCGAGATACGGGTTGATCGCTCCCGCCCCGTATCCGATCAGCAGCGCCATGTGGTGCACTTCGCGGGCATCACCCGACTCGACGATCAGCCCGGCCATCGTCCGCTGCTTGGTCCGCACCAGGTGATGATGGACGGCCGCGGTCAACAGCAACGACGGGATCGGTGCATCGATGCTGTCCGCGTTGCGGTCGGACAGAACGATGATGCGTGCGCCGCCCTCGATCGCCTCCGACGCCTGGGCACACACACGATCGAGCGCGGTCCGCAGACCTTCTCCCCCGTCGTCGACGCGGTAGAGACCGGAGAGCACCTTGGCCTGGAGGCCGGGGTGGTTCCCGTCGTCGTTGATGTGGATGATCTTGGCGAGCTCGTCGTTGTCGATGATCGGGAACGGCAACGCGAGCTGGCGGCAGCTCTCGGGTCCGGGCGCCAGGAGGTTGGCCTCCGGCCCGACCGACGACGAGACCGCGGTCACCACTTCCTCACGAATCGCATCCAGCGGAGGGTTCGTCACCTGGGCGAAGAGCTGCTTGAAGTAGTCGAACAGCAGCCGAGGACGTTCAGACAGCACCGCCAGCGGTGTGTCTGTGCCCATCGAGCCGAGTGCCTCGCCACCGGTCGACGCCATCGGCGTCAGGAGGATCTTCAGCTCCTCGTGCGTGTAGCCGAACATCTGCTGTCGCCGCAGCACGCTGTCGTGGCTGAACACGACGTGCTCGCGGTTCGGGAGACCGGCAAGCTCGATCATGCCCGCCTGGAGCCATTCGCCATAGGGATGCAGTGACGCGAGCCCTGCCTTGATCTCGTCGTCGGCGACGATGCGGCCCTCGCGAGTGTCGATCAGGAACATCTTGCCGGGCTGCAGCCGGCCCTTGGCGACCACCTTCGACGGCTCGATGTCGATGACGCCGACCTCCGAGGCCATCACGACCATGTCGTCATCGGTCACCCAGTACCGACTGGGCCGCAGACCGTTGCGATCGAGCACGGCACCGATCACTTCACCATCGGTGAATGCGACGCTGGCCGGCCCGTCCCATGGCTCCATCATCGCCGCGTGGAACCGATAGAAATCGCGCTGCTCCTGCGACATCGTCTCATGGTTCTCCCAGGCCTCGGGGATCATCATCAACATGGCGTGATGGATCGGATACCCACCGAGATGGAGCAGTTCCAGGACCTCGTCGAACCGGGCGGTGTCCGACGAGCCTGGGGTGCAGATCGGAAAGGCCAGGTCGATGCCCGGGAGGACGTCGGATTCGAGCATCGCCTCGCGGGCGCGCATCCAGTTCTGGTTGCCCTGCACCGTGTTGATCTCGCCGTTGTGCGCAACGAATCGATACGGATGGGCCAGCGGCCACGACGGGAACGTGTTGGTCGAGAACCGGGAGTGGACGATCAACAGCGCCGATTCGACCCGGGGATCGAGCAGGTCGGGGAAGAACTGGCTCAGCTGGGGCGTCGTGAGCATGCCCTTGTAGACGACGGTCCGTGCCGACAACGATGCAAAGTAGGTCTCCAGCTCGCCCTCGAGCTCGCGTCGACTGCGCTTGCGGGCGACGAACGCCTTGCGATCGAGGTCGATGCCGGTCGCACCCGCGGGGTCGCTCACGAACAGCTGCTTGAACGTGGGCATCGCCGCGCGCGCCGTTGCGCCCAGGCAGTCCGGGTTGACGGGAACGTCGCGCCACCCCAGCGTCTCGAGGCCGGCGTCCGCGATCGTCGCCTCGATGGCGGCGACCGCCTTCTCGCAGGTCGCCGCGTCGGCGGGCAGGAACGCCACGCCGACGGCATACGCACCCGGTTCGGGCAGTTCGAAGTCGACGACCCCGCGCAGGAACGCGTCGGGGATCTGCAGGAGGATCCCGGCACCATCTCCGGTGTCGGGCTCGGCGCCGGTGGCACCTCGGTGCTCCATGTTCGTGAGTGCCTTGAGTCCCGTCAGCACCAGGTCGTTCGAGCGGACGCCCTTCAGGTTCGCAACGAAGGAGACGCCGCACGAATCGTGTTCGTTCCGGGGGTCGTACAGGCCGATGGGGCCAGGGGGCTGTTGCATCATCACATCCACGAGTGGTCGAAGTTGAACGAACTCAGCGATCCGGGCCGCAGCATTGGGGTGACCGGTCACACGAGAGGCTCGAGACGACGCTGGCTCGATGCGGATGCACATCATAGGGGAGAACCGACGCGCAGCCAGCGTTCGTTCATTCGTGATTCGGGGCGGATCGGGCACTTCGACCCTGGAGAACCGACGTCCTGTGGCCGGAACCTGGTGTGAGACCACTCAGCGACGAGGGGATGACACTCATGCGGAAGTCCGGCGCACTGTTCGCAGTCCTGGCTCTGCTCGCCGGCTGCGGCGGCGGCGAGACCGCCTCCGACTCGACGTCGGCTCCGGAGGTCACGTCGGTCGAATCCGTCGCGTCGACCGCAGGCGACTCGGTGGCCGTTGCTGCAATGGACGTCGCACCCTGCGAGCTGGTGACATCGGACGATGTGGCCGCGGCAACCGGGCTGGTCGTCGTCGGCGAGGACGACGCCGCGCTCGGACCCAACTCCTGCCTCTTCGATGTCGGCACGTCGGCCGCCGTGTTCGTCTCCGTCGACGATGGTGGAGGCAGCAGCACCGGGCCGGCTTCGTTGTTCGCCGCCTATGTCGCCGGGAGCGCGGAGTCGATCTCCGGACTGGGCGAGGCGGCGGTGTACTCGTCGACGTACCGGACGCTGGCGGTCGACGCCGGTGGCGGCCGATACTTCGCCGTCGGACTGTCGGGCGGATATCCCGAGGAACTTGCTGCAGATCGCGAGATCTTGATCGCCCTCGCTGCCGCCGCCGTCGGGCGAATCGACTGAGCACCGAACGCGACCGGGCGCTGCGCGACACTTCGGCGATGAGCCATCAACACATCGCGACTGCGTCCGACGGCACCTCGATCGCCTGGAGCCGGACCGGATCGGGCGACCCCGTCGTGCTCGTCCACGGCATCACCGAGTCGGCCGCGTCGTTCGACCCCGTGACCGAGCGTCTCGCGACCGGCTACGACGTGATCACGCTCGACCTCCGCGGCCACGGCGAATCGTCGCCGGCCGAGACGTACGACCTCGGGACCATGGCCGGTGACGTGGCGACGGTGATCGCCGCCGCGGACGCCGACCGGCCGCATCTGGTGGGCCATTCGCTCGGCGGGGCCGTCGTGACCGCGGCCGGCACGATGCTCGACGTCGCATCGATCGTCGACATCGACCAGTCCTTGCAGCTCGACTCGTTCAAGGCCCAGTTGATGCCCGCGGAGGCGATGCTGCGCGACCCCGACCAGTACCAGCTCGTCGTCGACGCGATGTTCGAGATGATGATGGGCGACAAGCTGTCCCCCGCTGAAGTGGCCCGCGTGACCGGTCTGCGACATGCCGACCACGAGGTGGTGTTCGGGGTGTGGGAGTTGCTGCTCACCCAGTCGGAGGACGAAATCGCGGCGACTGTGGAGGCGGCGCTGGCCGGGTACGCGGGCAACGACGTGCCGTATCTCGCACTGTTCGGTCTCGATCCGGGCGACGGGTACGCGGGCTGGCTGCACGAGCGCATCGTCGGCAGCACGGTCGAGTACTGGGAAGGCCACGGCCACTACCCGCACCTCGTCGATCCCGACCGTTTCGTGGCCAGGCTGCAGGAGTTCTGGTCGACCGATTGACCCGGTGACGCCGGTGCCAGGCACTGGCGTCACCGGGTTGGTTCAGACGTCGGTGTAGACCGGGGGTCGCTTCTCGAAGCCGGCCATCACCGCCTCGATCTGGTTCGCTGATCCGATCTGGGCGCCGATCGTCCGGCGCTCGGCCGCGAACTGTTCGGCAGCGCCGTCGTTCGCGATGCGATTGAACAACGCCTTGGATCCGCGCACGGCGCCGGGGCTCATCGACGCGATCTCCCGGGCGAGTGCGATCGCATCGTCCTTGGGCGAGTCGCTCAGCCGCGTGACCAGACCCATCTCCGCCGCCTCGGTGCCCGAGAAGATACGCGCCGTGAACGTGAGCTCCTTGGCGATGTCCGGGCGGACGAGCTTCGACAGGATGAACGTGCCGGTCATGTCGGGGACGAGGCCCCAGTAGACCTCGCGGACCGACATCTTCGTGTCCGGGTGCACGATGCGGATGTCCGCGCCGAGCGCGATCTGCAGCCCACCTCCGAGCGCATGACCGTGCACCGCCGCGATGACGGGCACCTCGAGCTCCTGCCACACCCAGCAGACCTGCTGACCGAGATGGGTGATCCGATCGCCGCGCATGGAGCCGGGGCTCCCCTCGGCGCTCGCCGCCTCACTCGTCACGCCGTCGCCGCCGGCCATCGCCTGGAACGACGAGAAGTCGAGACCTGCGCAGAACGACGCGCCGTCGCCCGACAGGACGACCGCCCGCACGCCTCGCTCGGACTTCAGCTGCTCGCCCGCCTCGGCGATCGCCGAGAACATCGCATTGTCCAGGGCGTTGCGCTTGTCGGCACGATTGAAGGTGACGTCGGCGACGCCGTCGGAGATGGAGATGAGCACGCGATCGGACATGTGTCCGAGTCTCGCGCCCGCGCCGACGGACGGACGAACGGATCTACCAGGCGTCCCAGTGCGTCACCGTGTCGAGCGGTAGCCGCTTCGCCAGTTGGAAGTCCGTACCGATCGTGTAGGCGATCGGGAACAGCCCGGCCTGCGTGTAGCGGTCGTGTGGAATGCCGAGCAGCTCTGCGGCCTCGGCCTCACCACCGTCCATCAGGTGGATCGTCGTCCAGGCCGAGCCCATCGCCCGCTCCCGCAACGCCATCATGAAGCTCCACACGGCGGGGAGGATCGAGCCCCACGCGGAGGCTCCAGCGAACGCCGGGACACCGTCGAGGCGCCCCTCGATGCACGGGATCAACAGCATCGGCGCTCGATGGAAGTTCTCGGCGAGGTAGGTGGCCGAGTCGGTGATGCGATCGCGCTGCTCGAAGCGCAGGTCGCCCGGCTGGTACTGGTTCGAGCGGGCCATCGCGGCGTACTTCGCGAAATTGCGTGCGTAGATGTCGGCGAGCGCCTGCTTCTTGGCAGCGTCCTCGACGATCACGAACTGCCACCCCTGACTGTTCGAGCCGGTGGGCGCCTGGAGGGCGATCTCGAGGCACTCCTCGACGACGCTGCGCTCGACCGGGCGGTCGAAGTCGAGCCGTTTGCGAACCGATCGGGTCGTCGTCAGGACGTCGTCGGCGGAGAGGTTCAAACGCATGCGATCGAGTGTCGCAGCTCAGCGCCGCCGGCGTCGCACCAGGCTGCGGTCGATCTCGGCGACCGAACGGCGGCCGGTCAGTGCCATCGTGCGCTCCATGCCCTCGCGCATGTTGGCGAGCATCTGATCGACGCCGCGTTCGCCCGCCGCACCGAGCGCGTACAGATACGGCCGTCCCATCGACACCGCGTCCGCGCCGAGCGCGATGGCTTTCACGATGTCGCTCCCCCGCCGCACGCCACCGTCGCAGATGATCGTTGCGGCATCGCCGACCTCGTCACGCACCGGCTCCACGAGTTCGATCGGTGCGGGCGCGTCGTCGAGCTGGCGCCCACCGTGGTTGGACAGGCCGAGCCCGTCGACGCCCATCGACACGGCCTGCTTCGCGTCGTCCACCGTCTGGATGCCCTTCAGCACGATCGGCCCATCCCAGATCGAACGCAACCAGTCCACGTCGTCCCACGACAGCGCCGGGTCGAATTGGCGCGCCATGTGCTCGGCGAGATTGACGGCGGTGCTTCCGTCCTCGTCGCTCAGCCCGACGACGTTCGCGAAGGTGATCGGTTCGTTGCGCAGGAAGTCCCAGGTCCACCCGGGATGGATCGCACCATCGACGATCGTGCCGGGACCGATCTTGGGCGGAAGTGTCATCCCGCGACGGACATCGCGTTCGCGTCGGCCGAGCACAGCGGTGTCGACGGTGAGCCAGACGGCCGTGAAGCCTGCCCGCTTGGAGCGGTCGACGAGTTCCTCGACGAGCCCACGATCACGCCACGCGTAGATCTGGAACCATTTGTCACCGTCGCTCACGGCGGCGAGTTCCTCGATCGAGCGGGTGCCCATCGTCGACAGCGAACACGGGACACCCGCGCGCTGCGCGGCCCGGGTGACGGCCAGTTCACCCTGGGAATGCGCGATCCGCGTGAAGCCGGTGGGCGCCAGGATCAGCGGCATCGCGACCGTGCGACCGAAGATCGTCGTGGACGTGTCCAGCGCACTGACGTCGCGGAGGACGCGCGGCTGGAATTCATAGTTGGCGAACGCTGTCGAGTTGCGTGCGAGCGAGCGCTCGTCCTCGGCCCCACCGTCGATGTAGTCGAAGACGCCGTGCGGCAGACGACGCTTGGCGATGCGACGGAAGTCCTCGACCGACGCGGCCTTGCGGAGACGCCGCTCGACCGGGTCGAGGCTGAGCTTCTCGAACTGCACGACGGATCGAAACGTGTTGATCATCCCCACAGGTGTCGATCGTACGGCCCGTCGGGCCATCGCTCTCACTCCACGATGCGCAGCCCGATGGGCGTCATCGAGGGTTCCGCCTGCGGCAGGTCGACGACGAACTCGGTGCGGTGCGCCGGAAAGACGTGTTCGCTCACGAGCACGGGTGCGCCGCTGCGGTCGGTGGTGACACGTTGGCAGCTGAGCACCGGCGACCCCGTCGGCACGCCCAGCAGGCGGGCATCGTCGGGCGCGACGAGATCCGCGGCGATCGTCTGGGTTGCACCCCGGAGCTCGACGTCGAGCAACTCGTAGAACGGGCGACGTTCGACGTCCTTGCGCGAGAGGTGTGCTCCGAGTTCCGCCGGGCACCACACGGTCACGACGGCGAACGGTTCGCCATCGGCGAGGTTGACCCGTTTCACACGGAGGACCTGGTCGACGCCGAGCAGCCGTCGCACCCGTTCCGGGGGTGCTTCGTAGGCGAACTCTTCGATCTTGCGTTCCGAGAGCTTGCCGACGCCTTCGACATGCGACTCGATCGTGGCGAGCGCCTCCAGCGACTGTCGAACCGGATCGGTGGCCACGAACCAGCCGAACCCCTGCCGCGCGGCGACGAGGCCCTCCTCGCGCAGCAGTTCCAGCGACCGCCGAATGGTGACGCGCGACGCACCGAATTCCTGCGACATCTCCGCCTCCGACGGCAGCACCGAACCAGCCGGTGCAGCGAGCGCACGTTCGCGCAGCTCGTCGGCGATCTCCTGATATCGGATGTGCCTCACGTCGGGACTCCCCTGTCTGGCGGTGCCGACCTCGCTGGTTGCGGACCCGTCAACTTGTATTATAGTTGTCTACATGACCCAGAACGGCGCCACCACCCCCATCGAACTCGTCGAGCGCGTCTACGCCAGCCTGCCGGGGCGCGTCGCCGCTGGTCGCGAACGCCTCGGGCGGCCCCTGACGCTGACCGAGAAGATCCTGATCAACCATCTCGCCGATCCGAGCGAGGACATCGACCGCGGGCTCACCTACAACGACTTCAATCCCGATCGCGTCGCGATGCAGGACGCGACCGCCCAGATGGCGTTGCTGCAGTTCATGACCGCCGGTCTCTCCGAGGCTGCCGTGCCCTCGACGGTCCATTGCGACCACCTGATCCAGGCGAAGGTCGGCGCCACGATCGACCTCGGCGTCGCCGTCGACACGAACAAGGAGGTCTACGACTTCCTGCGCTCGGTGTCGGCCAAGTATGGCATCGGGTTCTGGGGACCCGGATCGGGCATCATCCACCAGGTCGTGCTCGAGAACTACGCGTTCCCGGGCGGCATGATGATCGGCACCGACAGCCACACCCCCAACGCCGGCGGGCTCGGAATGATCGCCATCGGCGTCGGTGGCGCCGACGCCGTCGACGTGATGACAGGGTTCCCGTTCAACGTGCGCTGGCCGAAGGTGATCGGCGTCAAGTTGACCGGCACCCTCAGCGGCTGGTCGAGCCCGAAGGACGTCATTCTCGAGGTCGCCCGCGTCCTCACGGTCGAGGGTGGCACCGGCGCCATCGTCGAATACTTCGGCCCGGGTGCCGACTCGATCTCCGCCACCGGCAAGGCCACGATCTGCAACATGGGCGCCGAGATCGGGGCGACCACATCCCACTTCCCGTACGACGCCAACATGGCTGCCTACCTGAAGGCGACCGGCCGAGAGGCGATCGCCGACGCCGCCGACGCTGTCGCGGCCGACCTGCGAGCCGACGACGGTGCGGTGTACGACAGGATCATCGAGATCGACCTCGACACCCTGAAGCCGCTGATCAACGGCCCGCACTCGCCCGACCGCGCCCACAAGGTCGGCGCCGCCGGCGTCGGCGCCGCCGCTCGGGAGAACGACTGGCCGCTCGAGCCGTCGGCCTGCCTCATCGGATCGTGCACCAACTCGTCGTACGAGGACATCACACGAGTTGCCTCGCTCGCCCGCCAGGCAGCCGCCGCCGGACTGACCGCCAAGTGCGAGCTGCTGATCACCCCCGGCTCCGAGCAGGTCCGCGCGACGATCGAGCGCGACGGGTTGCTCGCCGACCTCGAAGCGATCGGGGCGACCGTGCTCGCCAACGCCTGCGGACCGTGTATCGGCCAGTGGTCACGTCCGGCATCGATCACCGGACAGCCGAACACGATCGTCAACTCGTTCAACCGCAACTTCCCGAAGCGCAACGACGGCTCGGCGATGACGCTGAGTTTCGTCACCTCGCCCGACACCGTGCTCGCGATCGCCCTGTCGGGCCGCCTGGACTTCGACCCGACGGTCGACACGATCACCGCGCCCGACGGCACGGAGATCACCCTCGACGCCCCGGTGGGCGAAGTGCTCCCGGACGCCGGCTACGACCCGGGTGTCGACACCTACACCGCCCCCCCGGCCGACGGCTCGGGCGTCGAGGTCGCCGTCTCGCCGACCAGCGATCGGCTGCAGTTGCTCACCCCGTTCCTGGCGTGGGACGGCAACGACTACCAGGGCTTGCCGGTGCTGATGAAGGCCCAGGGCAAGTGCACCACCGATCACATCTCGGCGGCCGGCCCCTGGCTGAAGTACCGCGGTCACCTCGAGAACATCTCCGGCAACCTCTTCGCCGGAGCGATCAACGCCTACGGCGGCGACGCCGGGATCGGCAAGGACATCACCGACGGCGAGTTTCGCCCGTACCCCGAGATCGCCATGCGCTACCACGAGGCCGGCATCAACTGGGTGGCGATCGGCGACCGGAACTACGGCGAGGGTTCCTCACGCGAACACGCCGCGATGGAACCGCGGTTCCGCGGTGGTCTGGTGATCCTGGCCCGCTCGTTCGCCCGCATCCACGAGACGAACGCGAAGAAGCAGGGCCTCCTGCCGCTGACGTTCGCCGACCCCGACACCTACGACCTGATCGACGAGGATGACCGCATCAACGTGCTCGGCCTTCCTCCGGTCCCCGGTCAGAACGTGCGATGTCAGATCGTGAAGCCCGACGGCACCACGATCGACTTCGAGGCCGTGCACACGTTCAGCCCCGAACAGGTCGAGTGGTTCAAGGCGGGCTCCGCGCTCAACATCGTCCGCCAGAAGGTCGCCGCCGCCGGCTGATCCTGGGTACCGTCGCCTCATGGAGATTCGCGAGGCGATCAGAACGAACGGGACCGTCCGGGACTTCACCGACGAGCCCGTCGACGACGCGACGATCGTGAGCATCCTCGACGACGCACGGTTCGCCCCCTCGGGTGGGAACCGCCAGCCGTGGCGCGTCGCCGTGGTCGAGGATCCGACGCTGCGCCGCGAGCTGGCAACGCTCATGCAGCCGGTGTGGGACGAGTATCTCGAGACCTCGATGATCGGCGGCACACCGTTCAACGTCGTCGACTACGTCAAGCCCCATGACATCACCCCCAACAAGGCGAACGCGCTGCTCGAGCACATCGACACGATCCCGGTCGTGCTCGCGGTCGCCGCGAACCTCGCCGACGTGGCGATGATGGACGCCGAACTCGGCCGCAAACCCGTCACCGGCGGCGCGTCGATCTATCCGTTCTGCTGGAACCTGATGCTCTCGGCGCGGGCGCACGGGCTCGGCGGCGTGATGACCACGTTCCTGAGCCGCGTCGAGCCGGCCGCGGCACCGGCGCTCGGGCTGCCCGACCACCACGCGCTGGTGACGACGATCTTCCTCGGCCATCCAGTCCACCAACCGACCAGGCTCAAGCGCAAACCGGTCGAGTCGTTCGCCACGACGAACCGCTTCGACGGGCCTGCCTTCGGCTGAGGTCAGGGGGCGTCGATGGCGGCGCGGACCTCGGCGACGTACTCGCCGACCGCATCGGGACCGGAATCCATCAGGCGACGGACCACGCTCGCCCCTTGGATCACCCCGTCGGCGACCCGTGTCGCCTGGTACGCCTGCTCCGCATTCGACACGCCGACGCCGACGAGCACCGGCGTGTCGGTGATGCGCTTGAGTCGAGCCGCGAGCGCGGTGGCGGTCGCGGCGAGCGACTCACGCTCGCCCGTCACACCGAGCAGACCCACCGAGTAGACGAACCCACGGCAACGAGCGGTCACCCTGGGCAGCCGTTCATCGGGCGCGGTCGGCGCGGCGAGCATGATCGTTTCGATGCCCGCGGCATCGGCGGCCTCGCACCAGGGACCCGACTCCTCGAGTGGCAGGTCGGGCAGGATCGCTGCACTGATCCCCGCACGCTTGAGTTGGTCGGCGAACCGTGTGGGGCCGGGGTGGTGCACGAGGTTGTAGTAGGTCATCACGGCGAGCGGGATGTCGACGTCGAGTCCTGGCACCTCGTCGAGAATCGACGTGGGGGTGACCCCCTGCTCGAGCGCGAACTGCGAGGCCTGCTGGATCACCGGACCATCCATCACCGGGTCGGAGAACGGGATCCCGATCTCGACGGCGTCGGCACCGTTGGCTGCGCACGCCCGGATCGCAGCCTGCCAGCCCGGGTACCCGCCCGTGATGTACGGCACGAGCAGCTTGCGACCGGCGTCGCGCTTGGCGCGCAACTCGGTCTCCAACCGACCGAACGCCGCCACCGCTGTCACAGGCGGCCCGCCAGGATGTCCATCATCTGGGCGACATCCTTGTCGCCGCGCCCCGAGAGGTTCATCAACACCGTCTGGCCCTGCATCTTGGGCGCCTCCCGTTTGATCCAAGCGACCCCATGAGCGCACTCGAGCGCCGGGATGATCCCCTCGGTCTGCGACAAGAGCTGAAATCCCTCGACCACCTCGTCATCGGTGACCGACGGATACTCCGCCCGTCCGATCGAGGCGAGATACGAGTGCTCCGGGCCGACCCCGGGATAGTCGAGTCCGGCCGAGATCGACACCGCCTCTTCGACCTGGCCGACCTCGTCCTGCATCAGGTTGCTGCGCATGCCGTGCACGACACCGGGCACTCCCCGACCGATCGCTGCGCCGCCCGCCGGCTCGACACCGACCAGGCGGGTCGACGACTCGTCGACGAAACCGCTGAAGATCCCCATCGCGTTCGATCCGCCCCCGACGCAGGCGACCACGACATCGGGCAGACCCCCGGTCATCTCGGCGATCTGGCGATGCGCTTCGTCGCCGATGACCGACTGGAACTGACGCACCATGTACGGATATGGGTGCGGCCCGACGACCGACCCCAGACAGAAGTGGGTGTCCGCCACGTTCGCCACCCAGTGGCGCATCGCCTCGTTGACCGCGTCCTTGAGCGTGCGACTCCCGCTGTGCACCGCCTCGACCTCGGCGCCGAGCAGCTTCATCCGGAACACGTTGAGTTCCTGGCGGGCCACGTCGACGGCACCCATGTAGACCTTGCACTCGAGGCCCATCAGCGCTGCGGCCGTCGCGCTGGCCACACCGTGCTGGCCGGCACCGGTGTCGGCAACGATGCGTTTCTTGCCCATCCGCTTGGCGAGGAGCGCCTGGCCGATCACGTTGTTGATCTTGTGCGAGCCGGTGTGGTTCAGGTCCTCGCGCTTGAGGATCAACCGGATGCCGAGCTGCGCCCCGAGATTGTGGCACTCGGTCATGATCGACGGGCGCCCCGAGTACTGGGTGTGCACCCGGGTCAGCTCGGCACGGAAGCCAGGATCGACCCACGCCTCGTCGAACGCCGCTTCGAGTTCCTGACAGGCCGGCACCAGGGTCTCGGGGACGAATCGCCCGCCGAACTCGCCGAAGCGTCCGGTGGCGTCAGGGGGCGCGGTGAGCGTCGCCGGTGTGTCGTCGAGAGCTGTCATTCGAAGTCCCAGTCGTAGGGGATGTTGTCGTCGCCCAGGTAGGGCGTCGACGCGTGGGCACGGGCGTTCTCGATGAATCGCTTCACCGCCATCGGATCCTTCTTGCCGGGGGACCGCTCGACGCCACTCGACACGTCGACCCCCCACGGCTGCACTTCGCGCACCGCGGCGTCGACGTTTTCAGGCGTGAGGCCACCGGCGAGGATCAGCTTCATCGAATCCGGTGCGTCGCCAGTGAGCGACCAGTCGAACACCTTGCCCGAACCCGGCTCCGGTGCGTCCATCAGGATCATGTCGGTGCCGTACTGGTCGGCGCGCGGCAGGTTGGGGTCGTTGGCGCCGAACGCCTTGATCACCCACCGGATCTGCTTGGCGATCTCGATGGTCTGCGCCGGCGTCTCACGCCCGTGCAGCTGCACGGCCTTGACGCCCGACTTGTGGGCGATCTCGACGACGCGTGACGGGTGCTCGTCACGGAAGACGCCCACGGTGAGGATCTCGGCGGGCAACCTGCGGGTGATGTCGTAGGCGACCTGCGCCGCGATCTGGCGCGTCGAGGGGGCGAACACGAAGCCGACTGCGTCGGCTCCCATTGCGACGGCGAGCAGGGCGTCGTCTTCGTTGGTGATCCCACAGATCTTCACGAACATGCAGCGCTCACGGTACCGGCCGACGCGCGTCCGCGAGAGATTCATTACCGACGACCTCGTGCGCCTATCGTCGGTTGTGCATGGGACGACTCGATGACATCGACCTGTCGGCGAAGCTCTCCGGCGACGAATACGAGACACGGCTGGCAGCGGCACAGGAGCGGTTCGTGGAGCTCCGCCTCATCCTCGGGGGACAGATCGGCGACGGCGGCGTCGGCCCGGGTCTGCTGGTCGTGATGGAAGGCGCGGACGCCGGCGGCAAGGGCGGCGCAACGCGCCGGATCGTCGAGCGGCTCGATCCTCGCCACTTCAGCGTGTACGCCTACGCCAAGCCGGACGACCGGGAGAAGCGTCACCACTTCCTGTGGCGCTTCTGGACCAAGATCCCCGGACTCGGCGGGATGTGCGTGTTCGACCGCAGCTGGTACGGCCGCCTGCTGGTCGAGCGCGTCGAGAAGTTCGCCACGATCGAGCAGTGGACACGGGCCTACAACGAGATCGTCGAGTTCGAGCGAAGCGTGGTCCTCGAGGGTGTGATCCTCGTGAAGTTCTACCTCCACATCAGCTCCGACGAACAGGCCCGTCGCTTCGAGAGCCGGCGCGACGATCCGCTGCGCAAGTGGAAACTCAACGAGGAGGACTGGCGCAACCGCGAGAAGTGGGATCAGTACATCGAAGCTGCCGAGGACATGTTCGAACGCACCGATCACCAGCTCGCGCCGTGGGACATCGTGTCGGGCGAGAACAAGAAGTGGGCGCGGGTGACGATCCTCGAAACGCTCAACCAGCGCATCGAGGACGGCATCACGCGCTGGGAGATGCTCAACACCCCGACCGGCTGAGCCGTGTCATCA
>JAHENF010000001.1:59300-212941 GCA_024643255.1 Ilumatobacteraceae bacterium
GTCGGGCGAGAACAAGAAGTGGGCGCGGGTGACGATCCTCGAAACGCTCAACCAGCGCATCGAGGACGGCATCACGCGCTGGGAGATGCTCAACACCCCGACCGGCTGAGCCGTGTCATCAACACACCTGCGATGAGGTTCCAGCGCAACAGGTGCGCCACAACCTCATCAACACACCTGCGATGAGGTTCCAGCGCGACAGGTGCACCACAACCTCATCAACACACCTGCGATGAGGTTCCAGCGCGACAGGTGCACCACAACCTCATCGCTGGGCGAGGCCGGTGATCAGCCGATGAGGTCGGCGATCGTCGAGGCCGGATCGCCGCTGGTCACGAGGGTCTCGCCGACGAGTACGGCGTCGTAGCCGGCGCTGCGCAGCGACCTGGCGTCGTCCGCACCGCGAACACCGGATTCGGCGACCTTGACCGCATGGTCGGGAATGACACCGGCCATGCGGACGGCGCGTTCGTGGTCGACCTGGAACGTGACGAGGTCGCGTTGATTCACACCGACGAGCGTGGCCTCGGCGGCCAGCGCATGCTCCAACTCGCGTTCGTCGTGGATTTCGACGAGCACGTCGAGGCCGACATCGACCGCCAGCGCGTGGAAGCCGACCAGCTCGGCGGGGTCGAGGGCCGCAGCGATCAGCAGGACACCGTCGGCTCCCATGATCCGGGCATCGAGCACGTCACGCTCGGCGACGGTGAAGTCCTTGCGGATCACCGGCAGCGCGCAGGCAGCACGCGCGGCCTGGAGGTCGGCGACCGAACCGCCGAAGTGTTCGACATCGGTCAGCACCGACAGACACGCCGCTCCCCCGCGTTCGTACGACCGCGCCATCTCGGCAGGGTCGAGATCGGCGTTGAGGTCGCCCTTCGACGGCGAGCGCCGTTTGATTTCGGCGATCACGCCCAGCGAGCTCCGACCGGCCAGGGCGGCGCGGAATCCGCGGGTCGGCGGCATCGCTCGCGCCTGCTCGAGCAGCTGCTCGATCCGGCGCGTGTCGGCGGCGGCCGTCTCTCGATGACGTTCGAGGATCCGGTCGAGATAGGTCGCCGCCATCAGGGCGTCAGAGACCCTTGCCGCGCACCGCGGTCAGCATCGTCAGCTCGGGACGACCGGCGAGGATGCCGCCGAACGCGTTCATGATCTGCTTCATCACATCGCTGGTGCTGTGCGCCTGGAGCGCATCACCGTCGGTGTAGAGCTCGTACATGTAGGCGACGTTGGCGTCGTTCGGATCTTCGAGGAGCTGATAGAGCAGCGTGCCCGCCTCGGATCCGACGTGATCCAACATCGGGGCGAGGCCTGCATAGAGGTCGTCGCGCTTTCCGTCGATACAGGTGAACTTGGCGATGATGGCAACGTGGCTCATGTGCGCCGACCGTAGCGGTTGTGATGACTCAGAACCCCAAACGATCGCCGACCGTCGCGAGCAACTCGTCGATCGGCACACGGACCTGTTCGGTCGTGTCACGGTCGCGGATCGTGACCGCGCGATCGTCGAGCGAGTCGAAGTCGACCGTGACGGCGAGCGGCGTACCGATCTCGTCCTGGCGGCGATACCGCTTGCCGATGTTCTGGGTCTCGTCGTAGTCGACCATGTAACGCTCGGCCAGCAGCAGGCGGATCTCGTGGGCCAGCGGGGTCAACGTGTCCTTCTTCGACAGCGGGAGCACGGCGACCTTGTAGGGGGCGAGACGGGGATGCAGTCGCAGCACCGTGCGGGTCTCGTCGTTCACGACGTCCTCGTCGTAGGCCGCGAGCAGGAACGCGGCCATCGTGCGGGTCGCGCCGGCGGCCGGCTCGATCACGTAGGGGACGTAGCGCTCGTTGGTCTGCGGGTCGAAGTAGTCGAGGCGTTCGCCCGAGTGTTCGGCGTGCTGCTTGAGGTCGTAGTCCGATCGCTGGGCGATGCCCTCGAGCTCGTCGAAGCCCCACGGGAACGCGAACTCGACGTCGGAGGTGCCGGAGCTGTAGTGCGAGAGCTCGTCGTCGTCGTGGGCCCGCAGTCGCAACATCTCGGGCGGGATGCCGTGCTCGATGTACCAGTTGAGCCGTTCGTTGCACCAGTACTCGTACCACTGCGGCGATTCCGCAGGCGGGACGAAGAACTCGAGTTCCATCTGTTCGAACTCACGGGTCCGGAAAATCCAGTTCTGCGGGGTGATCTCGTTGCGGAAGCTCTTGCCGACCTGGGCGATGCCGAACGGCGGCTTCTTGCGCGACGTCTGCAGCACCTGGCCGAAGTTGGTGAACATGCCCTGGGCCGTCTCCGGTCGGAGATAGGCGTCGGCACCGGTGCCCTCGACCGGGCCTGCCTGGGTCTTGAACATCAGGTTGAACTCGCGGGCCTCGGTGAACGCTCCCTTCGAGTTGCAGTTGGGGCACACGTCGGGATCGTCGAGCTTGTCGAGGCGGAACCGCTGCTTGCACTCGGTGCAGTCGACGAGCGGGTCGGTGAAGTTGGCCAGGTGCCCCGATGCCTGCCACACCTGGGGCGGGCTCAGGATCGCCGCGTCGATGAGCACGACGTCGTCGCGTTGCTGCACCATCGAGCGCACCCAGGCCTCCTTGACGTTGCGCAGCAGCAGCGAGCCGAGTGGTCCGTAGTCGTAGGTCGACCGGAAGCCGCCGTAGATCTCCGCCGACTGGTAGACGAAACCCCTGCGCTTGCAGAGGCTGACGATCTGTTCGAGGTCGGTGGCAGGCATAGACATCGGAGGCTACCGAGCCCCCCATTCCGTTTGCGGTGCAGTTTGGTTGGGGTGGGTCAATCGAAACGCGCCACAAACGGGTTGTCGCGCTCGGGGTCAGTGCGTCTCGAACATCGCGACGGCCTTGAGGCGCCGCTCGATGTGGAACTCCAGCGCCCGGGTGGCGAGCGACGCCACCTCGTGGGTGGTCGGCGACTCCTCGCGTGCCAGTGCCGTCACGAGCCGGCCACCGAGGATCTCGCGCATCACCTCGAGCGCGCCAGGACTGATTGCCTGGCCGGAGCGACACGAGCGGCACAGCACCCCGCCTTCGTTCAGGTCGAACGCGACCAGCGGCGTCTCCGGCTCGGTCTCACCGCAACGCACGCAGCGGTCGAGTTCGGGCCGCATGCCCTCGTTCGCGAGGAGCTTCCAGTAGAACGCGGCCACGTTCAACGTCGACGGAGTCGTTGCGATCGTCCGCAACACTCCGACCAGCATTCGATACAGCTGCGGGTTCGGCTCGCGTTCGAGGGAGAGCTGATCGACGGCCTCGATCGCCGCGAGGCCCTGGGACGCCCGATCGAGCGACGACAGCATCGGCGAGAGGGGCTCGACCGCCTCGGCCTGGCTCACGATGTCGAGCTCGCGCCCCCGATACAGCAGCAGTCGCACATGGCTCATCGGCTCCAGCCGGGCCCCGAACTTCGACTTCGTCTTGCGGACGCCCTTGGCGACCGCACGCACCTTGCCATTCTCCGCGGTGTGGAACACCACGATGCGATCGGACTCGCGCAGTTTGTAGGTGCGCAGCACGACGCCCGTGTCGCGATACAGCTCGCCCGACACGATCGGATCGACCTACGTCTCGTCGTCGAGGCCACCGAAGCGGCGCTCACGTCGGGCGAAGTCGGCAATCGCGTCGACGAGGTCGTCGGGGCGCAGCTCGTGCCACGCCATCGGGTGGAACACCAGCTCGCTGTACGCGAGTTCCCAGACGAGCGACGGGGGCAGCCGCGTCGAGGGACCGAGCACCACGATCAGGTCGGGCTCACAGTCGGCCGGCGCATACAGGGCCTCCGCGACGGTGGCCTCGTTGACCGGCTCATCGTCCTGCAGCCGCTGCATCGCCTCGGCGAACCGTTGGCGACCGTCGCCGCAGGGATCGACGATGACATGACACGACCCCACCTGGCGTTCCCACCACTTCAGGTCGACCGGGTCCACCCCGGGCTCGAAGGCCCGCAGCGTGAGAAACGACGCCCCGGCCTGGTCGGCGACCTCGCCGAGCCGCTCGACACGATCGTCCCAGCGCTGCTCGCCCAGCGCTTCCCAGTCGCGCAGCGTGCCGCCCACCACCATCACGTGGCGCAACAGCTGTCGGGTCGGGTCACCGACGCGCGCCGACGCCGGACTTCCGCCAGGTGCAGTTGACGTGAACGACGGTGCCACACCTCCATCCTTCCACGCCACGCGCCGCGAGCGTGGGCTGGCTAGCGTAGGACGCCGTGCCGACCGACTTCCCCGACCATGCGTTGCACGTCGCGTGCATCATGGACGGCAACGGCCGGTGGGCCGGCCGGCGCGGCCTCCCCCGCACGGAGGGCCACACCGAGGGTGAGGAGAACCTCGCCCGCCTCGTGCGCATCGCCGTTCGACGCAACATCGGATGGCTGACCGTCTTCGGATTCTCGACCGAGAACTGGCAACGCCCACGTCCCGAGGTCCGCCACATCCTGGGTCTCCACGAGAAGCTGTTCGGACGCGTCGCCGAACTCAACGAGCTCAACGTGCGCATCCAATGGATCGGCCGCCCGTTCGATTCACCGATGGCGCGCACTCCGAGGTACGTCCAGCGGGCGATTCGCAAGGCGATCACCGACACGGCCGGGAACACCGGCATGGTGCTCACGGTGGCCTTCGACTACGGCGGGCGATCGGAACTCGTCGCGGCCGTCGAAGCCGCCCGTTCGAGCGGCGAGGGCGTGAACGTCGAATCGATCGGCGAGCACCTCTACCTTCCGGAACTTCCGCCGGTCGACGTCCTCGTACGCACGAGCGGCGAGCAACGCGTGTCGAACTTCCTGCTCTGGCAGGCAGCCGGTGCGGCGATCTACTTCACCGACGCGGCGTGGCCCGACTTCGACGAAGCCGAACTCGACGCTGCGTTGGCACTCGCTCGATGAGCAGCGACCACGTCGCCACATCGCTCGCCCGCGTCACCGCAGCGCTCAGCAACGCCGAGGACCGTGCCGGGCAGCAGGAGATGGCGGAGTTGGTGACCGACGCGATCGTCGCGAAGCGCCATCTGATCGTGCAGGCCGGTACCGGAACCGGCAAGACGCTCGCCTATCTCGTGCCCGCGATCGAGGCCGATGCACGCATCGTCGTGGCCACCGCCACCAAGGCGCTGCAGGATCAGCTCGCCACCAAGGACCTGCCGTTCCTCGCCGAACACCTCGGCGTCGACTTCGACTGGGCGATCCTGAAGGGGCGCAGCAACTACGTCTGCCTCCAGCGTCTGCGTGAGATGAGTGCCGGCGATCAGGGGCAGCTCGAACTCGAGACGATGGCGGTGCAGACCAAGGTCGAGATCAAGCGCCTCGCCGAGTGGTCGGGCACCACCGAGACCGGCGACATGGCCGAGCTCGACTGGACGCCGTCCGACAATGCCTGGCGGGCCGTCAGCGTCGGCAGCGACGAGTGCCCGGGCGCCGATCGGTGCCCGCTGGGCGACCCCTGCTTCGCCGAGCAGGCCCGCCGGCGGGCTGCGGCCGCCGATGTGATCGTCGTCAACACGCACCTGTACGGCCTGAACGTGGCCAGCGGCGGCGCGATCCTGCCCGATCACGACGTGGTGGTCTTCGACGAGGCCCACGTACTCGAAGACATCATGAGCGACACCGTCGGCGTCGAGATCGCCCCCGGACGATTCACGGCGCTGTCGGGCGTCATCCGACGAATCCTCGACGACCCCCAGCTCATCGGATCGATCGCCGAGATCGCCGAGGGCCTGCGCGACGCCCTCACGCCGCACGTCGGAGATCGGCTCTCCACGCCGCTCCCCGACTCGGTCCAGGAGGTGCTGACCGACGCCCGACTCCGGCTCGGCAGGGCGAACGAGGTGCTCGTCGCCATCGACACGCCCGTCGAGGACGCGAAGCAGCGCAAGCTGCGCGCCCAGACGATGACCGGTCGAGCGATCGAACAACTCGACATCGCGATCGAAGGCCGCGACGGGTACGTCGCCTTCGTGTCGGGATCACGGGAGTCGCCCCGCCTCGAGGTCGCGCCGCTCGACGTCGGCCCCGCGATGACCGAGGGGGTGTGGTCGCAGCGCACCGCGATCCTGACGAGCGCGACGATTCCGACGTCGCTCGCCGCACGCGTCGGAATCGCGCCCGACGCCGTGACGGTCGCCGACGTCGGCAGCCCGTTCGACTACGAGGCCAACTCCCTGCTCTATTGCGCGATGCACCTCCCGAACCCGAACAGCGAGGGGTTCCGACCGGCGGTCCACGACGAGCTGGAGGCCCTGATCACCGCCGCGGGCGGGCGCACCCTGGCGCTGTTCACGAGTTGGCGGTCGATGGACGAAGCGGCCGAGGCGCTCCGCGATCGGATCGACATGCCGATCCTCACGCAGCGTGACCTTCCCAAGCCGGCGCTGATCAAGGCGTTCTCCGAGAGCGACGAGACCTGCCTGTTCGCGACGGCCGGGCTGTTCCAGGGCGTCGACGTCCCCGGCCAGACACTGTCGCTCGTGGTGATCGACCGGATCCCGTTTCCACGGCCCGACGACCCCTTGTTGAGCGCCCGCCGCGAGCAGCTCGGCCCGACGGCATTCTCCGAGATCGACATCCCGCGGGCCTCGATGATGCTCGCCCAGGCCTGCGGTCGACTGATCCGGTCGGCGACCGACCAGGGCGTCGTCGCCGTCATGGACCCGCGCCTCGGCACCGCCCGCTACCGGTGGGACATCGTCAAGGCGCTGCCGCCGATGAAGCGGACCCGCAACCGCGCCGACGCGGAGGCCTTCCTCCGCAGCATCGCGACCGTCAGGTGATCGACGCGGCGTAGATGCCGTCGATCGTGGCGCTGAGGGTGGCGTCGAACTCGGCGTCGGACTGGCCGGCACTGAGTCCCTCGGTGAGGGCGCGCGAGAAGCTGGCGATCATCCCGTGGTTGCGCGACAGCCGATCGTTGGCCTCGTCGCGGGGGTATCCGCCCGAGAGCGCCACCACGCGCAGCACGCGGGGATGGGCGATCAGTTCGGCGTAGAAGTCGTCGACGGTGGGGATCGACAGCTTCAGCATCACCGGCTGGTCGGCAGAGAGCGTTCCGAGCTGCTCCAGGATGCTGTCGCGCAACAGTCCCTCGGCGGCTTGCTTCTCCGGGCTGTGGATGTCGACCTCTGGCTCGATGATCGGGACGAGGCCGGCCGCGACGATCTCCGCCGCGACCTCGAACTGCTGGGCGACGACCGCGTCGACACCGGCCGGGTTGGCCAATTGCACGACCGAGCGCATCTTGGTGCCGAAGACACCCAAGCCGACCGCGCGTTCGCACAGCGAGTCCAACCCGGGGATCGGCTTCATGATCTGCGCGCCGTCGACGACATCCGCGAGACCCTTGTCGACCTTGAGGAACGGCACCACGTGCTTGGCGGACCAGAGGTACTCGGCCGACCCGAGACCCTCGATCATGCGGTCCATCGTCTGTTCGAACAGGATCGCGCCGAGCACACGATCGCCGGTGAACGACGGTGACGTGACGATGCGTGTCCGCATCGCATGCATCAGATCGAACATTTCCTCGTCGGTCGACCACGCGTCGTCACCGATCCCGTACAGACCGAGCGCCTTGGGCGTGCTGCCCCCGCTCTGATCGAGGGCGGCGATGAAGCCGTTGCCGGTGCGGACCTTCTGGAGCATCTCGTCGTTCACCCTCCCGACTGTAGCGAGATCGACCACCGCCCGGAGTGGGGCCGAAGGACCCTTCGATCGCTACCGTCGGCATCGATGCCGCAACCACAGGTCGTTCACCTCGACGTCGCCGACGGGGTCGCGACGATCACCCTCGATTCGCAGCACAATCGCAACGCGCTGTCGCGACAGCTCGTGAGCGAACTGCATCGCGCTCTCGACGCTGCCGAGGCCGCAGACACCCGGGCGATCGTGCTCACCCACCTCGGGCCGGCGTTCTGCGCCGGGGCCGACCTCAAGGAGCGCTCGACGCAGGGCAGCAGCCCATCGGACTCGAACCCCTTCGTCCAGGCACTCGAGCGGCTGATGGACAGCCGGCACCCCACGATCGCCGCCGTGAAGGGTGCGGTCCGGGCGGGAGGGATCGGGTTGATGGCGGCATGCGACCTCGTGGTGGTCGCCGACACGACGACGTTCGCGCTCACGGAGGTCCGCATCGGTGTTGCTCCTGCGATCATCTCCGTACCGATCCTGCGGCGTGTGACGCCGAGCCGGATCGCGGCCGCCATGCTCACGGGCGAGGCCTTCGACGCCCACGAAGCCCGTTCGATCGGGTTGGTGACGCACGTCAGCGACGACGTCGACGCCACGGTCGGCGTGCTCACCGCAGGCATTCTCGCCGGCGCCCCACGCGCCGTGGCCGAGACGAAGCGCCTGCTCCACACGGTGGGCGACATGGAACGAGCTGCCGCGTTCGAATCGATGGGCCGGCTGTCGAACGAGTTGTTCGAAGGACCCGAAGCTGCCGAGGGCATGGCCGCGTTCGTCGAGAAGCGCCCGCCGGTGTGGACGACACGATGACGGCGACGAAACGGCGGGTCGACATCACCACGCCCACCGGCATGCACATCGTCGCCGACGAGTGGGCCGGAACCGGGCCGGCCGTCGTGCTCGCCCACGGCGGCGGACAGACACGTCACTCGTGGGGCGGAACCGCCGGTGTGCTCGCCGACCACGGGCACCGGGTCGTGTCGATCGACCTGCGGGGCCACGGTGACTCGGACTGGGCACCCGACGGCGATTACCACATGTCGGCATACCGCGATGATGCGTTGGCGGTCGTGCGATCGATCGGTGCACCGGTCGCCTGGGTCGGCGCCTCGCTCGGCGGCATGACCGGGCTCCACGCGGTCGACGAAGCGCCGGAGCTGTTCTCATCCCTCGTCCTCGTCGACATCACACCGCGCCCGGCCGCGGCCGGCGTCAGTCGCATCCTCGAATTCATGGCGAGGGACGCCGACGACGGGTTCGCCACACTCGACGACGCCGCCGACGCGATCGCCGAGTACCAGCCGCATCGCCCGCGACCCGACGATCTGTCCGGCCTCTCGAAGAACTTGCGGCTCGGCGAGGACGGCCGCTGGCGTTGGCACTGGGACCCCGCGTTCCTCAACATCCGTACCGGTGGCACCAGCGAGCACGCCAGGGATCGCCACCACGACGACCTGGAGCAGATCGCTCGCCGGCTGACCCTGCCGACGCTGCTGATCCGCGGCAAGCTCTCCGACCTCGTGACCGAGGACGAGGTGACCGAATTCCTCGAAATGGTCCCCCATGCCCGATACGTCGACGTCGCGAACGCCGCGCACATGATCGCCGGCGACCGCAACGACGTGTTCACCGATGCGGTGGTGTCGTTTCTCGCCTCGTGACCGCGTCGTCTTGACGTGCCGTGTGACACACATGCGAGACTGGGTGCATGACCACGAGCCAAGACCTGAACGATCGCATCGCAGGGCAGAACCTCGCCACGCGCTATCTCGCCAACGTCGCCCGCAACGGCGGCGTCGAGGTGCTGCGGTGGAAGGACGAAGCCGGGGCGTGGCAGTCGTGGACGCTCGACGAACTGACCGAGACCACCGCACGCCTCGTGACCGGGTTGGCCGCCCTCGGCGTCGGCAAGGGCGACACCGTGGTGCTGATGCTGCGGAACCGCCCGGAGTTCCACGCACTCGACCTCGCGGTGTTGTTCCTCGGCGCCACGCCTGTATCGATCTACAACTCCTCGGCGCCCGAACAGATCGACTACCTCGTCAACGACTGCAGCGCCAAGGTGGCCGTCGTCGAGGACTCCGGATTCCTCGAGCGGTTCCTCAAGGTCCGTGAATCGCTGTCGACACTCGAGCACATCGTCATGCTCGAGCAGTCCGACATCGCCGGCGATGCAGTGACCGACTACGCCACGCTCGTGGCATCCGAGCCCGCCGACCTGCAGGCGCACGCGCACACGGCGAGCCTCGACGACATCGCGACCATCATCTACACCTCGGGGACCACCGGGCCACCCAAGGGCGTCATGCTGTCGCATCGCAACATCGCCTGGACACTCGAGTCGGTGGGCCAGTCGATGCGCGAGCAGACCGACATCGACGACTTCGCCGGCAAGAAGCATGTTTCGTACCTTCCGATGGCGCACATCTTCGAGCGGCTGCTCGGCCACTACTACCTGCTCGACTTCGCCTCCCAGGTTGCGTGCTGCCCCGAATCGTCCCAGCTCACGGCATATACCAGCGAGGTCCGCCCGAACGTGTTCATCGGTGTTCCGCGAGTATGGGAGAAGCTCTACGCGGGCGTCAACGCGGCGGTCGGAGCCGACCCGGACAAGGCGAAGGCGTTCAACGACGCCATCGACGCCGCGCTGCCGATCGTCGAGAAGATGACCCGAGGGACTGCGACCCAGGAGGAGATCGACACCTGGAACTTCCTCGACCAGGTGGCCTTCCAACCCGTTCGCGGCCTCATCGGCCTCGATGAGACCGAGATCTGCATCACCGGTGCCGCTCCGCTTCCCGCCGAGATCCTGTCGTGGTTCCGAGCGATCGGCGTCCCACTCACCGAGGGATACGGCATGTCCGAGACCACCGCGGTCCTGACCTGGGCGAATGACCCCAAGCCCGGTTGCGTCGGCCGTGCGGCGACCGGCGTCGAGCTCCAGATCGCCGAGGACGGCGAGGTCCTGTGCCGGGGCGGCAACAACTTCGTCGGCTACCTCGGTCAACCCGAGAAGACCGCCGAGACGCTCGACGCCGACGGCTGGGTCCACACCGGCGACATCGGCCTACTCGACGACGAGGGATACCTGAAGATCGTCGACCGCAAGAAGGAGTTGATCATCACCGCCGGCGGCAAGAACGTGAGCCCGGCCAACCTCGAAGCCGAATTGAAGATGATCCCGCTGGTCGGGCAGGCGTGTGCGATCGGTGAGCAGCGACCGTTCATGTCGGCCCTGGTCGTGCTCGACCCGGACGCCGGCGCCAGCTGGGCGCGCGCCCGCGGCCTGTCGGGCGACGATGCGACGATGACGGCCCTCGCCGAGAATCCCGAGGTGATCGCCGAGATCGACGACGGGCTGCGCGAGGTCATGTCCGGCTTCAACAACGCCGAGGCGGTCAAGAAGGTCAAGGTGCTCGGCGAGGAATGGCTCCCCGACTCCGACCTGCTCACGCCCACGTCGAAGCTCAAGCGACGCGGCATCCTCACCAGGTTCGCCGACGAGATCGACGCGCTCTACGCCAAGTGATCGCGTGAGGGCGGCCGGCGCTCAGCCGGCCATCAGCCGATACCCGACCCCGCGTGACGTGACGATCAGCTTCGGATCGTCGGGATGGTCCTCGATCTTCAGCCGCAGCCGACGGACGTGCGCGTCGACGAGGCGCGAGTCCCCGAGGTACTCGTAGCCCCAGACGCGTTCGAGCAGCTGATCGCGCGACAACACCGCTCCCGCATGGTCGGCGAACTCGCACATGAGCCGGAACTCGGTCTTGGTCAGATTGATCTCGTCGCCGCCCTTGAGCACGATCCCCTGCTCACGGCGCACCTCGATGTCGCCGAAACGTGACGCCAACGGCGTGGTCGCCTTGCCCTGCAGCGCCATTCGGCGCAACGACGCTCGGATGCGTGCCGCGAGCTCCTTGGGAACGACAGGCTTGGTGACGTAGTCGTCCGCGCCTGCCTCGAGACCCGCCACCATGTCGTGGGTGTCGGTCTGCGCGGTGATCATGATGATCGGCACGATGCTCTCGGCGCGCAGGGCCCTGCAGACGTCGAATCCGGACATGTCGGGCAACCGCAGATCGAGCAGCACGAGGTCCGGCGGCGCCTGACGGAACGACTCCAGCCCGAGCGTTCCGTTCGGTGCCTGGCGGACCGAGTAGCCCTCGTCTTCGAGGGCCATCGACAGCGCCAGTCGGATTCCGTCGTCGTCTTCGATGAACAGCAGTGTTTCCATGTGTGCGACCAGTGTGACGCCCTTCGCGACGCCCCGCCCGTCTTTGTTACCGAAATCGCACACTTCCCGCAACGGTCCGTCACACACGATCGTCATGATCTCTCTTGTTCACGCTGCCCCGGTGAGGTACCTACCTCCCCCTGGTGCCTCACCGGCAGCGGGTGAACCCGCCCCGGAGCAGTCGCTCGGGGCAACTCCCGGAGCAGCCCGGGCCATGTCGTGGGAGTCGACCTGCAACACTCTGTCTTCGTGGCTCGGCGTCGGACTCTTCGTCTTCGCACGCGTGTCACCCTCTTCTTTGCGTTCATCGCGCTCCTCGCCGGCGTCGTGCTGATCGGGGTGACCTACGGGTTCGCCCGCAGCAACCTGCTCGACGAGGACCAGGCCGCCGCCCAACAACAGGCGTTCGTCAACGCCGATCTCGTCAGGGCACAACTCACGACCGACCCTGGTGACATCGGAGCGTTCTTCGAGAACGAACTCCGCACCGACCCCGACGGGTTCGCCGTGCTGAACTCGATCGAGCCGGGCGGCGATCGGGCCCTCACCGACCTGCGTCACCCGCTCACCGACTTCCCCGAGCCCTTGGTCGATTCGGTTCGCGCACGTCGATCGGCGATCCAGAACGAGACCATCGACGGAGCGCCGTACGTCACCGTCGGGGTCTACATCGCCGAGTACGACGCCGGCTACTACGAGGCGTTTCCGCTCGAGAACACCGAATCGACCCTCCGCGCCATCCTCACCGCACTGCTGCTCGGCGCTGCAGGGACCCTCGTGCTGGCCAGCCTGTTCGGGTTGGCGACCAGCCGACGGCTGCTACGCCCGCTCAGCCAGGTCGCCGACGCGGCCGAGGAGATCGCATCGGGCGGGCTCGACACCCGCCTGGCCCCGGAGTCCGATCCCGATCTCGACCGCCTCGCCGGTTCCTTCAACGAGATGGCCGATGCCGTCCAGACCCGAATCGAGCGCGAGGCGCGTTTCGCCTCCGACGTCAGCCACGAACTGCGATCGCCCATCACCGCGCTCGCCGCCGCCGTCGAGGTCCTCGACGCGCGCCGCGAGGACATCCCCGAACGCACCCAGCAGGCGCTCGACGTGGTCGTCAGCCAGGTGCGCCGATTCGACAGCATGGTCATCGACCTCCTCGAACTCGCACGACTCGACGCCGGAGCGACCGACTTGACCGTCGAGGAGTTGCGCCTCACCGACTTGACGCGCCGGGTTGCCGCCCGTTTCGGCGAACCCGACATCCCGATCGTGGTGGGCAACGGGACGCCAGCGTCGGTCGCGCTCGACAAGGTCCGATTCGAACGTATTCTCGGCAACTTGCTCGACAACGCACGAAACCACGGCGGCGGAGCTCTGCGAATCGAGCTGTCGCCCTCCGTCGACGGCCGGTTCCGCCTCGCCGTCGAAGACGCCGGGCCTGGAGTCGCCCACGGCGAACGCGATCGCATCTTCGAACGCTTCGCACGCGGCAGCGCCGCCCGTCACCGCATCGGAACGGGCCTCGGACTCGCGCTCGTCGCCGAGCACAGCGCGGCCATGGGCGGCAACGCATGGGTGGAGGACCGCGTCGGCGGCGGCGCCCGCTTCGTGGTCGAGCTGCCGGCCCATGTCGACACGTTCGGGGCTCCGACATGAGGCGAACGGCATTCGCCACCGGCATCATGGTCGCCGGAGTCGTGGCGATCGCCGCGTGCGGGGTCCCCACCGGCGGCGACACGTTCGGCGAGATCCCACCCGACCAGATCCAGTTCGGCCTCGATGCCACGTCGACGACCAGCACCACCTCGACCAGCACGACGTTGCCCACCACCCCGGCAACGACGATGCTCGAGACGACGACCACGATCAGACTCGAGCCCGTGCAGATCTACTTCCTCTCACGAGGCCGCCTCCAGCCGATCACGATCGACCTGCCCCCAGGGTCCTCGCCGGACCAGGTGGCCGACGTCCTCGAGGCAGGTCCGCCCCCCGGCATCGCCCTCGACACGCTGATCCGCGACGGCCTGATCGTCAGCGCCGTCGAGACCGCCGGCGTCCTCGCCGTCGATCTCGACCCGGCCACCTTCGATCGTGTGCCGAGCTCCCAGCAGACCGAGGCGATCGGGCAGATCGTGCTCACGATGCTCAGCAGCCTGCGTGGTGTCGGCCAGGTCACCTTCACGCTCGGCGGTGAACCGATCCCGGTCAAGAAGGGCAACGGCCTGCTGTCCGACATCGGCGAACCGCTGTCGTACGACGACTACTCGAACCTCCTGGTCGCACCGCGATCGACGGACACGACGTCGACCACGACCGGTCAGTAGCCCAGCCGCTCGACCCGCTCGGGCTTGCGCTGCCAGTCCTTGTCGACCTTGACCCGCAGTTCGAGGTACACCCCCTCGGGAAGTTGCGCTCGGGCCCGCTCGCCGACCTGCTTGAGGATCTGCCCGCCCTTGCCGATGACCATGCCCTTCTGGCTGTCGCGTTCGACGATGATGTCGACGCGGATGTGCGGCCACTCCCATTCGACCACTTGCGTCGCGATCGAATACGGCAGTTCGTCACGGGTGACGGCGAGCAGTTGTTCGCGCACCAGTTCGGCCACCCAACGCTCCTCGGGAAGGTCGGACACCTCGTCGTCGGGGAAGTACTGCGGCCCCTCCGGGACCCGCTCGGTCAGATAGGCCACGAGTGCTCCGAGGCCGTCGCCGCTCACGGCGGAGACCGGGAAGTACTCCTGCGCGCCGAGCGCGCTCGCGGCCGTGAGCATCTTCAAGACCTGCTCACGGCTGGCCACGTCGGTCTTGTTGACGATCACGATCGAGTTCGACATGTCGATGTGGTCGGCGACCCAGCGGTCGCCCGACCCGAACGGCGCTTTGGCGTCGAGCACCAGACACGACACGTCGACGTCACCGACGCTGTCGAGCGCTGTCGCGTTCACCCGTTCACCGAGTGCGGTGACCGGTTTGTGCAGGCCGGGGGTGTCGACGAAGACCAGCTGGCTCCCCGGTCGGGTCAGGACCCCCATGATCCGGTGCCTGGTGGTCTGTGGCTTGTCGGACACGATGCTGATCTTGTGGCCGCAGATCGCGTTGACGAGCGACGACTTGCCGACGTTCGGGCGGCCGACGAAGGTCACGAAACCCGATCGGAACACAGGAACCGTGCCGTCTGTTTCGTCGCTCATCGGCTCAGTTTGCCAAGCTCGGTGCCATGACCCGCACGATCAACGGAATCGATGAACTCAAGACCCTCGTCGGCGAGCACCTCGGTTACTCGCCGTACGTCGAGATCACCCAGGAGCAGGTGAACACGTTTGCCGACGCGACCGGCGATCACCAGTGGATCCACGTCGACCCCGAGCGCGCCAAGGCCGGCCCGTTCGGCGGCCCGATCGCCCACGGTTACCTGACACTGTCGCTCGGACCGATGCTGTCCCCGCAGGTCTTCATCGTGACCGGCATCTCGATGGGCGTGAACTACGGGGCAGGCAAGATCCGCTTCCCGTCCCCGGTCCCGGTGGGATCGAAGCTGCGCCTCGGCGCCACGCTGCTGTCGGTCGACGACGTCGCCGGAGGAGCCCAGGTGACGATGGAATTCGTGTTCGAGGTCGAGGGCGCGGCAAAGCCCTCGTGTGTCGCCGAGGTGATCTTCCGGTACTACGCGTGAGCGGTCTCGGCCCCGCGGAGTTCAGCCTGGCCGAGGTCCACGAGGCGATCGCGGCGTCACGGCCCGACGACGACTGCCTCGTGTTCCGCGGCCGGCGGATCACGTGGGCCGAGCTGACCGAAAGAACCCGCAGGCTCGCCAACCATCTGATCGGATGTGGACTGGGCGTCCACACGGAGCGCACCGAACTGGCCGGCCACGAGAGTGGCCAGGACCACCTGGCGATCTACCTCCACAACGGCAACGAGTACCTCGAGGCCATGCTCGGCGCACTCAAGGCCCGCGTCGCTTCACTGAACGTGAACTACCGCTATGTGGCCGAGGAGCTGCTCTACCTGCTCAACGATTCGAACGCCAGCGCCGTCGTGGTCCACTCGGCGTTCACACCGACGCTCGCCGAGGTGCTCCCCAGGCTGCCCAACCTGCGCGTGATCCTGCAGGTTCCCGACGCCTCCGGGCACCCGCTGCTGCCGGGAGCGATCTGGTACGAGGACGCCCTCGCTGCCGCCTCGCCCGATCGACCCGCCGTCGAATGGAGCCCCGACGACCTGTACATGCTCTACACCGGCGGCACGACAGGGATGCCCAAGGGCGTCATGTGGCGAAACGGTGACGCGATGGTCGAGTGTTTCGGAGGCTCCAAGACGGCAGCCTCGATCGACGAGTTCGTCGCGGCCTCCACCGCCGCGAACAAGGCCCTGCTCGCTCCGCCGTTCATGCACGGAGCGGGGCACTGGATGAGCTTTCTCACCTGGCTCGGCGGCGGCACCGTCTTCGTGCAGTCGATCACCGATCGACTCGACCCCGTCGACATCTGGTCGTTGATCGAACGCGAACAGATCAACTTCCTCCTGATCGTCGGCGACGCCTTCGCGCGACCACTGCTCGACGAACTCGACAGCCCGACCGGTGGTCGCGCCTATGACCTGGCGTCGTTGAACGTCTTGCTGTCGGGCGGCGCACCGCTGTCGGCCAACCTGAAGGACGAGTTCCTCGCCCACCTGCCGACGTTGATGATCGTCGACGGCCTCGGGTCGTCGGAAGCCGGTGGCCAGGTGTCGCAGGTGTCGACCGGCGGCGGCGCCACGACCGGCACCTTCGAGATCACACCGGGCAACGTCGTGCTCTCGGCGGCTCTCGATCGGGTGCTCGAAGCCGGCGATCCCGAGATCGGCTGGCTGGCAAAGACCGGGCGACTGGCCCTCGGCTACCTCGGCGACGCCGCGAAGACCGCCCGCACCTACCCGGTGGTCGATGGCGTGCGGTACGCGATCCCCGGCGATCGCGCCCGCCTGCTCGAAGGCGGCATCGTCGAACTCCATGGCCGCGACTCGGTCACGATCAACTCCGGCGGCGAGAAGATCTTCGCCGAGGAAGTCGAGGCTGCGATCAAGTCCCACCCCGGGGTCTACGACTGCGTGGTCGCCGGCCGCCCGAGCGAACGATGGGGCAACGAGGTGGTTGCGATCGTCAGGATCCGCGACGGCCACGACGTCGACGACGAAGCGCTGCGCGCTGCGGCGGCCCAACACATCGCCCGGTACAAGCTGCCCAAGGAGATCCGCTATGTCGACGAGATCGTCCGCTCACCGAGCGGCAAGGCCGACTACCGATGGGCGAAACAGGTCGCCGCCGAACCCGTAGCCTGATCCGGGTGAGCGATCCCGAGCCGATCCGCCCGTCGTGGGACACCGACGATCTGCCGCAGGGCGAGGAGAAGGTCGCCGCCGTCCAGGGCATGTTCGATGCGATCGCTCCGAAGTACGACCGACTGAACCGCATCATCTCGTTCCGGCTCGACGTCCGATGGCGCCGACGAGCGGTCCGTGACCTCCAGCTGCCCGCGGGCAGCGTCGTGCTCGACCTCGCGAGCGGTACCGGCGACCTGTGCATCGATCTCGCCTCCACCGGGATCAGGCCGATCTCGATGGATCTCAGCTTCGGCATGCTGTCGGCCGATCGCTCGGGTGCACCCCGTGTCCAGACCGACATCCTTCGTCTGCCCGTGCCCGACGCCTCCGTCGACGGTGTCACCTGCGGCTTCGCGCTTCGCAACCTGCTCGACCTCCCCACGTTCTTCGACGAGCTGGGTCGCGTGGTGCGCCCCGGCGGCCGCATCGCGCTCCTCGACGTGAGCGTGCCCGGCAACCGCATGGTGCGCTGGGGCAACGACATCTACTTCGGCAAGGTCGTGCCTCGCATCGGTGCGCTGCTGTCCGACGGCGCGGCGTACCGCTACCTGCCCAAGAGCGTCGCCTACCTGCCGACACCCGAAGCGATGTTGACAGCGCTCGCCGAGGCGGGCTTCACCGATGCGCGACACGCCCAGCTGTCGGGTGGCCTGACCCAGCTGATGGTGGGCACCCGTCGGTGAAGGCGTTCACGCGTCCGCTCTCGGAGTTCACCGACACCCCACTCGATCTGAACGACCTCGCCGCCGGCGATGGTCAGCTCTTCGTGCGCAATGCGGTCGGCATGGCCGGCCGTGGCATCGCCGCCCGCGTCGCGATCGACGACGCGCCGGCGTTCCTCGCGTCGCTCCCCCACGACTCCACCGTCAGCGCCGCCGCGCCGATCGCGCTCGGCGTGCTCGGATTCCGCCCGGGTTCGACCGCCGACATGGCTGTCCCAGAGGTGTTGGTCAGAAAGTTCGAGGACGGCACCGCGGCGGTGACGGTGTGCGGCGAACTCGACGACCACTCGATCCGGGAGGCACTCGTTCCGCGACCCGCGCCCCAACCGGTCGCGGCGAGCTACGGCATCGAACCCGCCGTCGACGTCGATCACTACCTGCGTGCGGTGGCCGCGGCCCGCGATGCCGTGCGGTCCGGCGAGCTCACCAAGGCGGTGATCGCCCGACCGATCGTGGTGCGATCGAGCGAACCGATCGACGTTCATGCGGTCCTGCGACGGTTGCGCGCCAGCTTCGGATCGAGCTACCGCTACTCGATCGACGGATTCATCGGCGCCTCCCCCGAACTGCTCGTCGAGGTGGACGGAGCCGTCGTGCGTTCACATCCGCTCGCCGGGACCGCGCCGCGCACCGGCGACGTCGACAACGACGCGCGCCTCGCCGCTGAGCTGGTCGCCAGCACGAAGAACCAGATCGAGCATCGCGTGGTCATCGATGTCGTCCACGACACCCTCCTGCCCTGGGCCAGCTACCTCGACTGGGAACCGGAACCCTCGATCGTCCCGGTCGCCAACGTCCAGCATCTCGGCACGCGCATGGAGGGCATGCTGTCGCAGCCGGGACCGTCGGTGATCGAGTTGGTCCGGGCGCTCTCGCCGACGCCCGCCCTCGGTGGCCATCCCCGCGAGGAGGCGATCCAGCTGATCGAACGCGTCGAAGGCTTCGAGCGAGGTCGCTACGGAGGCGCGGTCGGCTGGGTGGATGCGCTCGGCAACGGAACATGGGCAGTCGCGATCCGCTGCGCCGAGCTGTCCGACGATCGACGGTCGGCCCGACTGGTCGCCGGGGGCGGCATCGTGGCCGACAGTGACCCTCTCGCCGAGCTCGCCGAGACTCAGGCGAAGTTCCAGGCGATGCTCAGCGCCATCGTCCGTCCGTAGACAGGGCGTCCACGACGGCGGCGTGCAACGCCGCATGGACCTGGACGTTGTGGTCGCGATCCGACGGGACACAACAGACCCACGGCCCGGGAACCTGGAGCTGTTCGACGAGTTCGTCAGCCGTCTGCACCGTCCGGGCGTCGAGCCCGTACGCCGTCGCCAGCGCGACGGTGTCGAGCGAAAGGGGCGTGCCGAACAACTGCTCGAAGCGCTCGTGGACGAGGTCGGTCGCCTGCGGCAGGAACGAGAAGATCCCGCCCCCGTCGTTGTCGATCACGACGATGCGCAGGTCGACGTGTCGCTGGGCGAGTGCGGTCAGGGCATTGCTGTCGTGGACGAACGCGAGGTCGCCGAGCAGGACGACCGACGCGGTTCCAGCCACCGCTCGTCCGAGTGCGGTCGACACGACGCCGTCGATGCCGTTCGCGCCACGATTCGAATGCGCTCGCGCCCGAGCACCGCCGAACCACTCGAGATCGCGCACCGGCATCGAGGAGGCGACCGTCAGCTGCGCATCGGCGGGCAGGTGATCGGCGACAGCGCGAGCGACCCCCGGCTCGGTCAGCTCGTCGAACTCGGCGAGCGTCGCCACGACAGCGCGCTCCGCGAGGTCCTGTGCCCGCGACCAACTCAGCGCCCACTCGGTGTCGGCAGCGATGTCAGCGGCAGTTCCGGCGCTGCGCACGGCATCGATCACGGCGTCGATCGCGCAGACCGCGGCGACGTCGTGGTCGGGGTCGATCACACCGGGTCCGCCCACCTGGACCAGGATCGTCCCGCTGGCGGTTGCCCGTGCCGTCCACTGTGCCAGCACCTTCGAGGCAGCCGGTCGACCGACCCGCACGATCACATCGGGGCGATGTCGATCGGCGAACCCATCATGGCGCAGGATGGCATCGACGGTCGTCACCGCTGCAGGAAGGTGGCGCATCGCCGAAATCGGGTCCGCGACGACCGGCCACCCGGTGGCTCGATGGAGCGCGACGACACGGTCTTCGTCGACGCCGCTACGCCCGCCGACGAGGATCAGGCCCCGCGGGCACGCCCCCCCGGCGGGGACCGCGTCGCTGCGACGCGTCGGCGGCGCCATCGGCCGGCGCTCGACCGGCTCGGGGAGTCGACCGCTCACGCCGATCAACGGCTCACGAAAGGCCAGATTCAGTTGGATCGGGCCGCGCTGGGCATGGGTCCACGCGTCGTCTGCGAGCTCTCGCCACAGCGACCGCTCGTCGGCGTCGGCGACCCCGGGATCGCGTGACCACACGACGTGGTTTCCGAACAGCTCGACCTGGTCGATCGTCTGGGGCGCTCCGACGCCGCGCAGCTCCTCGGGACGATCGGCGGTCAGCACGATCATCGGCACCTCCGACAACCCTGCTTCGACGACCGCGGGAAAGAAGTTGGCCGCCGCGGTTCCGCTGGTGCACAACAACAGCGCGGGGACCCCGTCGAGCCCGATGCCGAGCGCGACGAAGGCCGCCGAGCGCTCGTCGTGGACGACGTGGGCCTGCAGCTCGGAACGAGCGGCGATCGCCAGCGCCATGGGCGTCGACCGTGATCCGGGGGCGATCACTGCGTGACGCACCCCGCTTCGAATCCACTCGTCGACGAGCGTGGCGCAGAACGTCGCCTGCACATCCTGCGGGCGTGGATTCTCGTCGCCGACCATCGTCCAGAGACGATAGGCGCATACCGTGTGCACCATGACGGTGCACGAGGGAATTCCCGCCGACCGACCGACGATCACGATCGAGGTGTGGTCCGACGTCGTGTGTCCGTGGTGCTACATCGGCAAGCGGCGGTTCGCCGCCGGCCTCGATCTCGCCCGCCAGGATCTGGAGGCCGAGGGCGTCGACGTCGCCTTCGACGTGTCGTACCACCCGTATCAGCTCGACCCCACTGCGTCACCCGGCGTCTCGGGCCCGGTCGTCGAGGCGTACGCGAAGAAGTTCGGCGGCGTCGAACGCGCCGAGGCGATACTGGCCAACGTCACCGCCACGGCGGAAGGCGTCGGTCTGGACTTCCACATGGACAAGGCGCTGCGGGCCAACACGCTGCTCGCTCATCGGGTCATCTGGCTCGCCGCCCAGCCCGACTCACCGATCCCGCAGGACGCGATGAAGGAGCGGCTCCTCCGCGCCTACTTCACCGACGGCCTCGACATCGGCGATCCAGACGTGTTGGCCGACTGCGCCGCCGAGATCGGCTTCGAACGCGACGACGTGATGGCGTTCCTGCGCTCCGACCGCGGTATCGCCGAGGTCCGCGACGAACTCGACCGCGCCCACGACAGCGGCATCACCGCGGTGCCCACGTACGTCATCGACGGGCAATGGGCGATCCCCGGCGCACAGGAGCCCGAGACGTTCGCGAAGGTCCTGCACAAGATGGCCGCGAACGCGGTCGGCGCATCTTGATGCTCCACGACGCCGTCAGTGCCTCCGACCGCGTCGTCCTCGCCCACGGCTTCACGCAGACCGCACGGTCGTGGTCGATCTTCGAGGATCTCCTGCGCGAGCGGCTGCCCGGCGTCGACACGACCGCCGTCGACATGCCCGGCCACGGTGATGCTCCCCCGCCGCCCGATGCGAACCTGTGGGCCAGCGCGCACCGCCTGGTCGACGCAGGCGGAACGGCGACCTACATCGGCTACTCGATGGGCGGTCGCGTCGCCCTGCATGCGGCGCTGGCGGCACCGGAGCGGGTACTCGCCCTCGTCCTGATCGGTGCCACTGCAGGGATCGACGACGAGCACGAGCGCCGGGAGCGACGCACGGCCGACGAACGCCTGGCCGACCACATCGAGGATGTCGGGGTGGCGACGTTCCTCGACGAGTGGCTCGCCAACCCGCTGTTCGCCGGCCTGACCGAGGCCACGGCCATGCGCGCCGACCGCCTCCGCAACACGAGTGCCGGACTCGCCGCCAGCCTCCGCGCAACCGGGACCGGGACCCAGACGCCGCTGTGGGATCGGCTCGGTGAGATCCAGGTCCCGGTGTTGATCCTGGCCGGTGAACACGACGCCAAGTTCACCGCCCTCGGTGAACGAATCGCTGGAGCGCTCGACGACTCGACGCTCGAGGTGGTCGCCGACGCCGGACATTCGGTGCATCTGGAGCAGCCGGAGGCAACCGCTGACGCCATCGTGCGTTGGTGGACCGTCGACCGTCGTTGACGTTCAGAGCGCGAGGCCCACGGCGACCAGGAGCCCCCACGCCAGCTGCAGCTTGCCGGTCTCACCGAGCACCGGGATCAGCGCCGGGCCCACTGCGCCGCGCAGCACCGCGCGCGCTGGCCGGATTGCCAGCGGGAGCGCGAGGAACGCGAGCACGACCGGTGGCCGCCAGACGGCGCCGACCGCGCAGAGCAGGAATGCCGACCCGATCAGCACGACGTAGAACCACCGCGTCCGTGCGTCGCCCAGCCGCACGGCGAGCGTCTGCTTGCCCACCTCACGATCGGTCGGGATGTCGCGGAGGTTGTTGATCACGAGGAGTGCACACGCGAGGGATCCGACCGCAGCCCCCATCACGAGCGACAGCGCCGTCACCGACTCGATGGCGGCGTAGGTCGTCCCCGCTGTCGCCACGAGCCCGAAGAAGACGAACACGAACAGCTCACCGAGCCCCATGTACCCGTACGGCCTCGGACCGCCGGTGTAGAACCATCCGGCCGCGATCGCCGCGGCGCCCACCACCAGCAGGAGCAGCGAGGTCGACAGCGCAATCGCGAGTCCGCACACGGCGGCGACACCGAACGACGCCATCGCCGCCCGCTTGACCGACGACGGGCTCGCGAGTCCGCTGGCCACGAGCCGCGTCGGGCCGACGCGAACGTCGTCGGTGCCGCGCACTCCATCGCTGTAATCGTTGGCGTAGTTCACACCGACCTGCAACGACAGGCTGACCACGAGCGCCGCGACCACCCGCCACCAGGCGATGTCGCCTGGCTCGCCGACTGCCGCGGCCGCGCCGACGGCCACCGGAACGACTGCGGCAGGCAAGGTCCGGGGCCGCGCTCCGGTGATCCAACGATTCATGTGTGGGCCATGATGGGGGAATGACGCAGCTGTGGCAACTGGGAGCGCTCGAATTGGCAGGATTGATCCGCACCGGGGAGGTGTCGAGCCGAGCGGTCGTCGAGGCGCATCTGGCCCGCGTCGAGCAGTGCAACGGTCATCTCAACGCCATCGTACGGCTGCTGCCCGACGAGGCGCTGGCCGCGGCCGACGCCGCTGACGCCGCTGTGGCGCGTGGCGATTCGCTCGGCCGGCTGCACGGCGTGCCGTGCAGCATCAAGGAGAACATCGACGTCGCGGGAACCCCCACGACCAATGGGGTCGAGGCGCTCGCCGACGCGATCGCGCCGCTCGACGCGCCCACCGTCGAGCGCATGCGGGCCGCCGGCGCCATCCCATTCGCCCGCACGAACCTGCCGGATCTCGGTCTGCGCGTGCACACCCATTCGCAACTGCACGGCCTGACCCGCAATCCGTGGAACCCGAATGTCACCGCCGGCGGATCGAGCGGTGGCGAGGCGTCGAGCATCGCGTCGGGGATGAGCCCGATGGGGGTCGGCAACGACATCGGCGGCTCGCTGCGCAATCCCGCTCACTGCTGTGGCATCACCTCACTCAAGCCCACGGTCGGGGTGATTCCGATGGCGACGGTCATCCCACCCGAGGACCTCGGCCTGTCGGGACAATTGATGGTTGTCGAGGGCCCGATGGCACGACGCGTCGCCGACGTGCGCGCCGGGCTCGAGATCCTGGCCGGCCAGCACTGGCGGGACCCGCGCAGCGTGACCGCGGTGCTCGCCGACTCGGCGCCGGGAGAACGGCTGTCCATCGCCGTGCTCACCGATCCGCCTGGGGGTGAGACCGATCCGGGCATCGCCGGCGCGATCCGGATGGTCGCCGACCTGCTCTCCGACGCGGGCCACGACGTCGTCGAGGCGACCCCGCCGAACTACGAGCGGACGATCGACCTGTGGCGGATGCTCATGATCGACGACGTGCGTGCGCAGAAGGAATTGTTGGGCCTCGTGTTGGGCGCCGACGCGATGTCGCTGCTCGAGCAGTTCGACCTCACGTCGGAGCCGACCAAGATCCCCGAGACGCACCTCATGCACGTCGAGCGGTATGCCCTCATGCGGGCCTGGGCGGCGTTCCACCAGGACTACCCGCTGCTGATCTCGCCGACCTGGGCGCAGCGGGCGTTCGAGCACGGCGCGGACCTCGATGTGACGACCGGAGTCGAGATGATGACCAACACGATCCGGCCGGTGCTGCCCTCGAACCTGCTCGGCACGCCGGCGGTGGTCACCCCTGCCGGAGTCGTCGACGGCCTGCCGGTCGGCGTGCAGGTGATGGGCGACCATTTCAGCGATCTCCGCTGCCTCACCCTCGCCGCCGAGATCGAGTCGTTGGTCGGCACGATCACGCCGATCGACCCGATCACACAATGAATTCGAGCACGCCATGAGTTCGCTCACGTGACGGGCCGCCTCGTCGCCATCGACCAGCCCGGTGGCCCCGGGTTCGTCGATGAGCTCCAACGGATCTGGGAGGCGGGTGACGCCGCGTTCCCGGTCGATCAGCGTCTGCCGACCGCTGCGAAGACCGCGCTCTGCGACGCCATGCGTGTCGGTGAAGCCGTCGAATCCGACGATGCCCTCGTGATGGCCACCAGTGGATCCACCGGCGAGCCCAAGGGCGTCGTGTTGACCCATCACGCCGTCGCCGCGTCTGCCGAAGCGACCAGTCGGCGACTCGGGGTGACAGCTGACGATCACTGGCTCGCCTGTCTTCCCCTGTCGCACGTGGGCGGGTTGTCGGTGGTCACGCGGGCCCTCCACACCGCCACGCCGCTCACGGTGCTCCCGGGTTTCGACGCAACCGCAGTCGACGGCAGCGCTGCGACCCTCGTGTCGTTGGTGGCGACGGCCCTGCAGCGCGTCCATGCCGAGCGATTCCGTCTGATCGTGCTCGGGGGAAGCCGACCACCGGTGGACCGGCCGGCCAACACGGTCACCACCTACGGCATGACCGAGACCGGCAGCGGTGTCGTGTACGACGGGGTGCCGCTCGACGGTGTCGACGTGCGCATCGATGTCGACGGCCAGATCGTGCTGCGCGGCCCGATGCTGCTGCGCAGCTATCGGGACGGCACGGCGCCGCTCGACGCCGACGGGTGGTTCGCGACCGGCGATCTCGGGCGATGGCTCGACGACGGTCGCCTCCACGTCGAGGGTCGACGGGGCGATCTGATCATCACCGGTGGCGAGAACGTGTGGCCCGAGGCCGTCGAGGCGGCGTTGATCGACCACCCCGACGTTCGCGACGTGCTGGTGCGTGGTGTCCCCGATCCCGAGTGGGGCCAGCTCGTCGAGGCCGTGATCGTGCCGGGCGACGCGGTGCCGACGCTCGAGTCGGTGCGCAACCATGTGAAACAGCACCATCCGGGCTTCATGGCGCCGAAGCGCATCGAGATCGTGTCGTCGCTCCCGCGAACGTCGATCGGCAAGCTGCGCCGCGGGTGACCGAGCGTCGTCGGTCAGCCGTGTCGGTTCGTCGTGTCGGTCAGCCCGCGGCGGCCACGCCGGCGCCGCCGTCGATCACGTAGGTCTCCCCCGTGATCCAGCTGGCGAGGTCGCTCGCCAGGAATGCCGCGAGGTTGGCGATGTCCTGCGGTTCGCCGAGTCGTTTGAGCGGCATGCGCGCCGCGAGTTGTTCGCCGAAGTTGTCGACGAGGACTTGAGCGAAGTCGGTCGCGACGAGGCCGGGCGCGATGCCGACGACCCGGGTCGGGCCGAGCTCGGAGGCGAGCTGGCGTGTCATGTGGATCAGCGCTGCTTTGGTCAGGTTGTAGATGCCGAGCCCTCCCCCGTCGGTCCGCAGACCGCCGACGGACGCGATGTTGATGATCGCGCCCGGCTGCTCCTTGAACGACTGCTCCCACGCCGCTCGGCACCACAGCAGGGGTGCCTCGAGGTTGACCTGGAAGGTCTTGTCGTAGCGGCCCTTGTCGACGTCCAATGTCCGTCCGTAGTACGGGTTGGTGGCCGCGTTGTTGACCAGGATGTCGAGCCCTCCGAAGCGCTCGATCGTGGCCGACACCGCCCGTTCGCCGGCGTCGGCGTCGCCGGCGTTGGCGGCGAAGATCTCGACCTCGCCGTCCATCTCGGCGGCGGCGGCCTCGAGCTGGTCCTGCTTGCGGCTGTTGATCATCACCTTGGCACCCGATGCCGCGAGCGACGCGGCGATTGCCTTGCCGATGCCCTTCGATGCGCCGGTGACGAGTGCGACCTTGCCGTCGAGTGAGATCTCCATGGCCGCCGACGCTACGTCGGCGGTCCGGATCCGGGCGAACCCGTGAGGCCGGCGATGGCGGCAACGACCTCCGGTGTGTGTAGTCGGCAGAACTCGACCCGAACAGTTCGCCACGACGGCGGATGCTCGTCGGCCAGCTGCAGCCGCCGACCCACGGGGGCCATCGGGGTCTCGTCTTCTCGATGGTCGACGACATTGCCGAATCGATCGCGTCTCGATGTCAGTCGGTTCGCAGACTTCCATGGGTTGTGAGTGCTGCACCTGGGTTTCGAGTTGTCCTGATCGGTCCCGCCGTCGTCGCGTTCCCACTCGGCGAGATGATCGACGTGGCAGAGACGTGCGGGAACCGTGCAGCCGGGGTGAGCGCACGACTGCGCCAACAGCAGAGCCATCTCGCGGGCCACGCCCGTGAACAGGCGTCGCTTGCGTCCGGCGTCGACCACGACGCCAGCGCCGTCGATCACGACTCGGCGAACATGGCCGATCACCGCGGCAGCGAGCACGTCGTCAGGTGACAACCTCACGCCGCCGTCGGACTCGATGCGCTCGACCGTGAGATCGACGTCAGCACCCGGAGCGGCATCGTTGCCGGCGACGCGACGTGTCACCAACCGTTCGAGCGTGGCTTGTCCGACCAGCAGGTTGATCACGGGCGTGGGGGCAACGCCGTCGGCCGGCGCAACCACCGCGGCCCGGAAGATCTCGACGAGTGCGTCGAATCGACGTTGCCCATCGGTCCGTGGCAGGGCCGACGCCGGCGCGTCCGCGCCCGACTCGGCCGTCCGGGCGGCGACGTCCTTGCGGAACTCCGCCTCGACGAATCGCTGGAAGATGCCGACCATCTCCGCGGTGACCAGGCCGGACCCACCCGACGCCCGAATGTCGAGCGACCCGTTGAGTTGCAGGACCGACGCCGTGCGGCGCTCCGCGGATGCGTCGTCGTCGCGTTGAGCACCGTCGAGGTCGGCCAGCGTCTCCCACCGGCGGGCGACCACCCTGAACTCCTCGTACGACAGCTGCTCGGCATGTTGCAGCAGCAACGACGACACCGAGTGAAGCTGGTCGCCGACACGCGGGTGTGTGCGGAGTCGCGCCAGCTCGTGCGCCTGCGCCGCGCCGATGTGCCCGTCGAGCAGAGCGGCGCCGAGACCGTCGAGAGCATTGCAGGCCGTCGCGAGCCGTCGCAGCCGGGTGGCCTCGGTGCTCGAACAGTTGGTCTGCGCCCGCATCCAGTGCTTCATCGTTCGGTGACCGTCGACGGTGTGGAGTGCCCGACGCTGGCCTTCGCCGACGATCGCTGCCATCTCGGCCTCGACACGCCTCCGTTCGAGCTCGAGCGCACGGAACCGCTCCGTCAATTCGTCGTCGGTGACGTCGAACAGGTGCTCAACGAGCGTCGAGTACATGAAGCAGACGCTATCGCACGCATGTACGAATCACAACCATCTCCACGAATTCGTGTTCGATCTTCTTCGGAGATCCAGAACCTGGTCCTCGACGGCGCACCAACCATCGATCCTCCGCGGACAGAGACCCTTGCTCCCTTTGGGTCGGCCTGGGAGGACCGGCTGAGGCAATCGGATCAGGCCATGAGGGCGTCGTAGACGGCGGACACGAGCCGGTGTCGGCGCGTGTCGACATCTCCGCCGATCATGGGGTTCATGACGTAGCCGAAGCTCATCTGGGCATCCAGGTTGATGATCGCCAGCGAACCGCCCCACCCGCCCCAACCGCACTCGCGCCGGTATGGTCCGCACCCCGGGTTGAGAGCGAACCCCATGCCGAACTTCTGCGGCGAGAGGAGGTTCAGGTCGGGTCCCTCGTACTGCATGTCGAAGATGCGGGAAACACCCTCCTCCGACAGCATCGTCACGCCGCTGACGGTGCCACCGCAGGCGGTCGGTGTGTGGCACAGCGCCACGGAGCGGGCGTTGCCGTGACCGCCTGCGCTGGGGAACTCGGCGCGACGCCAGTCCTTGCGCCACGTGAGCTCGGGCAACCAGGGCGGGTTGTTGAACGTGCGGTACGGAATCGACGTCGGGTCGTCCGACCAACTGCGGTCGCTCCGCTGATGCTCAGGTGATCGACGGGTACAGCGACGTGAGATCTCCGGAGAGTGCGTCGTGGACCCGTCGACTGGCCGCGTCGGCGAGCACTTCGAAGTCTCCGGCTCGGAGGCCGGCCAGAGTCTGGCGGGCGACGTCGTCAGGTGACGATTTCGCAACATCGAGCCCGGCGGTCATGTCGGTGTCCATGAGACCGACGTGAAGTGCGAGAACGTGGATGTCTCGGGGCGTCAGTTCTTGACGCAACGAGTTGGTGAGCGACCAACTCGCCGCCTTGGCTGCGCAGTAGAGGGCAGTGCCCGGCATCGAGAGCCACGACAGCACAGACAGGACGTTGACGATCGCAGCGCTGCCGTTGCTCTGGAGCGCAGGCACGAAGGCTCGGGTCATGGCGAGGGTGCCGAACACGTTGGTGTCGAGCTCCCGGCGGAACTGCTGCATCGCGTCGTCGGCGAGCGCGGAGGTGGAGGTCGTGATCCCGGCATTGTTGATCAGCAAGGTGACGTCGCCGCATGCCTCGGCTGCGGCAGCCACCTCGCCGTGGTCGGTGATGTCGAGACGAATTGGCGTGACGCCGTCGGTGTCAACCGTGTCGGGGTCGCGGGCGCCGGCGTAGACCTTCGCCGCCCCCTGCTCGAGCAGCTCTCGGCAGAAGGACGCGCCGAGTCCTCGGTTGGCGCCGGTCACGAGAGCGATGGATCCTTCGATGTTCATATGACCCTCCGTAGGTGTCGAGATGTGCCGCGGACGACTGATGTCACGCGCCGTTGAGTTGCATCATGCAACCTACTATGAGAGTATCCTCTCGTGACCACGCTCGTTCCCGCCACTGTTGCCTCGGCGCCGCGGTGGAAGCGGCACGGCCGACTCACATTGGCGATCGCCTCGCTTGCCTCCTTGGCAACATTTCTCGACACGACGATCCTGTTCGTGGCGTTCCCGGACATCTCGAGAACGTTCGACACGGCATCGCCCTCGACCCTCTCGTGGGTGCTGAACGCGTACACGATCGTGTTCGCGGCGCTGCTGATCCCGGCGGGCAAGATCGCCGACCGTCTGGGCCATCGCAGGATCTTTCTCGTCGGGTCCATCGCGTTCACCGTTGCGTCGATGGCGTGCGGGCTCGCTCCGACGGTCGAGATCCTCATTGCGTTCCGGGTACTCCAGGCCGCCGGCGCGGCGATGCTGATCCCGTCGTCACTGGCGCTGGTGATGCGAGCCTTCCCTCGCGACGAGGTGCCTCACGCCGTCGCGATCTGGGGAGCGACCGGCGGAGTCGCCGGAGCACTCGGCCCGACGCTTGGTGCCACGATCGTCGAACACCTCGACTGGCGGTGGGCGTTCTTCATCAACCTGCCGATCGGCCTCTTCACCGTCGTGGCGGGCAAGAAGGTGCTGCATGAATCGTCCGATCCCGACACACGCATCCCTGCGCCGTTCGGCGTCGTGCTGATCATCGTGGCAGCGAGTGCCCTCTCCTACGGATTCGTCGGCTCCAACACGAATGGTTGGCTCTCGGTGCAGACCATCGGGGCGATCGGCATCGGGATCGTGGCCCTCGGGGTGTTCGTCGTGAACCAACGCACGACACGAGCGCCAGTGTTGGACCTCGACCTGTTCGGCATCAGCAACTTCCGCTGGGGCAACCTCGCCATGCTCGTGTTCGGTATCGCCTTCTCCTCGATGTTCTTCGGCTCGATCATCTTTCTCACCGACGTGTGGGGCTGGTCGATCATGAACGCCGGCCTCGGGATCGCCCCGGGCCCAGCGCTCGTCGCCGTCCTCGCACCGCGGATGGGCAAACTCGCCGGCACGATCGGGCAGCGACCGATCATCGTCGTCGGCGGACTGCTCTATGCCGCCGGCGGCTTCTGGCGGGTCGTCATGCTCGGACCCGACGTGAGCTACTGGATCGACTACTTCCCGTCGATGATCCTCACCGGCATCGGTGTGGCGTGCTGCATACCGCAACTCTCCAGTGTCGTCGCCCAGGCGCTGCCGGCGAACAGGATCGGCGTCGGCGGAGCCGCGCTACAAGCGGTCCGCCAGTTCGGCGGCACGTTCGGCATCGCGATCACCATCGCACTTCTCACGGCAGTTGATGGCCTGACCGGTGCGCTCGTTGCATTCGATCGGATCTGGTGGATCGTCGTGATCGGCGGCATCATTGTCACTCTGACCTCGATACCCCTGCGGACGGGGCGCAGCCTCCGAGCGCCTGTGGCCGCGGAAGCCGTGGCACCATGATCATCACGACTCGCATGGATCGGACATCATGAAACGCAAGAGCTACAGCGATATGAATTGCTCGGTGGCCCAGTCGCTCGACGTCGTCGGCGACCCGTGGACGCTGCTCATCGTGCGTGACGTGATGTTCGGATTCCGACGCTTCAACGACATCCAGGAGCGACTCGGCATCGCCCGCAACACACTCACCGATCGCCTCGGCACGCTCGTCGACCACGGCGTGCTGCGCAAGGACGCCTACCAGGACAATCCCGAACGCTTCGAGTACCGCCTCACCCAGAAGGGTCGCGAGTTGTCGCCGATCATCATCACCCTCATGCAGTGGGGCGACGAGTGGTCCGATTTGCCGGAGCCGCCGGTTCACCTCATCGACCGTGACACCGGCCGCACCCTCGACCCGATCCTCGTCGACCGCACCACGGGCCGACCGCTCGCCGAGCTCAAGGTCCAGGCCGTCGGCACCGACCTGCGACCCGACGCCACCGCCTGACAGCGGGCCCAATTCGACCCGGGAGCAGCAATGAACTGGAAGGGCCATGCCACGATCACACCGAACGGTGAGCGATCGTTCACGACGCACATCGACGATCGCTGGCTCGCGCTCAAGGGTGTCCACGGCGGGATCGTGGCCGCACTCATGACCGATGCGGTCGAAGCTGTCCTGCGCGAGCATGGAATCGGTGCCGAGACGACGCTGCGAGCGGCCACGTTCGGTTACGTCAACGCGAACGACATCGGCGGGTCCACGATCGACGTCGACATCATTCGACGCGGGCGCTCGATGGTCACCACGCACGCCACCGTCACGCAGAACGACGCAACGACCACAGTCGGGCGCTTCCATCACTCGACGTCGCGGCCCGGCCAACAGTTCAGCGACCTCGAGCCGCCATCGTCCAAGCCAGCTGGTGCGGTTCGGCTCGCTCCACCCTCCCCGAACCACTTCCGCAACGTCGATACCTACCTCCATCCCGACACGACGTTGTTCGGTGGCGCCGACCGAGCTGAGTGGATCGCCTGGTCCCGGCCACTCGAAGCCGATGCCTTCGACACGTCATGGCTCACGATGTTCGGCGACTACTTCCCTCCCGCGCTGTTTGCCAAAGTCGACCAAGCCACACCGGCTGTCACGGTCGAGTACTCGATCCAGATCCATGACAACTCCGGGCAGTGGACCCTCGAGCCCGACCAGTACCTCGCCACAAGAATGCACACCTTCCACTCCCATGACGGCTTCGCCGTCGAGGACGGATGGATCCACCACCCTGACGGAACTCTCCTCGCCACGGTCCGCCAGACCCGACTGGCCGGCTGACGACCGCACGGCCAATCTTTCGGACCGAGCGGCCGGAAGTGCTGAGCCCGCAGACCGATCAGGACAACACCGGTCGGCACGCCAAACGACCGCTCCTGATGGGCGCGGTCGGTCGGTCGCCCGCCAGTCGGACCCGAGCGATATTCACGGAACTGAACACTGCGATCCGCGCATGAGTTCCGGCGAAGTGTTCGAGGTCAGGACGTGGTCGGCCCCCCATCGTGCCCACAATCGGATGCGATGGAGATGTCGACGTCGTGCCGTCAGGGGCATGCACGACGCCGACTTGGATCAGCTCCGGCTGATGTTCGAAGCGTCGTCGGCCTGCGGCTCCATCAGTTCGAGTCGATTGCCGAACGGGTCGTCGACGTACACACGGTCGTAGCCCTCGAGCGGTTCGTCGTCGGTGACACCGAACCCCGCCTGACGCAATCGATCGACGAGACCCGGAAGGTCGCTGACCAGCAGCGCAGGGTGCGCCTTACGGGCCGGTCGGAAGTCACGCTCGACGCCCAGATGGATCTTGATCCCGGGCTGCTCGAACCAGCAGCCGCCGCGTGCCGCCAGGTGCGGCGGTTTGGGAACCTGTGCGATGCCGAGCACCCCGGCATAGAACGCCACCGCTGCGGCCTCCTCCCCCGCCGGCATCGCCAATTGCACGTGATCGATCGCCTCGACACCCATCAGCTGACCAACCCGACTCGCTGGGCATCGAGATGCTCGACGATCACGACCTGAGCGGGAGTGGTGACCAACACCGTGATGATGTTCGACACGATCTGCACGAACAGTACGAACAGCAGCCAGGGAACGAAACCGATCGGCAACACGACGGAGTTGAGGACGCTGAGCGGCACCGTTGCTGCGCCCGCGATCAGGCCTGCGACGACGAGGCGTCCGACAACCGACCAGAAATGACCCTCGGTGAGATCCCAGCTCCGACGCAGCCCCAGACCCCACCCTCCGGTCGACGCGATCACGATTGCGAGCGACAGGCGTCCGACCAACCATCCCGACAGGACCACCGCGGCAATCATCCCGAACACAGCGGCGACGGCCACGGCGACACCGCCCGCGTCCACGGCCAACAGGATCAGCATCGGCACGAACGCCGCCATCCCCACACCGACCGCGATCACAACGAGCGCGACGAAGGTGATGAACACGGCCGGCACCCTGCGCACGGCATCGGCGGCGTCGTCGGCACGCGACACCTCGTCGACCGAGCCCGCGTCGACGCGGGCGGCGACCCGGGCAGCCACCACCGTCGTCCAGATCCAGGCGATCATCAGCACGACGCTCAACGCGATCATCCACGGGACGGCCGCCCGCAGGATGTCCCACCAGAGATCACCCAGTCGATCGAACTCGGCATCGGTCAACTCGACCGTGCGGTTCGAGCCGAACGATTCATCGAACTGCAGGAGCGAACGGATCTCACGCCCCTTGCCGCTGTTGAACACCGCCAGGAAGAACGCTGCGAGCAACACACCACAGGCGAGCCAGACGACCGCGAGCAACCAGCCGACGCGCCGCGCCACCGCCTTCACGGCCCTGACGGCATCGCTGAACCAGGCCGAGAACGAATACGGGTCGCGATGCCCCGCCCAACCGGTCTGCGGGGCCCGCAGCTCGCTCCATGCGCTGCCATCCCACCAACGCCACGTCCATGCCTGCTCGGGATCCGGGTACCAACCGGGCGGCGGCATCAGCGGCGGCGAGGTGGGTGCGGTCACGGGGCGAACGTACCGGGTTCAGTCGTGGAGCTGGCGGAACCCGCTCGGCGCAGGCCCTCCCCAGTGATGCGCCTCGAGCAGCACGAGTTCGCGTTGGCGCATCTCGGCGGCTTCGGCGGCTTCGGCGTGGTCGTGGCCCAGGACGTGCAGGATGCCGTGCACCACCAGCAGCGCGATCTCGTCATCGAGTGTTCCGGCGTGGTGTGCGAACTGTCCAGCAGCCACCGCCGGACTGATCACGACATCACCGAGCAGCACGGGGACGCCGGGCACGGGTTCGTCGTCCATCGGGAACGACAGCACATCGGTCGGGCCCGGCTTGTCCATGTACTGCTCGTTGAGCGCTGCGATCTCGGCGGCATCCACGAACGTCAACGTGAGCTCCCCGGTCGCGGCCTCGGTCCCGAGAGTCGCCTCCGCGAGACGCCGCCACCGATCGAGTTCGACGAGCACGTCGGGTGAATCACCGGCGCTGCGCTCGTCGGCGACCACGACGCTGGCGTCACGATCGCTTCGGGTCACGTGGACGCCGCCTCCGCGTCGCGCTGTTCATACGCGGCAACGATGTCGGCGACGATCTTGTGACGCACCACATCGGATCCCGTCAGCCGCACGAACGCGAGCCCCTCGATTCCTGCCAACGTCTTCTCGAGGCTCGCGAGCCCGCTCTTGCCGTTCGGAACGTCGACCTGCGTGGTGTCGCCCGTGACGACGACGCGAGATCCGAACCCGATGCGGGTCAGGAACATCTTCATCTGCTCGGGCGTGGTGTTCTGGGCCTCGTCGAGGATGATGAAGCTGCCGTTCAACGTCCGCCCCCGCATGAACGCGAGCGGCGCCACCTCGACGACCTGACGCTCGAGCAGGCGCTGCACCGCGTCGGGGTCGAGCATGTCGTACAGCGCGTCGTAGAGCGGGCGGAGATACGGATCGATCTTGGCCATCAGGTCGCCAGGCAGGAACCCCAACCGCTCCCCCGCCTCGACGGCGGGCCTGGTCAGGATGATCCGCTGCACCTCCTTGGCCTGGAGCGCACGCACGGCCATCGCCACCGCCAGCCACGACTTGCCGGTGCCGGCAGGGCCCAGTCCGAACGTGATGACGTTCTCGGCGATCGCGTCGATGTACCGCTTCTGACCTGCGGTCTTCGGCTTGACCAGGCGTCCTTTCGCCCCGCGCAGCACCTGATGGGAGAGGATCTCGCTGGGCCGCTCGCTCGCCTCGACCATCGCCACCACCCGTTCGAGTGTGACGTCGTCGAGCTGCTGGCCGCTCTGCAGCAACGTCGAGAGCTCCTCGAACAAGCCGGCGACACCGACGACCACGTCAGGCTCCTCGCCGGAGATCCGGACCTCGTTGCCCCGGACGCTGATCTGGACCATCGGAAATCGCTGCTCGATGTCGCGCAGGTAGCGGTCGCGCGGACCGACGAGGGCGGTCATCACGTGGGTTCCGGGAACGACGACGGTCGTGGTGGAGGTGCTCGTGGTCATGTGGGGACGTTCGGTGCGCCACGAACACGGCGTGTCGGGCCCCGATCAGGCTACTTGCCCCGGAGCCTGCACCGACAACAGCAAACCGCTGCCACCGACGCGGCGCGAGCGAGCACTACCGTCGTCAAGGCCATGATTCGTCGACTACCGCTCGCGCTCATCGTCGGCCTCGTCGCGTTGGCGGTCTCCGCACCCGCCGCTCGTGCACAGGACCCAGGGCTCCGCAGCGCCGCCGATGCAGCCGGCATCGAATTCGGCAGCGCCATCACCGCGGGTGCGCTGTCGGACGAGGCCTACCGCAATCTGCTCATCGACAACGTCAACATGGTGTCGACCGTCGACGAGCTCGACACGGCGGTCGTGCAACCGCAGCCCGACGTGTACGACTTCGCCCGCGCCGACGAGGTCGTCGACTTCGCGGCCGCCAACGACATGACCGTGCGCGGCCATCGACTGGTCACCTCCGACGGGCTCCCCGACTGGATCGTCAACGGCACCTGGACCGCCGAGACACTCGCCGAGGTGCTGCGCGATCACGTGACGACTGTCGTGAGTCACTACGCCGAACGGAATCCGGGCGTGGTCACACAGTGGGACGTCGTCGACGAGGCATTTCTGCCAGACGGAACACTGCGCAACTCGATCTGGCGTCAGGTGATCGGCGACGACTATCTGCAGATCGCATTCGAGGCGGCGAGCGCCGCCGATCCCTCGGCGCAGCTGTTCTACGACGACTTCTACGACGACCTGTCGGTCACCCAGGACGCAGTCGACAACGGCGTGCCGATCGTGCCCGGGGCGACGACGGAACGTTCGTCGTGCGCCGACGTCGCCAAGTGCGTCGGCGTCCAGGCGGCGATCGCGGCCCTCGTCGATGCAGGCGTGCCGATCGACGGAATCGGTCTGCAGGCACGCATCCTGTCGCCGAATCCGCTCGACGTCCCGCAGTTCACGACCTGGGTGGAGGATCTCGGCCTGCGCTGGGCGATCACCGAGTTGGACGTACCACTTCCGGCGACCGAGATCACCAACGCCGACTCGCTCGCGTTCCAGGCGCAGGTCTACTCCGACACGCTGTCGGCGTGCGTGGACTCCGCCGCCTGCGACACCTTCGTCACCTGGGGCGTGACCGACCGGCTGCCCCCCTCGCCGGACTCGACCGGCGGCGCATTCGGAGGAGCACTCTGGTTCGATGTCACCGACAGCCCGAAGCCGGCTTTCACCGCGATGCAGACCGTGCTCGACGCCTCCGCACCCACGGCCCCAATGACGTCGTCACCGTCGTTGAGCGACGCCACGATCGCCACAGCCACCCCGTCGACCACTGTCGAACCGGCGGTCGACAGTGGGAACGATGCGGGACCGACCACCGGTCTGCTCATCGGAGGACTCGCGCTCGTCGTCGTCGCCGGCATCGTGTTCGCGTTGCGCCGTCGGCGTTGACGCCGCCTCGAACCCCACCCGAGACGACGGGATCGATCAGGCGGCGCGATCGGCGTGTCGTCGAAGCTCGGCGACGAGTTCGTCCCATCGCGAACGGGGCAGGTCGTGTGCCATGTCGGGGTACATGACGAGACGGCTACCGGGGACCGCCCGTGCGGTGGCGATGCCCCCGCTCGGTTTGACCAACGGATCGAGCAGTCCGTGCACCACGAGTGTCGGGGCGACGACCCTGCCGAGCGCCTCGGTGCGATCCGGGCTCGACATGACCGCGGCCGTCTGCCGGGCGACACCGTCCGGGCGGAAGCTGCGGGCCAGGTTCCGCTCGGCGAGCGCGCGTCGCTCGTCGGGGTCGTAGCCAGGACCGGAGATCAACGCATTGATGGCGACGGCGCGCTCGACGACGGTCTCCCTCGTCGGCGTGCCGAAGCGAGCGAGCTTCGGCAACAATCGTGGGGCGACCCTGCCGTGCGTGCGGTCGCCGGTGTTCGACATGATCGACGTCAGCGATCGGACCCGCTGCGGGTGGTCGATGGCGATCATCTGAGCGATCATGCCGCCCATCGACACCCCGACGACGTGCGCGGACTCCACCGACAGCGCATCGAGCAGCCCGACCGCGTCGGCCGCCATGTCGCCGAGGTCGTACGCGGCCTTGGGTGGCCGACGGGCGATCGTCGCGGCGACCGACCGAGCGGCCGATGGCGGGTCCCAATCGGTCTGGCTGCTGAGCCCGATGTCGCGATTGTCGAAGCGGATGACGCGGAAACCACTGTCGACGAGCTTGGCCACCAGTGCGTCCGGCCACGTGGTCAGCTGTTCGCCGAGCCCCATGACCAAGAGCATCGGTTCGCCGTCTCCGTCGACCTCGTACTCGATCGTGATGCCGTTTGCCATCGTCGATGCCATGTGGGCCACGGTAACGCCGGCGCGCCATGCGGGCGAAGAACCCCTGAGCAGGAGGATCTCCTGCTCAGGGGTTGGAGGCGACGATGAGAATCGAACTCATGTACACGGCTTTGCAGGCCGTTGCCTAAACCACTCGGCCACGTCGCCAGTGAGGTGCCGAGGATAGCGCCGCCACCTCGAACTGGCTCAGTCGATCATCGAGCGGCCTGCTCCGCGAACCACACGCCGAGACGCCGCAACCCCTCGTCGATCGACACGATGGGCCGATATCCGAGGTCGTCCCGCGCCGGACGAGGATCGAACCAATGCGCGGTCCCGAGCTGCTCTGCGAGGAACTGGGTCATCGGGGGTTCCTCGTCACGACGCACCATCGGCCACAGACGCTCGACCGCCGCTCCCACGCGTCGTCCGACGCGCAGGGAGACCTCTCGCGGCTCGAACGGCACACCCGCCGCACGACAGATCCCTTCGACCAGCTCGCGGATCATCCTCGGCTCGCCGTTCGACACCACATACGCCCGTCCCGAACACCGGGCCTCGGGCGACACCGCGTCGAGCGCGGCGATCAGTGCTGCAACCGCATTGTCGATGTAGGTCGTGTCGACGAGCGCCCGACCGCCGCCGACCAGTGCGAGGCGACCGGCGCGCGCCCGATCGACGATCCGCCCGACGAGCTGCGTGTCGCCCGGTCCCCACACGAGATGCGGGCGAACGGCCACCACTCCCAGCTCTTCCGACGCTGCGCCGAGCGCCAGGATCTCGGCCATCGCCTTCGACTCCGGATACCACGCTCGACGCCGTCCGAGCACCGGGGCATCGGCTCCGCCACCCACGATCGGCTCGCCGCCGTGGGCGACCGACGGCGACGACACGTGCACGACCCGACCGATGTTCTGGCCGGTCGCAGCTCGGATGACGTTGTCGGTGCCGTCGACGTTGATCGATCGGTACTCCTCCCAGTCGCCGACCACTCCGACCTTGGCGGCGACGTGGACGATCGCCTCGCAGCCGTCCGCAGCAGCCATCACGACATCGCGATCACGGATGTCACCGAGGTGTTGGGTCACCGCTGACCCTTCGCCGAGGCGAGTGGACCGGCTGCGCTGCAGGCACGTCACGACGTCACCGCGCGCCGCAAGCGCCTCTACCACTCCCGCACCGATCAGACTCGACGCGCCCGTGACCAGCACCTTCATGCGCGTCACGTCAATGATCGAACGCGTCGGCCGGCGAGGACATCGTCCGCCCACACCGCAACCGCCGCCCGATCGATCTTCGCGTTGTGCCGGATGTCGACCGGGAGTGCCGGTACGACCAGCACCGACGCCAGCGGACGATCGATTGCAGTGCGCGCCCGCTCGGCCATCGGTGCCTCGGCCACACCGGCGCTCGCTCCGGGCACCTCGAGCACGACGACGAGCTGCTGGCTCCCGACCGGCCCCACGCCCACAGCGGCGCTGCGGCGCACGCCGAGCGCTCGTTCCACCGCCCGCTCCACCGGCACCGGCGTGATCGGCCCGTCCACGCCGTGAATCACGTGCACCGCACGACCCTCGACCCAGAGTCGCCCCTGGGCATCGAGGTGGCCGACGTCACCGGAACGATGCCATTCGCCGGAGCCGGGGCGGGCCGCACGCTCGGTGGCCCACAATCCGAGGTATCCGTCCGACACCCAGGGCGCTCGGACCAGGATCTCACCCATCGGCCAGGCCGCGACCGCCTCGGGCAACTCGTCGGGGTCGAAACCGAGCGGCACGATGCGCACCTCGACACCGGAGACCGCAGGACCGACGCATACTCCCCCGTTGGGTTCGTCGGCTTCGGCCGCCGTGATCTCGGTGAGTTCGATGTCGGCGACCGGCAACACCTCGGTCATCCCGTACGGCGTGTGCAGGTTCGCTGCGGGTGCAAGTGCGGCCACCGCGCGCAACGTCTCCGAAGGGACCGGCGCACCCGCCGACAACACCATGCGGAGCCGTTCGAGCCCGAAACGCCGGCGTCCCATCGCGGTCGCAACGACGTTGGCGAGCGCCGACGGCGAGGCGAAGGCGAGCGTCGCCCCGATCCGGACGCAGGCGTCATCGAGGATGTCGGCGGTCAGCTCCGCCGGCTTGGTCACGTCGCAGGCGGGCAGCGCCGTCGGGATGCCGAGCGCCGGGCCGTAGAGGGCGAACGGGGCGAACGCGGCGACCAGCCGATCCTCGGAGGTGATCGAGTAGGTCGTCGCCAGCGCGTCGCGTTGCGCCGCGAGCTGGCGATGCAGGTACCGCACCCCCTTCGCCGGCCCGGTCGCGCCCGACGTGAACAGCACGGCGGCGAGGTCGTCGGCCGACGGCTCCGGCGGCAACGTGTCGCCCGGGTCGGCGGTGACGAGATCGGCCACGTCGAGCTGCGACGCACGAGGCGCCCAGCGCAGCGCCGTCGCTGCCCCCAGCGAGCGTTTCGGACCGATCACCCACGCGGGACGAGTCGATCGAACCGCCCGCCCGAGCGCCTGCAACCCGAGGCCACGATCGGCGATGACGGTCACGCCACCTGCGCGCCACACGCCGTACACCGCCGACACCAGGTCGACTCCCGGCGGTGTGAGCATCGCCACGTGATCCCCCGGCCGCAGCCCCTGTCGCACGAGTTCGCCGGCGACCGCCTCGACGCGCCGGGCCAACTCGGAGAATGTGAGCGCATCGCCGGTCGCCAGGTCGACGAACGCCTCACCGTGGTCGTCGCGTCGCGACGAGATCGCCGACCACACCGAGTCGAACGTCAACGCCGCCACGCCGGCGCGATCTCCCGGACCGTCCGACGTCACCGCCGCAGCAAGGCGACCCACGACGAGGTCATCCAGCCAACTTCCCGCGATGCCCGCAACGTCGGCCTCGGCCATCACGAGATGATTCGAATTCGCGAAACGGTGCGTCGTGGTGTTGGGCAGGCGGGCAGCCAGATCGGCGGCGAAGTCGTCGTTGAACACGGGGTCCTTCGCGCCCCACGCCAACAGCACCGGCGCCTTGATGCTGCCCAGCCGCTCGGCCACCTCGGCGATCGCTGCCTGCGACGGGTGGTCGGAGCGCAACGGGACATCATCGACGAAATCGGCGATGGCCGCCCGGGAGGACGCCGTCGGATACGGGGCGCGAAAGGCTGCCCGATCGGTCTTCGAGATCCGGCCGCGCGACAGTCGCGAGGTCCCCTCGACGAAGATCGGTGTGCCACGGCACACGAGGTCGAGGATCGGCGCCCATGCCGCGAGACGGATGATTCCAGGCGCCTTACGGCCCTCGGGGATCGCGATTCCGGTGTTGCACAGGATCATGCCGGCCACCTGACGCGGGTCCTGCACCACCCAGCCCAGCGCGATCGCGCCGCCCCAGTCGTGCGCTGCGACAACGAGCGGCGACGAGCCGGGCAACCCGAGCGCAACGATCACGTCATCGAGATCCCGTACCCGGTCGGTGTAGCGGCGGCGCTCGACACGATCGCTGAACCCCATGCCGAGCTGATCGACGGCGATCACCCGGTATCGCCCGTGCAACTGCCGCAGAAATGTCGCCCATGCGTAACCCCACGTCGGGTTCCCGTGGACGCACAGGACGGTCGGAGTCGTCGCCGCGTCGGACCCATCGGGCACCCCGGTGTCGAGCACATGCCAACGGTGGGTGCCACCGGTGTGGCTGACCACGTCGACGAACCTCGACCACTTCGGGTCGAGATTCCATTGACGCCAGTCGTCATCGGTCGGAAGCTGCGGCGACCAGGACCGTGCGCCCCCGCCGGTGTCGACCGCTGCGGTCACCAGACGATTTCGGTGAAGCTGGTGTTCAGCCCGGAGCCGATGCCCATGCAGAGCACACGGTCGCCGGTCTCGATCCGGTCGGCCACGCTCGCGAGGGTGATCGGGATCGCGGCGGGCCCGACGTTGCCGTACTGCGGGAACGTGAGCGGCGCCTTGTCGGGGTCGATCCCGAGACGCTCCGTCATCAACCGGGTGTGGACCTGGCTGACCTGGTGGATGATGTACCAGTCCATGCCGACTTCCCAGTCGAAGTCGTGCCCGGAGTGCTTCCAGGCCGCTTCGCCCAGGTCGAGGCCTGCGACGAGCAGGCCATGCGTGTCGGTCGTCATCCGATCGAGATCACCGACGCAGAGACCATGGTGCTGCGTTCCCGCACGAGCGACACCGCCGACGAGCCGGTGCGCCTCGGGGTGCTCGTCGAGACGACACAGCACCGCCGCAGCGGCACCCGACCCGAGGGTCAGCGAGGCGAACTCGGCGAACACGTCGGCAGCCTCGGTGGTCGGCTGCTGCAGGCGGGCGATGGTGGTCTCCTGGGTGTATCGGCTGCCTTCGCCGTCGACGATCAACGCGTAGTCGATCGCCCCGGCGTCGATCGCCGCAGCGGCGATCTGCATGCCGTTGATGAATCCGAGACACGCATTGCCCACGTCGAAGTTCAGACAACTCGGCCCGAGCTGCAACTGGTGATGCACCGCGCAGGCGACCGACGGCTCGAGATGGTGTTTGCACACCGAGGTGGAGATGAGCATGCCAACCCGGCTCGGGTCGATGTCGGCCGCGTCGAGCGCGGCGCGACCTGCCATCGCGGCGGCCTGATCGAACGTGACGCCTTCGGGCCACCAGCGGCGCGCCTCGATCCCGGCGAGCTCCGCGAGTGTTCCCGGCTTGAGCCCAGTGCGTTCGTAGGTCTCGGCGAGCTGTTCGTCGATCCACGCCGAGGTCACGATCTCCGGCGCTTCGACCGCTTCAACCGCCAGAACACCGACATTGCGGTGGGTGATCACAGAGTTCTCGTTCATCGGCGGTCCTTTCCCATGGATCGGATCAGCCTACGCCATGATCGATGCCCCCACCCGGTCGCTCCGCGCCCTGTTGCGAGCAGTAGTTTCGGTCATCACCGAACGATCGACAGGGGGCAACATGGAACTCGGACCGGGGAAGGTGGCCGTCGTCACCGGAGGTGCCAGTGGCATCGGGTTGGCGATGGCCAACGCGTTCGCTGCGGCAGGCGTTTCGGTGGTGCTGGCAGACGTGCAGGAGGACGCGCTCGCCGCGGCGGCGGTCGAGGTGGCAGCTCACGGCGTCGACACCCTGACCGTGGTCACCGATGTGAGCAAGGCGGATCAGGTCGAGGCGCTCGCGACGACCACCGTGGAACGATTCGGTGCCGTTCACGTCGTGTGCAACAACGCCGGCGTGTCCGGCGCGGCCGATTCCTGGGTCGGGCCCATCGAGAACTGGGAGTGGGTGATGGGCGTGAACTTCTGGGGGGTCGTGCACGGCGTCCGTGCCTTCCTGCCCCACGTCGCGATGTCTGGCGGAGGCCACATCGTGAACACCGCGTCGATCCTCGGCATCCTGCCGGCCTTCGGCGGTCCGTACGACGCGAGCAAACACGCTGTGGTCGCGCTGACCGAAGGTCTGTACCACACCGTCAATTCGGCAGGGCTGCCGATCGGTGTGAGCTGCCTGTGTCCGGGGTGGGTCCGTACCGGGATCCTCGATTCGGAGCGCAACTGGCCCAGCGAGTTCGGCGCCGCCCCCCAGCGCGACGTCGCAGCTCAGATCACGACCGATCACGTCAAACGAGCGATCGCCGAAGGAGCGCAGCCCGGTGCCGTGGCCGATCTCGTGCTCGACTCGATCCGCAACGACCGGTTCTGGGTCTTCCCCAGCCCGGAATTCCTCGAGGTGGCGATCGAACGGTTCCACACGATCGAAGAGGGCCTGAACCCCGTTCCCGCCGAGAACATCCCCGGTCTTCCGCCGCGTTCGCAGATGCTCGACGAGGTGATGGCGGCCATGCTCCCGCCGACCTGACCCTGCCCCCACACCACCAGCGATGAGGTTCCGGCCCACCCCTCGCCCCACAACCTCATCACACCACCACCGATGAGGTTCCGGCCCACCCCTTGCGCCACAACCTCATCGCAAATGCGGATGTTCAGAGGCGATAGGTGCGTGCGGCGGTGCCGCGGAGCATGGCGTCACGTTCGTCGGCCGAGAAGTCGACGATCATCCTCTTGAAACCGTTCCACAGCACTCGATACGACAACGAACGTCGGTCGACCGGGAAGTTCGACTCGAACATGCATCGCTGCGGCCCGAAGTGTTCGATCGTGTGGATGTAGTAGCGGCGCTGGCTCGCGACGAACTCATCCGATGTGGGCGGTCGCTGCGCGGTGTGCCAGCCGAAGCCGTTGTCCGGCATCGCGAGCCCGCCGAGCTTCGCCACGACGTTGCCGCACGTCGCGATGTCGGCGATGTCAGCGGTCCACTGCTTGAAGATCTGCTCGCGCTGGGATGCGTAGGGCCCGACGCCCAGCGGTGTCCCGAAGTGGTCGAGCACGATCGTGGTGCCGGGCACGGCTCGGGCCATCTCCGCGAAGTCCTGGTTCTGGTAGTGGTAGTGCCACGTGTCGTAGGAGAGCCCTCGTTCGCCCAGACGCGCGACACCGGCGCGGAACGCAGGGTCCGCATACAGCCCTGCCGGGGCGCGACCAGGGATCATCAGCACCTCCGGATGCAGTGCATGCGAACCGGCGTGACGGATGCCGCGCAGGCGGCCGTTCGACGCGGCGTGGTGAGCGTCGAGCACCTCGTCGAGATGCGCTGCGTCGGTGAGGTCGGCGTGGGCGACGATGCCGCCCATCAGGCGACGTGAGGCCCGTTCGGCTTCGGCGGTCACGAACGCCGTCTCGCCGACCGGCGCCAAGGGCTCGCCTGTGCCTCGCGCGTAGGCCGCACCGCACTCCACGAAGACGGTGTCCACCACGTGGTGACCACTCGCGAGGTCGGCTTCGAGATCGGCGAGCCCGTAGTGCATCCCCTCGCCGTGCGGCCAGAGATGATGGTGCGGGTCGATGATCGGCGCACCGGGATCGATGACCTCCTCGACGACGGAGTCCAGCCACTCCGGGCCACCGGGTGTCGGGCGGTCGTTCGCGTGCCCCGAGTCGCTCATCGCGTTCGACCGTACTCCTTTGCCTCGGGGGGTCGCCGCACGAGCTTGTGGATCTCCATCGCGACCAGGATGCCGGTGGCCATCACGACGATGCGCACCCAGGCGCCCGGGCCGATCGGCTCCACGCGCAGCACGTACTGGGTGAAGGGCAAGTACAGCGCGGCGACGTGCACGCCCAGTGCGGCCACGGTGGCGACGAACAGGAACGGATTCGACAACGGGTTCCGGTGGAGCACCGAGTCGGTCTCCGATCGCGCGTTGCCGGCCTGGAAGACCTGGTAGACGACCATCGTGGTGAGTGCGACGGTCCGCGCGTCCATCAGCGAACCCGTGGCCTCGAGTTCCCATCGGAACATGATCAGCATGCCAGTGCCCATCACCAGCCCTGCGACGACGACGCGTTCCCACAGCATGCGATCGAGCACGCCACCACCGCTCGGTCGCGGCGGCCGCCGCAGGACGCCACGCTCCGCCGGCTCGAAGGCGAGCGCGATGTCCTGGAAACCGTTGGTGACCAGGTTCAACCAGAGGAGCTGGGCCGGGATGAGGACGAGCGGCCAACCGAGCCAGACGGCGACGATGATCGCGAAGACCTCCGCGGCACCGGTCGACACCAGGAAGAACGTGACCTTGCGGATGTTGTCGAAGGTGATGCGGCCCTCCTCCACCGCGGCGACGATCGAGACGAAGTTGTCGTCCGACAGCACCATCTCACTGGCTTCCCGGGCGACATCGGTTCCCTCGGCACCCATGGCGATCCCGATCTGCGCCGCCTTGAGCGCCGGCGCATCGTTGACGCCGTCGCCCGTGACAGCGACGACCTCGCCGTTGGCCTGCAGGGCCCGGACGATGCGGAGCTTGTCCTCCGGTGACACCCGCGCGTAGACCGACGATCGACCGACCCGTTCGGAGAGCTCCTGGTCGTCGATGTTCGCCATGTCGTCGCCGGTCATCGCGTCGTCTCCTGGCCTCGCGATCCCGAGGTCGACCGCGATCGAGCGAGCGGTCTCGACGTGGTCGCCGGTGATCATCACGACCCGTATGCCGGCGTCCTGACACCCGGCGATCGCATCGCCGACGCCGTCGCGCGGTGGGTCGATCATCCCCTGCAGGCCCAGCAGGACGAGACCATCGGGTTCAACGAGATCGGATGGCGCGGCGAGTGGCTCCGGCAACGGGCGATACGCGAACGCGAGGACTCGTCGGCCGTTCGCCGCAAGTGCGTCGGCCGCTGCGGTCACGAGTCCCCGATCGAGCTCCACCGGCCCATCGTCGGTGAGCATGTCGGAGCACATCTCGACGAGCCGTTCGGGAGCACCCTTCACGAAGACCAGGTGCGCGTCGTGACGTGTCCGCACGCACGCGGAGTACCGCTGCGCGGGCTCGAACGGGATCTCGGCGAACACGGGGTAGGCGGCGCGGGCGTCGGCAGGCTCGATGCCGGCGGTCGATGCCGACAACAGCAACGCGATCTCGGTCGCGTCGCCGGTGGCCACCAACGCACCATCCGACCAGTGCAGGTCGGCCTCGTTGGTCAGCACGCCGGCGAGCAGCGTCAGGTGGAAGGCTCGGTCGGCATCGACCGCGGCCGGCTCGGATCCCTCGAGGAATGCGCCCTCCGGCGCGCCGCCGGCGAGCACGAACCGGCGGTCCGCGGTCCACAGCTCCTGCACGGTCATCCGGTTCTCCGTGAGGGTGCCCGTCTTGTCCGATCCGATCACCGTGGTGCTGCCGAGCGTCTCGACCGCCGCGAGCCGGCGCACGATCGCGTTCCGGCGCGCCATCTGCCGGACTCCGACCGCCAAGGTGATCGTGACGGCGACCGGCAAGCCCTCCGGGACGGCGGAGACAGCGAGCGCCACTGCGACGAGGAACATCTCCTCGATCGACTCGCCGAGCGCGACGCCGCTGACGAACGCCAGCAGGGCGGCGCCCGCGACGGCGACACCGATCACCTTGGCGAAGCGATCCATCCTCAACTGCAGCGGGGTGTCGCTGACCGCCTCGTTGCGCATCAGGCCGGCGATCGCACCGAGTTCGGTGGCGCCACCGGTGGCCACGACGACGCCGGCGCCACGTCCGGCCGTGACGGTCGCGCCGGTGTACCCCATGCAGGAGCGGTCCGAGAGGACCGTCGCGATGTCCGTCGATTCGACGTGCTTGGTGACCGAATCCGATTCCCCGGTGAGCAAGGACTCGTCGACCCTGAGCGCATTCACCGAGACCAGGCGGAGATCGGCTGGAATCCGCATCCCCGATTCCAGCAGGACGATGTCGCCGGGGACCAGTTCGCGGCTGTCGATCTCGCGATCATGTCCGTCACGCAGCACACGAGCACGCGGCACGACCAGCTGCATCAGCGATCGCACTGCACTCTCTGCCTTTCGTTCCTGCGTGAAGCCGATCGCAGCATTGAGGACGAGCACGGCTGCGATCACACCTGCATCCACGTACTCCCCCAGCGCCATCGTGACGACGAACGCCGCCACCAGGATGAAGATCAGCGGGCTGCGGAATTGACCGGCGAAGACCGTCCAGGCGTGCGGCGACGACTCCTCGTCCATCTGGTTCGGTCCGAATCGTTCGAGGCGCGCCTCGACCTCGTGCGGGCTCAGGCCGTGGCCATCGGTCAGCAGTCGCCGTTGCGCGGCCTCGGCATCGAGCGCGTGCCACGCCGGCGTCGCCTGATCTGGGCTGACACGACTGCTCATTGGGCCATCTCCGTGCTCGCGCTCGCGACACCGGCGACCGCGCCACCCCAGCGCACCGCATGACGCATCCTTCGGCCAGAGTCGATCGTCCCGATCGTGCGGACGGCCGTCCGTCTGACGGTGGATCACGCCACGAGAGTACGGTTCGATCGGTGGACACGCTCGACATCGCCGCGCTCGTTGGGCACCGATTCCCGGGGGGCGTGCGCACGATCGACCACTGGGAGAACTTCCTGCTGACCGACTGCACCGGGAGGGACCAGTTGGCCGACGACCTCGTCCATCCCATCGCGCTGTTCCACGTTCCACTACAGGGATCGGGGACCTCGATTGCCGAGCTGTTCGAGCTCGGTGGAGCGACGGGTGCCGGTTCGGTCGGTCTCGAGGGATACGACTGGGAGTACTTCCGTTCACTCCGAGAAGGCGTGCCCTATGACACGCAGGGAGGCATCGTGTCCGCCGAGCCACTGACGACCGAGACCGGGCGCCGATATGACCGGGTGGTCTTCTCGATCGAGCTCACCGAGCCCGGAGGCGAGCTCGCCGCGAGGGTGACGAACACGTGGCGGTTCTACCGGGAGGGCCCATGACTACCCCCGGCGACTCGATTCCGCCGTGGACGATGGCGGTGGTCGATCCGCAGCGGATGAAGACGATGGCGGCGATTCTGCGCGATCCGTACCAGGTCCACTGGGACCGCGAGGCGACCACGGCGATGGGCCTCGAGGGCAAGGTGATCAACCAGGGTCCGCTCAACCTGTCGTACATCGCGAACATGTTGATGGCATGGCAGGGCGAAGAGAGCGTGCGTCGTCTGACGGTCAGCTTCGGCCGTCCGGTCCTCGACGGCGATCACGTCACCGCCCATGGAACGGTCACGTCGGTCGACATGGTCGGAGACGAACGGCATGCGTCCTGCGACGTCTGGCTCGAACGCGACGGGGAGACGGTCGTCACCGGCACCGCGGTCGTCGTGGTCGGGCCGTAGGTCGTCGAGCACGAAGAGGAACGCCATGGGACACCTTGCAGGACGCGTCGCGATCGTGACCGGGGCCGCTCGGGGCTTGGGCCGCTCGTTCGCCGAGCGCCTCGCCACCGAGGGGTGCTCGGTCGTCGTCACCGACCGCGACGAGTCGATCTTCGAGACCGCCCGCACGATCGGGTCAGCAGGACATCTGGGCGATGTCGCGGACGCCACCCATGTGCGCTCCGTCGTCGACGCCACCGTCGCCGAGCACGGAACCGTCGACATCCTCGTCAACAACGCGGGTGAGGTGATCCAGTCGGGCCCGACCGACGACTGGGAACGCGCCGAGCGCGACTTCGACCGGATCATCGGGTCGAACACGAAAGGCGCGTTCCTCTTCGGGCGCGCCGTCGCCCCGATCATGATCGAAGGAGGCGGCGGCGACATCGTCAACATCTCGACCGATCACGTCAAGCCCTGCCCGGACTGCCACCCCCATCACGGCCACGGCTCGATGGATCTCTACAACGCATCGAAATGGGCCCTCAACGGGCTCACCTTCGACTGGGCGAAGTCACTCGCCCGACACCACATTCGCGTCAACAACATCTGCATGGGTGCGACCGACACCGCGATGCTGCGCGGTTGGCTCGGCTCCGACCCCGACCCCGACGTGCTCGCGACGTGGATGCAGCCGGCGCAGATCGCCCAGATCCTCGTCGAACTGCTCGAGGAGGGCGATCGCACCGGCAACAGCATCGGGCTGTACGCCGGCTACGACTGCGTGCTCCCCCCACCCGAGCATCGCTGAACTGGTGGGATCCGGGTCACCACTCGACGGGGAGACGCCAGCAGGCGAACATCTCGCCGAGACGCAGCGAGCGCAGCACCGGCTCGGATCGCTCCGCCACCCGGATGCCGGGATGGGCATCGAGCAACATTCGCGACGCCTGCACGGCGACGTCGCGCACGAGTGCGTAGGTCGAGCGCGGCCGGTCCTTCGGGACGGCCGGATGCACCGACGGTCGACCGAGGCCCAACGCGATGCCCGACGGGAGACCGTCGGCGCGGTACTGACCGCGAGGTTCGCGCTGGCACAGGTCGTCACGCTCGACGAGGAACGCGTCAGGATCGGCGAACACCCGTGGATCACGGTTCGCTGCCGCTGCCGAGCACTGCAGGAGCGCTCCGGCGGGGAGCAGGCGGCCGAACCGTTCGACCTCGTGGCGGGCGAATCGCGCGGCGTTGTGCACCGGCGGGCTGTGCCGCATCGTCTCGAGCCACGCGAATTTGACGAGTCGGCGATCGTGCCGGACGCCTTCGAGTTGCTCCGGGTTCGTCAAGAGCTGGAACCACATGTTGGCGAGGCCGCCGTGCAGGGTCTCGTGGTCGGCCTCCCAGATGGTGGCGACGATGTCGGCGGCAGCGACCGGGCCGTCGTCGAGTTCGACCCTCACGGCGGCGCTGATGAGGTCGTCGCCGGGCTCGACACGACGCCGGTCGACGAGCGGTTCGAGGTACCGGGCAAGTTCCTCCGCAGCAGCCCACCCGTCGCGTTGCGCACGGGGGTCCCACCCGCAGCCGCGCTGCATCCGCCAGTACCGAGCGGCGAACCCGGGAAGATCGGCGCCCGGCAGATCGAGCACGGCACCCCACAGTTCGAGTGGCAGGCGGGCCGCGAAGGCGCTCGCCAGATCGGGTTTGCCGCCGGATTCGTCGTCGAGGTCGTCGATCATGCGCTCGACGATGGGCACGACGTGGGCATCGATCCGATTCGCCTGTGCCCACAGCACGGGCAGCTCGGCGCCGAGATCCCGCCCCAAGTCGGGCCGACCCGCGAACCATCGCTTGGAGCGCGACTCGTAGTTCGCGTCGTCGGTGAGGATTGACGTGACGTCGTCGTAGCGCGTGATCCAGAACCGGTTGCCGACCCAGTCGCGGTAGCACGGATGGTGCTCGCGCAGGATCGTCAACAGCCGGTACGGCGCCGTGAGCATCTCGTCGCCGATCAGCTCTCGAGGCGCGAGCAGGTTGCTCGACTCGGCGACACGCTCGCGCTGGTACACCTCGTAGGTGCGGTAGCCGGCGGCGGGCAACGGCTCGTCGTCGTGCTCGGCGTAGCGGAGGTCGGTCATCGTTCGGCGACGTCGAAGCGCAGCCACAGTTCACGGATCGAACCGAGGCCGATCGGGGCGAGCGCTGCACCGTCGAGATCCTTGGGCATGCGCTCCACCTCGATGCGCACGTTGCGGAACACCTCGCTCAGCACCTGCGACCCGATCACCGACTCCTGTTCGGAGATCCAGGCACCGGGACACAGGTGCGGCCCCACCCCGAAGGCCATGTGGCTGCTGCGTCCGTCCTTGTCATGGCCCGACCGGAGGATCTTGTCGCTGTAGAGGTCGGAGCGGAAGATGTCGAAGCGTTCGGGCTCGGCGAAGACGCTGTCGTCGTGGTTCGCCGACACGTCGACCATGTGCATGAGCGAGCCGGCCGGGATCACGATGCCGTGCATCTCGACGTCGAAGGTGTTGTGCCGAGGTTGGCCGCCGATCGAGGTGGAGTGCCGGAGCATCTCGTGGAACGCGGGACGCCAGAGGTCGGGGTCCTCGATGACGACGGCGTACTGCTCGGGATGCTGCAGGAGCAGATACCAGAGATTCATGATCGCCCCGCGCGTGGTCTCGCCGCCGCCGCCGACGACCAGCGCGACGAACGACGTGATCTCCTCGGTCGACATCACGTCGCCGTCGATCTCGGCGTGACACAGCTCGGAGATGATGTCCATGCAGATCTGCTCGCCTGCGTCGTCGTACAGGTACGTCGGTTCGGTCCGCCGCTGCCCGACGAGCGACGCCACGTAGTGCTCGAGGTCGGCCCGGGCAACGAGTCCGTCGTGGTGGGTGTCGCTGCCGCCGAGCCCGGACATCATCGCGTCGTACCACCAGGTGAACTGCTCGCGGGCGTCCTGGGGGATGCCGAGCACCTGCGCGACCACGCTGATCGGGAACTCGTTCGCGAAGCACCGTCCGAGCTCGATGACGACGGTGTTGCCGTCGAACTCGACACCCTTCGGGTTGTCCGGTTCCCACCACTGCTCGATCAGGTCACGGGCGAGTTGACGCAGCGCCGGCAGCCGCTTGGTCAGCGCGGCCCCCACGAGGTGACGTCCGTAGATGTTCCGACGGCGCCGGTGTTCGATGCCGCTCAGCTCGAGTTGGGTGTTGCCGAGGACACCCGACGACGAGCCCTTGGGAATCGTGTTGAACCCGACCTCGTCGAAGTAGCCCGCCGCAATGTCGCGGTAGCGCGTGACGTAGTAGCAGTTGTGCAGCCGGTCGTGGAACACCGGATAGTGCTCGCGCAGGATCCGGTAGTACGGGTAGGGGTTACGTCTGAACTCGCTGCTGTCGAAGATCCGCGGGTCGATCAACGGGGTGCCGTCGTCGGCGTGGCCCATGTCGACGGCCTCCCCGATCGGCATGTGAGCGAACGTCGTCCGCGCCCCGCCGGTCTCGTCGGGGTCGATCGTGGCGGCACGTACCGCGTCGAACGGGTTGGTCACCGGGGGCCACCTGCCGGGCGGAAGCCGATCCGCAATTCCTTCAGCGCCCGCAGGAAGTAGTTGGGCGCGATCGTCAGATCGGTGTCGTCGAGGAACCACATCTCGTCCACCCGCCGAACCAACGCCTCGAAGCCGAAGAACAGTTCGCGGCGGGCAAGTGGCGCCCCCATGCAGAAGTGCGTGCCGAAGCCGAAGGCGAGATGCTTCCTGGCGTCGTCGCGGTCGAGGTCGAACCGTGCGGGTTGCTCGAAGGTCCGCTCGTCGCGATTGGCCGCGGCATAGCCGATCAGCACGCTCGATCCGGCCGGGATGGTCACACCGTGCAACTGGACGTCGACGACGGCGGTGCGGGTGAGACGCTGCACGGGCGACTCGAGTCGGAGCACCTCTTCGACGAGCGCGGGGAGATACGTGTCGGGATCGCTCTTGAGGCGATCCCACTGGTCGGGATGTTCGATCAACAATCGGACCCCGCCTGACAGCGCGTTGGTCGTCGTCTCCGAACCGCCGACGAAGGTGTCGGCCATCATCTCGGCGTGCAACTCCTCGTCGGTGAGGCAACGACCCCACTCCGGGATCGGCGTGTTGACGAGATCCGAGAGCAGGGTGTCGTCGGGCTCGATCCGGAGCCGGTCGAAGATCGGCTGGAAGTAGTGCTGCGCCTCGATCTCCATCTCGGTCGACCAGACGACCTGCTCGGAGGTCTGCATCAGCCCGAGGCGTTGCACCCACGCATCGGTCCAGGCCTTGATCCGCCAGATGTCGTCCGGGTTGGCCCCCATCTGGACGCCGATGACGATCAGGGGCAACGGCACGGCGAACTGGCTGACCCATTCGCACGTGCCGTCGTCGACGAACGCGTCGATCAACTCGTCGGCGACCCGGCCGATCTCGGGTTCCAACTCAGCGATGCGCTTCGGGCGGAACGCATGGTTGAACAGGTTGCGCATCTCGCGATGGTTGGGGTCGTCGCGTCCGGCGAGCGTCGGCGCCGGCACCCACCCCTTCTCCTCGTAGAGCGCGAGGATCTTCGGCGACATGGTGCGGCTGCGCTTGTTCGCCGTGCGCGAGTTGACGAAGCGTTCCGTGTCGGCCAGCACCGCACGGACATCGTCGTGGCGGGTGATCACGTAGCCCTGGAGTCGCTCGTCGAACCAGACGGGCGCATCGTCGCGCAGCGTGCGGTAGGCGCCGTACGGGCAGTCGTTGATCGCCGGGTCGAAGAAGTCGACGTCGGCGAGCGCGACGGGTTCGTCGATCGTCAGCTCGTCTGCATCCGACATCGTGAACCCCCAGTCCCCGCAGGGAGTGTAGAGACGCGCCGTGGTGATCTCGGCGTCGGAGATCAGCGGCTGAACGCAGTCCCCCGACCGGCGATCAGCGGGAGGTCGAGGAACGTCTTGACGCCCGGGCCGGCGCCGACGACGTACGGGATCGCGTTGATCGCGTGCGCCGCTGTCGAGCCGAGGACATCGCGGTTCCACGAGTGCGGGAGCGTGAGGTGCATCTCGGGTTCGCCGGTGATCCTGATCGACCAGTCGCCGTGGGGCCAGTCGGGGGCGGCGTCGGCGTGCATCCGCCACACCGTCTCCTGATGCACGACGGCGCGCCCGGCCGTCATCGCTCGCCATTGCCACCGTTGTCCTGCGACGGTGCCGGCGGCGACCGTGCCGGCAGCGGTGGCCAGGTCGTCGGTCGCTACCCATGTCTCCATCTCGGAGGTGACCTCGTCGATGTGGGCCTCGATGCCGTCGGCCACCATTTGGACCGCCTCGGTGAAGAGTCCGTCGAGCCAGGTCCGATGGCGACCGGAGAGCGCCGCGAACTGCTCGGGCGTGCGGCCGAAGTTCATCATCTCGAACATGATCTCGGGTGACGGGTAGTACTGGAAGTTGCTGATCTCCTGGACGCCGATCTGGTCGATGCGCAGCGAGAGACCCGACATGAGCAACGGGAGGAGATCGCCGAACCACCCGGGGTTCGCGCCGGTGCCGTGGAACGCGACACCCCCGGCAGCGCACGCCTGCGACAAGCGGTCCATGACCTCGTCGCCGTACACCTTGGGGTACATGTAGCCGACGGTCGTGATCACGTGCTTGCCACTGGCGAGGAGGCGACAGAAGTTGTCGAGGTCGGCGCCGGGCCGGTCCCCGTACACGAGCGATGGCAACGGCATGTGCAGGACCACGTCGGCATCGAGGGCCACGATCTCGTCGACGTCGAGCGTCGCCGCGACGCCGAGGTCGGCGATGCCGGCGAGCGCACCGATGTCACGTCCGGCCTTGTCGGGGCTGTTGACGAGCAGTCCGACGATGTCCATGTCGGCGCGCGCCGCGACTGCAGCGATCGACGCGCGTCCCACGTTCCCGCTCCCCCACTGCACCACCTTGAACGTCATGGGACCAACGTAGGTGAGACGTCAACCGGCGAACGTCAGCGGCACGACCGTCTTGATGATCGGCGGACAGTCGGGACCGGTGCCGCATCCACCCGGGTCGTAGGCGACCAACTCGATCGGCCCGGGCGGGGCGTCGAGCGTGATCGTCACCTCGAAGCCGGCCCACGTTCCCCACGCTCCGGCGGTCACCGGTGCGACGCCGCCGATCTGTTGGCCGTTCGCCCAGACCTCGAGGGGGAACTGCGCCTCGTAGACGTCACCTTCACCGGTCACCGTGAAGGGGCTGCTCACGGTGGCGCCGTACGCAGGGCTGTCGATGATGACGCTGCCCGACAGCGCGCGGTCGACGTCCATCCTCGACTGGGGCTGATCGAGGACCAGACCCTCTCCGCCGAGGAACTCGATCGGACGGCCGTCCAGCCAGAACAGTGCTCGGTCGGCGTTGTCGAACTGGGTCGCGGTGAACACGACCTGGGCGACGCGCGCGGTCATCGACAGCGAACCGCCGCCGCTCTCGAACTCGGAGCTCAGGTCGACCGTCGCCAGACCGTCGGCGAGGTTGACATCGAGCAGTTGCGTGCCCTCCGGCACGGCCGACACCAGCCCATCGGCCCGCTCGGCGTCGGTCGGGCCGGCGAGCAACTCGGTCATCGCTCCGCGCAGCACCGCCGGGCCTGCCACGAGGCGATGGACGATCGCGAGGCGTTCTTCACGCAGGAAGTAGATCTTGACGTCGGTCATCGACGGCAATGTCGTGGTCGTGGATGGTTCCGGCGTCGTCACCGTCGTCGGGGCCGAGGGCGGCGCCGAGGTCGGAACCGGTGCATCACTCGTCGTGGCCACCGATTGGCTCGTCGACGGAGCCGATGACGCGGTCGACGTCGTGCCCGACTCGTTGCCCGAGCCGCACGAGGTCAATGCAACGAGGAACCCGACCGACAGCGCGAGGCGCAGCGACTTCATCGCTCCTCCCTTCTGATCTCGATCATCACAGAAGGCTGTCCACAGCGCCAGAGCAGTACGTCACGGGGCCTGCGCCACGTGCTGCACCGGCGACGGCACCGTCTTGACCGCGACCGTCACCTGTGAGACCCTGATCGTGGCGGGCCGGGGGCACACGGAGGCACCGCGTGGAACAGTCGTCGTCTCAGGGAGTCGGATCGACCGTGGCCGCTGCCCGGCTCTCGCTCGAACTGCTCGGAGGATTTCGGCTGACGCGGCCCGACGGGGCGGGCGTCGATCTTGCAGCATCCGGCGAGCGGGTCCTGGCGTTCGTCGCGCTGCACGGACGACCGGTTCGGCGCTGCGTGGTCGCGGGTTCCCTCTGGCCCGAAAGCTCCGAGACGCGTTCGAGTGGTTCCCTGCGCTCGACGTTGTGGAGGATCAGCGAGTCCGCGCGATGCGCCGTCGATGCATCGGGGCCGAACCTGCGCCTGACGTCCGGAGTTGCCGTCGACGTCGATCAGCTCGTCGAGATCGCACACGACCTGGGACATGGGATCGCGCCACCTGATGCCGTCTCGCTCATCGAACGGTTCGAGCACGACCTGCTTCCCGACTGGTACGACGAGTGGATCATCCTGCATCGCGAACGTTGGCGACAGATCAGACTGCACGCCCTCGAGTCGCTGGCCGACGTACTCCGCCGAGCGGGAGATTGCGCGATCGCCGCAGAGGCGGGCCTGGCCGCGCTGCGCGCCGACCCACTGCGCGAGACCGCTCACCGCGTCCTCATCCAGACGTATCTCTCCGAAGGAAACCGACCCGAGGCGCTCCGCCAATACCACGCGTACGAGATGGCGATGCGCGACGAACTGGGTCTGGCGCCGTCGTCGGAGATCGCCGCGCTGGCCGGCGTGGCCCCTGCCCGTTGACCGCCGGCCACCGGTTCCCCGAGCCATCAGCGACCACCGTTCGTGTCGCCCTGATCACGCACCGTGACGCGAGCGCGACAGCGTGGTGACAGCGGTCCATCAGTCTCGGGGACACACATCGTGCGGTGGCCGACCTGGTCACCGGGCATCAACCGGAGGGAGGATGACATGGCAGAACCAGCCATGAAGCCAGTGGACCTGGACGAGGTGACCGCCAGCCTTGCGAGTGCGGGTCACCCGTGGGTGTCGGGCCAGACGTCGATGACGATCCTGACCGAGCAGGACCGCCGAATGCGCCTCGGGGTGGCGCTGCCGTCGGAGCCCGACACCGACCGCTTGATCGCGGCCGCGAGCGACCTGGCGTCGCCGACCGATGCGCTGTCGGCATCCTCGGTCGGAGCCCCTGCGTCATTCGACGCCCGCAACGTCGGAGGCGCCAACTACACGACGCCCGTCAAGGACCAGGGTTCGTGCGGTTCGTGCGTGGCGTTCGGCACGGTCGCCACGATGGAGACGACCGCCGCGTTCACGCGGGGCGCGCCCAACTTCGACCCTGACCTGTCCGAAGCGCATCTGTTCTACGTCCACGGCAAGAGCGATGGCGCGACGTGCGCCACCGGATGGCTCCCGAGCCGGGCCTTCACGTTCTGCCAGAACGTCGGCGTCACCTTCGAGGACTACTTCCCGTACACGCCGGGCAACACGGGCGGCGCGAGCCTCAACGCCGATTGGCCCAATCGCCTCGCTCGGGTCACCTCGTACAAGAACCTGACCGGCAATCCGGCTGCGATCAAGGAACACATCTCCACCCATGGAGCCGTGTCCGCCTGCTTCGTCGTGTACCAGGACTTCTTCAGCTACAGGACCGGGGTCTACCGGCACCTCACCGGCGCTTCCGCCGGCGGACACTGTGTGTCGCTGGTCGGCTACGACGATGCTCTGGGATGTTGGATCGCCAAGAACAGCTGGAGCACCGGCTGGGGCGATGGCGGGCACTTCAAGATCGGCTACGGACAGTGCGGCATCGAGACGTGGGAGGTCCACGGAGCCGACGCCGTGTCGCTGCGCATGTGGACCGGTCAGACCAAGGTCATCGGCTGCTATCACGCCAGTTCGGCTCGTAGCGGTTGGGTCTACGTGGAGAATCGAGGATGGCTGAAGGTGACCGCGGCGAACGACTCCGCTCACGAACTGATGCTCACCGATCTCGTCGCCTCGAAGGTCGGCAATCGTCCGGTCAACCTGTTCGAAAATGGCGGGACCGTCGAGATCTCGCACGTCTACTGAAGGAGGAAGCACGATGACAACCAAGACACGACCCAGCGAAGCACCGGCGGAGACGGTGAACCGTCCGCGAGATCCGACGGCCGAGGAGCTCTCCATCGCACAAGGGGGAACCGGTGCGGCGGCAGCGGTGTCCGACCTCGACCGACCGACGTTCGAGCCGCCCGGGAGCGCGGCCGGCGCGATGGCATCCGCCGCAGCCGCGGGCTGGCTGACGAACAAGCACGTGCTCATGCTCTGGCAGACGACCGCACCCACCGATGCCTGGGCGTACTACGACGGAGGCGTCGGTTGGAAGCGGTCGACCCAGGCCGGCGATGTGGCCGCCCGCGGCATGGGAGTGCTCACCGCCGGCGCACGCGCGAGCGGTGGCATCGTCAACGCCTACGAGGGAGCGGGCGGTGCCGTCGACGCGATCTATCTCTGGTGAGCGACGCGATCCATGAAGGTCGTCGACGTCACCGATCGAGGATCCGAACTCGAACTCGCAGCGGGCGAAACCTTCGAGGTACGGCTGTCGGACATCGCCGGCACCGGCTACCAGTGGGTGATCGTCGGTCAGCCCGACTCTGTCGAGTTGACCGACGAGGGCACGGCCGAAGGTGCAGACCCACTTCCCGGAGGTGAACGACTGCATTCGTTCCGATTCGTCGCCAGCGGACCGACGCGCGGACGGATTGCGCTCGAGCTGCGTCGGTCCTGGGAGCGGGCCGAACCACCAGAGGACGCCTTCGAGGTCTTCGTGTCGACCGTGCCGGACGAGTCAGCGGTCGAAGACCGCGCGGACGAGTGAGGCATCGGAGATCTCCACCACACGTTCGGGTTCGAGCGCCACGAACAGCTTCCCGCCACCGCTGCTGACCACTCCGGTCGCCGCTGCGAGCACCGCCATCGCGCCCTCGTCGACGAGCGTGACATGGCACAGGTCGATGATGATCCGATCGACGCCCAGATCCAAAGCAGCGGTGAGGTCGGCATGGACGATCGGCGCGAGATGGCCATCGAACGATCCGTGCACGATCGCCAGGAATTCATCTCCGCAGACCATTGATCGATAGGTCGGTTCGCTCGCCCTGTCAGCCATTCGGATCGTCAGAATACGCGTCGACCACCCTGTCGGCGCGGTTCATCGTCATCGCGTCGAATGACCGGCGAGGATGTCGATGATCTCGGACGGGTGACGCTTCTCGGTCGCGCGGATCCCCAGCAGCCCCGTCGCCGCAAGCCTTCCCGGGCGTAGAATCCGTGACCCCAGTCGACTGACGCTCAGATCCTGATCGCGGATCCGTCGCGATGCAGTCTCGTGATCGTCCGAGGCGAGCGAGGTTGCGAACTGCCAGGCATCCCGACGTGCCCGAGCAATGCTGAAGTTGACGACCGCGCGGTCCGTGTCGCCGGTGACGTCATCGACGAACCGATAGAGCGGCGAGACACGGTTGAGACGATCCTGGACGGCCTTGACGAGTCCGGCCAGGATCTCGTTGATCTCCATGAAGTCGGCCTCGAGTTCGACGATCTCCGTTCCGGGAGCGACCGTTGCACACGCGATTCCGAGGTCGAGATTGATGTGGGCGTTCATGCCCAGGAGCAGATGTTGCAGCACGGTCGGTCGCCAGGTGCGCGCGGCCGAGAACGCCGTGTCCCACGAGTCGGTCGGTCGCTCACCGCGCCGGCTGAGCCGCACTGCTTCCAAGTACCGTCCGGCGAACGCTCTCGTCAGCGCGGCGAGGCGGTCTGGTGTCGCGAAGCTGCCGTCGGCCAGTCCACGTTCGATCGCCGTGGTCACACCGAGGTACATCGCCGCGAAGTAGCCGTTCGCGTCTCCACGATCACGCGCGTCCTCGACGACGGCGCGCATCTCGGAGACGAGTTCGTCGATCATCCCGATCCCGGCAGACCCGGGAGTCGAGCGGCCACGACGTTCCCGTTGCTGTCACGGAACTGCGCCTCGAACGCGTATGCCTCGGCTTCGAGTGGATTGCGGTGGTACGGGGTCGGCTGATCGATGTACTCCGGGAGCGCTCCCCCACCGTCGAGGTATCCGACACCGTAGGCCCGGGCGAAGCCGGTCTCGCCTCCGAGACGACGTGCCTGGTCGACGTGCACGAGTTCGTGGATCAGCTTGGTCAGATCGACAGGATCACGTTCATCGAGATCGTCGCGCCAGTAGATGGTGTTGCCGAACGTCATGGCGTAGACGGAGCCGCGTTCACTGAACCTGTTCGACGGCAGGCGACACCGTCGGCGGACCCGCACCTGACTCAGGTCGAGGTGCTCGAAGAGCGGATCGAGTCGTTCGATGGTCTCAGCGTCGAGGGGTCGGCTCGCACGACCGATGTTGGCCATCTGCGCAGACCGCTTGGTCTCACGGAAGATGGTCACCCCCAACTCTGATCCGATCGGGACGGCGTTGCGCTTCCAGAGACCGAGTGCATCGACGAGCGACCGTGTGGTCGACCACATGGACATGTCACGATTCTGACACGCACGAACGCACGCTGTGGGAGTAATGTCACTCTTCGTCGCCTGACGGCAAGGAAGTGCACGTGCGAAGGGGGGTCCCGATGCCGAGACTGCAGCAGGACAGGTTCAACGTGTTCGTGAGCCACAAGTCCGACGACAAGGAGCTCGCCGACCTCGTCGCCGACGAACTGCACCGCCTCGCACCAGACCTCGTCGAGTGTTGGGTGTCGGGGCAGGCCCTGACCGCCGGCGTGGACTGGGACCGCGAGATCAAGAAGCAGCTCGCCCAGAGCCACCTGCTCATCCTGTTGTTCACCACACCGCGCCACACCTGGGACTGGTGCCTCTACGAGGTCGGGCTCTTCGTGCGCTTCGACGCCGAGGACGTGGTGTCGGTCGCCTGCCTGTTCGACCCGAACGGGCTGCCACCCGCGCCGCTCAACCAGGTGCAATGTGTGCGTGCGCTGACCGAGGACATCGCCAGACAGCTCGTGCGCCCCATCTGCACGCAGACCTGGAACATGTCCGACACGTGGCAGCGCGGTGCGCTCGTCCCCGACGTGGCAGACGACGTCGTCAACGCCGCAGCGGAGCGCATCGCCCGAGGCTTCAAGAAGATCATGGCCCGGTCCGCCTCGGGGCAAGGTCCCGAGGTCTACCGGTACCGCCCCTGCCACCGCATCGTCCTCGACCTCACACCGTGCGGGCCGAGCGACGCATGGGATGGGATCCCGCGAAATGCCAGGGTCGTCGAGGGGGTCGACGACACCACGAGCTACACCCTTTCGCTCTTCAGGGCTCACGACGGCAGATCGGCATGGACCTGGGGGGACCTCGTCGACGAGGTCGCTGGCCGTGATGCACCGTGGCTCCACGACCTCGATCAGCACTTCGCGCAGAGCCTCACCCGCCACCTCTGGTCGCCGTCGATGGAGCTGATGGAGGTCTGGCAGCCGAACTCCGATCAACGACGCACCTACCGTCCGACGATCTACGAAGTCGGGCGTCGGGTGAGCGACGACCGACCGGTGGAGACGACGATCCTGCTCCTCCCCGACGGTGTGCCGCCGACCGGTGAGCGCTCCGACGCAACACCGAGCCCATCCTGATCGAACGCCAGGAGCGCTGCATCGACCGCAGCCTGTGACAACTGGCCTCTTCACACATCGCCCTGAGTCAACTACTCTCAGTTGTCAACGGGTCACTCTTCCAAGCCGTCGGGGACGGCCGTCGGTGCTCGGGGGAAGGGGTTCAGCATGCACGATCGTGCATCCGAGAACGCTGGTCGATGGGGACGTCGGCAGGCTCGAGGCCGGCCCGACGACCGTGCGAGCCGGAGGTCGACATGACCGACTACCCGACGTACGCGAACAAGCGCATCACCATCGACAAGATCGTCGCGTCCCACACATTCCAAGGCATGCACCCCACGATGCAGCAACGCGTGCGAGACCTGATCGAGGCCTCTGCAGGCAGGGTCGGCCTCGGCCAGGGTCTCCGCGAACCCAGCCAGCAGCTCCAGCTCTTCCTGAACCGACACGTCGTGGACCCGAACGGCAAGTACACGTACGCCGGCCAACGGTGGAGCCGACTCCCGGGTGTCGCCGCCGCGGCACCCCCCGGAAAGTCGATGCACGAGATCGGCCTCGCTGCCGACATGACCGGCGACATGGCCTGGTTGCACGACCATGTCGCACGATTCGACCTGCAGACATTCGAGGACGTCAACAACGAACCGTGGCATGTCCAGCCGAGCGAACTGCCCCGAGCGCGATCGTCATACGAGTCACGACCGACGTGGGGACTCCCTCCCTGGGACGGCTCGCACGCCACGACCGGGGACGCCGCCCACACGGCGGGGATCATGGCGGGGGGCACGGCATCGAGACCGCTCACGCCGGCTCTCACCGCGCGCCCCGGCGACACCGGACCGGCAGTCGCCGTGCTGCTCGAGGCGCTGATCGCCAGAGGACTCATGCCGGATGCTCCCGGCAGCCGCAGCGGTCTCTACGGCCCCGAGCCGACTCGACTCGTCGAGGATTTCCAGCGCACGAGCGGCCTCGACGTCGACGGAGTCGTCGGACCACAGACCTGGGGCGCGCTCCTCCGACAGGTCAGACCCGGCGACCGCGGCGCTGACGTCGTCGTCCTCCAGGTCACCTTGATCGTCCGCGGGCTGATCGCCGAGACCGTCGGCAACCGTGACGGCGTCTACGGATCGGCCACACGGGACGTGATCCGTCAGTTCCAGGGGCTGGCGGGCCTGGCGGCCGACGGCGAGGTCGGGCCGAAGACCTGGACCGTCCTCATCGGAGCGAGAACACCGGTCGCGTCCCGGACCCGAGGCGCGACGACGCCGGACGATGGGGTCGATCTCGACGACCTCGACGTGCTCACCGCCTACGACGGTCTCCCGGCCGAGTGACCGCCATGTCCGACGGAGCCTCGGCATCCACCGAACGTGACATCGCAGTGGCCTTGTCCGGCGGCGGCCATCGTGCGACCGTGTTCGGCCTCGGCGCGCTGCTCGCGATGGCCGACGCAGGGCTCTGCGATCGAACGGCCTCGATCAGTTCGGTGTCGGGCGGATCGATCGCAAACGGCGCCGTGATGGTCGGGCCGGACTACGGGACTGCGCCCGTCGAGGAGATCGAGGCGCACATCGCCCGCACGGTGCAGTCGATCGCTGAGCGCGGCGTCCTGCAGGGTGGAGCGCCCGCGACCAGGTGGTACCTGCGTTCGTTCATCGCGGCCATCACACTGACCGTCGTCGCGTTCGTCGTCGCCGTCGTGGCGGGCATTGCGAAGTGGCCGGTCGTCGTGGCAGGCGCCGTCGCGGTGATGTTCGTGTTCGGCTGGCTGACCCTGTGGTTGTTCTCCCAGCGATCGTCGGCCACCGAGCGAGCGATCGACAAGGAGCTCCTGGGCGCTGCGCACACCAGCCTTGCCGCCCAGCAGGCCCGCAACCTGAGCGTCCACCATGTGATCTGCACCACCGATCTGCAGGGAGGCACGACGTTCTACTTCAGCAACCGAATGGTCTACGGATGGGAGTTCGGTGGGACGACACGGCCGACCGAGGTGCCGCTCTCGACCGCCGTCCAGGCATCGGCCTGCGTGCCGGGGGCATTCCGCGCTCGAGCCGTGGGCCTCGACCGGCTCCACCTCGTGCCAGGAACGCTCACCGCCGACGATCACCCATCACACGGGGAGGTGACGGTCGATCGGATCGTCGTCGTCGACGGAGGTGTCTACGACAACATGGCCGACAGTTGGGAGTACGGCTTCGCCGACCGTGCAGCGAGATGGCCCGGACTCGTCGGCGCTCAATCGCGACCGGCGCAGCAACTCGTCGTCGTGAACGCATCGTCGGACTGGAACAGCCTGCGACCGATGCCGGGCGGAGGGCTCCGTTTCGAACTGGACGCATTGATGCGGTCCAAGGACGTGCAGTACGACGTGTCGACGTCGCATCGTCGCCAGGCCCTCGGGCAGCTGTTCGCCACGGCGGCAGACGACGATGGCCTCGACGGCGTGTTCGTCCAGATCAAGGACAGCCCGTACCGGCTCGTCGATCGTTTCACCAACGAGCCGGGGCGGACGCCCCTGGATCGGAACCGCTGGGCCGACGAGGCTCGCTCGTTCCTCGACCGATACGGCCTGTCGATGTCGGCATGGGACGACATCGCCAAGGCGTCATCGTCCGTGCCGACGACGTTGAAGCCGCTCGGGGCCGAAGTCTGCGCCGCATTGTTGGAACACGGATACATGCTCGCGACCACGAACCTCCACGTCATCTTCGGCCATGGTGACATGACGAGAACGATCGAGCGAACTCGATTCGCGCGGCTCGCACGCAGCGAGACGACAGGAACCCGGCGATGAGCACGGTGACGGTGCGGGCATTGCCGGCTGCCTGCGGCGACTGCCTCGTCATCGAGTACGGATCGACCGGCACCCGGCCGCATCGGATACTGATCGATGGAGGCCTGAAGAGCAGCTACGACGAAGGGCTCGGCAAGTACCTCAGCGAGTCCGCTGATCAGCCGACCGAGTTCGACGTCGTGGTCGTCACCCACATCGATCTCGATCACATCGAGGGGATCATCGAGGCGCTCAGCAGGCCGCAGCTCGTCGCCGAGAGCATCTGGTTCAACGGCCGCGACCAACTCGACGAGCTGATCAATCCGGAAGCGGACAGTCGCGGCGCCCGCCAGGGAGACGCCCTCGACCGGCTCATCCCCGCCGACAAGCGAAACCCGATCGTCGACGGCACGGCGATCCACGTTCCCGCCTCGGGAGCCGTTCGGCTCGACGGGATGCCCGGCGCGGCACGTTGCACGCTGCTGTCGCCCTCCCGGGACCGATTGGCACAGCTGCTGAAGAAGTGGCCGAAGCCCGCACGCGGCGACGCACTCGAGCAGCTCTTCGACGCGTTCGACGATGCCACTGACATCGGCGGCACCGACACCCGCGGCGCGGGGGTGTTCGGCAAGGACGGCAGCGTCGCCAACGGCTCGAGCATCGCGTTCCTCCTCGAGATCGACGACGTCACGCTGCTCCTCACCGGCGATGCCCACGCGCCGGAACTGGAAGCGACGATCAGGCAGGTGCTCGCCGAACGTGGCGGCGACAAGCTGCGCGTCGACCTCTTCAAGCTCGCCCATCACGGCAGTCGTCAGAACATGACCGATGGCCTGCTCGATCTGATCGACCCCGCCGCGATCCTCATCTGCACCGACGGATCGAAATTCAAGCACCCCGACGCCGACGCGCTGCAGAAGGTCCGCGCCCACTACCCGGATGTGCCGATCCATTTCACCGACCGCACCGAGATCATCGTCGAGCGGGCCCGCTCGATCGGCATCGAGGCACCCACCGCCGATCAACTGCCGGTCGAACTGCACTTCGGTGGCTCGACGCCGGACACGGGCGGCGCGCCGAAGACGACACGTCCCGAGCCGACCACGCGACGAACCAGGCGGCCGCGTGACACCGGAGCGGGCGGCGTCAAGGTTCGTGGCGAGAACCTCGAAGTGAGACTGGACTGGACCGGTACGACCAGCACGCGCGGCGCCACGAGCGTCGACAGCTGGCCGGCGGCACTGACGTCACACGTGGCGAACAGCGAACGATCCGTCACGTTCGAGCTGGTCGCCGAAGCAACCGTCAACGAGCTGGAACAGCCGAGCCGCGGTGCGAGCGACACCGTCGATTCCGGTGAACTGGTCGTCGAACTGGGGCGGCCGGACGACGACGAGCAGCGAGTCGTCCTGGTGGAGGAGAACGGTCGATACGGCTGGTATCTCCCCGATGGCGATGCGGACGAGATCCGCCTCAGCGCGACGCTGGGCCCTGCCGGCAGCCGCGGTCGAATCACGAATCTCGTGCGGCGCAAGCTACGAGTGATCGCGCTCAAAGGACTGAACCATGTGGTCGGTGCGGCGACCCACGCCGCCGTCGGCGCGTACGAACAGCACCACCATCCACCTGCCCTTCGCTCGTGGACTCCTGACAACCATCGGCTGCCGAGCGGCGACCCGCCCGACCTGACTCGCTTCAACCGCGCGGATCGCGGCCTCCTGCTCGTACACGGCTTCATGGGCTCCATCCACGGGTCCTTCGGATTCTCGGAGTCCACCGTCCGCCGCCTCGGCGCCGCCTACGACGACCGCATGATGGCGTACGACCACCCGACGCTGGCCGCGACACCGCGCAGCAATGCCGCGGATCTCCTCGAACGTCTCGACGGTCACGAAATGAGCATCGACATCCTCGCTCACTCACGCGGCGGGCTGGTCGCACGCGAACTCGCCCGGCTGGCAGAGGGGTCCAAGATCGACATCCGCTCCATCGTGTTCGTCGCCTCCCCCAATGGTGGCACACCCTTGGCAGACCCGGATCGACCATCAGGGCTCCTCGATGGCGTGACCAACCTCGTCGGGAACCTGCCGGGCACCGACGGGTTCACGCTCGTGCTCGAGATGCTCGCCGACGTCGTGCTCCACGGAGCACTCCCCGGCCTCGAGGGCCTGGTCGCCATGCAGCCCGGCGGCGACTACCTCAAGGAACTCAACAAGCACCCGATGCCCGAACACATCGTGTTGCGGTCGATTGCTGCCGAATACGAACCTGCGGCCACCGCCGGATTCCTGCCGACGAAGTACGACGACGCACTCGACATGTACTTCGGGCAACTCCGCAACGATCGCATCGTCCCGACGGCGAGTGCATACGCCCGATGCGGTGGCTTCCAGGTGAAACCGGGTCAGCGCCTCGTGCTCGATGCGTCCCGTGGGGTCGACCACAGCTCGTACTGGACCGATGCTCGAGCCACGCGCCAACTCCTGACGTGGTTGTCTGCTGACGAGGACGCGCTCACGACGCCGGAGATCCCGGAGTCGGAGACCGATCCCGAGGCGGAGACGGCCCGGGTCGCCGAGACCGTCTCGGTCGAGTCGATCCTCGAGGGCGTTCAGGCGCTGCCCGATGCGATCCGCAAGAAGATCGGGACGGTGTCCGGCGGCGTGGCCGAGACGGCCTCCCCACCGACGGGCCAGCGCGATGCGGTGATCGTCGTGCCGGGAATCATGGGTTCCCACCTCGCCGCAGACGGCCGCACGATCTGGGTCGATGCGCTCCGACTCGCGCGGGGCGGCGTCGCCGCCCTGACCTATGGCGGCACGACCGACATCACCGCAGTCGGCCTCAATCGGTCGTACCTCCCATTGATCACCAAGCTCGCGCGCAGCTGGGACGTGTATCTGTTCCCCTTCGACTGGCGAGACGACATCTTCCGATCTGCGGACGGGCTCGATGCGCTGGTCGGGCAGTTGCGTGAGGATCATCCACGTCGAGGGATCAACTTCGTCGCGCACTCGATGGGCGGACTCGTCGTACGGGCTTTGGTTGCTGAACACCGGCAACGTTGGGACGAACTGACCGAGATCCCCGAGACGGCGAGCGGACGTCTCGTCATGCTGGGCACGCCGAACCGAGGGTCGTATGCGATCCCCCTGACGCTGCTGGGCAGCGACCTGGCAGTCCGGGGGCTCGCCGCGATCGATCGCCAACACACCAGTGACGAGGTCACCGCGATCGTCGCCGGCTTCCCGGGGTTGTACCAGATGCTGCCGTTCGCCCAGGGGATCGAGGACGACAACTGGCAGGACCTGTACGAACGGGCAACGTGGGGGGAGCATGCGCATGTCGACCCCGAACTGCTCACGCTGGCCCGCGACACCCATGCGAAACTCGCCGAGCACGGGATCGATGCTCGACGCTTCTGCTACGTCGCCGGGTACGGCAAGGACACCCCCTACCGCGTCACGTTCGGCAACGGGCAGGAGATGCGCATCGGGCAGTTCGCCATGGGTGACGGTCGCGTCGCCCACCGACTCGGCGAACTCGACGACATGGCGATGTACTTCGTCGACGCGACGCACGGCGGACTGATCTCCGATCTCACCGTCCTCGACAAGCTCGACGACCTGATCAGAGATGGCACGGCGGCGACCACCGACCGATTCCTGGCGAAGGCTCCACCGCGCCGTGGCGTCGGGGGAGCCCTGCCCAGGATGTTCGCCGTCGGCGACATCGACCGACAGCCGCTTGCACCGGTCATCTGTTCACGCGGCGGTGCCATCCACCCGCCGACCAGCGATGACCGACGGGTGATCGATGACGCATTGTCGATGGTGCTCGGCGGAGAGCCCGACGACAGCGTTCGACCCCGGATGAACATCAAGGTGGTCCATGCGAGCCTGGAGCAGACGGCGCTGCCCGTCGCAGTCGGGCATTACGCGAGGATGCCGGCCGAAGGAGCCGAGGGGTTCCTCGATCGAAAACTCGGTGGGGTGCTCGACGCCCGGTACCGCCTCGGCCTGACCGCCGACGACGCAGGACGGGCGCTCGTGGTCCGCGCCCGCGACGGGCAACGGCCCGGAGGCGCCGTCGTCGTCGGGTTGGGCGAGTTCGGCCTGCTGACACAGTCGATCCTGACCGACGGGATCTGCGACGGTGTGCTGCGGCTCGCCCGCACACGAATCGAAACCGGTGCCGACCGGGCCGAGCCGTTCGGATTGTCATCGGTACTGATCGGAACTCCCGGCCGTTTCGGCCTGGAGATCGAGACGTCGATGGTCGCGATCATCGACGGAGTGATGCGAGCACTCGATCGGCTCGGCGAGGATCGACCGAGCCAATTCGACCTCGAGTTCGTCGAACTCTACGAGCAGCAGGCCGACGACGCCGCCCGGGTGCTCTGCAGCATCACCGATGAGATCGACCACAACCTGCTCGACGATCTCGACCTCGACATCATCGAGGCGGTCGAGACGCGCGAGGGAGGCCGTCCCGGTGCCCCGACTCACAATGCGTCGGGTCGTCCCTGGATTCGAATGCAGGCGTCACTCCAGAAGCCCGATCCTGCAACGACGTCACCGATCACGGAGATCAGCGTGTCGGTCCTGTCGAGGCAGGCGCAGGCCGACAAGCTCACCCACGAAGTCGACCTCGACAAGATCAGCGACTACGTCGACGCGGCAATCGGCAACGCCGGCAACGTCGGGCACACGCTCTACGAGCTGCTGCTCCCCCACCGCGTCAAACTGGAGCTCGGCCGGTCGGAGAACATCCATCTGCTCGTCGACGAGCACCTCGGCCAGCTGCCTTGGGAACTCCTCGCCGCTCGGGACTCAGGCGGCACGGCTCGGGGGGCGCTCGCGCTCCGGGCAGGCTTCCTCCGTCAGCTGCAGAGCGAACAGATCACCCGGCTGGGCTCGGTACGACCGACCGGCCTCCTTGCACTCGTGATCGGCGACCCTCCCACCAGCTTCGGCCGATTGCCAGGAGCGCGTCGCGAAGCAGGCGAGGTCGCAGAACTCCTGAAGAGCTCCGACTGGGACGTCAGCGAGCACATCTCCCAGGCCGATGACGAGCCGGGCTCCCAGTGGGTCGAGATCGACAACCTGCTCCACGCTGCCCCCTATCGAGTCGTTCACGTCGCCGCACATGGCATCTTGGAACCCGACGATCCCAACCGCAGCGGCGTCGTCACCGGGCCAGGGCAACACCACCGGCTCACCGCACTCGACTTCCGTTCGATGTCGGTGCAGCCCGATCTGGTGTTCCTCAACTGCTGCCACCTCGGCCGTCTCGACGCCGCCGACCTGGACAGACAACTCGAATCATGGCTCGACCCACGACAACTCCGACAGCCACACAAGTTGGCGGCAACCGTGGCGACGCAGTTGATGCAGAACGGTGTGAAAGCCGTTGTCGTCGCGGGGTGGGAGGTCGACGACCAGGCGGCGGCGGCATTCGCGGATCGGCTGTACCGCTGTCTCCTCGACGCCGAACCCTTCGGCGATGCCGTGCGCAAGGCGAGGACTGCTGCGTTCGACGTCAGCGGTGAGGCATCGAACACATGGGGGGCATACCAGTGCTACGGCGACCCCGACTTCCAACTCGTGACCGGTTCGCGACCGAGCGGTCGCCATGAGCAGATCGTCAGCGACAACCAGTTGATCCAGAGCCTGCAAATCCTGACCGGCAATGCCGGGCAGGCCGACGACGACTCCCTCCGCAGACTCACCGACGACCTGCAGAACCTCGTCGAGGAGGCCGGCGACCGGCTCGACAGTGCCCATGTCACCTTGGCGATCGCCGACGCCTGCCAGTCGATCGGCCAGTTCGAACAGGCCGCCGACTGGTACGAACGATGCTTCCGCTCACCTGATGGCCGAGGCGAGCTGCGAGCGATCGAGCAGTACACGAACATGCTCGTCTGCGAGAGCACCGGCAGGACGAACGGCGCCGACATCGGGCGGTTCCAGACCGCGGCGAGAACGCTCGAGGCGACGATGGCAGCGGTCGGCGAAACATCTGATCGACTCGCGCTCCTCGGCTCCGTCCACAAGAAGCTCGCCGTTGTGTTGGCCGAGCATCCCGACGCGAAGATGCCACCGGACTCGACGCTTCCGCGGACCTCGAGGGAGGCTCTCGACTCGGCGAGAGCCGACTACAAGGCGGCCAGTGACGCTTCCACGGCCGGACCTGCTGACGAGCCCGACCTCCACAGCACCAACGTCTGGTTGCAGCTGGATCACCTTGCGGGAGGCGCCGGGCAGGACCGCCCTCAGCATGTCGAACTCGGCGAGCGGCTCCTCGATCTGGCAAGGTCGAACGCCCGCTCCGCGACCGAATTCTGGGACCGAGCCCAACTCGGAGACACACTGCTCACCATGGCCCTCCTGAACCGTGACGAGACGAGTGATCGGTATGTCGAGCAGGCGATCCAGGAGTACGTCGCCGCCTTCGAGAACCGCTCCACCATCAGGCAACGAGATTCGGTTCGCACTCACCTCGACGATCTCCTCACGATCTTCGGCGCCCTCCCCGACCAGGCGCCCGGGCTCGAAGTGGTCAAGGAGCTGCGACACGGTCTCCCATCGGGCTGACGCACGCGGAGCGCTGCGAAAACGTCGGAAGCCCCTGCGAGTGCAGGGGCTTCTCTGGAGCGGACGACCGGGATCGAACCGGCGACCTCAACCTTGGCAAGGTTGCGCTCTACCAACTGAGCCACGTCCGCGAGGAAGCCACAATGTAGCAGTCACCTCGCCGGATCGGACAACGCGATGCCGGACCGTTCAGGGTCAGCGCTGATCCGGTGACCGGAGGTCGACGCGCAGCGTCAGGATGCCGTCGTCGATGCTCGCCTGGGCGTCGCCGAGCATGGCGAAGTCCTGGAAGTCGAGCTTCGACTGCTCGATGAAGTGACGCCGCCCCTCACCTTCCACGGGAGGCATGGGGCGCTTCTTCACCGCCGCTGCGCGCTCCTTGAACCGTTGGACCATCTCGTCGGGATCGAACGTTGCCACATCGTCGACCTTATCCCTCGTTCGTCTCGTCGGACCCGCCGGCAACCTGGCTCGCATCGGGAACCGGCAGCCCGAACACCGTCGAATCGATGTCCGAGGTGATCCCGGGACCGAGATCGTCGATCGACGCCACGGGGCGCTGCGCGAGTTCGAATTCGGCATCCAGATCGGGTGGAGCCTTCACGAACGCGAGCGGCTCGGCCCCTTCCGGACGCAGCTCGTCGAGGATGCGTTGCTGCGTCGCAGGATCGCGTTTGCGCCAGCTGCTGTCACCCATGCGTTCGAGCGGTGCCAGCACGGGCGGGTCGTAACGCGTCTGCCGAACGAGCCAGATGCCCAACACGATCAGGCTGATCCCGATCAGCACGAGACCACCGACCATCGCGTAGACCAATCGGGTCGAGCCGGGATCGCCGGCTCCGACCAGGGTCGGCAGTGCCACGACCGACGGACCGGCGACGGTCGACAGCGGGGCGATGAGCACGTGCACGGAACCGAGATTCTGCCAGTTCCCGCGGCGTTCGCGTCGGATCGCTCACCGAATCGCGCCTCAGCGCTGGTGATGTGGGCACCACACTGCCGTGCGCCCGCCGATCGTGTCGCGCCGAAGCGGGTAGCCGTCGCGCTCGCACGGCGGACACGTCGAGCGGACCATCGGTGACAGCGTTCCGCGGTGGCTGCCACCGCGACGCATCATCACGGGGAGCCGGCGACGAATGGCGGTCGCCAGCCGCGCGACGTCCGGTTCGTCGAGCGCACACGCCGGACGGCGAGGATCGATGCCCGCCCACCACAGCACCTCGTCTGCGCACATGTTTCCCAGCCCGGCGACCACCGCCTGGTCGAGCAGCACCGTCTTGATCGCCTGCCGACGCTCCCCCAGCGCTCGACGCATCCGGGCTGGGGTGACCGCGAAGATGTCGACACCGAGGGCGGAAACGTCCGGATCGAGCGTCACCCGACCGAGACGCCGTGGGTCGTTCAGACGAACGGCCGGCATCCCGGCAGCGTCGGTGAACAGCCTGAGCCGATCCCATTGCGCATCGTCGCGACTCGACGAGTACTGGAGCCGATCGATCGCCGAGACACCGTCGACGAGCACCCGACCGGTCATCCCGAAATGCAGCCCGATCGTCGGCCCGTCGGTGTCGATCAGCACGATCTTGCCGGCGCGCCTGACACCTTCGAGCCGCGCGCCGACGACCAGGCCGACGAACCCCGGCGGCGCGACGCGCTCGTCGACCCAGGCGTCGACGACCGTGCGGCCGACCACCGTCTCGATCTCCGAACGCCAGATCTCGGCCTCGAGCCCCTCAGGCACGTCGCCGCTCGCTCAGGTGTCGGACTTGGCGATGCCGTCGAGGAACCGCTCGAGTGGCTCGTCGAGTTGGTCGCTGTTGATCAGGAATGCGTCGTGGCCGTGGGGCGAGTCGATCTCGATGTACTCGCTCGGCACGCCATTCGCGAGCAACGTGTGGTGGATCTGCTGTTGCTGGTAGGCCGGATACAGCATGTCGCTCCAGATGCCGACCGCCATCGTCGGTGCGATCACTCGCGCCATCGCCCGCTCCAACGAGCCCCGACCGCGGGCAACGTCGTGGAGGTCCATCGCCTTGCCGATGGCGAGGTAGCTGTTGGTGTCGAACCTGCGCGCCAACTTCTGGCCGTGGTACTCCAGGTAGCGCTCGACTTCGAAGCGTTGCCACATGCCGAGCGTGTCTCCGACCGCCGCCTTGTCGGCGAGTTCGCGACCGAACCGGTCGGTGAACACGTTGTCGCTACGGAACGTCACCTGCGCGACCATGCGAGCGATTTCGAGCCCTTCGCCCGGGCCATCCCCCGGTTCGGCGTCGTAGTAGTCGCCATCGCGCCACTTCGGATCCAATCGGATCGCTCGCCGACCGATCGCACCCCACGCGATCTGTTGTGCGGTCGCTTGCATACATGTGGCGATCGCGACCATCGAACGGATCCGTCGCGGGTACATCACGGCCCACTCGAGCGCCTGCATGCCACCCATCGAGCCGCCGATCACCGCCATCCAGCGACGAACGCCGAGATGTTCCATCAGCCGCGCCTGCGAGCGAACCATGTCGCGAATCGTGACCACCGGGAACCGGGACCCGTACGGCTGCCCATCGAGAGGATGCGGTGACGCCGGCCCCGTCGTGCCCTGGCAACCGCCGAGCACGTTCGCACATACGACGAAGTAGCGGTCGGTGTCGATCGGCTTGCCCGGACCCACCGTGTCGTCCCACCATCCGGACGTCGGATGGCCGCGGCCTGCAGGACCTGTCGCGTGGCTGTCGCCGGTCCATGCGTGGCAGAGCAGGATCGCGTTGGCGCCGTCGGCGTCGAGGACGCCCCAGGTCTCGTAGGCGATCGTCACGTCCGACAGCGCGACGCCACAATCCAGAGCAAATCGGCGGTCGGTGGCGAACGTGAAGAACTGGCGATGCCCCGGCTCGTCGCCCGGCCGCCAAGCGCCGGTCACCGGGAGTGGGCGTGCACTGCTCATGGACTCACGCCACGGTACCGATGACGGGCTGGGCGAACGTCATGCGTTGTTCGAAACCGGCCTCGTAGGGCATGAACCCGTTGCGATCGGGATAGAGCAACTGCACGATCTCGTACGGCCCACCGCGGTACCAGGCATTCGCGGTCGCGAACCACGGCCCCCAACGGTCGAGATCGATCGACGCGAACATGCAGCGCAAGTCGTTGTCGAGCAGCCCGACCAGTTCGACACCGATCGGGATCTCGGTGCCGCCCCGGCACGCATCGGCCACGAGCGTGACCAACCCGTTCGCCGCCACCGGCGTCAGGCCGAACACGGCGACCTCGGCAAAGCCGACGGCCGACGGTATCCCGATCGAATAGGCGTAGCCGGGCGTCGGCGGATCGGATTCGACATCGGCCGGCACCGGCTCGAGCGCCCACCCGGTCGTCTCGATCATCCACTCGATCTTCTCCGCATGCGGAATGTGGAAATCGGGCAGCTCCATCCCGCCATTGTTGCAGGAGGGGTTCGACCTCGGCCGCAACGATCAGATCAGGGCGATCGAGTCCAGATCGAGTGCGTGTTGGAGGTGGCGCGACGCCATGGCGCCGAACATGTCGAGGCTTCGCGGATTCATCGTCACCATCTGCGAGGTGAGGACGGTGATCGTCAGGCCGTGGAAGGCCTCACGCCGGTACTGCTCCCACAACCATGCAGCGTCGACGTCGACCGAGTACGCCGCGAGCGATGCGGCGTAGAGGTCGACCAGTTCACGCTCGTGTGCCCGACGGTCCGCCGGGAGCAACCCTGCGCCGAGGAAGTAGGCCAGGTCGATCAGGGGAAGCCCACGCCGTGGCGACCCCCAGTCGACGACGGTCACCACGTCCTCTCCGTCGGCGGTGCCGAACAGCATGTTGTCGAGCCGGTAGTCGGTGTGCACGAGGCTGAACGGCTCGCCCCGCCCGTCGAAGAACCTGACGACCTCGGGGCCGAATCGTTCGGCCAGCTCCATCAACTCGGGCGTGAGGTACCCGGCGTACGTCTCGGCGAAGCCCGGGAAGAACATCTGCCACGCCATCGCCCAGCTGTCGTTGGATGCGTTCGGGTCGTTCCCCGACAGCCACTCGAGCTCGGCCAGTGTCGGATCGTTCCAGCGTGGACCGTGCAGCGCGGCCAACGCCCTCACGGCGATCCTCGCCTGATCGAGGGAACAGCCCGCGACCTGATCGCCCTGCACGGCCGGCGCCATGTCCTCGAGCAGCAGCACGTAGTCGTTCGTCGCCGGCGTCCAGTCCGAGTAACGACACTCGGGAACCCTGATGTCGACGGTGTGGGCGAGCTCACGGTAGAACCGCACCTCGAATTCGTAGCTGCGCACCGAGGCCGCCAGCAACAGGCTGCGTTCGTCCTGAGCAGGGAGTTTGGCGATCAACGACGTCGGCACGGCTGGATCGGAACTCTCCAGCCGAAGGCGCAAGCTCGTGCTGACGTGACCGTCGCCGACCGGCCTGCTGGTCACCGCGTCGACCGTTCCGCCGAGGACCGATGACAACCAGGTTGCGGTGATCTCCTCAGGACTCATCGCGACGCACGGTAGTGCTGGGCCGCCGCTACCGTCGGGCCCGAGATGTCCGGGTCGAGCCGTGCCTTCCTGCTGCGTCCGAAGTGGATCGCGTTCCACGTGCTGGTGTTCGTGGCGATCGCCCTCATGATCTCGCTCGCCTTCTGGCAGCTCCGACGTCTCGACGCGCGCCGCGCGTTCAACGACACCGTGACCGAACGGATCGACCAGGCGCCCGTGCCATTCGACGATCTCCTCCCCGAGGCGATCGCTGAACCGACCGCGGTCGAATGGCGCCAAGTCACCGTGAGCGGCGACTATCTCGCCGATCAGATCGTGTGGTTCAACCGGTCGCAGGACGGGCTGGCCGGGAGCAACGTCCTGACCGCACTCGTCGACGGGCAGTCGACCGTCGTGATCAATCGGGGATTCGTCGTGCTCGGCGACGACGTCCCCGATGCCCCATCAGGCGCCGTCGAAGTGCTCGGCCGCATCCGCGTCCCCCAGGGTCGCCAGCTCGGTGAGCTGACCGACAACACCGACGGGCCACTGAGCGAGGTTCGCCGGGTCGATCTCGAACGCCTCGACGCGCAGCTCCCCGGCGAACTCGCCCCCGTCTACCTCGACCTGATCGGCAGCATTCCCAACATCACCGCGAGCGACCCGGTGCCGGTACCGCCGCCGACGTTGGACGAGGGACCACACCTGTCGTACGCCGTGCAGTGGTTCATCTTCTCCACCGCGGTCCTCCTCGGCTGGGTGCTGGCGATCCGACGATCGATCGCCACTCGCGAGCGCAAGCTCGCCGCCGGACTCACGGACGCAGCAGACGAGCAAACGTCGTCGGATTCCCCGACATCAACCGACGTCGCATCGACCACGACGACGACCTGAAGAGCTTGGTCATGACACCCGCCACGTCCGACGGTGGCGTGTCGATGCGCATGTAGCTGCTCCACTGGTCGACCGGCAGCGAGAAGAAGGCGCCGAAGAACGCCCGGATGCCGTCGTCGTCGAGGCGCAGCAGGAGTTCGAGGCCGTAGTCGTGCAGCAGCCGGCTCCTTCGGAACTCGATCGGCCACACCGATTCGGCGACGACCGACGAGTCGACCGGCGATTCGGATGGCGACGAACCGAGTGCTGCAACCACTGCATCAGCGACGCGCGGGGCCGCCCGTAATGAGGACGCAACGCTGAACCCGGTGGCCGCGTGCACGTACCCGGCGGCAGCGCCGAACGCCACCACGGGCTGGTCGAGCACCGGGCGAGCCCCGCCGAGCGGAATCCGCACGTATTCGGTCCGGATCGCGTCGGCGAGCACGTCGTCAGGGTGTCGACCGAGTCGGGCGGCGAGTCGCGGAAGGAGCGCGATCGGCTCGATCGCCGGTCGAGCCGCGAGCACGGTCTCCTCGACCAGCCAGCCGTCGCGGACGGGCAAGGTGTAGCAGAACGTCGTGACGCCGGTCGGGCCGACCGACGACCGACGATCGTCGCCACCCGTGCCCTTCACCGGTCGGAAATCCATCAGCGTGGCGCGTCCCAGATCTCCCGGCGGCGGTTCGGCGAGCACGACGCCCATCGCCGTCTGCCAGGCCGGAGGTGCACCTTCCCGGAGACGTGCGAACTTCGACGGCCAGCCGCTCGTGTCGATCACGAGACGCGCGCGCAGCTCGGAGCCATCGACGAGCACGACCGTGTGTCGTTCACCTCGCGGCGAGCGCACCGCGACCACCTTGGCGGTGACGTGGTCGACACCGTCTCGCAACCGTGACCGCAACGTCGAGTTGTCGAAGATGCCGTAGGGACGGTGTAGTGAGACGGGCTCGGCGGTGAAGACGGCGATGGTCGACACCTGCTCGCCCAGCAGACTCTGGACGTCGGCGCCGACCGCCTCGACCCCGTCGAGGTCGTCGACCCACGTGCTGTACGTCGCCGACCAGCGTTCGTCCGGGCCGACGAGCACCACGTCGATGCCTCTCGCAACACACGACGAGGCGAGGGCGCTGCCGGCCGGGCCATCGCCGATCACGACGACGTCGACGCCACGCTGTGGCGGGGTCATCGGACGGTCACGGTCGTTCGAGCTGCGCCATGCGGCGGAACTGCTCGACCACGTCGGGTGTCGCGTGTTCCGGGTCGAGCGTCCGGTACACGGTCTCCACGTTGACGGCGATCCGACCGAACTCGCCCCATTCCTTGAAGCGCTCGTCGACACCGAGGAGTCGTCCGATGTCGCGCGCCGCGTCGAAGGCATCCATCCCGGCGTCGTGTCGCGACGTGGCCTCGGCGTCGACGAAGCTCAGGTATTCGCGGACCGCCATGATCCCTGCGGTGTCGGTGAGCGGTCCGTGACCGGGTACGACGGTCTCGACATCGAGCTCGAGCATCAGGTCACACGCCGCAATCCAGTTCGACAACGGCCCTGCCCAGACGATCGGCGTTCCGCCGATGAACAAGATGTCGCCCGTGTACACCGTCCGCGCATCGGGCACGTGGACGATGGTGTCACCGGCGGTGTGCGCCGGGCCGACTTCGATCAGCTCGACACTGCGTCCTCCGACGACCACGTCGAGACGGCGGTCGAACGTCGTCGTCGGCGGGACCAGCTCGACACCGTCGAAGTGGAACGCACCGAAGAACGAACGGAAGAGTTCCCCGATCTCACCGGGCGCCTGGTTCAGCGCGGCGAGCATCGACGGCGGCACGTCGGCCATCTCGTGTGCCGTTGCGTTCGACGCGACGATGTCGACGTCGGGCTTGCGGCGGACGACTTCACCGTTGCCATAGCAGTGGTCGCCGTTGGCATGGGTGTTGACCACCGTGTCGATTGGCGCCGCGTCGGTCACCGATGCCATGGCGTCGAGCATGGCGGCGGTCAGGTCGAGGTCGAAGAGGGTGTCGACGAGCAGCGACTGTCCGTCACCGACGATGAGGCCCGCGTTGCTCCATCCCCACCCGCCGTCGGGTTGGAGATATGCATGACAGCCGGCGCCGACCTCGTGCAATCCCAGTGTGTACACGGCGCCAGACGACATGGAGCTCATTCTGTCACGAGCGACCCCGACGCCACCGGGCGCTCAGTCGCTCGGCGAGCATCGTGGTGGGAAGGTGGGTGTTGACGTCGGGAATCGTCGGGAACACCGAGGCGTCGCACACGTACACACCCTCGTATCCGAGAACTGCACCGTCGGCGTCGACGACGGTGCCCATCGCACAACTGCTCGACGCGTGCACGTAGTCGCCGACCGCTCGGGGCAGCCACCGCTCGATCGCCACCTCACCGGTGAGCGCGTCGAGTGTCGTTCCGGCATGGTCGACGTAGATCTCCTCGACGATCTCCGCGAAAGGACGGCTCCGGACCAGTTCGGCGGCGTCGCCGATCCCCGACGTGAGCGCCCGGATGTCGACCGGGTCGGCGAGCAGCGCGAAGTCGACCAGCGGCGGCCCGCCGGGGTCCTGCGGGTCCAGCCGCACCGAACCGGAGCGCCCACGGGGTGTCATCAGCGCCACCAGGAGCACGCCGAAGCCGACCGAATCGCGGCCGACATGGTTCATCGGGAGGAATTGGATTCCCGCTCGCTGCCGATAGGCGCCGATGACCAGGCCGTCGTGGTCGACCGGCACCCCCGAACGCAACGCCAAGGTGAGCGGAACCGACGGGTGGTCCTGCAGACCAGTACCGATGCCCGGTGTGTCGAGTCCCGAACGCAAGAGGAGCGCCGGCGTTCGGATCGCCCCCGCCGAGACGATCACCCGCTCGGCGGGAATCTCCTCGCCGTTCGACAGCACCACGCCCACCGCTCGCCGGCCGGCCAGCGCGACCTGATCGACGGTCGTGGAGTGTCTGATGGTGAGATTCGGTCGGTCCGATGCGGGCCAGAGGTATGCCTCTGCTGACGTCACACGGCGGCCGCCACGGCGGGTGAGGGGTGCGCGTCGAGCGTCGACAGCCGCAGCGAGCAGGGCCCGATCGACCGCGCCGAGTTCGTCGTCGTCCGGTTCGATCTCGGGCACGGCGACCGCCGCCCATGCCTCCTCGATGTCGTCCCAGCCCCACGACCGGTACAGGCCGGCGTCGCCTCGCAGCGCCACCATTGCGTTGACCGCCGACGAACCGCCGACGCCACGGCCGCGTCGGTACGGCGTGGACGGTCCGCCGGTCACCCTGGTGGCGCTCACCCCGGGATCCTGTCGATCCGGCAGATCGGCGGTCGCCAGGAAGTTCGCGCCGTCGATCTCGGGGGGTACGGAACCGGCCGGGAGGCCCGGGCCGGACTCCAGCAACACCACCTCACGGTCGGCGTCCTCGGACAGCCGTGCGGCGAGCACGCACCCGGCGCTTCCCGCTCCGACGACGACCCACGGTGCTGACACGAGTCGAGACTACGACAACCCGTCGGCGGGCAGCCGACACACACTTCGCACTCAAGAGTCCGTCGATTCCCGCCGATGACACAGTCATCATGCAGGACACGACGGATCTCCAGGCGCCTCCCGCCGGACTCCCGATGGCCGGTGGCTTCCCACCGCCGCCACCGATGCCCCCTGCACACGTCGGCCCACCCAATCTGATCAGCCAGGCCGCACCATCGCTGCCCCAGATGGCGCCGGCGGTGCCACGCCCGGCAGTGGCTCCCGAGGCCAATCCGTTCGCATCGTCGATGAACGACCACTGGGCGCCGGCGCCCACGGCGGCCCGCCCGAAGAAACGCGGAGCCGCTCGTCGAAGAATCAGTTGGTTGTTGGTGTTGGCCGTGCTCGGAGGCCTCGCGTACGGCGGAATCATGTACGGCTCGGACCTGATGAAGCTCGCCACCGGCGACGACTCGGTCGACGAGCCGGCGGCCCCGCTCGTGTTCCCGTCGTTCTCCACCTCCCCGGTCCCCGTGCGCACCGCGTCGTTCACGATCGAGCGACCAGATGCGTTGCAGGGCCCGCAGACCTACGAGGTCACGATGGACTTCGAGTCCGGGATCTCGCGTGTGGTCATCGACCGGAACGACGCCCCCGACCTCGAAATCTTGACGCTCTGGGACGCGGCCTTCATTCGACGCGTCGACGATCCGACGTGGTACCGGGTCGATCGCGGACAGTTCCCGGTCGATTCGGAGCTCGGGGTGGGTCGCTGGGTCCGGACGCTCGACCAGATCCTGCCTCCGGCCATCAGGCAATCAGCCGTGATCGAACGCGTCACGCAGTCAGCGGTCGGGACCGAGGCCACCACCAGGATGCTCATCTCGATCGACCCGGCCGTCATCAGCCTCGCCGCCGCTCCCCGACCGGTCCCATCCGATCCAGCCGTCACGGCGGCCCCGGTCGCGGTGACGCCTCCCGACGCCGCACCAGCACCCGCTCCCGACGCCGCACCAGCACCCGCTCCTGACGCCGTGCCCGCACCCGTCGCACCGGCACCGGCCGCTCCTGCGTTCACGCTTCCCCCCGGGATGACGCTGCAGCCCGGAACGGACGAGGCGCCGACGCTCACCATGGAACTGTGGATCGACACTGCCGGCATCGTCCGCAAGTCGATCATGCCGGTCGAACTCGGTGCAGAGACGATCACGATCACCTCGCTCTCACCCGACCCGTGGCAGCCGATCTTCCCGACCGAGGACATGGTCCAGCCGCTCACGGCGATGGCCCTGTTCAAGCTCGGCCTCTGAGACCCACCCGCCCTCGCACCGCGGCACATCCTGCGCGCCGCGCCGATGCTGACATTTCGTACAATCGGCCCGGTCGCAACGAACGCGATCCGTAGGGTCGCATGAGTGGCCACCCGGCATCGTCTGACCATTCGAACACTCGACCGGGACCCCCGAGCGACCGCTCTCGCGACGGCCGCCGAACACGTCGGTCTGCCGATTCCCGAGACGATCGCCATCGCCGACATCGTGTTCGTCGACGCGCCACTCGAGGCTGACGACCGCGACCGCCTGCATGCGGTGCTCGTCGATCCGTTGCTCCAGAAGGGCAGTTGGGACCTTCCCACGACACCCGGTGTGGAGATCACGTTGCTCCCCGGCGTGACCGACACAGCTGCCGACGCTGTCAGGCACGCGGCTGCACAACTCGGCGTCGACATCGACAGCGCCGCGACCGGACGCCGCATCGAATTCAGTGATGCGGTCGACGACGAGACCGCCGACGACATCGTCCGGCGCCTGGTCGCGAACCCGGTCATCGAGCGTTGGCAGACGGGCACGATCGAGCCGCCACACGTCGACGACCGCCCGTCGTACGCCGCCGCCGAGGTCATCGTGATCCGCGGGCTCGACGACGGTGGGCTCACCGAACTGAACGAGCAGCGATCGTTGTACCTCGACATCGAGGAGCTCCGGGTGATCCGCGACGAGTTCGAACGACTCGGCCGAGACATCACCGACGTCGAGATCGAGGTGCTGGCACAGACATGGAGCGAGCACTGCGCCCACAAGACGTTCCGGGCGATCATCGATGTCACCGGCGGTCCTGACGGCGACGACACCGTCGCTCCCCTGCTCGTACAGCTCCGCGACTGCACCGACTCGATCGACGCGCCGTTCGTCCGATCCGCGTTCGTCGGCAACGCCGGCGTCATCGAATTCACCGACGGCACGACGATTGCGCTCAAGGCCGAGACCCACAACCATCCGTCCGCGGTCGAGCCCTTCGGTGGAGCGAACACCGGGGTGGGCGGCGTGATCCGCGACGTGCTCGGCATCGCCCATCGGCCGATCGCCGTGACCGACGTGCTGTGCTTCGGGCCCGCCGATCTCCCCCTTGGCAAGCTCCCCGACGGTGCATTGCACCCCCAGCGCATCCGACAGGGCGTCATCGACGGCGTCGCCGACTATGGCAACAAGATCGGACTGCCGACGGTGGCGGGCGCCATCCTCTACGACCCGGCGTACACGACCAACCCGCTCGTGTTCGCCGGATGCATCGGCACCGCACCGTCGCGCCCACTGCACGACGGACCATTCCCCGGCGATCGAGTCGTCGTACTCGGTGGTGCAACCGGCCGCGACGGCATCCGCGGTGCCACGTTCTCGTCGGCAACCATGGACGCGACCACCGGCGAGGTCGCCGGCGCGAGCGTGCAGATCGGCGACCCGATCGTGGAGAAGCTCCTCATCGACGCCCTGATCGGGGCCGAGGACCTCTACTCGGCGATCACCGACTGCGGCGCCGGCGGCCTGTCGTCGGCGATCGGCGAGATGGCCGAGGGCGTCGGCGCCGACGTCGAACTCGACCTCGTCCCCCGGAAGTACGCCGGCCTGGAGCCGTGGGAGGTGTGGCTGTCCGAGGCCCAGGAGCGCATGGTCGTCGCGGTACCACCCCAACACCTCGAGGCACTCCGGCAACGATGCAGCCGCGTCGGTGTCGATGTCGCCGACATCGGCTCGTTCACCGGCGACGGGCGACTCGTCGTTCGTAACAACGCGGCCGTCGTCGCCGACCTCGACACGGCCTTCTTGCACGACGGTCGTCCGCAGCGGCGCATGACCGCCGAACTGCCCATGCCGAACCGGACCGAACGGATCGCCCGCACCGTGGCCGACCCGGCGGCGACCCTGCTCGAACTTCTTGCGCACCCGAACATCGCCTCGAAGGCCGCGACGATCCATCGCTACGACCACGAGATCCTGGGCGCCACCGTCGTGCGACCACTCGTCGGTGCTGCCGGTGACGGACCTGCCGACGGCGTCGTGCTCGCGTCGCCGCTCGCCCACGAGGGAATCGCCATCGGCATCGGCGTCAACCCGTGGTACGGCCTCCACGATCCGGAGGCGATGGCATACGCCGTTGTCGACGAAGCGATGCGCAACATCGTCGCCGTCGGCGCCGATCCCGATCGCGTGGCCCTGCTCGACAACTTCTCGTGGGGCGACCCGCGCCGACCGTCCACCCTCGGCGAGCTGGTCGTCGCCGTCGAGGGCTGCTGTGGGGCAGCACGCATGTACGGAGCACCGTTCGTGTCCGGGAAGGACTCGCTCAACAACGAATACATCGGCTCGGACGGCCAACGCCATGCCGTACCGCCGACGCTCGTGATCACGGCGATCGCACACGTCCCCGATGCCGACCACTGCATCACACCCGACCTCGCCGAACCGGGCAACGTGCTGCTGCTCGTCGGCGACACCGACGCCGAGTTCGCCGGATCGCACCTCGACCTGCTGCGGGGGGCACCGAAGAACCCCGGTGTCGCTCCGTCGCCTGTGCCGGAGGCTCCGGCGGACTATCGACATCTCCACGCAGCGATGCGCGCCGGGCTCGTCGAATCGTGCCACGACGTGAGCGAAGGTGGCCTGGCGGTGGCCCTCGCCGAGATGTGCATCGCCGGACGCCTCGGGGCGAACATCGACACGCTCCCCCACGACGATCTCGCGACGGCCCTGTTCGCCGAGTCGTGCGGGCGGCTGGTCGTCGAGGTGCAACCGCAGAAGGTGGTTGCGTTCACGAAGGTGATGGAGGCCCGAGCGCTCCGCCTCGGCACGGTGACCGATGACTCGACGTTGTCGATCGTCGGCACATCCCCCGTGGCCGTCCAATCACTCGTCGCTGCGTTCAACCAGGTGGACGCATGAGCCGGGTGCCAGCACTCGTCATCAGCGGCCCGGGCACCAACCGCGACCACGACGTCGAACTCGCGCTCGAGTTGGCCGGCGCCTCTGTACAGGTCGTCCTCGCCGACGAATTGATCCGCCGGCCGGCCATGTTGGACGAGGCGCGCCTCGCCGTCGTCGCCGGTGGATTCAGCTATGCGGATTCGCTCGGCGCCGGCCGCATGCTCGCCCTCGACCTGGCGGTGGGTCTGGGCGACCGGCTCAGCACCTTCGTCGAGGCCGGTCGGCCGCTGATCGGCATCTGCAACGGTTTCCAGGTCCTCACCCGGACCGGCCTGCTCCCCGGAGCCCTCGGCCACAACGCGCATGGCCGGTTCGAGTGCCGCTGGGTGGTCCTCGATCCGGTTCCGAACAGTGTGTCGGTGTGGACGAAGGGGATCGATGACACGATCCACTGCCCGATCGCCCACGGCGAGGGCCGATATGTGCACCCCGACCCTGAGGCGCTCGCCGCAGCCGGACAGGTCGCGTTGCGATACCGCAGCACGAACCCCAACGGCTCGGTGGCCGACATCGCCGGCGTGAGCGACGCGAGCGGCGTGGTGCTCGGGCTCATGCCGCACCCCGAGAACCACATCGTGCCCCGGCAACACCCGCGTCACCGCCGTGCCGGCGGAGGCAGCCAACATCTCGGCCTGCGACTGTTCGACAACGGTGTCGAACACGCGAAGGAGTTGTGATGACCGCAGACCTTCCGGAGCCGTTCCTCGACGTCGACCTCGCGCTGCCCGACCGCCGTGACGGCAAGGTACGCGTCTCCTACGCGCTGCCGGACCGGCGTCGCGCCTTCGTCACCACCGACCGGTTGTCGGCCTTCGACCGGATCATCGCCGGCGTTCCCTACAAAGGTCAGGTGTTGAACCAACTGTCGTGGTGGTGGTTCGAGCACACCCGTGACATCGTCGACAACCACGCACTCTCGACGCCCGACCCCAACGTATTGCTGGCAACCGAAGCCACACCGCTCACGGTCGAAGTGATCGTTCGCGGCTACATCACCGGTGTCACCGACACCGCGTTGTGGACCCGATACGCCGCCGGGGAACGTGTCGTCTACGGCCACTCGTTCCCGGATGGCCTGGCCAAGAACACACCGCTTCCCGAGCCGATCATCACCCCGACGACCAAGGGCGCCGCCGGCGCTCACGACGAGCCGCTCTCGTGCGCCGAGGTGGTCAGCCGCGGCCTGGTCGACGCGACGCTCTGGGCCGAGGTCGAGGCTGCGGCGCTGGGATTGTTCCGACGCGGTTCGCAGCGCGGGGACGAGACGGGCCTGATCCTCGCCGACACGAAGTTCGAGTTCGGTGTCACCACCGATGGCGAACTGCTGCTGATCGACGAAGCACTCACACCGGACTCCTCACGGTGGTGGGTCGCCGACAGCTACGACGAGCGCATCGCGTCCGGCCAGGAGCCCGAGAGCCTCGACAAGGAGGTCGTGCGGCGGGCGCTCGCCGACGCCGGCTACACCGGCGACGGTCCGATACCGACGCTGCCGGCCGAGGTGTGGAGTGCGACCTCTGCGCGCTACATCGACGCCTACGAACGGCTCACGGGCACCAACTTCGTGCGGGGCGTCTACCCTGCCGGACCACGGATCAACGCCGCACTCGCGGGACTGGAGATCACCTGACATGACACACCGAATCCCGGTGACGGCACTGCCCGTCGACGACAGTCCCAAGGACGAGTGCGGCGTGCTCGGCCTGTCGACCCCGCATGGTGAAGGGGTCGCGCAGCTGTCGTTCTTCGGTCTGTTCGCGCTGCAGCATCGCGGCCAGGAGGCCGCAGGAATCGCCGTCAGCGACGGCAAGCGCGCTCGCGTCCACAAGGAGGCCGGACTCGTCGCCAACGTGTTCACGCCCGAGGCGCTCGCGCCGCTGACCGGCTACCACGCCATCGGTCACACCCGCTACTCGACGACGGGCTCCAACGCCGACCGAAACATCCAACCGTTCCTCGTCGAGACGATGCACGGCCCGCTCGCACTGGCGCACAACGGCAACCTCGTCAACGCACCGGCCCTGCGCGACGAGCTCTTGAACCGCGGATTCGGCCTCACCGCCACCAGCGACTCCGAGGTACTGACACTGATGCTGGCTGCGGCAGGCGGCCAGACCTGGCAGGAACGTCTCGAACGGACGCTGCCCGCCTGGAAGGGCGCGTTCTCGCTGGTCCTGCTCGCTGCCGATCAGGTGATCGCCGTCCGCGATCCGTGGGGCTTCCGGCCGTTGTCGATCGGGCGGCTCCCGCACGGCGGTCACGCCGTCGCCAGCGAGACCTGCGCGCTCTCCACCCTCGGGTGCGTCGACATCGACGAGGTCCGCCCCGGCGAGATGGTCACGCTCATGGGCGCCGAGGTCCACCGTTCACAGGTGCTCGCACCCCAGCCACGCGGCGCACGGTGCACCTTCGAGTTCGTCTACTTCTCGCGCCCCGATTCGGTGTGGGACGGACGCAACGTGCACCACGTTCGCCAACGCCTCGGTGTCCAACTCGCCCACGAGGCGCCCGCCGATGCCGACGTCGTGATCCCGGTGCCCGACTCCTCGATCCCGGCCGCCATCGGGTACTCGAACCAGAGCGGCATCCCGTTCAACGACGGTTTGATCAAGAACCGCTACATCGGTCGGACATTCATCGAGCCGACCCAGGACATCCGCGAGCGCGGGGTGGCCCTCAAGTTCAACGCGCTGCGCGAGAACCTCGAGGGCAAGCGCGTCGTGATGATCGATGACTCGTTGGTGCGTGGCACTACGGCGGGCCCGCTCGTCAAGCTCGTGCGCGATGCCGGGGCCACCGAGGTGCACGTGCGCATCACCTGCCCCCCGATCACCCATGCCTGCCACTTCGGCGTCGACATGGGCCACGACGGGGACCTGATCGCCGGTCACCTCAGCGTGGAGGAGATACGCGAGCACATCGGCGCCGACAGCCTGGCGTTCCTGTCGCTGGATGGGATGATGCTCGCCGTCGCCGAGCGCGAGAGCAGCGACGACGACGGTTACTGCAATGCCTGCTTCACCGGGAGGTACCCGATCCATGTGGGCGACGCGCAGGCCAAGTTGTCGTTCGAGGGCGTACTCGCCTGATGCGGGTGCTGATCATCGGATCGGGCGGACGCGAGCAGGCGCTCGCCTGGGCGTGTCGCCACCACGGCCACGACGTACGCGTCGAGCGCGACCTCGGCGAGGCATCCACCAGCGACACCGACCTCGTCATCCCCGGTCCGGAGGCCGCGCTCGTGGCCGGTGTGGCCGACGAGTGTGCACGCAGAGGCCTCGCGTGCTTCGGGCCGACCGCTGCGCTCGCCCGGCTGGAGTCGTCGAAGTCGTTCGCACGTGAGCTCGCCGACGGCCTCGGCGTCCCCGGGCCGGCCTTCGCCGCCTTCGATGACGAGGCTGCCGCCACGTCGTGGTGGCACGAGCTCGGACGCCCCGTCGTCGTCAAACTCGATGGGTTGGCCGCCGGCAAGGGCGTCACGGTTCCGACGAGTGAGGCCGAGACCCTCGCCGCGATCGCGTCGGCCGCAGCGGTCGGTCGGTTCGTGTTGGAGGAGCGGCTGCGCGGCCCCGAGTGTTCGCTCCTCGCGCTGTGCGACGGATCCCGTGCCGTGGCCCTGCCGCTCGCCCAGGACCACAAGCGCATCGGAGAGGGCGACACCGGACCCAACACCGGTGGGATGGGTGCCTATGCCCCTGCACCGGTCCCCTACTCCCCCGAGGAGCTCTCGGCGATCTTCGTCCAGCCGATCCTCGATCACCTGGCCGCTGCCGGGACCCCGTACGTCGGCGTGCTGTTCGCCGGGCTGATGCTCACCGCCGACGGCCCGCGCCTGATCGAGTACAACGTGCGCTTCGGCGACCCCGAGGCCCAGACCGTGCTGCCGCTGGTCGAGACCGATCTGGCCGAGTTGGCACTGGCGTGCACCCGCGGAGCGGTCGACGAGATCCCGCTCGTCGTGCGGGCCCAGGCTGCGTTGACCGTCGTGGCCGCCGCGGCGGGATACCCGGACGCGCCGGTCGCCGGCGCCGTGATCAGCGACACGATGAGCAGTGGCGTCATCGGACACGACGGCACGACGACGCTGCGCTTCGACGCTGGCGTCGACGCCGAGGGACGAGTGGCAGGCGGGCGCGTCCTGGCGGTCACCGGTATCGGCTTCGATCTCGCCGAGGCCCGCCGTGCCGCCTACGAGCACATTGCCCACGTCCACTTCGACGGGATGCAGGTGCGTCGCGACATCGGCTGGCGCGCACTCGGAGCGGGTCTGGCCTCGTACGCGGCCGCCGGCGTCGACATCGACGAGGGCAGCAGGGCTGTGTCGGAGATGAAGGCCGCCGTCGAGGCGACGCACGACAACGGCGTCCTCAAGGGTGTCGGCAGCTTCGGCGGCGTGTTCTCCGCCAAGGCGATCCTCGAACTCGACGACCCGGTGCTGGTGGCATCCACCGACGGTGTCGGCACCAAGGTCGAGCTCGCGGCGCGACTCGGGATGGTCCGCGGCGTGGGGATGGACATCGTCAATCACTGCATCGACGACGTCCTGGTGCAATCCGCTCGTCCGCTGTTCTTCCTCGACTACATCGCCGCCAGCGTGCTCGACGCCGACATGGTCGCCGAGGTCGTCAGGGGCATGGCCGACGCCTGTCGGGCCGCTGGATGCGCGCTGCTCGGGGGTGAGACCGCGGAGATGCCCGGTGTCTACCAGCCCGGCGCCTTCGACATCGCCGGCACACTGGTGGGTGTCGCCGAGCGTTCACAGCTCCTCCCGCGTCCCGACGTCGGCGCCGGCGACCTGTTGATCGGCATCGGCTCGAGTGGGCCGCACACCAACGGCTACTCGCTGTTGCGCAAGATCTTCGACTGGATCCCGATGGACGTGGTGCCCGACGGCTTCGACCGCCCGCTCGGCGAGACGCTGCTCGAGCCGCACCGCTCCTACCTCGACGTGCTGGGCCCGGCACTGTCCGCCGGGCACGTGAAGGCCCTCGCCCACATCACCGGCGGCGGGCTCCCCGAGAACCTCCCGCGTGTCCTGCCGAGCGACGTCGATGCCATCGTCGAGCTCGGGTCGTGGCCGGTGCCGCCGCTGTTCCGACTCGCACGTGAGCTGACACCGCTCATGTCCACCGAGGAGCTGTACCGAACGCTCAACATGGGTGTCGGCATGGTCGTCGTGTGCGCAGCGGACGAGGTCGACACGGTTCGTGCCTCGATCGGCGAGACGACTTGGGTCATCGGACGCCTCGAAGCGGGCTCGGGCACCGTCCAGCTCCGCTGAGAGACAGATTTTTCGTTCAGCTTCAGCGGTCCGGACGACCGGCATCGCTAGGTTCGACTCATGGGTAGCTCGTCGACCGACCACGACCGTCCGAGGCGCCCGAAACGACTCGTCGTGCTCGTGTCGGGCGGTGGTTCGAACCTGCAGGCGATCATCGACGCGTGCGCCGGCGAGCAGCTTCCCGCCGAGGTCGTGGCAGTCGTGTCGAACCAGGCCGATGTCTTCGCGCTGCAGCGCGCCGACGCCGCAGGGGTTCCGGCGGTCCACGTCGGTGTGCATCCAGGCGAGGAACGATCCGACTACGACGCCCGCCTCGCTGACGTCGTCGCCGGATTCGACCCCGACCTGGTGGTCCTGGCCGGTTGGATGCGCCTGCTGACCATGAGTTTCCTCGGATGGTTCCCCCATCGCGTGGTCAACCTGCATCCTGCCCTTCCGGGTGATCTGCCGGGCACTCGGGCGATCGAGCGCGCCTGGGACGAAGCGATCGCCGGCACCCGAACCGGCACCGGCGTGATGGTCCATCTGGTTCCCGACGAAGGTGTCGACGACGGCCCTGTCCTCGGAACCGCCACCGTCGACATCGACACCACCGCCGGCTTCGACGCGTTCGCCGAACTGGTCCACGCCACCGAGCACCGTCTGCTCGTCGACACCCTCACCGATCTGTGCACCGACACACCCGACCGTACGGAGGTCTCCGCATGACCGATCAACTTCGCACCAGCCCGAACGACGACTTCTTCGACCGCTTCGAGGCGCTCACGTTCGACGATGTCGTCGTGATCCCCGGGTACTCCGAGACCCTGCCCGACGAGGTCGACACCTCGGCGACCTTCGCCGCCGACATCGAACTCGCCGTGCCGCTGGTGTCGGCGGCGATGGACAAGGTCACCGAAGGTCGCATGGCCGTTGCCATGGCCCGCCACGGGGGCATCGGCGTCATCCACCGCAACATGTCGATCACCGACCAGGCTGCCGAGGTCCAGAAGGTCAAGCGCTCGCAGTCGGGGATGATCACCGACCCGGTCACTCTGCCGCCGACGGCGTTGCTGCACGAGGCCGAGGACCTGATGCACCGGTTCAAGTTCTCGGGTGTTCCGATCACCGATCCGAGCGGGCGTCTGGTCGGCATCCTGACCAATCGCGACATCAGATTCTGCGAGGGATCCGACTTCGACCGGCCCGTCACCGAGTTCATGACCGCCGAGGGACTCGTCACTGCCGAGGTCGGCACGTCGCTCGACCAGGCCAAGGCCATCTTGCAGCAGCATCGCATCGAGAAACTCCCGCTGGTCGACGCCGACGGTCATCTCGCCGGGTTGATCACGGTCAAGGACATCCAGAAGCGCCTCGACTTCCCCAACGCCTCGCGCGACTCGCGGGGACGGCTGCGGGCCGCTGCCGCAGTCGGTGTTGGCGCTGACCTGGAAGAACGCGTCGAAGCGCTCCTCGCAATGGGCGTCGATGCCGTGTCGATCGACACCGCTCACGGGCACTCCGCCAACGTCGTCAAGGCGATCCAGCGGATCAAGGGTTCGTGGCCGGATCTGCCCGTCACCGCCGGCAACGTGGTCACCGCCGATGGCGTCGAGACGCTCGCCGCCGCGGGTGCCGATGCGATCAAGGTCGGCGTTGGGGCCGGGTCGATCTGCACCACCCGGGTGGTGTCGGGCGCCGGAATGCCGCAGCTCTCGGCCGTCTGGTTCACGGCGCAGCGGGCCCGTCAACTGGGCGTGCCGGTGATCGCCGACGGTGGCATCACCTTCTCCGGCGACATCGTGAAGGCGATCGTGGCAGGGGCGTCGACGGTCATGCTCGGCTCACTGTTGGCCGGAACCGAGGAGAGCCCCGGCGAGATGGAACTGTTCGAGGGCCGCCGCTACAAGAGCTACCGCGGCATGGGTTCGATGGGAGCGATGACCGGCGACAGTCAGGACCGTTATGCGACCGGTCAGTCCTCTGGCGGCAAGACCGCTGTCGGCGCCGGAAGCAACAAACTGGTTCCCGAGGGCATCGAGGGTCGGGTGCCCTACGCCGGCCCGTTGGGCGACGTCGCCTACCAACTCGTCGGCGGACTGCGCTCCGGCATGGGCTACGCCGGCGCGGCAACACTCGAATCGCTGCGCGGTGCCCACCTGATGCGCGTCACCACGGCGGGTCGCGAGGAGTCACACCCTCACGACGTCACGATCACCAAGGAAGCCCCGAACTACCAACGCTCCTGAGTGCACAGTCCCGCCCTCGAACCCAGAACCCCAACCCCAAACCCCGACCCCAAACCCCAAACCCCAAACCCGAAAAATGGAGGGATCTGCCCGCTCAGCGGGCAGATCAGCCCGAATTTTGGGGTGGACGGGAGTGTGAGAGGCTCAGGCCAGCTTTTCGACGAATGATTCGAGCTGGCGCAGATTGCGGCACTCGTACACACCATCGGTGTGGGTGCCGTACTCCCCGACGATCGAGTCGCCGGTGTTCCAGTAGCTGCGCGGCTCGGGATTCAACCAGTAGACGTGGCGAGCCTTCTGGGCGATCTCCTTGACCACCCAGGCCTGACTGGCGTGGTAGTTGTTCCGGGCATCGCCCAGCAGCAGCACGGTCGACTTCGGGCCGATGTCCTTGCCGTAGCGCTCCCAGAACACCTCGAAGGCATGGCCGTAGTCGGAATGGCCATCGACCCACACGACGTCGGCTTCGGTGTTCACCCGGTGGATCGCCTCGGTGATGTCCTCGGTCGCCCGGAAATAGTCGGTGACCTCGTCGATGCCGTCGATGAAGACGAATGACCGGACCTTCGAGAACTGATTCTGGATGGCGTACACGAGCATCAAGGTGAAGCGCGCGAACGCGGCGACCGAACCGGAGATGTCGGCGATCACGACCAGTTCGGGCTTGGCGGGACGCGGATACTTGAACTTCGGCTCGGCGGGCACGCCGCCGTAGCTGAGCGAATGGCGCACCGTGTTGCGGAAGTCGAGCGGGCCCTTGCGGCCGTGGCGGCGCTTGCGGGCGAGCCGGGCGGCGAGCTTACGGGTCAGTGGATAGAGCGACTTCTTGAGCGCCACCATCTCGTCACGCGAGGCGTGCATGAACTCGACGTCCTCGGGCAACGGCTTGCGGAGTGTCTTGGCCATCGCCTCTGCGCCTCGGTCGGCGACCAGACGGCGGCGGATCTCGGCCTCGATCTCGCCCTTGAACTTCTCGATGCGATGCTCGAACTCCTCGCGTTCGAGGCGTTCCTCGAGCGACGTCAGGTCACCATCGGCCTCCTGGCGGGCCTGCTCCATCATCTTCTCGAGCATGCCGTCGAGGTCGAGGTTGCGCAGCGTTCGGTACAGGTAGTACGTGCCGCCGACCGGACGTCCCGGCTCCATTCCTGCAAAGCGCTGCACGGACTGCTTGGCCATCGCGCGCATCACGCCCTGGTCGCCGTTCATCAACGCCGACATGAGCATCTGCGCGATCTCTTCCGGCGTCAGGCTGTCGAGCCCGCCCGCACCTCCGGAACCATCCTGCTTCTGCTGCTCCTGCAGCTCCCGCCACAGTTCATCGATGTCGGTGTCGTCGTCGCCGCCCTCGACCAACTTGTACTCGGGGCCGCGAAGGCTGAAGTAGACCTCGAACACCGTCTCGAAGCTGCGCCAGTGCGCGTGGTTCTTGATCAGCGTGGCGCCGAGCGCGTACTTGAAGGCCTCACGATCCTCGATCGGGATGTGCTGGACGGCCTCCATCGCGTCGAGGTTCTCCGTCAGGCTGACGGGCAACCCGGCGTTGCGCAGTTCGACGACGAAGCCGTTGAGGAGATCGAGCATCAGACGGTCAGACGATCACTCGTCGACGGAGAGTTCCTTCGCCGCCTTGGCGATGTCGGTCTGGTACTTGAGCAGCACGTTGAGCGTGTCCTTGGCGGTCTGCTCGTCGATGTTGTCGATGTTGAGCAGCATCAGCGTGCGGGCCCAGTCGAGCGTTTCGGACACACTCGGCGACTTCTTGAGGTCGAGCTGGCGGATCGAGCGAACGATGCGGGCGACCTGGTCGGCGAGGTGTTCGGTGATGTCCGGCACCTTCGCCAGCACGATCTCCTTCTCGCGTTCGAGTTGCGGATAGTCGACGTGCAGGTAGAGACAACGGCGCTTCAGGGCCTCGGAGAGCTCGCGGGTGTTGTTCGACGTGAGGAACACCAGCGGGATCTGTGTGGCCGTGATCGTGCCGAGCTCGGGGATCGACACCTGGTAGTCGGACAGGATCTCGAGCAACAGCGCTTCGGTTTCGACCTCGACGCGGTCGACTTCGTCGATCAGGAGCACCACAGGATCCGTGGCGGTGATCGCTTCGAGCAGCGGGCGGGTGAGGAGGAACTCGTCGGAGAAGATGTCGTCCTTGATCTCCGTCCAGTCCTCGCCCTGCTCGCCGCGCTCGGTCTGGATACGCAGCAGCTGCTTCTTGTAGTTCCACTCGTAAAGGGCTTTGGACTCGTCCAGGCCCTCGTAGCACTGGAGCCGGATCAGTCGTGCGTCGGTGATCTCGGCGATCGACTTGGCAAGCTGGGTCTTGCCGGTGCCGGCAGGCCCCTCGACGAGAATCGGCTTCTGCAGTCGGTCGGCGAGGTACGCCACGCCGGCGATGCCGTCGTCAGCCAGGTAGTTCACGCCGCGCAGGGCGTCACGCACCGACTGCACGTTCTCGAAGCGGTGGGTGGTGCTTCCGGGCGCCCCGGCATCCGTCGTGGTCATGACAACGAACGCTACCCGGCGCCTTGACCCGTGGGTCAATTGGGATGCTGCGCCACGACCAGGCGGGCGCTGCGTAGGGTTCGGACCCATGTCCGGGACGTCGTTCGATCAAGTCGCCGCGATCTACGACCAGACCCGCGGAGGCGAACGACGAGGCGACCACTTCGCCGATGCGCTCGCGCCGTGGATCGTCGGACCGACCGTGGTCGAGTTGGGCATCGGCACCGGTGTGATCGCCAAGGGATTGCAGCGTCACGGCATCGACGTCGTCGGATTCGATCTCAGCGACGCAATGATGCGCCAGGCCCTCGGGCGAGTCGGCTCGCGCGTCGTGGTCGCCGACGTCGACCGGCTCCCGCTCTCCGACGAGTGCGCCGACACCGCCTACTTCGTCTGGGTGCTGCAGCTGGTCGACGACCCGATCGCCACACTGGAGGAGGCGGCGCGGATCGTGCGTCCAGGAGGGCGGGTGATCGCGATCCTGTCGAACTCCGAATTCGACCCGGCGGACGAGATCGCGACGATCATCGACGGTCTGGCTCCCCTTCGCGCCGAGCGCCTCGGTCGGAACCAGATCGTGGAGGCGGACCTGAGCAGACTGTCGCTCGTTCACCATGGCTCGACGCCGTGGGACAGATTTCCGAGCACCGTCGCCGATGAGATCGACCACATCGAGAACCGCATCTACTCGTCGCTCTTCGACGTCGACGACGCCACCTGGGCTGCCGTCGTCGAACCGGTCCTGACGCAACTCCGCGCGTTCTCCGACCCGGATCGGCCTCGCGAGCGTCGCAACCGTCATCCCCTCCTGGTCTGGACCGTCGACTGATCGCGATCGGGGTCTGACCCCAATCGCGACGTGTGCACGGATCATGACGGCACCGCAGCACTAGCGTCGGCTCGGATGAGTGGGCTGCTGCGGAGCAACGTCGTCGTTGCCAGCGGCACGGCGCTGTCGAGGGTGACGGGTCTGCTCCGCCTGATCATCCTCGGGTACGTCCTCGGACAGACCGCACTGTCGGACGCCTACCTGATCGCCAACGAGACCCCGAACATCGTCTACGAACTGCTGCTCGGCGGCCTCCTGTCGGCGACCCTCGTGCCGTTGTTCTCGACATTCGTGGAGACCGACGACGACGAAGCGACGAACGTCGTGCTCACCGTCTCGGTGATGCTGATGGCTGCGCTGACCGTCGTCGCGGTCATCGCCGCTCCCCTCATCTTCGGGCTCTACTCGGTCAACGTCGCCGACGGCGTCGACCCCGATCTCTACCGTTCGGTCGGGACCACGCTGGCGCGCATCTTCCTCATCCAGATCCTCTTCTACGGTCTGGTCGGGCTCGCGAACGCATTCCTCAACAGCCGGCGGCGGTTCTTCGCTGCAGCGTGGGCTCCGATCCTGCCGAACCTGATCATCATCGCCTTCCTCCTCTCGCTGCCGAACCCGGGTTCGGGAAACTGGCAGCTGGAGGACGTGCTGTCGGACGATCGGCTCCGCTGGACGCTGGGCCTGGGCGCGACCGTCGGCATCGCGTCGATGGCCGCGGTACTGATCCCGGCGATGTTCTCGACCGGCTTCCGGTTCCGGCCCAGCTTCGACGTCCGCCACCCTGCGGTGCGCAAGCTGTTGTCGCTGTCGTTCTGGACGATCGGCTTCGTCGTCGCCAATCAGATCGCGCTGCTCGTGGTGCGCAACCTCGCCGAGCCCGGATCGAGCGAGGCGAGCGCGTACATCAATGCGTTCACCTTCTTCGTGCTGCCCCACGGCCTGCTCGCGGTGTCGATCGCCACCACGTTCCAGCCCGAGATGTCGCGATCGGTCGCGCGACGCGATCGTGCCGGCTTCGTCGACCAGGCCTCACTCGGACTGCGGATGACGGCGCTGTTCACGATCCCTGCGGGGGTCGGGATCTTCGTGTTGCGCCAGCCGATCATCGGCGCACTCCTCCAGCGCGGCGAGTTCAGCGCGGCCGACGCCGACGCTGCTCAACGGGCCCTTGCCGGCCTCGCACTCGGGTTGGGCGCGTTCTCGATCTACATGTTCGTCCTCCGCGGCTTCTACGCCCACAAGGACACCAAGACGCCATTCAAGATCAACCTGGTGGAGAACCTGATCAACATCGTGCTCGCGTTCGTCCTCGTCGACCGCTACGGGGTATTGGGACTCGGGCTCGCGTTCGCGCTCGCGTACATGATCTCGTCGGTGTGGGCGATGCAGGTGCTCAGCTACAAGGTCCCGGGGTTCTCCGTGCGCGCGATCCTGCTCAGCATCGGCCCGATGCTGCTGGCCGCGCTGCTGATGGCCGAGGCGGTGTGGCTGGTCACCCGACAGATCGGCGGCAATGCGGGTACCGATGCCATCGTGCGGCTCGTCGTCGGCGCTGTCGTCGGCGTCGCGGTGTATCTCGCGACGTTGTTCGCGCTCGGCGCCCCGGAGCTCGATGCCGTCCGTCGCCGTCTCCGCCCCACCTGACCGACCCCCGAAAACCCCGTTTGCGGCGCACTTCGGTTGGGGCGGGTCAACAGAATCTCGCCGCAAACGCCTGGCGAGCACCGGAGGGTCGCCGAAATCCCGTTTGCGGCGCACTTCGGTTGGGGCGGGTCAACACATCCGCGCCGCAAACGCTGGAGTATCAGGCGGGGAGGACGACGAGGTCGTCGCGGTGGACCACCTCGTGATTGACGCCGGCGGGCAGGTCGCCGGTCTGGCGGCCCACCACACCGCGCACGACCTCGGCATCGAGCGCGACCAGACCGCGCGCGAACGCCCTGCCGGACGGACCGGCGATGTCGACGGTGTCGCCCTCGGCGAAGTCGCCATCGACCGCGACGATCCCCGCCGGCAACAGGCTGTTGGGCCGGTCGGTCAACGCCCGCTCGGCACCCGCATCGACGTGCACGGTGCCGAGCACCTCGGCGGCGAACGCGATCCACAACTTGCGTGCCGGGAGCGTGCGATCGTGCGCCTCGAACGTGGTCCCCACCAGTTCGGCCGACACCGCACCGGCGAGCACATCGGGCCGCGACGCACGAGCGATCACACTGCGCATGCCCGACCACGACGCCATGCGCGCCGCGGTGAGCTTCGACGCCATCCCTCCACTCCCCCGGCCGCTGCCACCGCCGCCGGCGCGGATCGCGAGCAGCGGATCACCTCGACGCACGAGCGAGATCAGCGTCGCCGCCGGATCGCGCCGAGGGTCGGCCGTGTAGACACCGTCCATGTCGGTGAGCAGGACCAACACGTCGGCGCCGACGCTGTTGGCGACCAACGCGGCCAGTCGGTCGTTGTCGCCGTAGCGAAGTTCGTCGTTGGCGATCGCGTCGTTCTCGTTGACCACCGGCACACACCCGAGTTCGAGGAGCCGTTCGATCGTGCGGCGCGCGTGCAGATACTGCGTCCGGTCGACGAAGTCGTGCGGGTCGAGCAAGACCTGGGCGCCGACCAGGCCGTGGCGGGCGAACTGCTGGTTGTACGCCTCGACGAGGCGACTCTGACCAGCGGCCGAGATCGCCTGCAGCGTCGTCATGTCGGTGGGCCGAGTCGGCAGCCCGAGCGCAGCAACCCCAGCGGCGACGGCCCCCGACGACACCACGATGACCTCGTGGCCGTCGTTGCGGAGTGCGGCGACCTCGTCGGCCAGTTTGGCGAGCGCGACGAGGTCGATCGCTCCTGCCTCATCGGTGATCGACGCCGTGCCGATCTTCGCTACCACCCGCATGGAACCACGATCTCCTGCGTGCCTAGAGATCCGGCGAGTACTCGAAGCTGAATTCACCGATCCAGATGACGTCGCCCTCGCGGGCACCGGCCTTCGACAGCATCTTGGGCACACCCAGGCGTTCGAGGCGATAGTCGATGTACGACAGCGCCTCGGGCGTCGTGACGTCGTTCAGGGCCACCACGCGCTCGACATCACGGCCGAGGAGCCGGAACTCGCCGTCGGCGACCCGTTCCACCGCCGCGCCACTCGCCTCGGGACGCAACACGACGACGCCTTCTGCCCACTCGATCGCCTGGCGGACGTCATGCACCTGTTGCGCGAGCCGACCGACCACCTCGGACACACCTTGGCGGGTCACCGACGACATGATCAGGCCGTCCCAGCCGAGCGCTTCGAGCTCGTCGGGCTGCACCACGTCGGCCTTGGTCCCGACGGTGACGCGTGGACGTTCGAGCAGCTCCGGACGGTAGGCGCCGAGCTCGTTGAGCAGGATTCGCTCCTGCTCCTGCGGGCTCACACCGTCCATCGACGCGAGGTCGAGCAGCAGACACAGAACACGCGCCCGCTCGATGTGCCGCAAGAACTGATGACCGAGGCCCTTTCCCTCACTCGCGCCTTCGATGAGCCCGGGGATGTCGGCGACGACGAACTCGGTGTCGTCATCGACCCGCACCACGCCGAGATTCGGCTCGAGCGTGGTGAACGGGTAGTTGGCGATCTTCGGCTTGGCGGCCGAGACGACGCTGATGAAGGTCGACTTGCCGGCGTTGGGGAAGCCGACGAGTGCCACGTCGGCCATCAACTTCAGTTCCAACCGCAGCCAGCGCTCCTCGCCGTGCTCGCCCTGCTCGGCGAAACTCGGTGCCCGACGCTTGTTCGAGAGGAACTTCGCGTTGCCGCGCCCACCTCGCCCACCGGCTGCTGCGAGCCAGCGGTCGCCGTGGTTGACCAGTTCGGCCAGGGTGTCGCCCGTGTACATGTCGAACACCACGGTGCCCATCGGCACGGTGATCTCCATCGACTCGCCGCGCCGGCCGTGCAGGTCCTTGCCCTTGCCGTGGACGCCGTTGTCCGCCCGCCGGTGCGGGTGGTCACGGAACGCCAGCAGCGACGAGACGTTGTGGTCGGCGACCAGCCAGATGTTGCCACCGTTGCCGCCGTCACCGCCGTTCGGTCCACCCATCGCCTCGGGACCTTCACGACGGAAGCTGACGCAGCCCGCGCCGCCATCACCTCCGCGTACGTTCAGTTGGCACTCGTCGACGAAACCCGACATTTCCCGAAGGCTAACGCCGTCGATCGGATGCCATCTCGTATCGTCTGCACATGGCCGGTCTTCCCTTTCCCGACTCGGCCGCCGATCGCGCCGATCGGTGGGCGGCAACGATGACCGGCCATGGCACCGACGACATCGTCGTGGCGCACGCCGACTCGGTCGCCACCGTCGGCGAGGCGGTCGTGCGGACCCGCGCTGCTCGCGAGGACGCCGAAGCGAATGCACTCGCCACGAATGCAACTCGCGGGGTCGGTGCCGGCAACCGGGCCATCGAGGAGCCACCCGATCCCTATCGCACCTGCTTCGAACGCGACCGCGACCGGATCCTGCACGATTCCGCCTTCCGCCGACTCGCCGGCAAGACCCAGGTCTTCGTCTTCCCCGATGATCACCAACGAACCCGGATGACACACGCGCTCGAGGTCGCCCAGGTGGCCCGCTCCGTCGGCGATGCCCTGAGTCTCAACGTCCCACTTATCGAAGCGATGGCGCTCGGCCACGACTGCGGTCACGGACCGGGAGGCCATGCCAGCGAGGATGCGTTGTCGCCATACCTCGACGGCGGATTCGACCACGCTCCATGGGGCGCCGACGTCACGCTGCAACCGTTGAATCTCTGCCGGGAGACCCTCGACGGGATCCGCAACCATTCGTGGAGCCTTCCGGCCCCGCAGACGCCCGAAGGTGAGGTCGTGTCGTGGGCCGACCGGATCGCCTACGTGTGCCACGACTTCGAGGACGCGACCGCTGCTGGCATCGTCACCGCCGACATGCTGCCCGCGGTCGTCGCCGACCGGTGCGGACGCGACCGCTCGCGTCAGCTCGGCACGTTCGTCCGCGCGATGGTCGACACGACCGCTGCCACGGGCCGTATCGGCATGTCACCCGACACTGCAGAGGCGCTGACGGCCTTCAGGAAGTTCAACTACGAACACATCTATCTCCGCCCGGCGAGCGAGCAGCAGGCGGGGGCGGTCGTCTCGCTGCTGCGTGCGCTGGTCGAGCACTATGCCGACCGACCGCATTCGATCCCGGCGCAGACCATCGCCGCTGCGCTCGGAGCCTCGGCCGGCGAACATGTCGACGCCGGAAGCAACGAGGCATTGCGCGCGTCGGTCGCGTACGTCGCCGGCATGACCGACCGGTTCGCGTGCCGTGAGGGGCTGTCGCAACTCGGATGGGACCCCGCCAAGCTCCCTCAGGGAATCGGCGTCAGTGGGTTCCGAGGTACATCGCCCTGATCCCGAGCCCCATGATGAACAGGCTGCCCATGCCGTACAGCAGGTACAGCTTGTCCTTCACGAACGGGCTCCCGCGATAGCTGTAGAGGATTCCGACGGCCACGATCGCGCTGAACCCGTAGAGCGCATGGAACTGGTCGAGTTCGATGCCGTCACGATCGACCATCAGCACCCCGACGATCGCGATCACGAACGCGGACAGTTCCGCAACGCCGATCGACCACCACAGAGGTCGCACCCGCAGGACCGGCACGTACTGCGCAGCGAGCGCCCAGACGCCGACGGCGGCGTTGGCCAGGATCAGGAACCACGCCAGCGCGTGGTGGATCTCCCTCAGTGTCACTGTTCGATGCGATCGCGGGCCTAGATGCCGCAGTCGTCGCCGCCGATGATCGCCGTCACGGTTGCGTCGTCGGTGACCCCGGTGAGGAATCCGCGCAGACTGTCGTTGACGACGAAGAACGGCGGCGTGAAGTCGTCCTCGGGGAAGATCTGTGCGGCGGGATAGGCAGCGCGCACGTCGACGACGCGCGAACCGATCATCACGCCTCGGCTGGTCTCGAGTCCGGCGGGAGCCGCACCGATCTCCGCCTGATCGCCGTACGTGTATCCGAAGAAGTGACGCCGACCCTGGACCACCGACGACACGTCGCCGAACAACAAGGTGAGCACACCCCACGACACCCGGCGGAGTTCGTTCCCCGAGCACAGACCGATCGTGAGCGGGTCGATCCATCCGGTGTCGTTGGTCGGCTGACCGATGTACGAATTGAGGTAGGCGATCACACCCTCGGGTTCGGCGCCGAAGCCGGCCGTTCCGATCCCGTCACCGCTCAGCACCAGGGCGGCGATCGCCGGATCGGCGGCCGTGGTCGAGGGCTGCACGATCGTGGTGGTCGTCGAGGTGGTCGTCGAGCTCGTCGTGGTCGTCGAGGTGGTCGACGTCGTCGAGGTCGTGGGAGGCGAGGTGGTGGTGGGCAGCAGCGTGAACGGAGTCGTCGAGCCCGTCGAGGAACCGTCCGAGCCGCCACACGCGCCGAGCAGCAGTCCCGCCGCCGCCAACCCAGCAATCAGTTGCCGATTCATGCTGGACATCATGGTCCAGTGTTGCCGACGAGACAGGGATGTCGCGGTCAGGTCGACTCGAAGATCCAGCCTCGCCGCACCGGTGGAACGGCATCGTGCTCGATGAACCATTCGGTCCCGAACGCCACTGCGAACAGATCGTCGGGCATCTCGAGGAAGAACGACGTGTCGGAGATCTGACTCCGGTGACACCGCATGGCGGTGCGTTTTGCCAGCACATGATCGCTGACGTCGACGGCGAGGGTGAGCTCGGCTTCCGGTGTCCCCATCGGGTTGCCGTCGTCGGCTGGGCCGTTCGGATCGAACTCCTCGACCTCCCCGTCCGCTGACTCCCTGCCCACGCCGGCCTCGCGCATGTCGAGGACCATCCGTGTGAACGCGTCACGGTTCATCGTCGCCTCGAGGATTCGCACCGACGGCACCATGCGACCGGCAGCCACTCCGACACGGTGCACGGCGATGTGGTCGGGATGCCCGTAGTTGCCGTGCCAGTCGTAGACGGTCAGGACGTCGGCAGCCTCGTCGCGCAGTACGGCCGCGAGCTTGTCCGCCGCCTCCTCGGTCTCGGCGAGATGGAAGCTGGCGGGATCCTCGTTCTGCTCCCATCCGGTCATACCGGAGTCGGTGTAGCCGAGCCAGACGATGCGGCTCACGCCGAGCGCCGCCGCCGAGGCCTCGGTCTCCAGCCGGCGTCGTTCCACGAGCGTCTCACCCTCATGCAGATCGTCGGGCACCTCGCCGTGGTCACCGTTGGTCGCGACGACCAGCACCACGCGATGACCCTCGGCCGCGGCGCGCGCGATCGTGCCGCCGGTGCTGATGACCTCGTCGTCCGGATGCGCGTGGAAGGTGACCAGGACCGCCACTACGACCGGAGTCCTTCGTCGAGGACGCCGCCCGCTCCACACGACGCGGAGGACGCGGAGGACGTGGGTGCGAGTTCTGCATCGGTCGCCACGAACATGTCGTCCGAGCCTACGCCGGCATCGACGAGGGCGTGGCGAGTACCATGACGAGCCTGGAGGTGCGATGACCGAACTCAGTTCAGAACCCGAACGCGACCAATCGTCGGCCGGGTCGACGGAGCGATCGTGGTCGTCGATCATTCGAGCGGTGTTCGCTCGGGGTCGCCTCACTCGGCGTTGGGACCGCCTGACTCCCGAACAACAGGCCGAAGCGACCGCTCACCAGGCGCGCATGGGTCGTTTCTGAAACACTCGTTCAGGTGCGTGTCGCAGGCGGCGCGACACGCCGGCTCAGCCTGCCGCCTCGGCCTGTCTGAGCGCCCCCGATGACACCCACGACTCGACCGTGTCGGCCGCGACCCCCCAGTCGGCGAACACATCGCGGGTGTGCGCTCCGGGGAACGCCGGCGGCATCGACACCACGGGGGTGGTACGGCTGAAGCGTGGAGCGGGCGCGGGCTGCTTCGTGCCGGCCACGTCGATGAACGTGGAGCGCTCGACGTTGTGAGGGTGTTCGGCCGCCTCGCTCATCGTCAGCACCGGGGCGAAACAGACATCGGTCGCCTCCATGATCTCGCACCACTCCGCTCTCGACTTGGAGGCGAAGACCTCGGTCAGTCGAGCCTTGAGCGCGGGCCATTCGCCCTTGTCCATCTGCTTCGCGAACTGTTCATCGGTGTCGAGGCCGGTGAGCCGGAGCAGTTCGGCGTAGAACTGCGGCTCGATCGAACCGAGCGAGATGTAGTTGTCGTCGCTGCACCGGTAGACGTCGTAGAAGTGTGCGCCCGTGTCGAGCAGGTTCGTCCCACGGGCATTCTCGTCGAACATGCCGATCGACTTGAACGCCCAGAACATCGACATCAACACCGCGGCACCGTCGACCATGGCGGTGTCGACCACCTGTCCCTGGCCGCTGCGCTGGCCCTCGAGGAGCGCGCACACCACGCCGTAGGCGAGGAACATGCCGCCGCCACCGAAGTCACCGACCATGTTCAGGGGCGGTACGGGCGCCTCCCCGGCGCGCCCGAAGTGGGCCAGCGCACCCGCGAGCGCGATGTAGTTGATGTCGTGGCCGGCGGCCTGCGAATACGGACCCTCCTGACCCCATCCGGTCATCCGCCCGAAGACGAGTTTCGGATTCCTGGCGAGGCACACGTCCGGACCGACGCCGAGACGTTCCATGACGCCGGGGCGGAATCCCTCGATGAGCGCATCGGCCGATTCCACGAGCGAGAGGAGCGCCTCGACCCCCTCGGGCTGCTTGAGGTCGATCGCCACGTTGCGGCGCCCCCGCAGCAGGACATCGAAGTGCGCGCCGTCGGGCAGCGGTCCTCGGACCGCCGCCGCTCGTTCGACACGAACGACTTCGGCGCCCATGTCCGAGAGCAGCATCGCCGCGAAGGGCCCTGGGCCGATGCCGGCGATTTCGATGATGCGGTACCCGGTGAGTGGTCCAGACACGATTGCTCCTTGATGGTGGGGTCGGGGATCGGTGTTGTCAGGCGGTGTCGGTACGCAGCGATGCGCGGACATGTCCGCCGATTGCCTCGGCGAGCACGGGCCAGAGTGGGCGCGGCATGTCGTGGCCCATGTCGGACAGGAACAGGTAGCGCGAGCCCGCCACCAATTCGGCGGTCCGCTCTCCGCCCTGCGGGGTGATCAGTGTGTCGTCGCGACCGTGGATCACGAGCATCGGCACGTCGAGCGCGGCGAGGCCTGCGCTGCGATCGCCGCTGGCGTAGATCGCGGCGAGCTGTCGGGTTCCGCCCTCCGGGTAGAAGCACCGGTCGTACTGGGCGGCGGCGAGCGCCTGCATCCAGTCGGGGTCGTAGTACTTCTGCGACATCCAGACCTTGGCGTCCAACGAGGCGGCGATGTACCGCTCGCGATCGGCGGGCGGCGCGGCCAGCAACGCGTCGCGCGCCTCGGGGCTCGGCTTGCCGACGTGCGGGTCACCAGGGCTGCTCATCACCGAGATCACGCTGGCGACTCGGGACGGATGCTCGATCGCCATCGTCTGCACGATCATTCCACCCATCGAGTTGCCGATGATGTGCGCTCGATCCACGCCGAGATGATCGAGCAGACCGATGCCGTCAGCGGCCATGTCGGACAACGTGTAGGGCACCGGCGGAAGTGGATCGCCCGCGAGCGCCGCCCTGAGTACCGACGCGGGCGACACCTTCTGGCCGTCGAGCTTGGTCGAGAGCCCGACATCGCGATTGTCGAACTGCACGACGAACAGTCCCTGTGCCGCGATCTGGTCGATGTACGCCTGCGGCCACGAGATCAGTTGCGTGGTGTAGCCGTTCACCGCGAGCAGCACGGGGTCGGAGCGATCCCCGGTCGTGCGGTACTCCAGCTCGATTCCCGAGGGCAGTGTTGCGCGAGGCATGCGGGCGAGTGTTGCAGAACAAGACGACGGATCTCGATATCGTGCGCCCGGTGGTCGACATGCTCCGAGTCCACGCGCCAGGGCGGGTCAACCTGATCGGCGACCACACCGACTACACCGGCGGTCTCGTCTTTCCGATGGCGGTCGACCGTGGGATCACCATCGACTACAGGGTCGGCGGGTCCCTGATCGCGCTCGAATCAACCGCCGAGCCCGGCGCCGTCGTGGTGCCACTGCCCTTCGACTCCGACCCGTCGACGGTCTCGCCGCAGTGGGCGTCCTATGTCGCGGCGATGGCTGCCGAACTCGGCACGACGCAAGGGATCATCGGCACCGTCGCATCGGAGATCCCGTCCGGCGCAGGGTTGTCGTCGAGTGCGGCGCTCGAGTGCGCGCTCGGTCTGGCACTCGGCTTCGACGGCCCGCCGCTCGATCTCGCGCTCGCCGCCAGACGAGCCGAACACGCGGCAACAGGTGTTCCGACCGGCATCATGGATCAGCTCTGCATCGCGTCGGCGACCGAAGGGCACGCCACCCTGATCGACTGCCACACGCTCGACGTCGTACAGGTTCCGGTGCCGACCGATCTCGACATCGTCGTCGAGTTCGTCGCCCACCGCACGCTCGTTGGGTCCGCGTACACGGACCGGGTTGCGGAATGCGCTCGCGCCGAAGCCGTCCTCGGTCCCCTGCGTTCAGCGTCGATCACCGTCGTCGAGCGCCACCGGGCGGAGCTCGACGACGTCGCATTCCGCCGAGCGCGTCACGTCGTGACCGAGAACGAGCGAGTCCGAGACTTCGCCGACGCACTCGGACGCGGTGACTACCCGTCGGCAGGTCGGCTGATGACCGCGAGCCACGAGAGTCTGCGCTCGGATTTCAACACGTCGACCTCGGCCATCGACCGTGCCGTCGAGCGCTGCGTGACCTCACCTGGCGTCTTCGGCGCCCGGATGACCGGGGGTGGATTCGGTGGATGCATCGTCGCGATCTGCGAGCCGGGAGCGCTCGACTCGGGCTGGTCGGTTCGGCCCTCCGCCGGGGCCCATCGCGTGCGCGTCCTCAGCGACGGCGGTTGACGGCGAGCACGTCGGCAAGCCTGCCGATGGCGCCAGGAGTTCGGATGCCCCACCAGAACAGATCGCGCCCGTCGACGCTGACGATCGACGCATCCGGCATCGCCACACGGAGTTCGTCGAGGTGTCGCTCGTCGAAGTCGTAGGGCTCGCTGGGGACCACGACGAGATCGGGTGCCAGCGCTGCCATGTCGGCCAGCTCGACGGTCGGGTACGGGTCGGAGGATCCCGATGTCACCAACTCGACACCGAGGTGACCGAGCACGGAGGCGCCGTATGTCGCGGCACCGATCGACATCCACGGCCGACGCCAGATGGGCACGAAGGCGCGGGCACCGAGGTCGGTGACGTCCGCAATCCGCTCCGCCGGTCGACGCGGCGATCCGGCCAGCACCGCGAGATCGTCGATCGCCGCCATGGCATCGTCGACACTCACGACGCGGCTCGCGTACACATCGATGCCACGAGCGACCAGTTCGTCGTGATCCTCGCGGCGATTCTCCTCGCGGTCCATCACCACCACGTCCGGACGGAGTTCGACGATGGCCTCGATGTCCGGGTTCTTCGTTCCACCGACATGGCGCAGCCCTGGCTGCTCACAGAACCGGGTGCACGCCACGACATCGGCGCCCAGCGCCAGCAGCGTCTCCGTGCTCGACGGCACGAGGCTGACCACCCGAACCCCCATCACGACTCCAGCAGGCGGCGCTTCTGGCGCTCGAACTCGTCGGGTGTGAGGCTGCCGCGGATCAGCATCGACTCCAGTCGCTCGAGCTGGCCGGCGACATCGACGACCGCATCGCCACTCGACCGTTGCCGGCCGAGGTCCAGCTCGGCGTGGATCACGCGCTGCACCCGGTCCGGCTGGCGGATGTCGGTGAAGCGTTGCTGACCGGACTCGCCGCCCGACTCGATCAGCAGGTCACCGGAGCCCACCACACGGCCCCAGACACCCTGATGGAAGTGGACGGTGTTGACCCGGTCCAAGGGGATCTCGATGCCTCGCTTGGTCACGAGACCCGACCGGAAGATCAGACGTCGGTTGGTGATGACGAAGTGCGTCGTCAACCATCGGGCGTACCGCACGACGAGCCACACGGTCGAGGCCGCGAGGGCTGCGAGCGACGCCCACCCGGCGATCGACTGACCTGTCGTGTCCGTCTCGGTCATCGTCAACGTCGCCACCGCTGCGCCGATCGACGCCACCACGGCAACGGTCGGACCGGCGAGGAACCACCAGTGCGGATGCAGGTCGACGGTGACCGTCTCGTGATCGTTGAGCAGTCGCCGGGGGTAGGCCATCGCCGGCGTCAGTCGGCTCGGTGGCCCGACACGGTCACGCGTACACGCAGGGTGTCGATGGCGAACCCGTCCATCCCGACGACCTCGAACTCGCCGATGTCGGTCAGCACCCGGTCGCCCTCCGATGGAATGTCGTCGAGCGCGTCGATCACGTAGCCCGCCACGGTCTGCCAGTCACCTTCGGGGAGCGCGACGCCGGTGCACTCCTCGAAGTGCTCGACACGCGTCGTGCCGTTCATCTGGTAGCTGCCGTCGGCGAGACGTTCGCATTCGCCGAGACGGCGATCCGATTCGTCGTCGAAGTCCCCGATCAGTTCCTCGATGACATCTTCGAGCGTGACGAGTCCGAGCACCAGACCGTGCTCGTCGACCACGAGCGCGATGTGGTGTCGTTCGGTTCGCATCTCGAGCAGCAGATCCTCGAGCCCGTGATGTTCCGGCGTGACCATCACGGGTCGCACGATGCTGCCCGCCTGGGTGGTGGACCACGTGCCGTGTTCCAGACGGATCACGTCCTTGGCGTGGACGAATCCGCGCACGTGGTCGAGGTCGCCTTCGTGCACGATCACGCGGGTTCTGCCTGTGCGGTGAGCTGCCTCGGCCACGACCGCTGCCGTCTCGTCGGCCGCGACCGAGACGATGTCGCGGCGCGGCGTCATCGCGTTGGCCGCAGTGAGCCCCGACAGTTCCAGTGAGCGCGCGAGCAACTGGTGCTCGTCGGCGGCGATGCCACCGCGCCCGGCCGACTCCTCGATCAGCAGCAGCAGGTCGCTCGGCGAGTGAGCCATCGCTCGTTCGTCCTGCGGTTCGACTCCCACGAGGCGTACGACGGCGTTCGCCAACCAGTTGAGCAGTCGGATCAGCGGCCGGAAGATCCTCGCGAACAGCCGGAACGGTCGGGCGAGCAGGAGCGAGGAGTTCTCCGGGTGGGAGATCGCCCATGACTTCGGAGCCATCTCGCCCACCACCATGTGCAGGAACACCACGATCGACAGGGCGATGGTGAACGCGATGAGGTGTCGGGCGGTGTCGGACAGGGTGAACACCTCGCCGAGCACTCCCTCGATGATGCGGCCGACCGCGGGTTCGGCGACCGCGCCGAGGCCCAGTGAACACATGGTGATCCCGAGCTGCGCTCCGGCGAGCATGAGGGTCAGCTCGCGGAGGCCCGCCAGTGCATGCCGAGCGCGCTTGTCGCCTTCTGCCGCCAGCTGCTCGATGCGCGAGCGGCGCGAGGCGAGCAGCGAGAACTCGGCGGCGACGAAGAAGCCGTTGAGCGCGAGCAGGATCATCGCGACGCCCAGGGCCACCCAGCTGATCTCGATCCCACTCGACGCGGCAACCATCACGAGTCCTCACCGTCGCCGTCGCCGGCGCGCTCGTCGACGATGTCGTCGCGGTCCACGCGGAGCTGCAGACGCTGGATCGCGAATCCGTCGACCTCGACCACCTCGATGAGGATTCCGTCGACGACGAACGACTCGCCGACCTCAGGAATGTGCTCGAGTCGGTCGAGCACCAGCCCCGCGACCGTGTCGTACTCGCCGTCGGGCAGATCGAAACCCGTGATGCGCTCGATCTCGTCGGGCCGCGAGCTCGCCACCACCGACCAGACGCCCGGCTCGATCTCGACATGTTCACCCGGAGCGCTCGGGTCGTACTCGTCTTCGATGTCACCGACGAGTTCCTCGACGATGTCCTCGAGCGTGACCACACCCGCCGGACCGCCGTATTCGTCGATGACGACCGCCATCTCGGTCGCATGCTCGCGCAGCTCGGCGAGGACCACGCCGAGGCCAGCGGCCTCCGGGACCGCGAGGATCTCGCGAACCAGCGACGACACCGCCGTCGTCTCGTACTCCGTGCGCGGCACCCCGAGCAGGTCCTTGGCGTGCACGATGCCGTACACACGGTCGTCGTCGCCGATCACCGGGAAGCGCGAGTGCGACGACGACATCAGGTCACGCAGGTCTGCCGCGGTTGCGTCGGCGTCGATCGTGACCACGCGGTTCCACGGCACCATCGCATCCGACGCCTCGAGCTCGCCGAAGTCGATCGCGCGCTCGAGGAGCTGCGCCTGCAGCAGGGTCAGGTGGCCGCTCTCCGCAGACGAATCGACGATCAGGTCGAGTTCCTCCGTCGAGACGGCGCTGTGGAGCTCATCGACCGGTTCGACGTTGACGAGGCGGAGCAATCGGTTGGCGGCGCCGTCGAAGAGGCGGATCAACGGACCGGCGACCCGCATGAAGAACCACGTCGACGGCGCGAGCGCACGAGCGAGCGGTTCGGGCCGGGCGATCGCGAAGTTCTTCGGCGCCAGTTCGCCGAACACCATCTGCGCCATGGTGGCGAAGACCAGCGCGAGGACGAGCGCGATGCCGACGGAGGCGGTGTCGGGAACTCCTGCAGCCTCGAGCGCCGGCGTGAGCACCGACGCGATCGCCGGTTCGGCGATGAAGCCGAGCACCAGCGTGGTGACGGTGATCCCGAGCTGCGCACCCGACAGCATGAAGCTCAGCCGCTTGTGCACCTCGATCGCTCGCCGCGACCTCCGGTCGCCTTCCTGAGCCTGCTCGACGAACCGCGAGCGGCGGGCCGCCACGAACGCGAATTCGACGGCGACGAAGTAGCCGTTCGCAGCGATCAAGGCGACGACACCGATCAGCCCGAGAGCAGTCAGCACGGCGTCAACTTCGTTTTCGGTCGGCGGACATGGGTGCAACGATGTTATCCACACGGCCACGCCACTGCGACGACCCGTTCCCGAAGCGCACGTCGAGCGGCCTACCATCGGTGCGGCGCCGTCGGAGATCGGCACGCGGTGGGAGCATGCAGACGTGACGACGGGAACACCAGACGCGACGGCCCGGAACCGACCCGGTGCGTTGCCCGGTGGGCGCAGCCTCTTCGGGATCACCTTCGTCCACTCGATGACCGAGTTCTCGGCGTGGATCACCGTGTTGGTGGTCGCGTTCGACCACGGCGGAGCCTCGGAGAGCGGACTTGCCGTGGCGGTGCAGCTCGTCCCGGCGGCGCTCCTCGCTCCCGTCGTCGCGGCCGCCGGCGATCGTTTTCCGCGCCATCTCGTCCTGTCCGTCGGTTTCGCAATCATGGCCGTGACGGCGGGTGGCATGGCCGTGGCGCTGGCATCGGACCTCGGACGGGCGACGGTCTATGTCTGCGCAGCGGTGTTCTCGGTCGCCCTCATGTCGACACCCGGCGCCGTCGCGAGTCTGCTGGTACGCCACGCCCGCACACCCGTCGAACTCGTGCGGTGGAACATCGGTCAATCGTTCATGCGCGCGGGCGGCACCCTCGTCGGCCCCGTGATCACGGCACTCCTGCTGGCGGTGGCCGAACCATCGGTCGTCTTCGCGGCGATTGCGTTCGCCTGTGCTGCGACGGGGATCGTCGTCCAGGCACGGCTGCCGAACGACGACCGCCCTCGGTCCACGGTCCGGCTCGGGTCGATCATCGCCGAATCGCTCGACGGGGTCCGGTACGTCGCAGTGACCCGGAATCCGCGACGGGTCGTCGGATTCATCGGCGTCACCGGTCTCGTCCTCGGCGCCTTCGACGTCATCTTCGTCGCGGTCGCGTTCGACCAGCTCGGTGGCGGCGGAAGCACGAGCGCTGCGCTCACCGCGTCGTTCGCGGCCGGGGCATTGGTGGCGGCAATGGTCGCGAGCCGCCGACTCGGCTGGAAGCTGACGTCGTTGGCAACGATCGGCGCCTTGCTGCTGTCGATCCCGCTGACCGTGCTCGGCGAGCTCGATCACCTCGTTCCGGCGCTGGCGCTCGTTGCACTGCTCGGCGCGGGCAACGCCCTGATCGAGATCACTGCGCACACGCTTCTCCAACGCACCTGCGACGAGACGATGACGAGTCGGGCATTCGGTGTGCTCGGCTCCGTCCTCTACATCGCCACCGCGGTCGGTGCGGGGATCATCGGCCTCGTCATCGCCGCGAACGACCTGACGACGGTCCTGGTCGTTCTCGGTTCGGCTGCAGCAGTCATTCTCCTCGGGCTGTCGCTCGGGCTTCGCCGCACCGAGCGCGATTCCGCCGTCACCGCCGACGCCGATCTGCTCGACGCCTTGTGCGGCGTGTCGTTCCTCGAACCACTGCCGCTCCCGACGCTCGAACGGCTGGCGAGCGGCGCCCAACGGCGCGACGTCCCTGGTGGCGAGTGTCTCATCGCAGAGGGCGAGCACGGGATGGAGTTCTTCGTGCTGCTCGAGGGCGCCGCCGAGATCAGCATCGGCGGCCGCATCGCCGATCGCGTCGACGCGCCGGCCTCGTTCGGCGAGGTTGCACTCGTCCACGACTCGATGCGCACCGCAACCGTCACGACGACACGACCGTGTCGACTCGCAGTCATCGAGCGTGGCGCCTTCCTCGATGCCGTTCGACAGACGACGACGAGCCACGACATCGCGCTCGACGTCACGCGCCGTTACCGTCCTCCGGCGTGACGTCGGCGACGGGGTAGGGTTCGGCGAATGTCAAGCTTCCACGAATTCGAGATGACCTCGATCACCGGGGAACAGGTCGCCTTCGACCAGTTCCAGGGCCAGCTCTGCCTGGTCGTCAACGTCGCGAGCGCTTGAGGCCTCACGCCTCAGTACGCAGGTCTGCGTGCGCTCCACGATGACAACGACGACGTCACCGTCCTCGGATTCCCCTGCAACCAGTTCGCCAATCAGGAACCGGGCACCGATGAGGAGATCCTCGAGTTCGCGACGTCGAACTACGGCGTGACGTTCCCGATGTTCCACAAGATCGAGGTGAACGGCGATGGGGCTGCTCCCCTCTACCGGTGGCTCAAGGCCGAGCAGCCCGGCGATGGCGACACCAGCGACATCGTCTGGAACTTCGAGAAGTTCCTCGTCGACGGCACCGGCACCGTCGTGGCACGATTCGGACCCCAGACCACGCCGGAGCAGGTGGCCGAGGTTCTCGACACCTACCGCTGAGGATCCTCGGCTCGACGACCACGGAGCCTCATGACGATCGAGTTCACCCACAACGAGCGGCCGACGGTCGGCATCGAGATGGAGCTCCACGTCGTCGACCGTGCCACGGGGGAACTCGTCTCCGCGGCGAACGAGCTGCTGGCCGAGTTGGGCTCCCCCCATCCGGCGGGAGAGCACCCGAAAGCCAAGCACGAACTGTTCCAGAGCACGATCGAGATCATCACCGGCGTCTGCGAAACACCGGCCGAGGCCGGCGACGACCTCCGGGGGACGCTCGAGGAGGTCCGCTCGGCAGCTGGTCGGCGCGGACTCACACTGATGAGCTCTGGCACCCATCCGTTCGCGCTCGCTCGTGATCAGGCGATCAGCCCGGATCCGCGGTATCACGAGTTGATCGAGTCGATGCAGTGGCCGGCACGCCGACTGCTGATCTGTGGCATGCACGTGCATGTCGGCGTCGCGGACGGAATCCGCGCCATCGCCATCATCAACGAGCTGCGACGCCACCTGCCGTTGTTCCTGGCGCTGTCGTCCTCCAGCCCATATTTCGAGGGCGACGATTCCGGGCTGGCATCGGCTCGCTCGAAGGTGTTCGAGTCGCTCCCGACCGCCGGACTTCCACCGCAGCTCGCCGACTGGACCGACTTCGAGGCGTTCATGTCGACCCTGCTCGACTCGCAGTGCATCAAGTCGATCCGCGAGGTCTGGTGGGATCTGCGCCCACATCCCGACTTCGGCACGATCGAGTTCCGGATGTGTGATGCGACGGCGACGGTGCGCGAAACCGTGGCGCTGGCCGGCCTCGCGCAAACCCTCGTGGCCTGGTGCAGCGACCTCATCGACGACGATCGACTCCCGGATCCGGCGCGCGAATGGACCGTGCGCGAGAACCGCTGGCTCGCGGCTCGATTCGGCATCGACGCCGAACTGATCGTCGAACACCCTGGTTCCGGACGCCCGGAACGACGATCGGTGCGGCGGCTGCTCACCGACCTCATCGAGGTGCTCGGACCCACGGCACAGCGCCTCGGGACGACCGCACAGCTCGACGAACTCGTCGGGGTGCTCGACGTCGGCACGAGCACGATGCGCCAACGGAGGGTCGTCGAGCGCGGCGGTACGCTCGTCGACGTGGTCCATCTTCTCGTCGACAGCCTGGCCGCCGACTCCCTCGAGCCATGACGCCGTCCGGGTCCGGTGCACCATCGCTGGCCGCATGGCTCGACGAGCACGGTGAAGGTCTGATCGCGCTGCGACGCAATCTGCACGCCCATCCCGAACTCAGCGGCGCCGAACACGCGACGACGGAGCTGGTCGAGGAACGGCTCCGACTCGCCGGTCTCACACCGCGACGGCTCGCCGTCGGCACGGGCCTGGTGTGCGATCTGGACCCCGATGGCGACGATCCGGGCGTGCCGGCGTTCGCCTTGCGCGCCGACCTCGACGCGTTGGCGATGTCAGACGACAAGGACGTCCCCTACACGAGCCAGCACCCCGGCGTCGCCCATGCCTGCGGGCACGACGTGCACACCACGATCGTGCTCGGCGCGGCGTTGTACTTCGCCCACCACCGAGACCAGCTCGCCGGGCCGGTTCGGGTCGTCTTCCAACCCGCCGAGGAACGCGTACCGGGCGGCGCCCTCGACGTCATCGGCGACGGGGGCCTCGACGGGGTCGGTGCGATCGTCGGGTTGCACTGCGAACCGAAACTCGATGTCGGCACCATCGGGCTCAAGTCCGGAGCGATCTCCTCGGCGGCCGACATGGCGCTGATCCGCCTCGTCGGGCCGGGGGGCCACACGGCGCGCCCCGAACTCACCGTCGATCTCGTCGCCCTCGCGGCACGCATCGTCGCCGAGCTGCCCATGCGCGTCGCCGATCGACTCGATGACGGAGCCCAGGTCAAGCTGGTGTTCGGATCGATCCACGCCGGTGACGCCGCGAACGTCATCCCCACACACTGCGAGCTCAAGGCGTCGATCCGCACGCCGTCGCTTCCCGTCTGGGAGCGGCTGCCCGAACTCGTCGAGCGTGAGCTCGTCGGCATCGTGGGCGAATCCGGTGCAATCGTGGAGATCGAGTACACCCACGGTGTTCCACCGGTGGTCAACGACGTTGCGATCACCGAGACGCTCCGGCGCGCTGCGACCGGCGTGGTCGGTTCGTCGTCGGTCGTGACGGTCGAGCAGAGCTGGGGCGGCGACGACTTCGCCTGGTTCACACGCGAGATCCCGGGCACCTATGTGCGCCTCGGCGTGCGCGAGCCCTCGGGTCCGACGCTCGACCTCCATGCCGGCCATTTCGACGTCGACGAGCGCTCGATCGCGCTCGGCGTGCGCCTCCTGGTCGAGGCGGTCCACGAGCACTTCCGGCCATGAGCGTCGACACCTGGGTGTTCGGGTACGGCTCCCTCGTGTCTCCGGCATCGCTGTCCACCACGATCGGGCGCGAGGTCGAAGCCGCTGACGTCGTCGTGGCCCACCTGCACGGGTACGGCCGGCGATGGAACTACGGATCGCTCCATCTGCGCGGCGACTGGCGTCACGGGGAGGCCGACGTCCAGCAGGGCGTGGTCATCTCGCTCGGCGTGGTGCCCTCCGCAGGGGAACGCTGCAACGGGGTCGCCGTACGCGTCACCGCGGACGAACTGGCCCAACTCGACTGGCGCGAACGCGACTACGAACGAACCGACGTCACGGATCTGATCGTCACCGACCGTGTCGGTGCGGACCTGGGCCTCGCCGGCCGGCGTGTCGTCACCTACGTGCCGCGCCCGAGCGCCATCGAGCGTTACGAGGCGGCCCGCGATGCCGGCCGCGCGGCGATTCGACAGTCGTACTGGGATCTCGTCGGCCAGGCGTTCGCCGATCTCGGCGACGACCATTCGACGATCTACGCATCCACCCCGGCCCCGGACGTCCCGGTGCTGGAGATGTCGCTGTCAGTGCTGGGCTGACAGCCCGACGAGCGTCGCCCACAGCGCATCGACCTGTTCGACCAACCGATCGCGATCGCCGCCGTTGTCGATCACGTGCGTTGCCGTGGCCAGGCGTTCCTCGCGGCTGATCTGGCTGTTGATCCGAGCGAGCGCGTCGGTCTCGTCCATTCCACGCTGGTCGACGAGGCGCCGTACTGCCACGTCGACGGGGATGTCGACGACGACGGTGGCGACGAGCCCCTTGCGAGGGTTCTCGCCGAGCAATGGGAAGTCGAGCACCACGACACGATCGGTGTCCTTGTGCAGATCGATCTGACGTTGGATCTCTGCCTGCATCGCCGGGTGGACGATGCCGTTGAGGTCCTTCAGCGCCGCGTCGTCGTTGAAGACGATCTTGGCGACGGCGCCGCGGTCGAGCGCGCCGTCGGCGAGCAGGATGTGGTCGCCGAATCGTTCGGCCATCGCCCGGAGCACCTCGGTACCCGGCATCTGGAGATCGCGGGCGATCTGATCGGCGTCGACGATTGCTGCGCCGCGTTCGGCGAGCATCGCCGACACCGTCGACTTGCCTGCTCCGATTCCCCCGGTCAGACCGACCAGGATCACTCGGCGGGCGCTTCCTCCGCCACGACGTCCTCGACGACCTCGTCGGCTGCGACTTCGACAGCCTCGACCGCTTCCGCGACCTCGACCGCTTCGACCGCCGCGCCTTCGCCGTAGTACTCGGACCATGCGGCTTCGGCCTCGGCCGATGCCTCACCCTGGACCCAGTTGCCGGCGGAGTCGACCTCGAAGTGCTCGCGGTACTCCGCAGCAAGCTCGCCACCCTCGGCGGCCTGCTTGATCGACAGGCTGATGCGGCGACGAGCGAGGTCGAGATCGATGATCTTCACCCACAGCTCCTCGCCGGGGGTGACGACCTGTTCGGGCGAGTCGACGTGGTGCGCCGACATCTCCGAGATGTGCACGAGACCCTCGATGCCTTCGCCCACCTGGACGAATGCGCCGAACTGGACGAGCTTGGTGACCCGGCCGTAGACGAGCTGCTCGACCTGGTGGCCTTCGGCGAACTCCTGCCACGGATCCTGCTGAGTGGCCTTCAGCGAGAGGCTGATGCGCTCGCGGCTGAAGTCGACGTCGAGGACCTGCACCTTGACCGGATCGCCCACGGTGACGACGGAGCCGGGGTGGTCGACGTGCTTCCACGAGAGCTCGCTGACGTGGATGAGTCCGTCCATGCCGCCGAGATCGACGAATGCACCGAAGCTGACGACCGAGGAGATCGTGCCTTCGCGGACTTCGCCGACCTTGAGGTTGGTGAGGAACTGATCGCGGGTCTCCTTCTGGTTCTCTTCCAGGTAGGCGCGACGGGACAGGACCACGTTGTTGCGGTTCTTGTCGAGTTCGATGATCTTGCAGTGCACGGTCTCGCCGATGTACGGGGCGAGGTCACGAACACGACGCAACTCGACGAGCGATGCGGGCAGGAAGCCGCGCAGGCCGATGTCGACGATGAGACCGCCCTTGACGACCTCGATGACCGGGCCGGACACGACGGCGTCCTCTTCCTTCTTGGCCTCGATGTCGCCCCAGGCACGCTCGTACTGCGCGCGCTTCTTCGACAGCAGCAGGCGCCCTTCCTTGTCCTCCTTGGTGAGGACGAGTGCTTCGACGGCCTCGCCGAGCGAGACGACCTCAGACGGGTCGACGTCGTTGCGGATGCTCAGCTCGCGCGCCGGGATGACGCCTTCGCTCTTGTAGCCGATGTCGAGGAGCACCTCGTCCTTGTCGATCTTCACGACGGTGCCGTGGACGAGCTGGCCGTCTTCGACGGTGACCATCGTGCCGTCGATCGCATCGGCGAACGACATGCCGAGATCGTCGGACACGATCTCTCGGGGGGTGTAGACGCCCTCGTCGTCGAAGGTTCCCATCGCGTTGGCGGGAGACTCGGAGGTGGTGGTGGTGTCGGACAAGGGACGGACTGCTTTCGAAACGGACGTTGGGTAGATGGACAGACGCGCCACTGGCGTGACGCAGCCGACCATGGTACCAGTGGCCGGCCCAAACGGCCATGCCCCCTCTCGGTCCCCCGCCCGATCCCGTCCCGGTCAAGGGCGGTGGGCGAGGACGAGGAATTCGGGCGATTCGGTCACCGGCGCGGCGAGGGCGTAGGCGCCCGGTTCCACGCTGGAGATCGAATCGACCGAGAAACCGTGCGCCCCGAGGAGGAGTCGCAGCTCACGAGGGGTGTAGCACCCTGTCCAGAGGTCGACGGACCGCGCCGCACCCGATTCGGATCGGATCTCCGTGATCTCGTGGGAGACCCCCGTCGCAGCGTCGAATTCAGCGTCGTCGTGGTACTTCACGGCGAAGTAGGCATTGAACGCACTGAGTGCCAGGCGGCCGCCTCGCCGCAGCGCGCGGGCCATACCGGCGACGACCGCGTCGTCGTCGCCGGCGGCCGTCATCATCCCGAACGCCCCCTGGCACAGGCAGATCACCGCATCGAACTCGTCGTCGAACCCCAACGCCCGCGCATCGGTGCGTTCGAACGTCGCAACACCCGCGAGCGATGAGCCCGCGGCCGCCGACACGGCGTCTCGCTCATCGCTCGAGCGTGATCGGGCGATGTCGACGAACCGTTGGCTGATGTCGACGCCATGGACGTCGATGCCACGCCGAGCGAGCTCGATCGCATGGCGACCGGTGCCGCAGCCGACGTCGAGCACGCGGTCGCCGGGCGCCAGACCCAACGCGCCGACGACGTGATCGACCTCCTGCACCGTGCCCTTGGTGTGGGCGTACCGGTCGTACGCCTCACCCATGTGGTCGGCCAGGTCTTCGAACCAGTGGTCGCGCCCGGCCACCGGCGTCAGCTCCCGGCCGTGTCGCCGGGTTCGTCGGCAGCGAGGTCTGCCGCGTACGCCTGCTCGAGGTACTCGCGCGTCGCGGCGTCGTTGGTCGCGACCAGGCCCTGGGCGGCGAGCACATCGAGGCCGTCGGGGGCATCCGCCAGCTCGTCCCACGCCGCCGGGTCCCAGACCCGCCCCCGTCGGAACGCCTTGGCGCAGTGCATGAAGACCTCGTCGGCACGTACGACGATCGCGGTCGTCGGACGACGGAGTTCCTCGTTCCACAGGTCGAGCGTCGCTGGATCGGTGGTCACCCACGCGGGTCCGTTGAGCCGGATCGTCTCGTCCTTGCCGGGCACGACGAACAGCAATCCGGCGCGCCCGGTCGCAACGATCCCGCGCAGACTGTCGATCAGATTGTTGCCGTTGAGGTCGGGGATCGCGACGTGACGCGCATCGAGCACTCGAACGAATCCGGGCGGGCCGCCGCGCGGTGACACGTCGAGCGCACCGTCGGCTCCGGTCGTGCCGATCAGCACGAACGGCGATCGGGCGAGGAACTCGACGGTCGCCTCGTCGAGCACGTCGCCCTTCTTCGCCGCGACGAGGCGACTCGGCGCTCGGTACAGCTCGGCGAGTTCGTCATGCGAGCCGACGATCGACCCGACGGGCGGCTGAGGCTCCCCCACCGTCAGCCCTTCGCCGACGCCCATGTGGCGCCCCACGACACGTTGACCTCCAACGGCACGTCCAGCTCTGCAGCGTCGTGCATCAGTCCGATCACGAGGTCACCGACGACCTCGCGTTCGACATCGGGAACCTCGACGATCACCTCGTCGTGGACCTGCAGCACGACCCGGCTGTGGAACTCGCCGGCGACCAACGCCGCGTCGATGTTGACCAGCGCGACCTTGAAGATGTCGGCAGCCAGGCCCTGGATGCCGGCGTTCATCGCCTGGCGCTCACCCGCCTGGCGGACCCTGAAGTTCGAGTTCATCAGTTCGGGAATCGGCCGACGACGTCCGAACAAGGTCTCGGTGTAGCCCCGCTCACGTGCCTCGATGACGGTGCGATCCATGTAGTTCTTCACGTTGGGGAACGCCACGAAGTACGCGTCGAGAATGACCGCCGCCTCGTCGGTCGGGATGTTGAGCCGCTGACCGAGCCCGTAGGCCTCCATGCCGTAGGCCAAGCCGTACGAGACCATCTTCGCCTTCGACCGCTGTTCGACGGTCACCGACGCGGGATCGACGCCGAACACCCGCGCCGCGGTCGCGTTGTGGATGTCCTGGCCACTCGTGAATGCCTCGATCAGGCCCGGGTCCTTCGCGAGATGGGCGATACAGCGCAGTTCGATCTGGTTGTAGTCGGCGACCAGCAGCGTCGTGCCCGGCGCGGGGACGAATGCCTTGCGGAACTGACGGCCCTCATCGGTGCGCACCGGGATGTTGTGCAGGTTGGGCTGATCGGACGACAGCCGCCCCGTCCGCGCGACGGTCTGGTTGAACGTCGCGTGGATGCGCCCGTCGGCGGCGACCTCGGCGAGCAGGCCTTCGCCATACGTACTGCGCAGCTTCTCGACCTCGCGGTACCGCATCAGCGGCTCGAGGAACTCCGGCCACTGGTCCTTGATCTTCTCGAGGGTCGCGGCGTCGGTGGAGAAGCCGGTCTTGGTCTTCTTGCCCGGCGCGAGTCCCCGCTCGTCGTAGAGGATCTCGCGCAGCTGCTTGGGTGAGTTGAGGTTGAGGTCGTCACGACCGGCCACCTCACGCAGCTGAACCTGCAGCGTCTGCACTTCGTCGGCGAGGCGCTTGCCGAGGGCGCGCAGTTCGTCGACGTCGACACCGATGCCCACGTGTTCCATCTTGGCCAACACCAGCACGAGCGGGTTCTCGACGGTGCGGTAGAGCTCGGCCATCCCCTGGGCCTGCATGCTCGCAACGATCGGCTCGGCCAGCGCGTTCACCGCGAGTGCATCCCGAGCGGCGAGTTCTGCGTCGCCCAACGAGGTGCCGTCGAGGTCGAGCTGGCCGGTGACCGAGGCATCGTCGGACGGCCTGGCGAACTTCGTGTACTTCTCGAGGAGGTCGGGCAGCGTGTAGCGCGCTTCGGCAGGGTCGATGAGATAGGCCGCGATCGCAGTGTCGAGCGTGAGTCCACGCACCTCGACGTCGAACTCCAACAGCGAGCGCATCAGCGGCTTCACGTTGTGACCCCGCAGGTCGGTGTGCGCGCCGAGAGCGACTCGCACGGCGTCGTCGGCGAGCACGTCGGCAGGGATCCACAGCACGTCCGCCATCGCCGGGTCGACCACGACGGCAATGCCGGCGAGCGGGGTTCGTCCGGGTTCGCCCGACCACGTCGCCGCCACGTCGAGTGTTGACGCCGCCGTGATGACCGCCGCAGCATCGGCGGCCGATACCGCCGTCGTCACCTCGGCGACGAGCTCGGCGCGTTCCTCGACGGGCCCGAGATCCACCGACGCGCCCATCGCCGAGAGCGCCTCGTCGAGACGACCCGCGAGCGTCCGGAACTCGAGGAAGTCGAAGAGTCGCTTCAGCTCGTCGGCATTCGGCGAGACCCCCAGGTCGTCGATGTCGACGTCGATCGGTGCGTCGTGATGCAGCAGCATCAGGTCGAGGTTCTTGCGGGCACGCGCTTCGTGCTCGGCGAGATTCGAGCGGAGCTTGGGCGTCTGTTCGTCGACGTGGGCGAAGATGCCGTCGAGACCGCCGTAGGTATTGATCAGTTTTGCCGCGGTCTTCTCACCGACTCCGGGCACCCCTGGCAGGTTGTCGCTGTTGTCGCCGCGCAACGCTGCGTACTGCGGATAGAGCGCGGGGGTCACGCCGGTGCGTTCCTCGATGCCGGCCTCGTCGTAGAACGCGTAGTCACTGACGCCGCGCTTGTTGTAGAGCACCTTGACATCGGGGTCCCGAACCAGCTGGTAGCTGTCGCGGTCGCCGGTCACGATGATCACCTGGTGACCGGCTTCGACGAGCCGGTCGGTGGCGGTGGCGATCAGGTCGTCGGCCTCCCACCCGGACAGGTCGACGGCGGTGATGCCGATCGCGTCGAGCACCTCGCGAACCAATCCCATCTGCTGGCGCAGGATGTCGGGGGCCGCCTCGCGTTGGGCCTTGTACAACGGTTCGGCCTCGTGTCGGAACGTGGGCTCGGGGCGGTCGAAAGTCACCAGGACGCCATCGGGACGATGGTCCTTCATCACGTTGATCATCATCGACGTGAATCCGAACACAGCGTTGGTCACCTGTCCGCTCGCCGTTGCCATGTCGGTCGGCAGCGCGAAGAACGCGCGATACGTCAGCGAGTTGCCGTCGACGACGAGATAGGTCCCCATGGCCGCTGTCAGTCGACGCCCGGGCGCAGCGAGCCGTCGAGGATCCGATCGGCGACATCGCGCATCCTGGTTCGCTCGCTCATCGCGGTGCGCTGGATGAAGGCGAAGGCGTCGCTCTCCGACATCGCCGCCTCGTCGATGAGCACGCCCTTGGCGCGGTCGACGATCTTTCGTGATTCGAGTTGCTCACCGAGCGCATCGATCTCACCCGTCAGGGAGCGGAGTTCCTTGAATCGACCCATCGCCACTTCGATCGCGGGAATCAGGTCGCTCTTCTGGAACGGCTTGACGAGGAACGCCAACGCACCCGCGTCGCGCGCCTGCTCGACGACCTCGCGCTGGCTGAATGCCGTGAGCATCAGCACGCCGCAGATCTTCTCGCCGTTGATGATGCGGGCCGCTTCGAGGCCGTCGATGCCCGGCATCTTGATGTCGAGGATCGCCAGATCGGGTTGCAGCCCCCGAACCAGTTCGACCGCCTGGTCGCCCCGGCCGGTCTCGCCGATGACCTCATAGCCCTCTTCCTCGAGGGTTTCGCGGAGATCCATCCTGATGATGGCCTCGTCCTCGGCGATGACGACACGCAACGGCATGGCTCTTATCTAGCAGGTGACGGACGGCAACCGCTCCTGCACCGCTCCGACATCACTCGGGCACCGTCACCAGTAGTCGACCATCAGCTCGCTGATCCACGCGGGCTGACGGACCGCGGATCGAGGTTGGAACTCGAGGACGAACGGTTTGATGTCGAGCACCGGGGTCTCGTCGATCGCATCGAGCCCGCGCACTCGCACGTCGAGTCCGTCGACGCCGATCAGCTCGCACGTCGTCAGTCCGAGCCGATTCGGACGAGAACTCGCACGCTGGGCGAAGATCCCGACCTTCGGCCACGCTTCGTTTCCCCGAGGGCGACGGGATCCAGTGCTGACCTGGGACTCGTCGAAGCGGTCGAAGAGGAACACGACCTCGATGTGGGAGAACGCGTCCAGTCCGGCGAGCGCGTCAGCGGTGAACCGCGTGGCGTCGAGCCGAATGATGCTCTCCACATCACCCCACTCGTCGTCGGCGCGACCAGCGCGCGGTGAGACGACCCGGCCGATCGGCGTGACGACGTACTCCGGGTTGCTCATCCGAATGCCGATGCCATCGCCTTGCTCATCGGCCTGACGAGCTCGCGCAGTCGAGCGCAGCCGTCGGCACCGATCGCGTCGTACGGCGCTGCAGCGAGTTCGTCGGTGCGCTGTTCGATCCAAGCTCGGCGATCCCGACCCAGATCGGTGAAGGCGAGGTCCGGGTCGAGCCAGCCGATCGAGCGCAGCCGCTCCTCGGCTGCGAGCCAGTCGTCGCCGGTGCGCTGCCGAGTCGCCCGCAGGATCTCGGCCGACACATCGCCGGCCGCCGCATGGGTGACGAGGGCCTCGCAACCGTTCAGACCCTCGACCGTGAGCGCCACGATGTGGCCGTCGCCGCGGAACTCGCGGAGCAGCGACTGCGCGTGCCACAGCACGAGGTGCGGTTCGTCGGGCCACGCGAGTGAGGCGTGGCCGGCGAACAGCGGCCGCCCCTCCGGCCGGTCGCAGGCTGCCAGTGCGGCGATGCGTGCAAGTTCGGCGGCCTCCGCCATCTCCGGGGTGTCGACGGCGTCCGGCGCCAACCGGCGCAGCATCCGATCGGCGGCGCGCAGGCGGGCGGCCGTCATGGATTCCGGCGTCACGTGGTCCCAGACTCCGTCCATGCTCCGGCGCACGAGCTCGAGGTCGAAGTTGAAGAACGTCGCGATCACGACCGATGCCGGCACGGCGCCCATCGGCGCGGCCCGTGACGCGAAGTAGCCCCGCATGCGGTCGTCGATGCCGACACCGGCGTACTCCTCGCGGGCCTCGGGCACGAAGTAGATGGCCCCGTGTACCGGTTCGAGGGTGCGCCAGGTCTTGCGTGCGATCAACGGATCCATCGGCCGAGCATGACAGCTGACCGGTCTGTCACATGCGGTCGAGGAGTTCGTCCTGGCGGACCTCGAGTGACGCGATCTCCTCGATCACCTTCGAGCGGTGCTTCGCGAGCGCATCGACGTGACGGCGTGCGTCGCGCGCCTCGTACGACGCGCCGGCGGTCTCGGACACCAGTGCTCGGATCGCCTGATCGTCGGCATCGTCGCCGAGGTGGATCATCTGCTCGTCGATCACCGACAGCTCCGAGCGCAACGACTTCAGGCGCGTCGCCACCTGCGAGAGTCGCCGTTCGACGAGCCAGTTGCCCATGATCACTCGATGCTACTTGCGGCCCGTCGGCCACCGAGGGCTCGCTCCGATCGCGCCTGGAGGCACTGCGATCCACCGTGCGGTGCCCCGGGTCGGACTCGAACCGACACTTGACGGTGTTTGAGACCGTTGCCTCTGCCAATTGGGCTACCGGGGCGCGCGTGACGGCCGAGGTTAGCGGGCTTACCGGGCGGTAGCTCGTGCAAACGGGGGCGGAGGTCTAGCCTGCGGCCAATGCTCGCTTTCACCTTCCCCGGCCAGGGCTCCCAACGCCCGGGCATGGGACTGCCCTGGCGTGACCACGAGAGCTGGGAACTCGTCGACGAGGCCAGCGACATCGCGGGCCGCGATGTCGGTGCCCTGCTCTGTGATGCCGACGCCGATGAATTGAAGGACACCCGCAACGCCCAGTTGACGACGTTCGTGTCGAGTCTGATGGTGCTCGACGCCGTCGAGCGGCTCGGCATCGAGCCCAGCTACTGCGCTGGCCACAGCCTCGGCGAGTACACCGCACTGACCGCAACGGGTGCACTCGGCTTCGATGACGGCGTGCGACTCGTGGCCGAACGCAGCGCCGCCATGCACGATGCCGGGCTCGCTCAGCCGGGCACGATGGCGGCCGTGCTCGGACTCGACGACGACCATGTCGAGGTCGCCTGTCGCCGAGCGGACGCCGAAGTGTGGGTGGCGAACTTCAATGCCCCCGGTCAGGTCGTGATCGCCGGTTCACCTGCCGGTGTCGAGGCTGCCTCGGTCCACGCCAAGGAACTCGGCGCCAAGAAGGTGATGCCGTTGCAGGTGTCGGGAGCGTTCCACACACCGTTCATGACCGCAGCGCGCGACCGACTCCGCGTCGCGCTCGCGACGGCCGACCCGCGCGACACCGACGTGCCCGTGGTGTCGAACGTCGATGCGCTCGCTCACGACCAGGGCGCGGACTGGGCGAGCCTGCTGTCGGCGCAACTCTCGAGCCCCGTGCGCTGGAAGCACTGTCTGCTCACCCTCGCCGAGTGCGGCGTGACCGACTTCGCCGAACTCGGCCCCGGAGCGGTGCTCACCGGCATGGCCAAGCGCACCGTCACCGGCGGACGCACGATCTCGGTGTCGACGCCAGAGGACCTCGACAAGCTGCTCGAGTGGGTCGGCGCGGGTACGACATCGGCGCCCGCCCATCACGAGGGAGAACACCTCTTCGCCGTCGAGCGCCTCGTCGTCAGCCCTGGGGCGGGCATCTTCACCCCGATCGGCTCGCTGGTGGAGGGCTCGATCATCACCGTGGGCGCGGTGCTCGGCCACGTCGGCGACGTCGAGGTCCGGTCGCCGTTCGCCGGAATTCTCCAGAGCTACATCGCCCTCGACACCGAACGGGTCACGCCGCGCCAGCCGATCGCCTGGCTGCGCAGCGACGGCTCATGACCAGCGAGGAGATCTGATGCCAGCAGTACCGATCGGCACACGGGGTGCGGTGATCACCGGGTGGGGAACTGCACTGCCCGAGCGCATCATCACGAACCACGATCTCGAACAGACGATGGACACCAGCCACGACTGGATCGTCGACCGCACCGGCATCAGCGAACGTCACGTCGGAGGCACTACCGCGGGCCTGTCCGTCGAGTCCGGTCGCCGGGCACTCGAGATGTCCGGCGTCGACCCCGCCGAGATCGACCTGCTCATCCTCGCGACCACGACGCCCGATCGTATGGTGCCCGCCACATCGGCAACCGTGCAGAACGCACTCGGCCTCAGTTGCGGCGCGTTCGACGTGAACGCCGCTTGCTCGGGCTGGGTCTACGGTCTCGTCGCCGCGCACGGGTTCATCGCCACCGGCGCCGGCAAGATCCTGCTGATCGGCACGGACACGCTCGCGCGTATCACCGACTGGACCGATCGCAACACCGCCATCCTGTTCGCCGACGGATCGGGAGCTGCGGTGATCGAGGCCGTCGAGGGGCCCGGGCAGTTGCTCGGGTGGGATCTCGACGCCGACGGCAGCGCGGAGGACGCCCTGTACTGCGAGCACGGCGGTCTGCTGCAGATGGAGGGCAAGGAGGTCTTCCGGCGGGCGGTGCGCATCATGGTCGATTCGGCCACGAAGTCGATGGCCCACGCCGGAGTCACCGCGGACGACATCGCCCTCGTCATCCCCCATCAGGCGAACATCCGCATCATCTCGGCATCGTGCGATCGGCTCGGCATCGGCCTCGACCGCGCCTCGACCGTGCTCGATCACACCGGCAACACCTCGGCGGCTTCCGTGCCACTCGCCCTCGCGGCCGCCCTCGACGCCGGCCGCGTCACCGATGGCGACCTCGTGTTGTTCGTCGGATTCGGGGCCGGCATGACATCCGCCAGCGCGGTCGTGCGCTGGAACCAGACTGCGCACGAACGGAGTGCCGCCCGATGACCACCACCGGACGCATCGTGCTCGTCACCGGCGGGTCGCGCGGGATCGGACTCGCCTGCGCGCGCCGATTCGAGGCACTCGGCGACCGGGTCGCGGTCACCTACAACTCGTCTCCCCCACCCGACGGCCTGTTCGGCGTCAAGTGCGACGTGACCTCGAACGACGAGGTCGATGCCGCCTTCACCGCGATCGAGGAGCACTTCGGCGGCAGCGTCGAGATCCTGGTGTCGAACGCCGGCGTCACGCGCGACGGGCTGCTGCTGCGGATGAGCGAGGACGACTTCACCTCGGTCGTCGACGCCAACCTGACCGCGGCCTACCGCGTGGTCAAGCGGGCGGCACGTGGCATGTTGAAGGCGCGAACCGGCCGAATCGTGCTCGTGTCGTCGGTCGTCGGTCTGCTGGGCTCGGCGGGGCAGGCGAACTATGCGGCATCGAAGGCCGGCCTGGTCGGTTTCGCTCGATCCGTCGCCCGCGAACTCGGATCACGCTCGATCACCGTCAACGTCGTCGCTCCCGGGCCCGTCGCCACCGACATGACCGCCGCGCTGGGCGACGACCGCCTCGCCGACCTCACCGCGATGGTGCCGCTGCAACGCATGGCCGAGCCCGACGAGATCGCCGGCGTCGTGTCGTTCCTGGCATCCGCCGACGCCGCCTACATCACCGGAGCCGTCATCCCCGTCGACGGCGGCCTCGGGATGGGACACTGACCGCTGCCGCGCGACGAATCATGGGTGCACCGAACCCGGTGTGCCTACACTCAAGCCGACTCGACAACCTACGCAATCGAGCCGAGACCTCAAGGAGAAGACCGTGGATGAAGTTCTGTTCGCCCGTTTCCGCAAGTGCGCCGTCGAGGTGCTGTCCGTCGAGGAGAGCGCTGTCGTTCCGGAAGCAAACTTCGGTGACGACCTCGATGCCGACAGCCTCGATCTCGTCGAGCTCGTGATGGCGCTCGAGGAGGAATTCGACGTGTCGGTTCCCGAGGAGGATCTCGAGGGCGTCGAAACGGTGCAACAGGCGTACGACATCGTCGTCGCCAAGCTCTGATGAACGGCGGCCGACGGGTCGCGGTCACCGGACTCGGCGTCGTTGCCCCGACCGGCATCGGCCGCGAGGCCTTCTGGACCGGTTTGCTCGGCCCCGGCGCCACCGACGGCCAGTCGCTCACGTTCGACGACTGGGACCCTGCGCCCTACTTCGACAATCCCAAGCAGTCACGACGTACCGACCGCGTCGAGCAGTTCGCTGTCGCCGCTGCCGGCGAGGCCTTCGAGCAGGCAGGCGGCGTCGACGCGATCGGCGTCGATCCGGCGCGGTTCGGGACGATCTTCGCCACGGGTGTCGGGGGGCTCCACTCGATCGAGGAGCAGGTCCAGGTGCGCCTCGAGAAGGGCGAGCGTCGCGTGTCGCCTTTCCTCGTTCCGATGATGATGGCGAACGCGTCCGGGGCGTCGATCTCGATGCGTTACGGGCTCCAAGGCCCGAACGAGACGATCTGCACCGCGTGTGCCGCCGGATCGCATGCGATCGCGTACGCCGCCCGGCTCATCCGATGGGGCGTCGTCGATGCCGTCGCCACCGGCGGCAGCGAAGCCGCGGCGACCGCAACCGCACTCGCCGGATTCGGCAACATGACCGCGCTGTCGAGCGTCGGTGTCAGTCGGCCGTTCGACGCCGACCGCGACGGGTTCGTGCTCGGTGAGGGCTCGGCCGTGCTGATCCTCGAGGAGTGGTCGAATGCCGTTGCCCGTGGCGCGACGATCCTCGGCGAGATCCTGGGTGGTGCGAGCACCGCTGATGCCCATCACATCACTGCGCCGGCGCCGGGAGGCGTGGGGGCGATCGCCTGCATGCGGCTCGCGCTCGCGGAATCCGGCCTCGAGCCCGGTGACGTGAAACAGGTGAACGCGCACGGCACCTCGACGCCGCTCAACGACGCAGCCGAGGCCGCCGCGATCAGCGCGGTCTTCGGACCGGGCGCCGTTCCGGTCGTGTCCACCAAGGGCGTCACCGGTCATGCACTCGGCGCGGCGGGTGCACTCGAAGCCGCAGCGGCACTCCTGTCGATCGAGCACCGCCTGATCCCTCCGACGGCCAACACCAAGGTGATCAGCGCCGAGATGGACATCGACCTGGTGGTGGGCGACGCCCGCCCGTGGGAGCCCGGTCCGGTCATCTCGAACAACTTCGGCTTCGGCGGCCACAACGGCTCGGTCGTCGTCGCCCCCGCCACCTGACCCGCGGCCCAAGAACCAAGAACCAAGAACCAAGAACCAAGAACCAAGACCGAAATTCGGTGTGATCATTGCGCTCAGCGCAATGATCACACCGAATTTCGGGTCGCATTCCTGGTCGTCGTTCCCGTCCGAGGACGGTGATCCGGGTCTGTGGAGGGGATCAGGCGTCGGCGAGGACGAAGAGCAGGTCGCACTGGCAGGCGATCTCGTCGCCGACGCGTGCGCGCCCGGAACCCTTGCCGGCACGCGCCGACATGCGACCGAGTTCGACCTCGATCAGCAGCTCGTCACCGGGCACCACCTGGCGGCGGAACCTGGCGCCATCGAGCCCGCCGAAGAGCGGAAGCTTGCCGGCGAACTTCTCGTCGGCGAGGACGGCCGCCGCGCCGACCTGAGCGATCGCCTCGCACATCAGGACGCCCGGAAGCGTCGGCCTGCCCGGAAAGTGCCCGGCGAAGAAGAACTCCTCACCCGTGAGCCGCCAGATGCCCGAGGCCGACACCCCGGGAACGATCGAGATCATCTCGTCGACGAACAGGAACGGGGGTCGGTGCGGGAGCAATTCGTCGGGGCGCGGAAGTTCGAGCGATGCCATCAGGAAGTCCAATCGGGTCGGCGGCGGGCGTGGGCGTGATAGTGGTCCGGAATCGAGCGGAGCGTGTCGTCGATCCAGAACGGTGCTGCCGACCGCGACTCCACGACGGCGGTCAGCCGCTCGTGGAGCGCCGCACGGATCTCGGGCGACGGCGACGGGTCGTGGGATCGCCACACGACCATCGGCACCCCGCAGGAGTCGCATTCGGCGACCCAACACAGGTCGTCACTGTGGAACCAAGCGGTGAACGGGGTGGCCTCGCACAGCTCGCAGGTCGGGTCAGCCGGCACGCCGGCCACCGTACGCGAACGTGGGGCCGGCCGCCACGATGGCGACCGACCCCACGAGTCGGAATGTTCAGCTGACCGAGATCAGCTCGGCGTTCAGGCCGGGCAGCTCTCGAGGAACGCTGGGACGTCGATGCTCGGCGGGACCAGGACCCCGTCGATGACGTGGATCACACCATTGCTGGCCGCGATATCGGCCGTGACGACCTTGACGCTGCCGTTGAGCGTCACACCATCGCTGAGGTCGACCGTCACTTCCTCACCCTGAAGGGTCGGAACCGGACCATCGGTGAGGTCGGTCGACATCACGTCACCATCAACGACGTGGTACGTGAGGATCGAGGTCAGCGCGTCCTTGTTCTCCGGCAGGAGGAGGCAATCGACGAGGCCGGCAGGGAGCGCAGCGAATGCGTCGTCGGTCGGAGCGAAGACCGTGAGCGGGCCGTCGGCCGACAGCGCGTCGACGAGATCGGCCGCCGTGACCGCGGCGACGAGCGTATTGAACGAGCCGGCAGCGACGGCGACATCGACGATCGTGCCCGGGTCCTCGGTCATCGCCTCGGTCGTCTCGGTCATGGCATCGGTGGTCTCCGTCATCGCCTCGGTGGCGGTCGGGGCTTCGGTCGACGAGGAATCGTTCGAGTCCGAACCACAGGCGCTCAGGGCGAGCAGGGCGGCAACGGCGCCAACGGCAACCAGGCGGGTGGAAGTGCGCTTCATCGGGGGGTCCTTTTCGTAGAGGGTTGGTCTTGCTGTTCACGCCGCAGCGGCGGCATGTGATCTCTACGAACCCACCGGTGAGGGCGGATGACGAAATGGCAAACTTTTACTGCTGAATGTCGGTTCCGGGCCGACGACCCACCTCGCCGGCCGGATCGCCTCGGTATCCGGGCGGGTACGTCAGCGCCAACTCATCGGCGCTCGGGGTGCGCCGCCGGTACGCATCGTCGGGCAGCAGTGCCACGATCGCGGCCATCAGCCGCTTCGTGTCGGCCTCGAGCGACCGGCCCTTGAGCTCCACCGGTTCACCGACGCGCACCCTCACCGTCGGCGGCGAAGCCAGGTTGAGCACATTCGGGAACCGCTTGGAGCGTGGCCACACCCGCTCGGTCCCCCACAGACCGACCGGAATGATCGGCGCGCCACTGAGCTGGGCCAGGCGGGCAGCCCCCCAACGACCCACCGGCTTGCGGAAGAACGCCGGTCCCCGTGGGATCGTGCCCTCGGGCATCATCGTCACCATCTCACCACCGGCCAGCGCACTCGCCGCCGCGGCGAGTGGTTCGTCGGAGCCGGTGCCCCGATCGACGCGGATGCCACCCATCGCCGCCGCGATCGGCCCGACGATCGGTGCGTCGAACACCTCCTTCTTGCCCAGGAAGCGCGCCGCGCGGCCGCTCTTGGCGATCGCCAACGACATCGCAGCCACGTCGAAGTAGCTGCGATGGTTCCCGCACAGAATCGCCGCGCCGCTCGAGGGGATGTTGTCGATGCCGTCGATGTCGAAGCGGGCATACGGATACAGACCGGGTCGGGCGAATCGCAGCGCGAGTTCCTGCACCTCGAGGCCGATGACCGGCACCTTGAGCACCCCGGGCGACACATCGAGGTTGAGCGTCGGCCAGCGACGCGCCGCGGCGACGAGCACCATGCGCGGGTCGGGGTTGACGACGACCGGATGCCCGACCGCGGCGAGCATGGGCGTGTCGTAGACGCTGTCGGAGTAGGCGTAGCTCTCCGCGAGCTCCACGCCATTGCGATCCGCCCAGTCCGTGATCGCGGCGAGCTTTCCCGCCGACCACACGAACGGGCCGTCGAGCGTTCCGTCGTACGAGCCATCGCGCGCGACCCCGTATCGTGTCGCCACCACATCGTCGAGCCCGAGCCGGTCGGCGAACGGCTTCACGAGGTCGTAGGGACTCGTGGTCGCGAGCACGATCGGTCGGCCTGCGGCTCGATGGGCGGCGAACGCTGTCTCCGCGAAGGGCTGCACCATGGCGCAGAGCTCGTCTGCCACGCTTTCGGCGGCGGCGACCACCGAGGCCTGTGGGCGCCCCTTGGCGAGCGTCACGGCCTGCCGGGCGAGCGCCATCGCCGGCAAGGTCTCGCCGATCGTGTTGAACAGGCGGTAGATGAACTGCTCGCCGGGCACCGGCTCGGGCGAGACGAGCCCCGACCTGCGCATCGCCTTCGCGAACACCTCGCCGGAGGCGCCGCGCAGCAGTGTTCGGTCGAGATCGAAGAAGGCGGCGGCGCGGGACGAAGTCACGACGGTCACACTACAAACTCACCGCCGGGACCCCGGATCGTGGCGGAGTCCGAAAAATGGGAAAGACCCGGATTGGGGAATCCGGGTCTCTCAACCTGGGAATGTCCTCCGATTGGGGGAATCGGTGAGCGGACTTCCCTTCGAGTGGAACATGGGGGGTGTTCGCACTGCGATCTGCTTGTGAAAGTATGCACGTGAACAAACGATCTGGCAAGTAGAACGAACAGATATCGGCTATCTTCACAAGAGATGGATGTCCGACAACTGGCAACCCTGGTGGCGATCGCCGATCACGGAACGTTCTCGGCGGCGGCCAGAGCCCTCTACACCGTGCAATCGAACGTCTCGAGCCACATCGCCCGACTGGAGAAGGAACTCGGTGTCACCCTCGTCGACCGCGCCCAGGGCGGGTTGACCGAGGACGGCGCAAGAGTGGTCGAACGCGCGCGGCGGGTCCTCAACGAAATCGACGACATCGCCGCAGACATGTCGAGCCGCCACGCCGATGTGTCAGGCCAGACCCGCATCGGGGTGATCGGCACGACCGCCCGTTGGCTCGTCCCCGGCTTCCTGAACGAACTCGGCGAGCGCCACCCTCACGTCCGCGTCATCGTGCAGGAGGGTGCGACGTCATCGCTCGTGCCCAACGTGCTCACCGGTCAACTCAACGCGGCCATCGTCCATCTCCCGGTCGATGACCCCGAGCTCCTGATCGAGCCGCTGTTCGCGGAGGATCTCCTCCTCCTGGCTGCCGACGGCCACCCCCTGGCCACGCGTGACACGATCCCGCTCGCAGACCTCGACGAGGTGCCCCTGCTGCTGCCGCCACCCGGCGCCGCGTTGCGCCGCGTGCTCGAACGGGCAGCGGCGACCGCCGACATCACGCTGCGCGCCCAGGCGGAAGTCGACGGTGTCCGTCTGCTGGCATCGCTCGCCTTCGACGGGTTCGGCGCCGCGATCGTGCCGGCCACGGCAGTACCCACATGGCTCGAGGGCTCGTTCCACCGCATCACCGTCCCAGAACTCCCCCGCCGAGTCGTCGCCTTCGCACGTCGTCGCCGACCCAGCGCCAGCGCTCCCACGATGGCGGCGCTCGAAACGCTCCGCCACGTCACGAGCGAGCAGGGCGAGGCCCAACACGGTGTGCACCCCGGAGCCGCGGCCATCCCGTCGCAACGTTCGAGCTGACGACGCGGCTCAGCGAGGCAGTTCCCAGCGGGTTCATGCGCCCGAGCCCTCCCGGGACCACTACTGTCGCCACGGATGAGTGACGGATCACCGACGAGCGGTTTGGTCCTCGCCGCGCACACCCCCGCCGAGGTGACCGTTTCGATCCGAGTGCTCGATGGTCGCAGCGTGGTGTGGGCCGAGTTCACGAGCGATGACCGCACCGACCGACTCTCGGCCGAATCGTCGCTGCAGCTGGCGCGTGCAGCAGATGCGGCCCGTGCACAGCGGATCCCGCTCGTGATGGCGCTCGTGACGTCGGGTGCGGCGATCGACGAAGGCATCGACGCGCTGCACGCGTGGGGAACGGTGGCAGCGGCGATGGTCCGGTGTTCCGGCATCGTCCCGATGATCACGCTCGTCGACGGACCCGCCGTGTCCGGCCCGGCACTGCTGCTCGGAATCGCAGACCTCACCGTGATGACCGCCGACAGCTACGCCTTCGTCAACGGCCCGACCATGGTCGAGGAGTTCACCGGCATCGGCATCAGCGTCGAGGAGTTGGGCGGTGCGGCCAATCATGGTCGCTACACCGGCGTCGCGACGATGGTGGTCGCCGATCGCGACGCAGCGATCGACGCGGTGAGCGAGTTGCTCTCGTACCTGCCCGACCACGTCGACGCCGAGCCGCCGATCATCCCCACCGACGACCAAGCGGACCGACGCTGCCCGGAAGCCGGCGAGCTGATCCCGCCGACCTCGACGGGGAGCTACGACGTCAGAAAGGTCGCTGCGGCGATCGTCGACGACGGGTCGTTGCTGGAGCTGCGACCGCAATGGGCGGCCAACGTCGTGACCGCGTTCGCGACGATCGCCGGCGCACCGATCGGAATCGTCGCCAACCAGCCGATCACGCTCGCGGGCACCCTCGACATCCCGGCGTCACAGAAGGCGGCCCGATTCGTCGCGATGTGTGATGCGTTCAACCTCCCGATCGTCACGCTGGTCGACACCCCCGGCTTCTATCCGGGCAAGGATCTCGAGTGGCGCGGCATGATCCGCCACGGCGCGCAGCTCGTCTACGCCTATGCACGTGCCACCGTCCCACGCGTCTGCGTGATCCTGCGCAAGAGCTACGGCGGTGCCTACATCGTCATGGACTCCAAGACGATGGGCAACGATCTCTGCCTCGCGTGGCCCTGGGCCGAACTCGCAGTGATGGGTGCCGGACAGGCGGCGGCCATTCTGCAGCGCCGGGCCACGCCCGAGGAGCGCGCCGAGTTCGAGCTCGATTACGCGCACCGGCTGCTCAATCCGTACGTGGCCGCCGAACGCGGGCTGGTCGATGCGGTCATCGACCCGGCAGACACTCGGATGGAGATCGCCGCTGCACTCGACACGCTCGCCGACAAGCGCGAGATGCTGAGCGGGCGCAAGCACGGCAACAGCCCGCTCTGAGAGGCCGAGGTGACGACGTCTCCCCCGGGTTACACCATTCGTCGATGTGGCGTGGCAGACGTGCCGGCCGTCGTCGAGTTCCATTCGGCACGAACGGGTGCCGAGGACGGCGAAGACTTCGACCTCGTTGCTCGCGATCCGGACGCCGGGCCCGCGTGGTCGGCCATCGCGGTGCACGACGCCACCGACACGATCGTTGCGAGCCTGACGCTGCTCGACGAACAGGTGCGCATCGGTGACACCACGATCCCGGCGGGCCAGGTCGAGATGGTCGCCTCCGACCCCGCCCATGAAGGACGCGGTCTCATCCGTGCCCTGATGGAGTGGTCGGAGCGGGAGTCACGACGTCGCGGCCACCTGATCCAGCCGATGGTCGGCATTCCGTACTTCTATCGACAGTTCGGGTATGCGTACGCAGCGCCGCTGACCACGTGGGCCGATGTCCGCGGCCTCCCCGAGTCGACCGGGCCATCGTGCACGGTACGGCGAGCGCTGGGTGCCGACGCAGCCGACGTTCAGGCCCTGATCGAGCACGCTCAACGTTCCGCGGTCGTCAGCATGACTCCGTCGCCGCGTTGCGTCGGCTGGATCATCGACCGCGCCGGGTCCGATGCTTGGGTGGTCGAGCGCAACGACGAGATCGTCGGGTTCGGTCGCTCCTTGCCGGTTGCCGAGGGCCATGCCGTGGGTGACCTCGTCGGCGGCGACGAGGCAGTCCTCGAGCTCTGCCGTCATCTCGGTGAATCCGGGCTTCGGGTGCAACGCCGACCCGGAGCCACCGACGGCAACGTGCCAGCGTGGCTCCGCCCGATCCGGGATCCGCACGCCGGCTGGCTGCTTGCCCGGGTGCCTGACGTGGTCGCCCTGCTGGAGCGGCTGCGGCCCGAACTCCAACGTCGCCTCGACGCCGGCAGCGTCGACACACTGCCGGAACGCCTCGTGATCTCGTCGTATCGAAGCCATGTGGTGGCCGAGATCACCGATCGTCGCCTCGGACCGTTCATGAGCGGCGGCACCATGCAGGCGCCCGTGTCGGCAGGCGGCGCCGGCATTCCACCCGATGCGTGGGCACCTCTGGTGCTCGGCCCGTTCGGAGCGACGGGCCTGGAAGAACGTCACCCCGACGTGCTGCTCGGCAACGCGCGCCAATTGATGGCCGTGCTGTTTCCCCCGGTGACGTCGGACTTCATGACGTTCTACATGACCGATTGACCCCGTCGGACGACCTCGACACCGACCGGACACCACACCGGTTGGGGGTCCGAGGGCAGGTCGGCACTAACGTGACGGTGCGGCCGGGGAGGAACCTCCGGCGACATCGACCACGAGTTCGCGCCACGAGAGGAAGCCACGTGCCCGACACCATCACCATCACCGACGACCGCACCGGTAAGACCGTCACGGTCCCCATCGAGGGTGGGGTGTTCCCGTCATCAGCGCTCCGCGAGCTGGACCCATCGTTGTACTGCTACGACCCCGCATATCTCTCGACGGCGTCGTGCAAGTCGGCGATCACGTTCCTCGACGGCGATGCCGGCATCCTGCGCTACGGCGGCTACCCGATCGAACAGCTCGCCGAGAACTCGACGTACCTCGAGGTCGCCTATCTGCTCCTGAACGGTGAGCTGCCGAACAAGGTCGAGCTCGACACGTGGGTTGCGAACGTCACCAACCACACGTTCATCCACGAGAACATGCGCAAGCGTTTCGTCGACGGCTTCCACTACAACGCCCACCCGATGGGGATGTTCATTTCCGCCGTCGCCGCGCTCGGCACGTTCTACGACGGCTCGAAGGACATCCACGACCCCGCACAGCGCGAGCGGCAGATACTGCGTCTCATCGCCAAGGCACCGACGCTCGCGGCCATGGCGTACCGATTCTCTGTGGGGCTCCCGTTCAACTACCCGAACAACGATCTGTCGTACCCCGCCAACTTCATCAACATGATGTGGAAGGTCGGCGACTACGAGGTCGACCCCCGTCTCGAGCGGGCGATGGAGGTGCTCTTCATCCTCCATGCCGACCACGAGCAGAACTGTGGCACGACAGCGATGCGGGTCATCGGTTCGAGCCACGCCGACCCGTACTCGTCCGCTGCGGGTGCAGCAGCTGCGCTGTACGGCCCGCTGCACGGTGGGGCGAACGAGGCCGTCGTGCGGATGCTCGGAGAGATCGGCTCGATCGAGAACGTGCCCGCGTTCGTCGACTCGGTCAAGGCCGGCGAAGGCCGTCTGATGGGCTTCGGCCACCGCGTCTACAAGAACTACGACCCCCGTGCCCGCATCATCAAGCAGGCTGCCTACGACGTGTTCGAGGTCACGGGCAAGAACCCACTGCTCGACATCGCGCTCGCGCTCGAGGAGACGGCATTGTCCGATCCCTACTTCATCGACCGCAAGCTGTACCCGAACGTCGACTTCTACTCGGGCCTCATCTACCAGGCGATGGGCTTCCCGGTCGAGATGTTCACCGTGCTCTTCGCCATCCCTCGCATGTCGGGTTGGCTGGCTCACTGGCAGGAACTGCTCAACGATCCTGCCCAGAAGATCTCCCGTCCGCGCCAGTGGTATTCCGGCCCGGACGAGCGCAACTACGTCGATATCGCCAACCGCTGATCGCGATCGGGGTCAGACCCCGATCGCGATGCCGGTTCAGGCGAAGGCGTCGATCGCGGCGTTGAAGGTTGCGCTCGGACGCATGATCGCGGTCGCCTTCTCGGCGTCGGGGGCGTAATAGCCGCCGATGTCCGCAGGCTTGCCCTGCACGCCGAGCAGTTCGTCGACGATGGTCTGCTCGTTGGCCGAGAGTTCCGCTGCGATCGGTCCGAACGTGGCCGCGAGTTCGGCATCCTCGGTCTGCGCGGCGAGCGCCTGAGCCCAGTACAGCGCGATGTAGAAGTGGCTGCCACGGTTGTCGATCTGGCCGAGCCGACGTGCGGGTGACTTGCCGTTCTCGAGGAGCTGACCGGTCGCGGCGTCGAGGGTGCTGCCGAGAATCCGCGCCCGTTCGTTGCCGGTGACGTTCGCGAGGTGCTCGAACGACACGGCCAACGCGAGGAACTCGCCGAGGGAGTCCCACCGGAGGTAGTTCTCCTTGACCAGCTGCTGGACGTGCTTGGGCGCTGAGCCACCGGCGCCGGTCTCGAACAGCCCGCCGCCGTTGAGCAGCGGAACGATCGACAGCATCTTGGCGCTGGTTCCGAGTTCGAGGATCGGGAAGAGGTCGGTCAGGTAGTCGCGCAACACGTTGCCCGTCACCGAGATCGTGTCCTCACCGCGACGGATGCGCTCGATCGAGAACTCGGTGGCGGCTTCCGGCGCCATGATCTCGATCTCGAGTCCGCTGGTGTCGTGGTCGCCGAGGTAGCGGTTCACCTTTGCGATGAGCTGTGCGTCGTGGGCGCGGCCGGCATCGAGCCAGAACACCGCCGGGGCACCCATGGCCCGCGCCCGCTCGACAGCGAGGCGCACCCAGTCGCGGATCGGCTCGTCCTTGACCTGGCAGGCCCGGAAGATGTCACCGGCCTGAACAGCTTGCTCCATCAGGGTGTCGCCGGTCGTGACGTCGACGACGCGGATCGTGCCGGCCGCAGCCGCCTCGAACGTCTTGTCGTGGCTGCCGTACTCCTCGGCCTTCTGCGCCATCAGTCCGACGTTCGGCACCGTGCCCATCGTCGACGGATCGAATGCGCCGTTGACGCGGCAGTCGTCGATGACCGCCTGATACACGCCGGCATAGGAGCTGTCGGGGATGACCGCCTTGGTGTCCTGCTGCTCGCCGGCCTTGTTCCACATCTGACCCGACGTGCGGATCATCGCCGGCATCGAGGCGTCGACGATGATGTCGCTCGGCACGTGCAGGTTGGTGATGCCCTTGTCGGAGTCGACCATCGCGATGTCCGGCCCGTTCTCGTAGGCGACGGCGATGTCGGCTTCGATGGCGGCGCGCTGCTCAGCCGGCATCGACTCGACCGCAGCGAGCACGCTGGCCCAACCGTTGTTCGGGTCGCCACCAGCAGTGGTGATCGCGTCACCGTGCTTGGCGAACACATCGGCGAAGAACACCTCGACAGCGTGTCCGAACATGATGGGGTCGGAGACCTTCATCATCGTCGCCTTCAGATGGAGCGAGAACAGCACACCCTGGTCACGCGCATCCGCGATCTGCTCCGCGAGAAAGGTCCGCAGTGCTGCCACGTCCATGACCGTCGAGTCGACGACCTCGCCGGCCAGCACGGGGAGCGAGTCCTTGAGCACGGTCACGGTTCCGTCGGCGGCGACGTGTTCGATGCGCAGTGTGGCGTCGGCGTCCAGCGTGATCGCCTGCTCGTTCGAGCGGAAGTCGTGGTCACCCATGGTGGAGACGTGCGTCTTCGACTCGGTCGACCACGCACCCATCGAGTGTGGATGCGACTTGGCGTAGTCCTTGACGGCCTTGGGGGCCCGGCGGTCCGAGTTGCCCTGGCGCAGTACCGGGTTGACCGCCGATCCCATCACCTTGCCGTAGCGCTGTTTGATCTCGACCTCTTCGGGCGACGAGGGCTCGTCGGGGTAGTTCGGAATGTCGTAGCCCTCCGCCTGGAGTTCGGTGATCGCCGCCTTCATCTGGGGCACCGACGCGCTGATGTTGGGGAGCTTGATGATGTTGGCCGCCGGCGTGAGCGCGAGGTCGCCGAGTTCCGTCAACGCGTCACCGATGCGCTGCTCGGGCGTCAGGCGCTCCGGGAAGTTGGCGATGATGCGCCCGGCGAGCGAGATGTCGCGGGTCTCCACGTCGATCCCTGCCGCACCGGCGAACGCCTCGACGATCGGGAGCAACGAATATGTCGCCAGCGCCGGGGCCTCGTCGGTGAACGTGTAGATGATGGTGGACGGGGTGATCTCGCTCATGGGGTTCCTGCTCGCTCGTTTCGACTTGTCTACAACTTGTCTGCACTGTACCAACACGGAGCGGCGCCGTGCACCGTGCCGTGCGCGAAGGCCGACGCCTCTACGCTCGGTGACGATGGACTTCGACTGGACCCCTGAGCAGACCGCACTCCGAGACCAGGCCCGAAAGGTCGCCACCGAGGCGGTGGAGCGCCATGGGCGTCACAACGACTCGTGGATCAACGGATTCTCGAAGGACTTCGCCAAGGAGATGGCCGCCCACGGCTGGATCGGGATGACGTGGCCGGTCGAATTCGGCGGCGGCGGTCAGCCGGCGATCAATCGCCTGATCGTCGGCGAGGAGCTCATCGCTGCCGGCGCCCCGATCGCTGCGATGTGGTTCGCCGACCGGCAGATGGGACCGACCCTGATCCACTACGGCACCGCCGACCAGCAGGCCGAATTCCTTCCCGGAATCCTGTCGGGCGAGACCACCTGGTGCATCGGCATGTCGGAGCCGAACTCCGGGTCCGACCTCGCGTCGCTCACGACCGGGGCCGTGCGCGAGGGCGACGATTTCGTGATCAACGGACAGAAGATCTGGACGAGCTTCGGCGAGCTCGCCGACTACTGCTACCTGATCTGTCGCACCGACACCGACGGTCCTCCCCACCGCGGGATCAGCGAGATCATCGTCCCGATGGACACACCCGGCATCGAGGTGCGCCCGATCACCGACATGACCACGAACCGCCACTTCTGCGAGGTGTTCTTCACCGACGTGCGCGTCCCGGTCGCGAATCTGGTCGGCGTCGAGGGCAACGCGTTCAAACAGACGATGGGGCAACTCGAGCACGAGCGCGGCGGGATCGACCGTCTCGTGTCGAACCGTGCGCTCTACGAACTCGCGCTCGAGCGCGCCGACCGGTCCGATCCACGGGTCCGCCAGGAGATCGCCCACCTCGAAACCGGCTACCGCATCGGCCGGATCCTCGTGACCCGCGAGGTGCTCCGTCAGGCTCCGGCCGGATTCTCGGCGGCCACCAAGTGCTTCTGCACCGAGCACGAGATCCGGGTGGCCGACTTCGTCGCGCGCGCCTTCGGTGCCGACGCGCTCGTGTGGGACGACGTCACCCGCGGGCTGGTCTATGCGCCCGGCTACACGATCATGGGTGGCACCTCGGACATCATGCGCAACATCCTCGGTGAGCGCGTGCTCGGGCTCCCCCGCGAGCCTCGCTGACATCCGGCCCGGTCATTCGCCACTGACACGACCGGTGACAGAGATGTACCATGCCCGCATGGAGGTCGACGCAGAGTGCTTCGCGAACACCGTGCGTGACCGAAGGGTGGGCGATGTCACAGCGACCTGAGTTCCTCGAGTTCCACGTCGATGACGTCACACTCGGTGCGTTGCGCTGGCCGGGGCTGTTGGGCACCCCGACACTCGTCGCCGTGCACGGCATCGCCTCCAATGCGTGGGCCTGGGATCCGATGGCACACCACCTCGCCGGCGGCGCCGAGATCATCGCGCTCGATCTGCGTGGCCGTGGGATGAGCCTCGATGCCGACCCGCCGTTCGGGATTCGCCGGCATGCCGACGACATCGCTGCCGTCATCGAGCAGCTCGGACAGCCGGCGTTTCTCGTGGGCCATTCGATGGGCGCGTCCGTTGCGCTCATGGTTGCGGACCGCCACCTCGGTGCCGTTCGCGACGTGATCCTGGTCGACGGGGGGACGCCTCTGCCGTGCCCGCCGGGCCCGAACGTCGACATCGACGCGGTGCTCGACCTCACGCTCGGACCGGCGATCGAACGCATCACCACCGTCTGGCCGGATCGCGTCTCGTATCAGGCGAGTTGGGCGAGCCATCCGGCGTTCGTCGACGGCATCAGTCCCGACCTCGAGCGCAACCTCCTGGCCGAACTGATCGAAGTCGAGGGAGGGTTCCGGGCCGCCGTGAGCGAGGACGCCGTCCGCCAGGACGGGCGCGAACTCCTCGTCAACGACGAAGTGCGGACGCTGCTCGCCCGGCGGGTCCAGCAGACGACCATCGTGCGCGCTGAGTTCGGGATGATGGGTGCGCCCCCCGGTTTCATCACCCCCGAGGAGCGCGATCGGTACCCCCAGCACCGGTGGATCGAGGCCGCCGGACTGAACCACTACACGGTCATGAACAGTCCGAACGGTGCCGCGCTCGTCGCCGAGGCCGTCCGCCAGAACCTCAACAGCTGAGGGTTGCTACGGTACGACGAGCTTCGAGGAGGTCAGACATGTACACATCGATCGTGGTCGGCACCGACGGATCGGAGACAGCTGCGAAAGCGGTGACACACGCCGCCACGTTGGCGGCGTTGACCGGCGCCCACCTCCACGTGGCAATGGTCGCCCCTCGGATCCCGGTACTGGTCGCTCCCGACATGGTCGTGGCGTCGAACGAGTGGGGCGAAGCGAGTGAGCAGTCGACCAGGCTCGGGCTCGAAGGGGCCGCGGCGATCGCCGCCGAAGTCGGCGCCGAGACCACCACCCATGCGCTCAGTGGCGATCCGTCCGATGCGTTGTTGTCGCTGTGCGAAGCGGTCGACGCCGATCTGCTCGTGGTCGGCAACCGCGGCATGCAGGGCGCGCGACGTTTCCTGCTCGGCAGCGTCTCGAGCCGTTGCGCGCACCATGCAGGGTGCTCGGTCCTGATCGTCCAGACGACGTGAACCGGGCCACGACCGTCCGACTCCACGACGATGCCACTTCCTGACGCGACCGAACTCGCGGCGTTGATCCGATCGGGCGAGGCGTCGCCGACGGAACTCGTCGATGAGGCCATCGAGCGGGCCCAGCGTCTCGACCCGGTGATCAATGCGGTGATCCACGAGCGTTTCGAGGCCGCCCGCGCCGAGGCGGCGGGTCCGATCCCGGACGGACCGTTCCGCGGTGTGCCGTTCCTGGTCAAGGATCTCGGATGCGAGATCGCCGGCGAGCCGCACACGATGGGCAACCGGGCGCTGAAGGACGCCGGCGCCACAGCCACGCAGGACTCGTATCTCTACGAGTCGATCCGGGCTGCGGGCCTGATCACCCTCGGGCGAACGAACACGCCGGAACTCGGCGGCACCATCACCACGGAACCGGTGGCGTTCGGACCATCGAGGAATCCCTGGAACACCGAGCACTCGACAGGCGGATCGTCTGGGGGTTCCGCCGCTGCGGTGGCCGCGGGCATCGTTCCGATGGCCCACGCGGGTGACGGAGGCGGATCGATTCGCGTGCCGGCCAGCGAGTGCGGCCTCGTCGGCCTGAAGCCGAGTCGGGGACGCATCACCCACGGCCCGGCGCTCGGCGAGGGCTGGGCCGGAGCGACGACCGACGGTGTCGTCTCCCGCTCGACACGCGACACCGCGGCGATGCTCGACGTGATGAGCGGGCGCCACACCGGCGATCCGTACACGGCCGCCCCGCCGATGCGACCGTTCGCCGACGAGATCGGTCGCGATCCCGGCCGGCTCCGCATCGGATTGGCACCGACGCATCCGGGTGTCACCACCGACCCGGAATGCATCGCTGCGGTCGAACGCGCCGGCACGCTGCTGGAGGAACTCGGCCACGACGTCGAGATCGCCCAACCGGTGGCCCTCTCCGACGACCGCTTCTCACGGCATTTCGTGACGATCGTCGCCGTGGCTACGGCGATCGACTTCTCGACGATGAGCGAAATGATCGGCCGCTCGATCACCGAGAACGACGTCGAACCCGACAACTGGCTGATGGGCTCGATCGGCCGCGCCGTGTCGGCAGAGAACTACGTCGCGTCGATCAACTGGGTCCATGCATGGTCACGCCGATTGCAGGCCTGGTGGAGCGACTTCGATCTGCTCGTGACGCCGGTGATCGCCGTGCCGCCCCCGCCGATCGGATGGCTGAGCGATCCCGACCTCGGCACGGAGCGCCTGACGAGCATCCTGCAGTTCACCGCGCAGTTCAACGTCAGTGGGCAACCGGCGGTGTCGCTGCCGCTGCACTGGAGCGAACGCGGGCTGCCGATCGGGGTTCAGTTCGTGGGGCCGATCGACGACGAAGCACTCCTCCTGCGCGTCGCCTCGCAGCTCGAGTCGGCAGCCCCGTGGTCCGAGCGCACACCACCGCTCTACGGCTGAGCGTTCGTCGACACCGCGCTGGCCGGTCTCCTGCTGGAGTGAAACGACCCTGTCGGAGCCGAGCGCATCCGACACCGGGTCGGAGTCGGTCCCGTAGGCACTGATCGCGATCATCGATGGATCGACGTGGGCAGCGCTCGCGGCCCGCCGTGTCGATCGTCGTGCGGAGTCTCAGCGTGTGACATCACGGCGGACTGTACGGCGCCGACACGACAGCGACCGGCTCCGTCGGCCACCATGACAACGTGCGTGTGATGACCTGGAACCTCTGGTGGCGGTTCGGGGACTGGCAGCAACGTCAGCGGGCGATCGTGGAAACCATCCGATCCGCCGAGGCCGACGTGGTCTGCCTCCAGGAGGTGTGGGTCGACGCCGACGCGGAGACCGACCTGGCGACGATCATCGGTGCCGAACTCGGCTATCACACGCTGCGCAACGTCTCGGTCGGCCGTGGCGCACTCGGTTTCGCGAATGCGGTACTCGCCCGTTGGCCGATCGACCTCATCGCCGACGAGCCACTCCCCCGCCGCGACGGCACGCCCGGCCATCGCCGGATCATCGCCGGCCGTGTCGCTTCGCCGTGGGGACGATGGCCCGTGGCGTCGACACACCTCGACCATCGCTTCGACGACTCGCCCACCCGCCAGCTCCAGGCGCGGCGACTCCTCGAACTCTCCGCGAGTTGGCGAGGCGACCCCACAACCGACCTGCCCGTCGTCATCGGCGCCGACTTGAACGCCGTCCCCGACAGCGACGAGGTTCGACTGCTGACCGGGCGCCGCGACGGCGTTGAAGGCATCGCCATGTCGGACGCGTGGGAGCAGGTGGGCGAGGGAGCCGGCCTGACGTGGCGCCGCGAGAATCCACACACGATCGACAGCGCCTGGCCCAACCGTCGCCTCGACTACGTGCTGGTCTCGTGGCCTCGGGCAAAACCCGTCGGGAACCCCGGTGCGTCCCGCCTGCTCGGCGCCGAACCGGTCGTCATCGACGGTGGGCCCGTCTGGGCGAGCGACCACGCCGCCGTGGTCGTCGACCTGATCACACCGTGACGACGACCTTGCCGTAGGTCTTGCGGTTGGCGAGATCCTGCAGCGCTGTCGCGGCGTCGTCGAACGCGTACGGGGGGTAGAGCGGAGGGTCGACTGCCCCGCTTTCGGCCAGCTCCAGCAGTGTGGTCATCTGCTGACCGAGCGACTCGGGGAAGCGACCCAACGAGGCACCCCAGTGAACGCCGACGATCGAGTAGCTCTTGAGCAGCGCATGGTTGGTCGCGACCTCGGGAATCCCCGCGACGAACCCGATCACGAGGAGGCGCCCGTCCCAGCCCATGCAGCGACGGACCTGGTGGAACGTGTCACCGCCGACGGGGTCGTACGCGACGTCGACTCCCCCGCCGCTCGCCTCGCGCACGAGATCGACCCAGTCAGGTGTCACCTGATGATCGATCACCACATCGGCGCCCACGTTGTGTGCGAGCGCAACCTTCTCCGCGCCACCGACAACGGCGATCGTGCGGGCATCAGCGGCCTTGGCGAGTTGGATTGCGGCGGTGCCGGTTCCGCCTGCCGCCCCGGTGATCAGCACGGTCTCGCCGGCTTGCAGGTTTCCCCGGTCGTGGAGCGCGTACAGCGTGGTGCAGTAGTTGATCGGGATCGCCGCGGCCTTCGCGGCCGACACACCGTCGGGCACCGGGAACACGGCCCGTGCCGGGTGTGTCACCTGCTCGGCCAGCCCGCCGCCGCCGAGGAACACCACACGCTGGCCGATCGACACCCCGTCGACACCCTCACCGAGGGCGCTGACCGTCCCGGCCAATTCGCCACCGGGCGTGAAGCCCGGGCCGGTCTTGACCTGGTACAGGCCGCGGCACTGCAGCACATCGGGGAACGCCAGGCCGACGGCTTCGACGTCGACGAGCACCTCACCCGCGCGCGGTGTCGGCGCATCTTCGTCGACCAGACGGAGCTGATCGGCAGGTTCCCCGAGTTCTTGCAGTCGCCAGATTCGCATGCTCCGACCGTAGGCGGCCCGGAGTCGACACCCCCGCATCGGCACGGCATGGCGCACCCGGTTCCCACAGTTCACGCCGCCGTGCGTACGGTGAGCCCGTGGAACTCGTACCGGTCGTCGACATCCGCAATCCCGCCGCCACGTCACTCGTCGAACTCGATCGCGCCTGTCGCACCCACGGGTTCTTCCTGCTCGAAGGCCACGGCCTCGATGACGTGATCCGCAACACATTCGATGCAGCCCGCCGGTTCTTCGATGCTGCGCCCACCGTGAAGAACGCCGTGCGTCGCGATGCCCGGGTGGCACTCGGCTACAACGACAGGGAACTCACGAAGCGGCGACGCGACCACAAGGAGGTGTTCGACTTCGTCGACCCCACACAGGGACGCGCCGCGCACCACAACCGGTGGCCCGACGATGTCGACGGATTCCGCGAGGCGATGTGCGCCCACTACGACGCATTCAGCGACCTCGCCGTCCGCACGACCGAACTCGTCTTCGCCGCTCTCGACCTGTCGGCCGCAGCGGTGGCCGAGCACCGTGGCGATCGAACCTCGAGCCACATGCGCCTCAACCACTACACGGTCGGCGACCCGGTCCCCGAGAGCGAACGCGGCGATCTCAACGAGTTGGCCGACGTCGCCCTCGGCGAGCACACCGACTCCGGACTCCTGACCCTGCTGATCCAGGATGCGACCGGCGGTCTCCAGGCATTCTCGACCGACGACGGTTGGATCGAGGTCGAACCGCGACCATCGACGGTGGTCGTCAATCTCGCCGACTGCATGCAGGTCTGGACCAATGACCGCTATCGCGCGGCGCTGCACCGGGTGCGCCCGATGGACGACACCGACCGCATGAGCATCCCGTATTTCTCGAATCCGCAGATCGACGCCGTCATCGTGCCGATCGACGAGTTGGTCGCCGCGACACCCGTCTACCGACCATTCGAGTTCCGCGAGTTCATCAATGCTCGCGGCGCCGACAACTACGCCGATGCCGGCGTCGACGACTCCCAGATCGCGGACTACCGGATCCCGAGCGACTGAGACCCGGCGCTACGCGAATCCGTTGCGCAGCGCGGGGTTGATCCCGTTGACGATCTCCTCGGCTCTGGCCAACACACCCGGCTTCGACTCGTCGTGCGTCAGGATCCAGAAGCGGTCGTTGAGAATTGCGTCGAGCACCGCCTCGCCGACGAGTGCCGGGTCGATCCCGTTGGCCACCAGCGACTCCATCACCGACTGCAATCCGGTGGCCTCGACGGCGCGCTCCGGCAAGGTCGCAGCCACGTCGGCGGGCATGTTGCGACCACTCGACGCGATGCCGGTCGCCACGAATGCCGGACACAGCACCGACACTCCGACTGCGGTCTGCATCATCTGCATCTCGCGGGTCAACGTCTCGGAGAGTGCCACCACGCCGTACTTCGAGATGTTGTACGCCCCCATCATGGGAGCCGATCCGAGACCGGCCATCGACGCCGTGTTGACGATGTGGCACGGCTCGCCGTGTTCGATCATCGCCGGCAGGAACACCTTGCAGCCGTAGATCACACCCCAGAGGTTGATGTCGATGGTCCATCGCCATGCTTCGAGGTTGTCGGGGTCGGCGACGGGGCCGCCCGCACCGACTCCGGCGTTGTTGCAGAGCACGTGCACGTCGCCGTATCGCTCGCGCGCTGCCGTCTCGAGCCGCCTGAGGTCGTCGATCTCGCGAACGTCGATCTCTTCGGCGATCACCTCGTAGCCGGCATCACGGAGGTTCGACTCGGCGCTGTCGAGGGCCGGGCGCTCCACGTCACCCAGTACGACGTTCATGCCCGCGGCACCGAAACGACGGGCCAGCTCCAGGCCGATGCCGCTCGCCGCGCCGGTGACCACCGCGGTCCTTCCCTCGAGTTCCTGCATCACGATGGTCTACCCGCGCCCGACCACTCCGACCGAGTCACGAGATGTCGGTGAACCGGCCGACCACGAGTTCGGCCTGCTGTGAGGCGTCGGCATGACCGGTGACCGCCGGGAGGAAGTGACGTCGGTCGATCGCCCGTGCGGTCAGGTCGGAGACGGCCGCCACCGTTGCCGTACGCGGCACGTCACGGAGCAGAGCGATCTCACCGAACGACTCACCGACACCGAGTTCGGCAACCGGCAGACCGGACTTCGACACCACGGCGATGCCCGACTCGATCACGAAGAACCGGTCGCCATGATCCCCTTCGAGGAAGACCGACACACCGGCACGCACCGTCACCCGTTCAGAGGTCCGTGCGAGGCGCTCGATGACGTGCTCGGGCAAGACGGCGAGCATCGGTACGCCCCGGAGCAGCTCGAGCCCTTCCGGTGCGAGCGCGATCTTGTCGACGCGTTTGAGTCCGGGAACTGCGAAGACCACCAACAGCGTCACCGCGACACCGATGACGACCAAGCCGGTTCGCAGACCGATCGTTGCGATCATCAATGGCATGATCGCCGCACCGATCGCCATGCCGCCGATCGCTGCGCTGTCGAGGGCACCGAAGACGCGGCCGAGCACCTCGTCGGGAACGAGCCGTTGCACGATGGTCTCTGCGTTGACGTCGACCATCGAGTTGCCGATGCCGATGAGCATCATCGCGAGGAGCGCTGCCGGAATCGACGCGAATGCTGCAACGAGCAGGAGCGGCGCCGCCCACAACGCAACACCGATCCCGAAGTCCCGGGACAACATGCCCCGTTGCGAGAGCACCAACGCGACCACGCCGCCCACCAGCCCACCGACGCCCAGCGCCGCGTTGAGCACGCCCACACCGCTCTCCGACATGTTCAGCAAGTCCAACGCGATCGTCACCTCGTACACAGCGGAGCAGCCCGCGACGATCGTCTGTGCGACGTAGAGCGCGACGATCAAGCGCAGGTCCCTGTCGCGGAAGATGGCGCGGTAGCCGTCGGCGGCGCCGGCGAACATGCCGCTGACCTGATCGGCAGGCTCGGTGTCCGCGACGGGGTCGCCAGGGGTGGCGACCTCGGTCACCGTCTCGACATCGTCCGTCGTCTCGATGACCACGGTGGTCGGCCGGACGCCGTACACCATCACCGCCGACCAGACGAAGGTGAGCGCATCGAACGCAAAGACTGCCCCGATGTCGGCAACCGCGAGCAGCAACCCGGCCACCATGGGGCCGACGAAGAATCCGAGGCTGTTGATGGTGCTCGACGCGACGTTCGCAGCCGTGAGCTCGGACGGATTTCGGGCGAGGGATGGGAGCAACGCCGCTTGCGCCGGCCGAAACGTCAAGCCGACAACACCGACCAGCACCGACAGGATGTACACCGGAAGTGTCGGCCCATCCGCCGCGACGATCATGGCTGTTGCGAGCACCAGGGCAGCTCGAACGACATCCGCAGCGATCATCAACCGGCGACGGTCGAGCTTGTCGGCCAGGACGGAGACGATCGACGCGAGCACCGCCATCGTGACGAACCGCACCACACTGATCACTCCGAGCGCGGTGGCGCCCCCTTGCTGGTAGACGTAGACGGAGAACGCCACGCTGAAGGCCCAGTCGCCGATCACGGAACCCACGAGGGCGATGTTCAGTCGCCGGAGCGCCGGGCTGCGGAACACGCTGCTGATCGCGTGCCGCGACTCGACGAGTTGATCGGCCACCCCCGTCATGTGTCCAACCTTTCCGTCATCGCCTCGCGTTGGAAATGCATCGCAAAGGTAGACGCCGCCGACCCGCCAGAATGTCATCGTGCCGAACCCGGGGAACCTCACACGCCAACTCGCTGCCGTCGCCGATTCACTCGGCCCGCTGCTGATTCCGATCGAGCAGCGCAACCAGCTCGTCGACCTCTGTGCGATGACGCGGCTGGCGACCGGTGCCGCCAGCGTCTCGATCGCACGGCTGGACGGCAACGCGCTGCTCTACGAGGCGGCAGAAGGCGCGGGAGCTGCCAACGTGACGGGGCTGCGACTGCCGTCCGACCGAGGCATCGCCGGCTACGTGGCCAACACCGGCCAGTCTCTCGTGGTCGACGAGGTGCACTCCGACCCGCGGTTCGCCCGCGACGTCGCGGAGCGGATCGGGTACGTCCCGACGTCGTTGCTCGCGGTCCCGGTGGTCGACGCGCAGGACCGGGTGCTCGGCGTGGTGTCGGTACTCGATCGAACCGTCGGTATCGGCGACCCGCTCGCCATCGCGTCAGCGTCGGGGCGCGTGGCGGCCCCGTTGCTTGCGACGTCCGCCGCGATCGCCACGCTGGGCCCTCTGCTCCTGCGGGCCGTCGCCGATGCGATGGACGCGAACGAGACGACACTCGTGAGTGCGCTGCAACGCCTCGCCGACGACCTTCCCGCCGAGGACGCCGAGATCGCATCGCTCGCGTCGATGTTCGCCCAACTGCGGGCCTTGCCCGCAGCGACTCAGCAGGCCGTCGGACGGATCCTGATCGAGAGCATTGCGCTCGCCACGCCGAGGCGGCGTTGGTGACCGCGAGCACCGGATCGATTCTCCCTGCATGGTCGGAGCCGTTCCATCGGCCTGGCGGGCCGGGGCGATCGCCGTCGATGGCCTTTCCGCAAGCGATCACGCGATCGTGGGCCTACGGCGACGGCACCGGCAAGGGCGTCCGTGTCGCTGTCGTCGACAGCGGCATCGATGCCGAGCATCCGCTGGTCGGCGGCGTCCAACAGTATGTGGCGATCGACCGCGACGACTCGACCGAGTCGGGTGTCTGCTTCGTTCCAGGCCCGCACGCCGACCTGTACGGCCACGGAACGGCGTGCGCGGCGATCATCCGCGACGTGGCCCCCGAGGTCGATCTGGTCTCGGTGCGCGTGCTGCGCGACGACCTGAAAGGGAGCGCCGCAGCGTTCGCCTACGGCGTGGAGTGGTGCATCGAGGAGGGCATCGACATCATCAACCTGAGCATGTCGACCGCCAGCGAACGGTGGGCGGAGACGTTCTGGGATCTCGTCGACGTGGCGACCTATCGCGGTGTGCTGCTCGTGGCCGCGATGAACAACGAACCGAAACGCACGATTCCGAGCGAACTCGCCGGCGTGTTCTCGGTTGCATGCGCTCCCGGAACCGACCGTGAGCAGATCTGGTGCAACCCGGATGGACCCGCAGAGTGGGGGGCCGCCGGCATCGACGTCGACGTCGCGTGGATGAACGGTGCCACGATCCGGACGACCGGGAACTCCTTTGCGGCGCCGATCATCACGGGCCACCTCGCACGGCTACTGGCGACCCATCCAGGCACGAGGGCCTGGCAGGCCAAGACGGTGCTCGCGGAATTGGCCGTGAACTCACCAGCCAATTCCTGAACGAGACCACCCGGAACGCGAAACATCGGGGCATCGACCCGCCGTCGATGCCCCGAGTTCATTCCCGGGATCAGGAAAGGCGACGGACGTGGCCTTCGGCCACGTCGTCGAGGGCGTCGGGGCCCGAAGCACGGCGGACTGACGCCGTCTTCTTGCCCGGATCCTCGGACTCCCCGATGAGAGCCTTGCCCCGGACGACACGGTGGCCTTCTGCGGTCTCGGTGTCGATGTTGCGGTTGACTTCGTTCTCTCGCTTGATCATGGCTTCTCTCCTGCTCTCTGTGGGCCCCTCAGCCCTCGATGAATCGAAGTATGCACGATCGGCGGAATTTGAAAAGTCACCCGTCTGACACTCGCCGACAATTCATTCGAACCGCCCGCCGGACGACATCGCCCGGCGCCGGAGCCCCTGCTCGTCGAGGATGCGTACCGTGCGACCGTCGAGCGCGATCAGGCCGGCCTGTTCGAAGAATCCCACCACTTGGTTCACCGACTGGCGCGCACCACCGAGCAGCTGTCCGAGCTCGGCTTGGGTGAGCGGGAGTCTGAACGTGAGATCCTGACGACGCTCGGACTCGGCGACGAGGTACTTCGCCAGCCGTCCCCCCAGGTCGAGGTACGCGAGATCCGCGAGGCCGTCGGTGACGGTTCGCAGCCGCGCACCCAAGAGCACGACCATCTGACGCGAGATGGCCGGATCCGACCCGTAGGCGGCGCGGAACGACGCAGCCGGAATCTCCACGATCTCCGACCGGCGGAGTGCCGCAATCGACGCCGAGCGTGGCAGGTCGTCGAGCACGCCGAGTTCGCCGATGATCTCACCCTCGTGGATCAGCGCCAGCGTGGGTTCGGTGCCCTGCGCCGACGAGTTGAACACTCGGAACATCCCGGTGTCGACGATGTAGATCGACGTGGCGCGCTCGCCAGCGGCAAAGAGCATCTCGTTGCGTTCGATCGTCCGCCGACGCGATGTGCGTGCGAGCTGGTCGACCGTCTGCGGCGCGGCGACAGCGAACAGTGCGGTCGCGGTGAGCACGTCTTCGATACTGCGACTCACCATCGTCACGTCGAGCAACGTAGCCGCTGCTCGACAGTCCGAGCTGCTCCGGGTCCGACACCTACACTCCGCGGCGGAGGTTCGAGGATGTTTCGACAGGTCGTGATGTGCCGGTGGGCCGATGGTGCTTCTTCGGAGGTGAAGCAGAGCTTTCGCGACGCCTTCGAACAGTTGCGATCGATCCCCGAACTCCTCGATCTGACCTGGGGTGAGGACGCCGGGCACTTCGAGGGCAACTTCGACTTCGTCGCGGTCATGGACTTCGATGACTTCGCCTCGGCACGGCGCTACGTCGAGCACCCGCTGCACCAGAGCTACGTGCGCGACCACGCCAGCCAGGCGGTCGGTGAGCGGGTCGTGGTCCAGCACGACTGGTTCCCGTCGAAGTGACCGATCCAGCGGGAGCGAATCGCGGCTGGATCTCCGTCTTCGTCGCCGTGCTCTTCGTGATCACCGTCTCGGGTGTCTTCGCCTGGGCGATGCGCGACGACCTCGTCCAGAACCCCGACACGAAGACCGTGCTGCTCACCGAGAGCTTCGGCCACTCGGGTGAGTTCGGCGGCGATGCAGGCGGCTCCCGATGGACACCTGCAACCGGCGAGTGGGGTGTCGACACCGGAAAGGCGATCGTCACCGACGGCAACGACCTCGCGCCGAGCATCATCGTCACGACTGCGCCGAACGTCGGCACGATCGGCGCCACGATCGGAGGGACCGCAACGTGCGGCATCGTCGTGCGGTACCGCTCGCCGTCCGACTATGTCGCGCTGCATCGGGAGCCCGAATACGGGGTGTGGAACCTCATCGCAGTCACATCGAGGGGATCGAAGTTTCTCGGCAATCTCCCCGACTCGCCGCTGATGGACGTCCATGCAGAACTCACTTCCGGACGACGAATCGTCGAGGCCGCCGTGCTCGGGGAGTCGCTCACCGTCGTGCTCGACGAAGTGGAAGGCGACTCGAGCATGGGCCTGATCGGGATCGACGACGTAGCGTCCTGCACATGGGATGACGTCACGATCGCCTCCGTGCCGTGAAGGCCACCGGCGCCCGCAGACGCCTCGTCGCCCGACCGCACACCGGGCGCTTCGCCGCACTCGAGGGTTACCGCGCTGCCGCCGCCCTCGGTGTGTTGCTCTACCACTGTTCGTTCGCGACCGGCGTCGTCCGTCCCGATGCGTTCGGGGGAATCCTGTTCGAGAACCTCGGTGGCTTCTGCGTCGCAGTCTTCTTCGTCATGTCGGGGTTCCTGCTCTATCGCCCGATGTGCAGCAGCATCCGCGACGAGCAACCACTCCCCAACCGCGGCCAGTTCATCGTTCGACGGCTGCTGCGCATCTATCCGGGCTACTGGCTCGCGCTGATCGGCTGGGCATTGGTCGAACCCACGGTGGCCACGTCGCGAGGCAACTCATGGGCGATCTTCCTCCTGCTCGACTCGTACGTGCCCCCGCTGCAGCCGTACACCGGCCTCTCGGTTGCCTGGACGCTGAGCATCGAGATCGCCTTTTACTTCAGCCTCGTGGTGATCGCGTCAATCGTCGCCGTTGCGAGTCGCCGGTTGGCAACGCCTCGAGCGCGGTTCCAGCTGCAGCTCGTCGTTCTCACCGCCCTGGCGATCGGTGCGCTCGTCTTTCTGACCTCGATGCATTCATCCGGCGAGATCGTTCCCGCGTATCGGTGGATCTTCTCCTACTTCGATTGGTTCGCATTGGGCATGCTGCTGGCGGTGCTCTCGGCATGGACCGAGCGGGGCGCCGCACTTCCCGCCGCGGTGCAGGGCTTGCTCGATCACGGCGAATGGTGCCTGGTGCTCGCGTTCGGGTGCTATCTCGGTATCGCCGCCTCGATCGATGGCCAATTCGGCTTGTCGCGGTTCGACACCACCGCCGGCGCCGTCTACCGACACCTTGCGCAAGGCATCGCGGCAACCCTGTTGATCGCTCCCGCGGTTCTCGGCCGCCCCGACCAGTTCGTCGTACGGACGATGACCAACCGGACGCTCGCGACGCTCGGTGTCATCTCGTACGGGATCTACCTGTGGCACAACGTGGTCCTGTCGTGGCTGCAGCAGCGTTCCGTGATCGATGGCCGACTGACGACGTTCGCCTGGGTGACCACCGTGACGCTCGCGGTCACGATCGTCCTCGCGCTGATCAGCCATCGCTTCGTCGAGATGCCGGCGTCGAACCTGGGACGTCGAGGACCGCAGCATCACAATCGCACGGCGATCGCACCTGCACCGGCGGGTTGAGCACCGATGGTCACCACGCAGTCGAACTCGATCACCTCGGGCGAGCCACGGGATTCGTAGGCTGCGCGACATGGACCTCGAGTTCAGTGGCGAGATCATCTACTGGCGAGGGCCCTCGCCGTTCCATTTCGTCGTCGTTCCCGAGGAGCCCAGCGCAGCGATCGAGGCGGTCGCATCACTGGTCACCTACGGGTGGGGCGTGATTCCGGTGCAGGCGCGGGTCGGACGGACCGAATTTCGCACCTCGCTGTTTCCCCGGGCCGAGCGCTACCTCGTTCCGATCAAGGTGGCAGTGCGCAGAGCCGAGGAACTCATGCTCGGCGACACCGTGACGATTCGGCTGCATCTCGACGCTTGATCGCTCGTTCGGAGACCGGCCTCTGGCAGCGTGACCCCAACGCGTCGCCGGAAGCCGAGCGGCAACGACCAGCGATGAGTTCGAGCGCGCACAGGTCGCGCCGGAACTCATCGCACCAGCGTGCGGTGCTACCAGCGATGAGTTCGAGCGCGCACAGGTCGCGCCGGAACTCATCGCACCAGCATGCGGTGCTACCAGCGATGAGTCTGAGCGCGCACAGGCCGCGTCGAAACTCATCGCTGCCGAGGCTT